>NZ_BAAJLR010000002.1:0-815927 GCF_057542855.1 Alteromonas sp. 4NS20-0143
TATGGCGTCCCCTAGGGGATTCGAACCCCTGTTACCGCCGTGAAAGGGCGGTGTCCTAGGCCTCTAGACGAAGGGGACAATAAATCTTTTCAAACGTATCCGTTTGAATCAGTTACACCTTAAATCTACTAAATAAACAACAATGTAATGAAATATTGTCGCAACCGATTACACTCAACCCGAGTTCTCAGTTAGCCTATTAAGTTACAAGATATTCTCTTTATCATGCTAGGCACAATGTGTAACTTGGTGGAGCCAGGCGGGATCGAACCGCCGACCTCCTGCATGCCATGCAGGCGCTCTCCCAGCTGAGCTATGGCCCCGTCGTGTCGTAGTCAATTCAATATGACTGTTCCGTGACAGCGGGGCGCATTCTAGGCATCCCCCCCTGCCATGTCAACGGTTTTTTTATGAATTTTCTCTGTTTGCTATAAAATTAAGCGCTTTGTCGATTCTCTCACCAACTTTCTCTTTTGAGAGCAGGTTTAACGTCACGTCTAGCGAGGGTGAATTACCACTGCCTGTAGATGCTACACGTAGCGGCATGCCTACCTTTCCCATACCTACTTCAAGTTCTTCCGCTGTGGCATTTATCGCAGCTTGAATACTCGCTGGCGTCCACTCTTCAAGTGCTAATAGCTTATCTTTCACAAGCTCTAATGGTCCTCTTGCCACTGGGCGGAGATGCTTTTTCGCGGCGTTGGCGTCAAATTCATCATAATCCTGATAAAAGTACGTCGAGATCTCCGCCAGCTCTTTGAGCGTTTTCACGCGGTCGGCTTGTATAGCAATAACCGATTCAAGAGAAGGACCCGCGGTTACATCCACATTCAACTGGTCAAAATGCCATTTTGCGTGAGCAGCAACGTCAATTGCTGGCATAGACTTAATGTAGTGCTGATTCAACCAAATAAGTTTTTCTGTGTTAAATGCGGAAGCAGACTGCCCTATTGCATCTAGGCTAAAGTGCTCAATCATTTCATCAAGAGTAAATACTTCTTGGTCGCCGTGTGACCAGCCCAACCTAACAAGGTAGTTCAACACCGCCTGTGGTAAAAAGCCGTCATCGCGATACTGCATTACGCTAACTGCGCCATGACGCTTTGACAATTTCTTACCATCATCGCCAAGTATCATAGATACGTGAGCGTATTCAGGAATAGGTGCGCCTAGTGCGTGAAGAATATTAATCTGACGCGGAGTATTATTGATATGGTCTTCGCCGCGTACAACGTGAGTAATACCCATATCCCAATCATCTACAACAACACAGAAGTTATAAGTAGGCGTTCCATCAGTACGCTGAATGACAAGATCGTCAAGTTCACCGTTACTGATTTCTATAGTGCCGCGCACATGGTCTTTTATCTCAACAAACCCATCTAGCGGATTTTTAAACCGGATAACGAACGGCTGCCCTTCAGGGTGATCTGTTCTGTCGCGCCATGTTCCAGGGTAGCGAGGTTTTTCACCTTTTTCTTTTTGTGCTTCGCGAATAGCATCAAGTTCTTCTGAACTCATGAAGCATTTGTACGCTTTACCTTCGTCTAGTAACTTTTGGATAAGCTCTTTGTATCGGTCAAAACGCTCTGTTTGATAAACCGGGCCTGTGTCCCAGGTTAAACCAAGCCACTGCATGCCGTCTAAGATTGCTTGTTTAGCTTCTTCAGTAGAACGTTCAATATCTGTATCTTCTATGCGAAGTACAAACTCACCGCCTTTGCTTTTTGCATAAAGCCAAGAATACAGCGCTGTGCGTGCGCCCCCAACATGAAGATACCCCGTTGGGCTAGGTGCAAATCGTGTTACAACCGACATGAATACTCTCTATAGTTAATTTAGAACTTAATTGCCTTCATTCTACCAGCGTAAGTGTTACGACAAAAGCCGCTTCATTCACTCTGCAATATTTAATACTCAGGTGACATTCAACATGCCGCTAAAACAATCATGGAATATATATGGGTGTACCGGACAGACACTCGAGGAGTTAAGCGGACAGACACTCGTATCCGTAAAGCGAGCAAAATGGACAGACACTCACCTCAGTAGAGAATGTCATTTTATAATTGTTTGCGTTGCCTCTCTATTTGAGGCTGTTAGGAGGCTCAGGAAAAAGACGTGGCAAAAAAACGGTGCGTTTTTCATCAATTTATAGAAAAAGGCGGCAAAATGTTTAATTTTCGCGCATACGGTAATTTTCTTTAATTTTATTGTTGACACAATCACGAGCAACTCTATAATACCGCCCCACTTGCCCAGGCAAGTAAACAAACAAGATGGACGCTTAGCTCAGTTGGGAGAGCATCGCCCTTACAAGGCGAGGGTCACTGGTTCAAGCCCAGTAGCGTCCACCACTCTTGCTTGTTGTTAGAATTGCGAAATACAGATGGACGCTTAGCTCAGTTGGGAGAGCATCGCCCTTACAAGGCGAGGGTCACTGGTTCAAGCCCAGTAGCGTCCACCATTCTTTTTTCGAATTCAGTTTTACCGGACGCTTAGCTCAGTTGGGAGAGCATCGCCCTTACAAGGCGAGGGTCACTGGTTCAAGCCCAGTAGCGTCCACCACTCCCCCTTTTTACTTCAAAATTTCATAAGATTCGATGGTTCAACAACTTCGTTGCGAGCCACAGCAGCGTCCACCACGTCCTCTTTTATTCCAAAAATCTTCATAAAACTCGATGGTTCAATAACTTCATTGCGAGCCACAGTAGCGTCCACCACTTCCTCTTTTTATTTCAAAATTTTCATAAGACTCGATGGTTCAATAACTTCATTACGAACCACAGCAGCGTCCACCACTTCCTCTTTTTATTTCAAAATTTTCATAAGACTCGATGGTTCAATAACTTCATTACGAGCCACAGCAGCGTCCACCACTTCCTCTTTTTATTTCAAAATTTTCATAAGACTCGATGGTTCAATAACTTCATTACGAACCACAGCAGCGTCCACCACTTCCTCTTTTTATTTCAAAATTTTCATAAGACTCGACGGTTCAATAACTTCATTACGAGCCACAGCAGCGTCCACCACTTCCTCTTTTTAGTCAAAACCCATAAAACTCGACAGTTCAACAACGTCAAAACGATTTACAGCGATACTTCTCCAACCTTTAAATAAAATCACAAAGCGATCAAGCCTCACCAATGGGTTACAGTTCAAAATGGGTGTGATACATTTAATATAGAAAGTTTACGAATAAAGGCGCTTATCAGCATGGCTGTAAAACAAGATGAAGAACTACTTTTTAAAAGTATACCTACCAAAGTAAGAGCCGCGCTGGTTGCAGGCCTTGGTGTTTACTTTTTAAACGGTTGTTCAAATGCTCAGCATCAGGCGAAAGTTGACGAGTTAAATACTGATTATTGCACTGAAGAAGTACAAAACAACTGTAGATATATCGCAGCAGGTTTTTTAACGCCCGTGCAACCAAATGACGCCTTTGAAGAACAACTAAAGCCTATACACGAAAGAGAAGAAGTTATTGAACAAGAGTTTGAAGTATTAAGGCGAAAGTGAGTGAGAAGTGGTCATTCAAATCTTCCTTTCAGTATTCTCAATTGCCGTTGATTCTAACTTTGGTAATCACATAATCATTAAAATATTCAGATAACATCCTATTTGCTATCAAAATCGCCTTTAAACCCAGCCATTAATATAACTAACTTAAACACTCAAAAACCAAGTGAAGCAGAGAATACGCTGAAGGGTGGTTAGCACTTATTGCTGCCGATCAAAAATTCTCACTGTATTTGCACATACCTTCTACAAGCTGTATCGAAGCAAAATTATTAATTAAATGCGTGGGACAATATGAGATTTTGCTAACCATTAGGTACACAAAGGTCAATTTTCGAGCATCTATGCCGATAAAAAGCTATAGTGAGGGTTATAGGGAAATCATTGTCGTTGCCCACTGTCTTTTATCGCTTATTGTAAAACGCTTTTTAATGGGTGTTTTTAAAAATTAACTATGCGGCAGGAATATGAAATATAACTTAGCCAAAGATACTAAATTACTTATTGCTGAAGATCAGGTGTTGGCCAAAAGTCATCTACACTATGCCCTTGAGCAACTTGGGTTTAGTAATATGGACTATGTAGACCGTCCTTCCACCGCAATTGCGTCGTTGCAAGAGCGCGAATACGATGCAATTATTTGCTCATACAACCTACGGTCTGATCAAGGTGGGTATTATCTCCTCGAGCAATTACAATCTCAAAACGCATTATCGTTAACTAATGCTTTTATCTTTACGAGTGCAGATACCTCCGCAGAAGTCGTTCACGCCATTATCGAACTGCAACCTGATGAGTTCATAGCGAAGCCTTTTTCAGTCAATGAGTTGGATAGACGACTTTCTCGGGTTCTCTCCAGGAAAGCAGCATTAAAGAATGTGTATCGCTGTATGGACAAGGGCGACCACGAGAAAGCCCTCTATGAGGTAGAGCAGTTTCTACTTCAGCCGGAACACGCTGAACATTTCCCGCTGGCAATGAAGATTAAGGGCGACTTATTAATTCTCAACGAACGATTCAGTGATGCATTAGCGTTTTACGACGCAATTATAAACGTACAAGATTTTAGCTGGGCAAAGTTAGGTATTGCCAACTGCCTTTTAGCACTTAAAGAATTTGATGACGCCGAAAGAGAAATTTTACAGCTGGCAATGCGTCCCGACTCTGAACTAGCGGCTTACGATTTACTCGCGAAATTAAAGATTCAGTTCGATGCTTTTGATGATGCCTTAGAGTGTACCAATCTCGCTTGCCATATTTCGCCAAGAAAAGTGTCTCGCCACCAGCAGGCCGTCAATTTAGCCCGTATAACACACAATTATGAAAATCAATTTTCTAGTGCCAAACAACTTGTGCGCTATGCCCGTGACTCCATACATGACACACCAGACATTTATCTAAACGCCGCCAGGGCCGGTGTCGACTTTGCGATGACTTCTGCACCTGAAGATATGAATAGAATTGTTAAGCAGTCTACAAGCTATTTGCAGCAGTTAAAGCAGGCTCACCCTAAGGCCTCACTTAAAGACGAGTTATATGTTTTAGATGCACGGTTACATTATTTAAAGGATGATGTGGCCAAAGCGCAATCGCTCTTATCAGACTTTCATATCGACCAAGCACAACACCACTCTACAGAAGCTCTTTTAGATAGAGCAAAAGCACTACATGAAGTGGGGCTTAAAGACGATTCACTGAAGATATTTGAAGCCCTCTCCCATCGTTTGAAAAAACATGAAGGAAGCGATGACTTGATGAGTCGCTACATTGCGCAGGAGCAAGAAGAGAAAAAGGCTATTTCGTTAAGTCCTAAAGCACTGAATAACTCTGCTGTCGCTGAGTATAAAAGAGGTAACCTTGAGCAGTCTTACTCAACATTTTCTCAAGCATTCAGAGTCATGCCTAAAAACCCTTCTATTGCCTTGAACTACTTGCAAGCCATTATACGTGCTAGAAAGTCTCGTGAGGCATTACCGGCTGACACGCGACAGGCCATCAAGTCTTGTCGGGAAACGTTGGAATCTGCGCAGCTTTCTAAAGAGCAATTATCCCGCTACGAAACCGTTAAAAGCATCTTAACGAATAACGGAAAGTAATTAGCAGTATCGCTTAATCCCTTCACGTAGGCTTGTGTGCAGAATTCAAAGCTTAAATCGATAGATGACTCGGTAACAAGGTAGCTCCGTAAAAAGGTAGCTGGGTAGCAAAGTCGCAAAGTCGCAAAGTCGCAAAGTAGAATAATGACTCGACAGTCTAGAGCCAGCAAGACACCATCGAGCATTTAGTTAGGGTTGTTAAGCCATTTTCTCAACGTAGAAATGACAACTGTATGCTCGATAGGTTTTGTCAGAAAGTCATCCATACCGGCCTGTAGGCACAGATCTCTATCGCTTTTCATCGCATTTGCAGTCATTGCAATGATAGGAACCTCTCGGTATTGCTTGCCTCCAACGCCTCTTCTTATCTGTCGGGTAGCTTCAAACCCGTCCATTTCCGGCATTTGACAGTCCATGACAACAAGTGAGTACACGCTATCGTTGCCACACTGTTGTAAAAGCTCAAGGGCCTCTTTTCCATTACTGGCCACGTCTACCTGAAAACCTTCGCTTTCCATCACGCTTGTAGCAACCATCTGATTTATCGTATTGTCTTCAACCAACAAAACCCGAGTACTACTCAAGGAAGACTGCGACGGCTCTTGCTTATTTTCAAACGTATCAATGTCAAAAGTATCGGTTTCAAAAGCGTCTGTTTTAAAAGTGCTCTTTTCAACACCGTCTGCTTCAACAGCAAGCGTGCCCCTCTCTGAGGTTTGGGTGCTTTCGCATTTAGGGTTATGAGAGTCATCCATTGATGAGCTATCTTCTAACACGCTCTTAAAGTCATTGGTCGATAAAGGCTTGGGGAAGCTAGCAAAAACGCCTAACGCATGATTTTGTTCAGCGCTACTAATATCTTTTAGCGAGGTCATTGTTACAACGCGAATATCACGAAAACGCTCATTATCTCGCAGTATAGTGCAGAACGTATCAAAAGGCATATCAGGTATGTCTTTATCAATAAATATTGTCGTAATTGGCTTTACACTATTAACAGTATTTTCGCATTGTTCAAGGGCACTTCTAGCCGAATTGGCCACTGATGTAGTGATACCCCACACCGTGAATTGTCTTTCAAGGGCTTTTCTATTGGCACTGTTATCGTCTACAACAAGGCAGTGAAGATTAGTGCTGGTTTTGCGTGGCGATATGGGTTGAGCGTCGTTTACTTTATTTACTTCACAAGTCACTACAAAGCAACTCCCCTCACCTAGCTTACTGGTTACCGTAATTTCACCACCTAATAATTCACACAACTTTTTAGTAATCGTTAACCCAAGTCCAGTACCACCATAACGACGTGTGGTAGACGCATCAACCTGGGTAAATGCATCAAAAAGACTTGCTAACTTGCGTTTCTCTATGCCAATACCCGTATCGCTTATTGCGCAGCGCATGACTATTTGCCCCTCCTCTTTTGCAGGAAGTAGCTCTGCCACAATGCTTAATTCACCTTGCTCCGTAAACTTAACCGCATTACTCAGTAAGTTAGTGAAAATTTGTTTTATACGGTTTGGGTCTGAATTAATTTTTGAGGTGGTCACCTGGGCCAGATCGACAACAACTTCTAGTCCTTTTTCTTGCGCGGTGTGGGCTATTGAATAAGCAAGTTCTTCAATTAAACCGCGTAAATCAAAGTCCACCGATTCGATTTCAAGCTTGTCAGCTTCAATCTTAGAAAAGTCTAAAATATCGTTAATCAGCACCAACAAGGACTTAGCGCTTGAATTCGCAATGTTAACCCGGTGTGCCTGCTGCGTATTTAAGCCACTGTTTTTAAGTAGCCCCAGCATGCCTATTACACCGTTAATTGGCGTTCTGATTTCATGGCTCATATTGGCGAGGAATTCAGATTTAAGCTTCGTTGCCTCTTCTGCTTCTTTTAATGCCGCTTTAAGTTGGTGTGCTTGCCCCTCAAGCGAAGCAGTTTTCTCAGAAACCTGTTGCTCTAAGGCCTGCACAAAACGCTTCTGCTTAAGAATTTCGGTTTGGTGCAGCCTGGTGCGTAAATAAATAACTAACAACACTAAGCCCACTAACAGCAAGCAATAAAAAGCATAGGCCCACCATGTTTTCCATGGCACTTTCTCTACGTGCAAATGAACCGCGAGCTGTTCCTCACTCCACTGACCGTTTGGCTTTAAGGCCTTTATTCTAAGCGTATAGTCGCCCCCATTTAAATTAGTGAATGACACATTATTGTAGCTGCCAATATCTATCCACTGCTCATCGTAGCCTTCAAGTTTGTAAGCAAAATGAGGTTTCGTTTGTGATGAATAATCAAGCAGTGCAAATTCAAAGGAGAAAAAATAATCTTCGTATGACAGATAAGCGTCAGTGAGATATGAAAGCGGTGTATTGGTATCCGCCTTCTCACCCATTATATTAAACCCAGTTAAGACAATGCCTGCATCGAGTAACTGCTGCTGTTCTTCTTCATCAGAAAAATATTCAATACCCCTTTGGCTGCTGGTAAACAAGGTACCTTGAGCAGAATTAACTAAACTGTTGGCATAGTAATTTTTCCCTGTTGGGGTTGTGCTGCGAGTATAGTTGCTGGCGCTTTGCTCATAAGGATCGTATAAAAAGATGCCCTTATTAGTGGTAAGCCAAAGTTTGCCATCATCCCCGTTTGCCATGGCGCGAATGAGGGTTGCGGGCAGCCCTTCTTGCTCACTAAACTGTTTAAAGCTTTGCGTGTCAGGTAGGTAACGATTTAATCCCTTTTGGGTTGCAACCCATATATCGCCATTGGCGCTTTGATGAATATCTTCCACAATACTGCCAAGCAAATTTTCGTCTTCCTTGGCGGTGCTGAATGCGTCGAAATGGTTGCCGCCTTTCTGCCATCGACTAACGCCTTTGCCTGTTCCCACCCACATGTTGCCATTGCGCTCTTTGAAAATAGTGTGGATTTCAGGGTGAGGAAGACCATCTTGTTGGGTTAAGTGCTTAAATGTTTTGTCTCGAACGTTATAAACATAAACACCGTTTTTATAAGTGCCTACCCATAGGTTTCCCTCATCGTCTACCTCAAGGGCTCTAAACTCGCGAAAGTGTCGAAATTCGCTGTCGTCTTTTGGGTATTCAATTCGCTGTATCTCGCCAGTGATTCTGTTGAGTCTTGCCAAGTAGTCATCTTGGGCTACCCACAGTGTATTAGCACCTACAAGGCCTTCAATAGAAGCTGCGTCAGAGGCTTCAACAGGGGTTTTAACAGGCAAAATAATGGGACGCTCGAGCACGCCGCTTTGTGAATAATCGTCAAAGCCAGCGAACACTGACTTTGACACCGGCTCGAGCTGTTGCGCGTTCACCTGCCACTTAAAAATTTCGGCATTTGCATTTACTATGAGCACATCGCCATTTTCATCAAGCTCAATGCCGTTTGGCGCAACTAACGACTCGCTGTTGATCAGTTTCACGTTTCGACGGGGCGACAGCTTAAAAATGCCGTGCACTTCACTAGTTATCCATTTTGTGTGAGTTTTATCTTCAAAAATTATTCTCAGGCCGTTGTCATAGCCAAAATCCATTTTCTCAACCGTATTTTCGCCGCCCGTATGGCGATACAAACCATTGGTTGAAACAAACCACACATCGCCCTGATGATCTTCAATCATCGAGTTAACTTGCCCCAACGACCTCCCATCTTTTGTAAGCTGCGCAGTGAAGCGACCTGTTTGGGGTGAAAACAGAAAAGGGCCTTCCTGGGTAGCAACATAAAATTGTCCAGAGCGTGTCAGTAGCAAACTTCGAATTTCGTTGGCGCCTGTGGCAGTTTTATTGTTTTCATCAGGGAAATAGTGTGTGGCAGTAAGCGTGGTTTTATTAAGTAGATTCAAGCCATAGCTTGTTGCTACCCAAAGGGATCCCTCATCGTTATCGATGATGTCCCAAATACGATTGTGCGATAAGCCGGTGCTCTTTCCCTCTTCCCCTTCCTTTAGAACTCGCTGAAACGCATTATTACCAAGATATTTATTGAGCCCTCTGTTATACGTTCCAAGCCAGATAGTGCCGCTGCTGTCATGAAACAGAGACTGAATGCGATTTGAAGAAAGCGACGTTGCATTGTTAGGGTCATTGCTAAATCGTTGAAAAGTTCCTGTTGCCGGGTCGTATTTATTTACTCCTCCTCCCCAGGTACCAACCCAGATATTGCCATCCTTATCGAGCATAAGATTGCCGGCATCATTGTGTGATAGGCCTTGTGTTACCTTTTTGTTTGACTCAAACAGTCTGACTTTATTGCCGTCATAGCGCATAACGCCATTTTCGGCTGTACCAAACCACAAAAAGCCCTGCTGGTCTTGAATGATGGAGTAAATTTCGGAGGATACGAAACCGTCACTGGCTGTAAGTTGGTCAACGGTGTATTCATTGATTAGCTTATCCGAGCCTGATGAGTACCCCTTGGACACACAAAGAAAAAACAAGAATAGTGCTGTGAAAGCCCGCAAGAAAAAAGCTTGATGGGTCGTCATTTTTCGCAAATGTACGCTCTCTTTATTTGGCACGCGAGCTGAATTTCTAATATTAAAACAATAATCTATTTTGCTCTCGCTTTCTATGCGACCAAAGGTGCATTTCCTATTTGTATATACAGTGCGAATGACATGAGCCGTTGTAACGAGCAGCAATAGGGCGTATTGATCTTTACTAGGTGGTATATACCACTACCAATTCTTGAAAAACGCTGTCTTTGTACTCAAGTTCGTGGCTAAAGGACATACCTAGCTTTTTCATAATATTGATAGACGCAGTGTTGTCTGGATTAGCGATGGCAGAAAACTTATCGATACCGAGGTCATATAAATTTTCCTTTATGGCATTTGCCGCCTCCGTGGCGAACCCCTTGCCCCAGCTACTTCGTTTGAAACGCCAGCCTAATTCTATATTGTCGCTTTCAGGCGCGTTAGTGAAGAAACCGAAAGGCCTTACTAAAATCCAGCCGATGCTTTCCTTGTTATCTCGCCTTTCAACACGCCACAACCCCCAACCAAAAGCAGGGTTAGAATACGCTTGAAATCGAGGAACAAAAATATTTTGAATGTCATCTTTAGAAGATTTTTTACCACCGTTTATAAACTTCATAACCAATTCATCTTGGTCTACTTCCCACAGAAAATCAGCATCTGCCTCGGTTATGTAGTGGTAGGAAAGACGTGCACTATCCCTGATTTGCATATAAATCCTTTTCTCTTATTATTTTTTTCGAATATATCTTATTTTTGTCATTATCCAAATAAATTTTTATGCACAATGTGGATCGTTTTCTTTTTAACCGCGCTAGGTTGATCCATCTCAATTATCCCCCATCTTTCGAGCAAAAACTCACTAAATAAATCTATCCACCCAACATAGCTAAGTGTTTAGTGGCACCGGTTTTCCCTTCATGCAAATAATGAGTTGCATGTTTTGTTCCTAAAGCATGTTTCAGAAATGTCACTACCTCCTGCACATCCCCTTTAGCCAGAAGGTCGCGCATATCAATACCATTTTCACTGAATAAACAAAGATGAAGTTTACCGGGAGCAGATACACGCAGTCTGTTACACGTTTTACAAAAATCCTTGCTGTAAGGCATGATTAGCCCTATTTTGCCTGCGTAGTCGGGGTGATAAAACTCTTGTGCAGGGCCCGCGTCTTTTCTCGGAACAATTGGCTGCCAGCCCATATTTTCAAGAGTTGTTTTTAAAGGTGAGCCACTTTGGTGCTGTTTGCTGAAAAATTGAGAAAGATCCCCTGTTTCCATTAGCTCAATAAAGCGAAGCGTAACTGGCATATCTTTAAGCCATGATAAGAATCGCTGTAGTCGACTGTCTGAAAAATCATTAAGTAATACTGAATTTACTTTTACCTCTAGTTCGGCGTCGACTGCGGCATCTAACCCTCTCAATACCGACTTCAGTTTGTCTTGCCCAGTAATAGCAGCAAACTGCCTGGGGTCGAGGCTGTCTATGCTTACGTTAACCTGATCAAGACCAGCCTGTTTCCACTGAGATGCATATTTTTCCATACGCGCGCCATGAGTTGTCATAGCAACTCTTTCGATGCCTGGCGTATTTGCGGTGAGTTGAAGAATATCAATAAAGTCGCGCCTTAGAGTGGGCTCTCCGCCAGTGAGACGTACCTTTGAGGTGCCCAAGCTAGCGAAAGCTTGCAATAAAGTGTCAATTTCAGATAGTGACATAAACTGATCGCTCGAGGGGCCATCATAGCCATCGGGCAAACAATACTGACAACGGAAGTTACATGCTTCGGTTACCGATAAACGTAAATAATGAAACTGTCTTCCGAAACTATCTTCTAGCAAACTAACTCCTACTGCTTTTATTGCATCTTTACCAACAACCTATTCTGGCAAGATACAACGATGAAAAAAATTACACCAACGTGTATTGCTATATCTTATTCGCCAATTGGCTTCTTATGTACTCTGCACTGTCGTTACTTTACACTACCAGCAGCGTATATAAATAGAGTAGCGCTTTTCTTTACGTTAATTGAGACCGACATAATCTTAGAATCATTTCATTTCGTACTGTTAAGCTACGTATTATTAAGTCACTAAATCGCCTTTGTAGCATGTGTTTTGATGTTATTGGCATACATAGAAGCAAATTTGGACGTTACTGCAGTATAAAATGAGAAGAAACCGCTTACCTATTAATGATGATGAGCCTGTAAAATGGCAAGTACTGTCCCAACTCGTCCCCTATCTTTTTGAATTTAAACAACGCGTGGGACTGGCCATTCTTTGCTTAGTGGCCGCAAAGCTTGCCAGCATAGGCCTGCCTTACGTATTGAAATACACCGTAGACAGTCTCAATGGCGATCTTACCACTCTGGCAGTGGCCGTTCCCATCAGCTTAATTGTGGCCTATGGAGTGCTTAGGCTGCTCAATGTATTACTGGGAGAAGTGCGCGATACCTTATTTGGTAGAGTCACAGAACGCGCGATGAGACGCGTGGGCCTCAAGGTATTTAAACACCTTCACAATTTAGACTTGGGTTTTCATTTAAACCGCAGAACAGGTGGCCTGTCTAGAGATATAGAGAGGGGTACAAACGGCATTAGTTTCTTAATGCGTTTTATGGTGTTTAACATAGTACCAACGCTGTTAGAAATAAGCCTTGTTGTAGGCCTTCTACTGTTTCAATTCGGTATCTCTTTTGCCCTGATTATCGTTATTAGTGTTGTGATTTACGTGGGCTTTTCCAAGAAAGCTACCGATTGGCGAACCCAATTTGTGAAACAGATGAACGAAGCCGACTCCACCACAAATTCGCGGGCGGTAGATAGTCTACTCAACTTTGAAACCGTGAAATATTTTAATAATGAGCGTTTCGAAGCCAATCGCTACGATGAAGATTTAGCAGCATGGGAAATAGCCCGTCGACGAAATAGACTATCCCTTTTTACCCTTAATGCTGGGCAAGCGAGTATTATCGCCATTGCCATGACCGCGATGATGGCCAATGCGGCGCTAGGCGTGTTAAACGAGGAAATGACCATTGGTGATTTTGTGCTGATTAACGCGTTTACCATGCAAATTTTTATGCCCCTTAATTTCCTTGGCTTTGTGTATAGAGAGATTCGGGGCAGCCTTGCCAATATTGACAAACTGTTTAATCTGCTGGCGCAAGTTCCTCAAATTAAAGATGCTGAGAATGCAGAGACATTGAAGACAACAAACCCTACCGTCAGCTTCAAAGACGTGCATTTTTCTTACGGCGAAAAACGCAAAATACTCAACGGCATCACCTTTACTGTGCCAGCCGGTAAAAAGATTGCAGTGGTTGGTGCAAGTGGTGCCGGTAAGTCGACTATTATGAAATTACTGTTTCGCTTTTATGAGCCAAATGAAGGCCAAATATTCATAGACGGCAAAGACATAAAACAGCTCTCACAGGATAGTCTTCGCGCTCACATTGGCATAGTGCCCCAAGACACTGTGCTTTTTAATACGTCGTTAAAAGAGAATATTCGCTACGGCAACCCCAAAGCCACTGATGACGAAATTAGCCAGGTGATTAAACTTGCCCATCTTGAAGCTTTTATCGAGAAGCTGCCAGAGGGACTCGAGACAACCGTTGGCGAGAGAGGCTTAAAGCTCTCTGGTGGCGAGAAACAGCGTGTGGCCATTGCTAGAGCCTTGCTTAAAGGTGCGTCTATTATGATTTTCGATGAAGCGACAAGCTCCTTAGACAGTGCCTCTGAAAAGGCTATTCTATCAGCCTTGCGCGATGCCGCTAAAGGCCATACCAGCCTTGTTATTGCCCATCGGTTATCCACTATTGTTGATGCCGATGAGATATTAGTGGTTAACGAGGGAGCCATTGTGGAGCAAGGCACACACGATAACTTACTCGCAAAAGACGGCGAATATGCCTCATTGTGGCAAACTCAACAGCGTAACAAACTCGAGCCTTAACAACTGGATTTGAAATTAACATATGGACCCGGAAAGCATAAAAGAAGCAATAAACCAAACTATGCCGTTCGGTAAATACGCGGGAAGACGATTGTTTCATCTTCCCGAAACGTACCTGGTTTGGTTTCACAAGCAAGGGTTTCCTAGCGGTAAATTGGGAGAGCAACTTGCACTGATGTATGAAATTAAATTGAATGGCCTTGAATCTGTTGTCGAGCCTCTTCTTTATGATGATTAAGGAATTTACCCAAAGAGCCCATACCAAGCACTATGAATAAACAAGCACGATGAACAAACACTATGTCCGTAAGACCCCGTAAACAGAGGCGAGGTGAAGTCAACGCCCGCATTTTAAAAATACACGAGGCCATGGCAACAAAGGTACTCAATAACCCTGACTTACTTGATGGCGTGCGCGAAACCTTAGAGCAGCGCTACAACAATAGGCTCATGCGTTACGGCAGCTATATGCTGTGGAGCAGTATTTTAGAAACCATCAACGACCCTGAGCTATTTAAGTCTTTACTGCTTGCTGATGACGAGCGCACGGCAAATCTGAGAAGAGAAACCATATTCACCGGCGTGTTAAGCGAGGAAGAGCGCCAGCATGTGCTGGCAAGCTAAACAAGAAAGTAAAACTAAAAAAAGCGCTCGCATTACATTTGAATGTAAATATGAGCGCCTTTTTGATTTGCGGCATAGCTTTAATGACGAGCTTAAACTTTATAAGCTCTGGCTTTATAAACTTTGATTTAAACGTTGAGGCTTAAGCGTTGCGCAAATGATCAGCCACTAAAAACGCCATTTCCAATACCTGATCCGCATTTAATCGAGGGTCGCATTGGGTTTTATACGCTTGGGCTAAGTCTTCGTCACTTATTTCGTACGCGCCGCCCGTACATTCTGTTACGTGCTGTCCCGTCATTTCTAAATGAATACCACCAGCATGAGTGCCTTCTGCTTCATGGGCTTGGAAAAACTGCTTAATTTCGCGCAATATGGCGTCGAAATTACGAGTTTTGTAGCCAGAAGACGCAGAGAACGTATTACCGTGCATGGGGTCTGAACTCCATACAACATGACGACCTTCATTTTTCACTCTGCGCAGTAAGCGCGGAAGGTTATCGGCAAGGTTGTCAGCCCCCATTCGCGTTATCAGTGTTAAACGACCCGGATCGTTTAACGGGTTTAATGTATCGATGAGACGAATTAGTTCGTCTTCTTCCATACTTGGCCCTACTTTGACGCCGATGGGATTGTGAATGCCGCGGAAAAATTCAATGTGCGCATGGTCAAGCTGGCGCGTTCTTTCACCTATCCATACCATGTGCGCCGAGCAATCGTAAGGCTTTCCAGTTAGCGTATCAGTGCGAGTTAGCGCTTGCTCGTAGTTCAATAGCAGGGCTTCGTGAGACGTAAACAGCGATGTCTCGTGCAGCGTAGAACTCGAATTAGCATTAATACCAATAACATCCATAAACTCCAACGAATCTTGAATGCGCGTGGCCATATCAGAATAGCGCTCTTTAAGGGGGCTATTTTCTACAAACGCCATATTCCAACGATTCACTTCGTGAAGGTCTGCTAACCCACCCTGCGCAAAGGCGCGTAATAAATTCAACGTAGAAGAACTGCGATGATACGCCTCTAGCAAACGGTTAGGATCTGGACGACGCGCCGCCTCAGTAAACTCAAAATTGTTGATGATGTCGCCGCGATAGCTTGGCAGTGTAATGCCATTTCGCGTTTCAAAATTTGAAGAGCGAGGCTTGGCGTACTGGCCAGCCATGCGAGCAACTTTGGTTACTGGGCAACGCCCCGCAAATGTAAGCACTATCGCCATTTGCAAAAGCACTTTAAACGTATCGCGAATTTTAGGTGCGTTGAATTCGTCAAACGACTCCGCGCAATCCCCGCCCTGCAATAAAAACCCTTTTCCTAGGCTCACTTCACCAAGCTGACGACGAAGCTCTCTGGCCTCAGCTGCGAACACTAATGGAGGATAAGTACTAAGGGTCTGTTCAACATTGCTTAATAAGGCACTGTCTTCATATTCTGGCTGCTGCAGAATAGGTTTCTGCCTCCAGCTATCTACTTTCCATTCACTCACCGGTACTCTCCTGAAAATACGTCAACGTAAAACCATGCATATACGAGCATGCTTACGGACGCTAAAAAAATAATCTTTGTATATTTTAACATACTTATGGGAGGGTGATAGGCGCGCAAACTTGAATTTCTAGAAAGTTTTTCTTCTTGCTTATTAGAAAATGACACTCAAATACGCGCTCTAAATTATGTTGATTCGCCACTGAATGCGGCGCACCGCTTGCAACAACACGCCCCTTATTCATAAGCCACAGTGAAGTACTGTAGTTAGCACTTAAAGCAATATCATGAGAACTCATAATAATGGTGTTGCCTTTAGCGCATAGAGCTTGGGTAAGTGTAGCAACGGCGTATTGATGTCGAATGTCTAGCCCTTGCAGGGGTTCATCAAGAATAGCAATGCCTTCCCCGATTTCCAGCTGAGGCCAAATTTGCAGCAGTGCCCGACAAATCTCTACTCGCTGTCGCTCCCCTCCAGAAAGGTGCGTAAGGGGCTTGTCGAGAAATGACTTTACTTCAAGCGCACGTTCCAGCATAACCGGAATAAGAAGATTATCGCGATGACTTTGAGCATAAAACGATAAGTACTCACCCACACGTAAGGCAAAGTTCGACTCCAACTGTTGCGATAGCATGGTTCTCAGTGACGCTAACTCGGCAAGTGACCAGGTGCTTAGTGCTTTATCGCACAGCACCACTTCCCCTTGCTCTGGCGTAATAAGGCCGGCAATAACGGCCATCAACGAACTTTTTCCCGCACCGTTTGGGCCAAGAAGGTGTACGCACTCCCCTTTTACAGCATGCAGAGAATCAACTTGTAAGCGGTTGGTGAGACTAATATTGTTTATATGAAGCACCGTACTCATCGAAGCTGACCTTTTAACAACGCCCAGATAAGCAGCGGCCCGCCTAGTGTAGCGGTAATCATCGACACCGGCAGAGTGATTGCTCTTGTAAGCTCTGAGCACAGTGCAACAAGCAGCAGCAGGGTTGCCCCGGCTAAAGCGCACAGTGGCAGAAGAAACTTATTATTGTGCCCAACGAGTAAACGAAGAATGTGTGGTATTAACAGCCCAACAAAGGCAATAGAGCCGGCCATTGAGACTGCAGCCCCTACCGCAATTGCACAGGCTATTAAACTGCGTTCGGTAAGCTGATGCACATCAACGCCGCTACTTGTTGCAGCCACATCACCAGCATATAGCCTGTTATAGCTTCCTGAACTGGCAAACTGGTACCACAACGCCGCAATAATCAGTGGGCCACCCACAAGCAGTATTGGCCAGCTGGTTTGGTACAAACTTCCCATTAACCAGAAGGTAAGATTTCTAAGTGAATTGGCATCGCTAAATAAATAAAGCCAGGCAATAATTGCCCCGCTCAAGGTGGAAATAGCAATACCTGATAAGATAACCGCAGTAGAAGATCCGAGTAGTTTTCTGGCGAGTTTGTAGATAGTGAAGGTGGTTGCCAGTGCACCGATAAAACACCCTAATGGTAATAAATAGTGAAGGTATGCTTGGGCCCAGTATGGCGTTATGAGCAGCAGCAAAGCCGCCACAAGGCTAGCGCCACTTGTAATACCGATAATCCCTGGATCTGCCAGTGGATTTCTAAGCACGACCTGCAAGGTCGCTCCGCTCACCGATAACGCAGCCCCCACCAAGGTGGCAGTCAGCACAAGAGGCAGCTGCAGTTGATATAAAATATGCAGCTTAAGCGCGTTCGGTGAATCTGAAAACGCCACGACAGCGAGCACACTCGCTAACGCAACAACAAATAATGATGCAACTGCAATAACCGTTGCTTTAGGATTTATCAACGTGTGCAGGCCTAGTTGTTACACCGCGCTACTGGAGGCGTTTTTTATGTGTGTAATTAAGCCGTCAGAGGCCGATTCAATGAGGTCGAGCACTAACTCAAACCCTCGTTTGCCACCGTAATACGGGTCGGGCACTTCTTTTTCATCTTCATCGCAAAAATCGAGAAACAGACTGACTTTCTCGTGATATTGAGCAGGACACATGCCGTGTAAATTACCCAGGTTGCTCTCGTCCATCGCCAATATATAATCAAATTTTTCAAAGTCACTTTCGTGAACTCGACGACACTTCAACCCTTTAAAACTGTAACCTCTCTCTACACCCGCCGCCTGAGAGCGCTTATCCGGTGGGTTGCCGATATGATAGCCATGGGTGCCTGCAGAATCGATGAAGAGATCTAATCCCGCTTCTGCCGCTTTATGTTTAAAAACTGCTTCTGCTGTAGGAGAACGACAAATATTCCCTAAACAGACAAATAAAACCGATGTGGATTGCTTCATTTACGTTCCTTTAACCTACGTAAGACTATCGATACGAACACCACAGCAACATAAAGTTCGCCGCACTAAACTTTAACGGCAATTTAGCGTACTCTTGCAGTAATTGACCTTACGTTAGCCAGCGTAAATTTATATCTATGATTTTGTGGAGTTTGTATGACCGCACATGCACTAATGCTTAGTAGTTCTCGTCAAGGTGACGAGGCATACCTTGAACATGCAAGGTCTCATATTCTTGCACACTTAGGAGATATTCGCGACCTCCTATTCGTTCCATACGCTGCCGTCACCGGCACCTACGATGAATACGTTAATAAGGTCGCCGAGGCTCTGCCAGAGTGCAATGTCACTGGATTACACACTGTAGAAGACCCAGTATCTGCCATTAACCATGCCAAAGAAAACGGCCAAAGTATTGTGGTTGGTGGAGGTAATACCTTTCACCTACTCTCAACCTTGTATGCCGGTGCGTTAATGGTGCCCATCAAGCATGCCATCGCAGATGCAACTCCCTATATTGGCTGGAGTGCAGGCTCTAACATTTGCGGTCAGTCAATTAGGACCACCAACGACATGCCTATTATTGAGCCGCCCAGTTTTGAAGCTTTAAATGTGGTTCCCTTTCAGTTAAATCCGCACTATACCGACTATCAGCCAGAGGGCCATAACGGTGAAACCCGTGACCAACGGCTTTTCGAATTTACAGCACTCAACCCCACTACCCCCGTAGTAGCAATACGCGAGGGAACTGCGCTTACACTGACGGACAGTAAGCTTTCGCTAGCGGGAGATAAGGAAGGTTATGTATTTTTGGGAAATGAAAAATCGCCCATTGCTCCTGGTACAGATTTAACAGAGTTGCTCAATCGCGAGGGCTAACCTGTCGTCGCTTGGTTGTTGGCCGAAGGGGATTTCGGCTAACAGCGGCTCTGGCAGCATTGCTTTTAACGACGCTAAATTATCGCTATAGCGGGTCATATTGCCAGTAATGTCGTTGGCTACCCAGCCAGCGATGTTAAGCCCGTCACCTCTAATAGCTTCAGCAGTAAGTAAGGCGTGATTTAAACACCCCAAGCGCATGCCAACCACTAAAATGACATCCATACCAATGGATGCCACCACATCAGACAAGAACCGGGTTGGCTTGCTTTCATCACCCACATTCAGCGGTAAACGCCAGCCACCGGCCCCCTCCATTAATAATAAATCTGGCTTGTAGGCTTGCAGGCTTCCCAGCCCCTTTATTATTTTTTCATCGCTTAGTAACACTCCCGCCTCAACCGCCGCAATATGGGGAGCGATGGGCGGTTTAAGGGCAATAGGGTTTATTTCGCTAATAGGTAAATCAATGCTGTTAAATTTCTGGATAGAGGCGGCATCCTCGTTTACCCATTCACCATCAATAAGGTCACATCCCGCGCTTATTGGCTTATAACCAATCGCCTTGTGCCCTAATTGTGACGCTGCTTCAAGAAGCTTGCATGTAACGTAGGTTTTGCCGACTTCGGTGTCTGTGCCGGTAATGAAGTATTGTTTCATGCCTTTTTTTCCAATCTAAAATGACATACTCGATAGGTAAGCGGAAGACTCCCCGCTTCGCCGTGAATGTTGTGATACGCCATGCTCAATTTTTTAATATCCTGACGACTAAGCACTTTTTGTTGCTTGCCTGTCTCTCCTGCCCCTACGCCTTTCACCGAGCGCAATAAAGACATAATGTCGCTGTGGCTATCCACATAGTCTCGTGTAATAACTCGCTTTACGGTCAGCCCTGCGCCGCGAAATGCGCGATTCCAACCATCGGCAGTGGGCAATGGAGTAATTGCCGTAGGAAGCTGAGCTAATTTACGCGCGTGCGTTAGCTCTTCAAAGGAACCCGATACCATTATGGCCAATTCTGCGATGGCATCGTGGTTGAGTACCCGATGCACTTCTTCAGCGACACTATTTAGGCAGTTGGCCCACTGCAATGCCATCGATGAATAGACAACATCAATGCTGTTACTTGCTATCGGTAGCGCTTGAGCACTGCCCAGTTTAAAAGTGAGATGGGGGTAGTTAGTACCCGCTAACGACAGCATCCCTTGTGCAATATCAACACCAACGGCATGTAAGCCACGTGCGTTGAGAGATTGGGTGTGTACACCCGTCCCGCATCCGATATCAAGGGCACTGCCTAAAAGTTGGGCAGGTAAGTTGTGTAACCCTTGCTGCGCGATGGTGTGTTGAATAGCCGCGAGCTTATCGTAACGTGGGGCTGCCTTGGAAAAGCGCTCTGCGACTGCTTTCTCACTTATTTTTGCGCTTATGCCTGGGCTTATGTCTGCGCTTAGATTTGGACTTTTACTAGTGAGCTGTAGTGGGGTTGGCCTATCCAAGCCTTTCTCCTGAGCCACTGCGCCTGCCTCCTGAACCACTGCGCTTTTCTCCTGAGCCATTGCGAACGCTGCTTGAGCACAAAATTCATTCACGATATGGCCCCATTCGCCAAAGCGAGCGCGTCGACTAACATATCGATATCTTGTTCGGTATGGGTGGTGGTTAGAGTAATACGCAGTCTATCTTCATTTTTCGGCACCGTGGGTTGGCGAATAGCGCTAACCCACATCCCTCGCTCTTTTAACGCATCACTAAGAGCTACAGCTCGCTTAGGGCAACCCACAATAACAGGCTGAATTGCGCTTTTAGAGCCAACCAAAGCGAGGTCGGCAACGGTCGCTGCGTTTTGGGTAACGCGGTCTTCTCCAAACTCTTGGGCAAACCGCGCTCTGAAATATTCAATATTTGCCCTAAGCTGGTCTCGGCGAGAGGTGTCAGTGCAAATATGGGTAAGCGAATACAAAGTGGCAACTGCTTGCGCGGGCGGCATGGCCGTTGAATAAACATAGTGTTTTGAGAAATTAACTAAATAATCAATCAGTGTTTGGCTACCCGCAATAAATGCCCCGCCTGTTCCGATGGCTTTGCCAAAGGTTCCCATTACAATAGGTACTTGGCTTTGACTTAGCTGTAGTTCCTCAACTGTACCAAACCCGTTGTCTCCATAAACACCCATGCCATGGGCGTCATCGAGCATAAACCAAGCGCGGTGTTGCTCAGCTAATGCAGCTATCTTTTTTACAGGCGCTCGGTCGCCATCCATACTAAACACACCCTCGCTGGCGATCAGTGCATCAGTGTGTAACGACTCGCGGGCAGACAGCAAAGATGCTAAGTGCTCCACATTATTGTGTCGAAACCGGCGAAGCGAGACGTTTTTTTTAAGGGACATAGCCCCTTCAAGAAAGGAAGCATGCATGAGTTTATCGGCAAAAATAGCCGTCGATTGCGCTGCCGACGCGTTTGGGGAGCCTTGGCCAAAAAGCGCCGTACACACGGCTTGGTTCGCGGCAAAGCCAGAGCTAAATAACAATGCCGCTTCACGATTTAGCCCGTCTGCAAGGGTGGCCTCTAGCGCAAGGTGAGCCTGTGTATGACCGGTAACAAGCGGTGATGCACCGCTACCGCCACCAAATTGGGCAAGCCCTTCTACCCAGCTTTGCAGTACTCCTTCATGCTGGCGCATACCAAGGTAATCGTTGCTGGAAAAGTTGAGATAGTGGTCACCGTTAATACATATAACGTTGTCTTTTTCGTACTGCTGACATACGCGTTGACGCAGCAAGCCCGCCTGGGCCCGCTGAGTGAGTGCATCTTCTAACCAAGAAAAAGACATCAGGCCTCTGCTGTATTCGATTCGTTTTTCAAAGAGGCTTTAGCAGTTTTTGGCTTACTAGCATCGTAAAAAAGTGCGTCAGCATCGCCCTCAGCTTGCTGTGCAATTTCTTCCTCTAGTACTTGTTGATGGGCTTCGTCAGAAAAGTCGCGGGTTCTTTCCGTATTGATGCCCAGCTTTTTGAACAGCATAACGTCTTCGTGAGTATCTGGATTAGACGTAGTCAACAGCTTGCAACCATAAAATATAGAGTTAGCCCCTGCCATAAAACACATGGCTTGCATCTGCTCGTTCATTGCCTCTCGACCTGCCGATAAACGAACGTGAGACTTAGGCATCATAATTCGCGCTACAGCGATAGTGCGAATAAACTCGAAGTAGTCTAAATCTTCAACGCTGTCTAAAGGTGTCCCTTTTACTTTAACTAACATATTGATAGGAACACTTTGCGGCTGCTCAGGCAGGTTGGCTAGCTGCACAAGCATGCTTGCTCTGTCTGCTGCTGTCTCTCCCATACCAACAATGCCGCCAGAGCATACGTTCATGCCTGCTTCTCTGACATTTTCTAGGGTATTTAGGCGGTCTTCATAAGTGCGTGTAGTAATAATATCGCCGTAATACTCTGGCGAGGTATCAAGGTTGTGATTGTAATAGTCTAGCCCTGCTTGTTTAAGAGCAACGGCCTGGTCTCGGGTAAGCATGCCAAGAGTCATGCAGGTTTCAAGACCCAGCTTTTTCACCTCTTCAATCATGCTTACAATGTAAGGCATATCGCGGTCGCGAGGGTTGCGCCATGCGGCTCCCATGCAAAAACGTGTAGAGCCTACTTGCTTTGCTTCTTTAGCGCGCTCAATCACTTTTTCGATTTCTAAAAGACGTTCTTTCTCAAGCCCAGTGTCGTAGCGCGCGCTTTGCGGACAATATTTACAATCTTCCGGGCATGCACCGGTTTTTATCGACAGTAGCGTACTCACCTGAACTTCATTGGGATTAAAATGCTGTCTATGCACGACCTGTGCTTGAAAGAGTAAATCGTTAAATGGCATTTCAAACAAAGCGGTTACTTCGTCTTTTGACCAATCGTTACGAATTGTTGTCGTTTGCGCATTTTGCGCTGAAGCCAGTGTCATGGACTGTCCTTTACTTGTTCTTTACTAAATGGGAATGCTGGCTTAGTCTATGCGTCATTACAAAGTTGTCAACTCTGACCATTCCAAAATATTTACTAACGGTTAAATTTTGAACAATATAGAATTTGATAAACAGCACATTTGGCACCCGTATACGTCTGCCGTTAATCCACTACCATGCTACGAAGTCACTGGGGCTAATGGCGCTGAACTGACGCTCTCTACTGGTGAGGTCCTTGTCGACGGTATGTCGAGCTGGTGGGCGGCAATACACGGCTACAATCATCCTGTGTTAAATAAAGCGGCTCACGATCAGGTAGATGCTTTTTCCCATGTGATGTTTGGTGGCATTACCCACCAGCCAGCAGTGGATGTATGTAGAACCCTGCTAAAAATGGTTCCAGCAGGGTTAGAACGGGTTTTTCTCGCCGATTCAGGTTCGGTGTCCGTTGAGGTGGCAATTAAAATGGCCATTCAGTATTGGGCCTGCCAAGGGCGACCCGAAAAGTCGCGAATTGTTGCACCCCGTAATGGCTACCATGGTGATACGTTTGCAGCCATGAGTGTGTGCGATCCGGTTAATGGCATGCATAGCTTGTTTGAAAGCGTGTTGAGCAAGCAATTTTTCGCTCCCGCCCCTCAGACTCGTTACGGTCAAACCTTCAGCGAAGACGACATCCTTGTTTTAGAAGAATTGTTTGAAAAAAATCACCACCAAATGGCGGCGCTGATATTAGAGCCTATTGTTCAGGGAGCAGGCGGTATGCGTATGTACCATCCTGAATATTTAAAGCGCTGTCGTCAGTTGTGCGATACCTATGATGTGCTGCTTATTTGTGATGAGATTGCAACTGGTTTTGGACGCACAGGGAAGCTCTTCGCCTGTGAGCACGCGGGTATTACGCCAGACATTATGTGCTTAGGCAAAGCCTTAACCGGTGGCTATTTAACCATGGCGGCAACGATATGCACTGAAGATGTGGCATTGGGAGTTTGCCAAGGTTCGCCGGGGGTGTTCATGCACGGACCTACCTACATGGGTAATCCGCTTGCCTGTGCTGTAGCGAATGCAAGCCTATCTATTATTAATGAAAACCATTGGCAGCAGCAGATACCGGCTATTGAGAAACAATTACAGAGCGAATTAGCAAAATGTGCAGACTTACCAAGTGTAGCGGACGTGCGCGTGCTGGGCGCTATTGGCGTAGTTGAAGCAGTGCAGCCCGTTAACGTGGCAGAGATACAGCGCCATTTTGTGAAACACGGTGTATGGATAAGACCCTTCGGTAAATTGGTATACATTATGCCTCCTTACATAATAAGTTCAGAGCAGCTAAGTAAATTGACTCACGCTATCTATGACTTCTTTAAATAGCGACACCTTTTAAGGCAAAGAGTAACTAAGGTGAAGTAGTAACTAATGTGAAGGCTACAAAGATTTAGTGCTTCCAAAATGTGGAAGTTCAACTACCACGCACTACGATAAAGACATGCGCTAAGTTTTACGCACAGCAAGTCAGTAGTGTAGTGAGTAAGTAGCGCACCTGCTGCGGTAGTAGGAGTCTTTAGCGTTAATGCATGCTTTGTTAAATACATATTTGCTGGTTTGGATGCCAAGCAAATCGCTTATATTTGTATTAAATTTGAGGTTAACTAATGATCACGCGCGTTTTAGATAAAGTTGTTTTTGCTGTTTTATTTATTATTACGCTACAAGTGCCCATTCTTGCCGACCATTACAGGCAGTACCTCAATGGCTATTACGATGCTATACGAGATGAAGTCACCTTGTCTTCTGAGTTAGCAAAGCAGCATGGCTTTTCATCGGTTGAAGCCATGCTCGACAGCCTCCAACAAAATGATGAGGCCCTAGTAAGAGATAACGCCTCGCAAAAAGCTCAGCGCTTTTCAATGATTGAGTCTTTAGAGCAAGGCATGCGCACCCTTGAGTATGGTCACTACTTTGAAAAGTTGACCTATATGGCCAGCCCAGAACAGTTTTCGACGTTAAAAAAAGTAGTCGATAACTTTCGCCCTTCTATTCCCTTAACGCCGGCTTCGGTCATTTTTAGTTTAGTAACGGCTATCTTGCTTAACCTGCTTATTTGGACCCCTCATTTTTGCTATTGCCAAGCCAAAAAGTTAAAGAGCACTTCAAAACCCTTCTCTTACAAGTAGCTTACTTGTGTTTATTATCCATTAACGATGTTGCTTTGCAACTAACGCGCATTTACACGTTGTAATTGCAAATTGGCATTGATGATGCAACGTCTTAGAGAGTAATAACGCATTTATTAATACAGATTATTAGATGAAGGTTAACGGATGAGTACGTGTATCAGCACCAACCGTGCTCTTGATACACATGCTTTTGAAGAACTTATTCTTCATAAAAAAGGGGCAATACCTCATTCGTGTTTGATAGCTTAAGGAGAAACAATTATGCCAACTGACGCACAAGTATTGATCGGAAAAGTGTTGCAAATTAAAGACAAGTTGTACGCTAAACGTCACTCTATCCCCACCGATTTGCAAAAAGAGTGGAACACACTTGATAGAAAAACAGCATGTTTTGAAAGCGAGGCTTTATTTCACACGGCGGTGAAAGGTAAGCAAATGAACAAGAAGATAAACTACTCAGGTTCGGTGGAAGAACTTTCTCAGCTTGTTTCACGTCTTAAAACGTTAAACAAAAAGGTCAATATTACTCACGTTCATCACTAATTGACTTTAACTGCTGGTAAATTTTGGTGCATACATGCACACACTATGGTTCTTACTGTTTATAAACATTGAGCTCCGATTAAGCGGAAGTTACAGGAGTGCACAACTGAAGTGCTTAATTTAAAAGCGCTTAGATTGAAGAACGCTTATACTTTAGATACGTTCTGGCTTGGTCATATTGCAATGCAGGCTCAGTTTCTACACAATGCTAGCGTGTCAGAAGAGAATGTTGTAGTGAACCAGTTTTGAAACCTTTAATGTGCCGCCTTAAAAGCCGACTGTCATGGTCTTTACTGTTACTGTCGCTAGTCAGTTTATTAGCAAGTGCACTACCCGCATTTGCAAATAATACCGTGAGCATTACGGTATTTGAAGATCATAAGCAGTATGTAGAAGCGTCTGAATCCTACGGTCTTTCTTGGAAGCTTTTTGAGCTAGCAGCGCAACATGCTAAATACCAGCTTGAGCTTCAGCCATCTTCGTGGCGAGCGTCTATGAAGCGAGTTAAAGACGGCAAAGTGGACATGATTTTTGGTGCATTAAAGACTGCTGAGCGAGAAAAATGGGCTTCTTTTTCGCTACCTCTTATCGCTGAAGGTTCGGCGATATTCACCCAGCCTAACAATCCTGTTACTCATTTTGACGACATAGATTTAGAGAACAGCACTATAGGTGTGTCTGCAAGTTCCCTTCAAGAAACGCTGGCTAAAGAGTTAGGTTTTAAAAATATCTATTCTACGGTTCGTCGCCCGCAGCTTTATGACATGTTGAAAGGAAACAGATTAGATTACCTATTCTTTGGCACTAGCATAATTAATTACTACTGTGTCAATTACAACAAGGCCGCAACGCCCAAGTGCATGAAACAAGTCAGTGAAGAGTTCCACCCCAGCGGGGTCCATACTTTAGCGTTAAGCAACAATAGCGCGGCAGTAGATAAGCTCAACCACATCAATCAAGCACTTGCCGCCCTTCGACATTCAAAAGAACTAAAAGCCGTGTTCAAGCAATACGCCAATTCAGATAGCTTGTATAAGGTCTGGCTTAAAAGCGTCGACGCTAGGCTTGCTGAAAGAAACTAAAGGCATTTTTTCAATTTATATTCACGTTCGATTTGTATTCATGCATCAACGTTTGCTCATTGCGTTAGCATTGCCAACTAAAGATATTACAGCGAATAGTGTAAATACTTCTTAATGTAATTGTGTGCACGGTGGCACAGATATTATATTTCACGCAATCTCATCTGAATCACTTTGCTTTTAAATTCTAGAAAATAGCGGTAAATACTTTGTAAGCCTTATCTTACCTACCCTTAAAGAAGAATTTAGAATACAAAAAAAGTACATCTCGCCAACCTCATATATTTCCCCACCACTTTGTCTCCATGGCGCATAGCTTGCACATGTCTCTGTCATTATCACAGCCACTACAAAGCAAATTAGATAAGCATATGGACATCACGTTTCTCACTAAAGTTATTGCTCGCATTGGATATTCAGCAAAATGCATTGTGTACTGTGTTCTCGGCATTCTTACACTGCTTGTTGCGTTTACCGCCACGAGAGCTGAAGAAGTGACGAAAAAATCAGTCTTTCAAGAGATTTTGTATACCCCGTTTGGCTCGGTCTCTCTCACCGCTGTTACTGTAGGTTTTGCCTGCTATGTGGCGTGGCGTTTAGCTCAAGGTGTTACTAATCCTGGCAACCTTGATATGACAAAGCCAAAAGATGTCCTCATGCGCCTATTCTATTTCTTTTCTGCCATCGCCTACGGCTCAGCAACTTATGTATCAATAAAAGTATTAATGTCACTACAAGACGATTCTAAACAGCAACAGCAGCAAGTTGGAGAGAGTATTCTTCAAACAACATGGGGAGCGATACTTGTTGGCGCGATCAGTTTGGCAGTTATCCTTTTTTCCCTCATTCAGTTTAAACATGTAGTAAAAACGGATTTTATGGATAAATTTGTAAGCTCTATGCCTGCCTTACAAAGCAAAATAGTAGTGTTGTGCGGCCGCTTAGGCTTCGCCTGTCGCGGCGTTGTGTATTTAATGGTTGGTGTGTTCTTTATGAATGCATCCATCGCGCAAAAATCCGAAAAAGCAGGTGGTCTTCCTGAAGCCGTATCCACATTATTAGTTCAACCCTTTGGACCATGGATGGTAAGTGCCCTAGGCGTTGGTTTAATGGGGTTCGGTATTTTTTGTGGTTTCGAGGGCCGATATCGGAAAACAGACTAGTTAATTTTGAGACTTAACGACAGAAGTACTCACTCACTCTTCACATTATAAGGACAGTACAATGAAGGAAAACCCACTTTTACATAGGCATGACGAATACAAGGTAAAAACAAGAGACGTTCGAGTTGTAAGGCTTCTTATTGTTTTAGTCGCGCTTGCCACACTCTATACATTGTATTTTGCTCAGTCGCTGATCATTCCAGTGGTTTTTTCAATGTTAGTTGCACTGCTGTTGAGCCCTCTTGTGACTAGACTCAAGCGGCTGTTCATACCGCGGGCCGTTTCCTCTATGGTTCTATTAGCGATGTTGGTTACGCCATTAACCTTTTTGGCATTCGAACTTTCGGAGCCGGCTGAGCGATGGATGAAATCCCTACCGCTATTGGCCGAGCAGATTGCTGAAGAACTCTCAATGTTAAGCGCCGTGGCGCACGGCGATACAACCTTGCAGGAAAGCCAAGCGAGTAATACCGCCTATCCGTGGTTTGAAAAAGAGCCAACGCAAAAAACCGACGATTCAGCTGTAGAAGAGCAATTTAAACAAGGTAGTAGGCAAATGATTTTTGAAATGTTGCTCGCTGCTCCGCTTTTTCTCGCACAGGTGATAGGCGCCGTTGTACTAACCCTCTTTCTTCTTATTTTTGGGCCACCACTGTCGAAAGTTGTCATCAATGACTTTCCGATAATCAAAAATAGAGAGCGAGCAAAACTGTTGATTAGAAGTATTCAACAGGCTCTATCTCACTATATTTTAACTATCAGTATTATTAATTGTGCACTAGGTGTTCTAACAGCAATCGGCCTTTCGTACTTTAATATTCGCGATGCGATTTTATGGGGTGCCATCGTCGGTCTATTAAACTTTGTTCCTTATATGGGCTCTATAATTAGTGTTGGTATACTGTTGCTTGTTGGTACGCTGCAGTTTGGAATAACAAGCACAGCGTTGCTTCCTGTTGGGATATTCCTTACTTTGAATATCATTGAATCTCAAATAGTAACCCCAACGGTTTTAGGCAAAAGTATGCAGATTAACCCGCTGGTTATCATAGTGTGGCTTTTTGTCAGTGGCTGGATCTGGGGCATGTTGGGTGTACTGTTGGCGGTGCCGATATTTGTATGTATCAAACTGACACTCCAACAAATGGAAGTCTTTCCTCACTGGTTAAAATTCATTGAAGCTCATGACTAGCAGAAATAGGTGGATAGAAATCGCCCTACAGAACTACGCAACGTTACGGCTCCTCTTCTGAGGAGCTTGTTTCGACTGATTCATAGGATACGATATCCTCGACTTGCATTTTCGTTGCGTCAAAAAATGCATTTTTCAATATTGAAACCACCGCTTGGAAAGTAGAAATATCAGTATTATCCAGTGTACCTTCAATAGGTATTCGCGCAGCGACTAATTGAGACTTATCATTTTCAAGTATTGCACTTAGCAAATCGGCACCGCCCTCAAAAATAATGGTAAATAATCCGTCATCGTCTTTTTCTACATCTTCCCGCCAAGAAAAAATACTTAAATCGTAAACACCGGCTTTAGCATAACCGCTAACTTCATTACTTTTTGCCGCTAACTCCATGGCGCCATCAATGCCACCGGCCTCAATATCAAATGGCGTGTATACATTGAATACCGTTTGTATCTGCTTGACCGAAAAGCGTTGTACTTCCATATTAAAATCAAAGTTGGCCTGTTCGCTAAAAGGATCTAACTTTCCAACTAAAGTGAGGGTTGCCTCACCCATTAAATCCCCTGTAACGTCAACACTGGTCACTAACGTTTTCATCAAGTTTTGTGCGTTAGTAATATTTTTTATATCTGCATTGATGTTTGCAATATATGTCGGTACTTCACCCTTCTTTGTTTGATTAACTAACGACACTTTCCCGTCAATAATTTTTAACGTATCGATAGAAAACACCACTAAATTATTGGCAAGTCCAACCCACGTTCCTTCATCTTTAACTTGTTGGTTTTGCTCCGGCGTCGTGGTGTCTTTGTCGTAAACGACTATCTTTGGTTGGCTAAACACCATATTGGTGACTAAATTGCCGTTTAATACCGCCGACCATGCCAAGGAAAAATCGAGGGTTGTCACAGACAGTAGCGGCTTAGGAGATGATTGCTCGTCAACGGCATAAATCTCAATATCGTCAACCGAGTAGGCGCCGCGATACAAATGTAAATCTACGTCGCCGACCTGCCCCGTTATGCCTTTTGTCTGATTAATTTGTTGATTGATATAATAGTGAACTGCGTATGGCGCGCCTATGCGCGCGAATATAAGAAGCAAAACAGTTACCACAATAACCGTGAACCATGTTCTTTTGTGCATATAAGCACTAAACCTATCGCTCCTAGAAAGAGACATCTCGCAATCCTTTTTATTTTTAATTGTGTTCATTTATGTAAATGCTAGCGATGCGCCATGTAAATATTAGCGAAACGCAGTGTAATTATTAGCTCAGCGCAGTGTAAAAACCACACAAGCAATGCTGGCATTAGCGACGTTATAAGCCCTCGTTATGACTAACAATCTATACATAAGTACTTTATTCAGGCCCCCTACTACACCCATAAGGCACACCCATGAGCCACACCCACGAGCTATACCCACGAGCTAAACCCATGAGGCTCTGGCAACGCTCCTGGTCTCCTTGTATGAAGAGATGGCGCGACTTAAGTAAAACGTAGTTTCACTGTGTTTTTGTTGCAGCGTTTTCGCTTTAGTACCAATCAAAAGCTTCCTTCAAAAATTGAGCCAAAACTGGCATCGCACAATTTTTAAAGCAGCTCCATACAGCACATGTATAAATACGCGTGCGAATGCTTTTTGAAAACTCAGAAACACGGGATAAACGTTACGTTAGGTTAAGAACTCAGTAGGGTAATGTGCGCTGTACGTTTAGAATGATCGTATAAAGCCAGTAATCGTAGCCTAGAACGGCGAATATCTTTTTCACTGCCTTTGCGTTTTCTGTATTACAAAAAAGAGCAGCATTTGCGATACTAGGTTAAAGAAAGAACCTGTTTACAGAACAATGTAAATAGACCGCACATAATAGATGCAGATTTAAGGAGAAAGTATGTTTTTAGCCTGCTTGGCTATTGCTATTGGTTTACCGGTACTACTGTGGAGCGCAGGAAAGTTTGTAGGTGGCGCTGCCTCGGTAGCAAATCACTTCGGCGTATCACCGCTATTGATAGGTATGCTCATCATCGGTTTTGGTACGTCTGCCCCGGAAATCATTGTCTCCATATTCGCTGCACTCCAAGGAAACTCAGGTATCGCGTTGGGGAATGCCTATGGGTCTAATATCGCTAACATCTTACTGATATTAGGGCTAACCGCTGTCATTAGCCCTATTGCAGTGAAATCAGAAATAATCAAAAAAGAACTGCCTGTGTTACTTGGCATTACTTTTTTTGCTGCTTGGCAGGTGCTCGACCAACAGGTTTCTAAAGACGATGCGTTTTCACTATTAGGATTATTCGTCCTGCTTATTTCGTGGAGCATTTACCACGGGATGAAAGGCGACAAAGACGCACTCGCCGACGAATACAATGACGAGATCAATGCCTCCGAAGGCACAGTGAAAACCCATGTAATCTGGCTTATTGCCGGTTTACTGCTGCTTGTTGCAAGCTCACGCATGTTGGTGTGGGGTGCGGTGGAAGTTGCTACATTCTTTGGTGTCAGCGACACTATTATCGGGCTTACGGTTATTGCTATTGGTACGTCATTGCCAGAACTCGCCTCTTCGCTTATTGCCGTTAAAAAGGGAGAGCACGACCTAGCCATTGGCAATGTGATTGGCTCTAATATGTTTAACACCCTTGCGGTAGTAGGCATTGCCGGCACCATTCAGCCCATGGCCGTGAGTTCAGATTTTATTTATCGAGACATCGTCGTCATGCTTGCATCCACGGTGGCCTTATTTATTTTTTGTATCGGTATTAAGCGCCAGGGGCGACTTAACCGCGTTGAAGGGGGAGCTTTCGTGCTAGCCTATATGGCGTATACCTATTGGCTTATACAAGTGGCTTTCATTTAAACTTTCCACCAACAAAAAAACTAACTCACTGTTGTGGCCAACGTGATTAAACTGGTGGCCACAATTATTGTGAGAATGATTAAGTTAATACCAAAGCTGTCGTTTTTTCGGCGGCTTCTTCTCGCCCGCATCACGGTGCTGATTAAACTCAACACTAAACATATGCGAAGCAACACAACCATGGCATCCACGTATGACATGGTCCACGTGTTATCACCCTCTACGCCCCAGTATTGCTGCACCCCGGTAATGAATTCTGGGCGAGCATAGTGAAACAGAATCAATACCACGACTAGGCCCGCCCAGGCTAAAATATTTAGCCCAAGCATAACCTTGTAAAACAAAGTGTCTCCATGAGGGGTTTTCCGTCTATCTTCGCTATGGTGTAACGGCTTTGTGCTCATTTTGTACTTTTCATCGCCTTTCATTGATAAAGAAACATTTTTATTTCCCATTTGTCACTCTGTTCTCTGGCATCCAGCTTATGGTTGAGTATACTAGCGTGCTATTGGATTGTGGCAGACTTCTCATTTAAAGCACCTTCGCCATTGTATTGGCAGCCGTGCGTCTAGAAAGCCACGTTTTAATTTGTGTTATTTTATCGGCAAAAAAATCCAAAACATTGACCAAAAACCATTTTTTCGTGCATTTTGCACACTGCGTTTATGTGACTAATGATAGTACATAGCAGCCAAGAAACAGTAAGACGGAGAAACTAACATGACGCACGCGCCCGTTGTTGACGTACTTAAAGGTAAGTACGCCGTTGGCGAATCGGTAACCGTTAAAGGTTGGGTGAGAACACGCCGAGATTCTAAAGCCGGTTTATCATTTATCGCGCTACACGATGGTAGCTGCTTCGATCCGGTTCAAGTAATTGCGCTAAACTCTCTGTCAAATTACGCCGACATTCAGCGCCTAACGACTGGCTGTTCGCTGTCGGTTACCGGCACAGTAAAAGAGTCACAAGGTCAAGGCCAATCTCTTGAGATAGATGCTACAGAAGTCGACGTTATTGGATTAGTAGAAAATCCAGATACGTATCCGATGGCCGCTAAGCGACACAGCATTGAATACCTTCGCGAATACGCACACTTGCGCCCTCGTACTAACGTTATCGGTGCGGTAACTCGCGTACGCAACTGTTTATCACAAGCTATCCACCGCTTCTTCCACGAGAAGGGCTACTACTGGATTTCAACGCCTATTTTAACGGCAAGCGATACCGAAGGCGCGGGTGAAATGTTCCGTGTTTCAACACTAGACATGATGAACCTTCCTCATGACGACAAGGGAAATGTTGATTATTCTGAGGACTTTTTCGGTAAAGAAACCTACCTAACAGTAAGTGGTCAGCTTAACGTTGAAACTTATTGTACGGCAATGTCTAAGGTATATACCTTCGGCCCAACCTTCCGTGCTGAAAACTCAAATACGTCACGTCACCTTGCTGAATTTTGGATGATTGAACCTGAAGTGGCCTTTGCTGACCTAAGCGATGTGGCACAACTTGCAGAAGACATGCTCAAATATGTATGTAAGGCCGTGCTAGAAGAACTTCCGGACGATATGGCGTTTTTCGCCCAGCGCATAAAGAAAGATGCAATAGAGCGTCTTGAAAGCCTAGTGAGTTCTGAATTTGTGCGCATGGACTACACTGATGCGATCGAAATCTTACAAAACTGTGGCAAAACCTTTGAATTCCCAGTTGAGTGGGGCATTGACCTTTCATCAGAGCACGAACGCTACCTAGCAGAAGAGCATGTTGGCGCGCCAATTATCATGCAAAACTATCCAAAAGATATTAAAGCCTTCTACATGCGCATTAATGACGACGGCAAAACCGTTGCTGCAATGGATGTATTGGCACCAGGAATTGGTGAAATTATTGGTGGTTCTCAACGTGAAGAGCGTCTTGACGTTTTTGACGCCCGTCTTGAAGAGATGGAACTGTCAAAAGAAGACTACGCGTGGTATCGCGACCTTCGCCGCTATGGCACCGTTCCTCACTCAGGCTTCGGTTTAGGGTTCGAACGTTTAGTTGCTTACGTAACTGGAATGCAAAATGTACGTGATGTGATCCCCTTCCCTCGTACACCAGGCAATGCAAGCTTCTAAAAAAGAGTAGCTTAATATTTATCGCTAAAGCCCGCTATTGCGGGCTTTTTTGTTTACGCCAATTCAATTTCAAATGCTCAATACCAGTCCGCCATGTAGGGAAAATACAAAAGATACGTTATGCTTTAGCAATCTCTTAACAAAAATAAATTTAAAAACAATGTTAAATAGAGCTGCCAAACCTTTAGTAAAACTGGTTGAGCGTTACCTACCCGACCCGTTTGTTTTTGTTCTTATTCTGACTGTTTGCGTCTTTTTAGCCGCTGTAATCATTGAGCAACAACCTGTTGTTACTGTTGTTGAACAATGGGGAAATGGCCTGTGGGGGCTACTCACCTTTTCTATGCAGATGTTGCTGGTACTTGTCACTGGATTTATGCTGGCTTCTACTGTGCTCATGCGAATGCTGTTAGAAAAGCTGGCTCACCTTGGCAACACGCCGGGAAAAGCAATCCTATTGGTGACCCTCGTTTCACTCTCGGCAAGCTGGATAAACTGGGGTTTCGGATTAGTTGTGGGAGCACTGTTTGCCAAAGCCTTAGCACGAAAAACTCCCGTGGATTATCGACTTCTTGTGGCCAGTGCCTATTCAGGATTTTTGGTTTGGCATGGCGGCCTTGCGGGTTCTGTACCTCTTACTATTGCCACACCGGGTCACTTTAGTGAAAACCAAATTGGTGTAATTAGCACAAGCGATACTCTTTTCAGTGGGTTTAATATTGCGCTGCTTTGCATTCTTTTTATTGTTGTTCCGCTGGTAAATCGGCTTATGCTGCCATCACATCAAGACAGCGTTATTGTCAGTCCAGACAAACTCATCGATAGCATAGAACAAGAACAAGGCATAGAAAAAGAACATGGCCTAGAACAAGTGAAAAGCAATGAAAGGCCCGCTGATAAGTTAGAAAACAGTAAAATCCTGGGCATTCTCATTGGCCTTTTGGGGATAGCGTACCTTGTTAATTATTTTATAAAAGACGGTGGTTTAAACCTCAACATTGTGAATACTATTTTCTTGTTTTTGGCTATTGCTCTACACGGCACACCAAAACGTTTGCTGCAAAGCCTACAGCAGGCAGTGAAAGGCGGCAGCGGAATTATTATTCAGTTTCCTTTTTACGCCGGCATTATGGCCGTCATGGTACAGTCTGGATTGGCTGAAAGTATGTCTCAATGGTTAATTAGCTTTGCTTCTGCCCAGTCGCTTCCGGTGCTTACCTTTATTAGCGCAGGTATAGTGAATATTTTTGTCCCCTCTGGCGGTGGGCAATGGGCAGTGCAAGCGCCAGTGGTGCTTCCTGCAGCAGCCGAATTAGGGGCAGATATCTCTCGCGTTGCGATGGCAGTTGCTTGGGGTGATGCGTGGACAAATTTAATCCAGCCATTTTGGGCATTGCCAGTGCTAGCGATAGCGGGTTTAAAAGCCAAAGACATTATGGGTTTCTGCTTAGTCCAGCTTATCATCACGGGTGTAATAATCGCCTTAGCGCTGCGCTTTTTTTAGTGGGCAAGTAGTTAACGTGTGTATTTACCCAATGAGGATAGTCTATTTATGTCTACGCTACGCTATTTTGTAGACACTCAATATCAATGCTTTATATTATTGATATTACACACAACGGATGTCGTTAGCGACTAGTATGGAAAATCCAGAGCAGTTAATAATAGTGTGCGATCAATGCCACACTAGTGTGAGTATCCCCACGCTTGCCCATCGTCAAAGAGCGACATGCCCTCGATGTGCCCATACGCTGATTTTTTTCAAAAACAATGCCATTGAAAAATTACACGCTTATGCCCTTAGTGCGTTAATTTTTTTGTTACTTTCGCTGCCATTTAATTTTCTTACCTTTAAAGCCAGCGGGCAAAAGCACAGTATCGATTTGCCAAGCGGTATCACTGTGCTAATTGAAAACGACTACCTGTCGCTGGCGATCATCACAGGGCTAGCCACCGTTTTATTGCCTGGATTGGTACTTATTGGCTTGGCCTGGCTTTCTCTTGCGCAACTCAAACAACAGCGGCCATTTTACCTATTCCGTTTGTTCTCTTTCGTAAAAGCACTGCTTCCTTGGAGCATGGCAGAAATTTTTTTAATCGGTACTCTTGTGAGTCTAATTAAAATAAACGAACTAGCCGATGTAACTATAGGGTTATCCTTTTTTGCTTTTGTTGGTTTTAGTGCGTTTACCACGCTGGCTATCATGCAGTTTGACCCGACACGTTATGAAATGTGGCTAAAACAAGGTAAGCCACCAACGCCAAAGCCATTAACCGCGGCCCAAGCAGACGCTAGCATTCAGCGCACGTGGGCATTGCTTATCACATCGTGTATTTTGTATATCCCTGCCAATTTACTGCCAATTATGTATACTGAACTTTTTGGGCAAGAAACGCCTAACACCATTATTGGTGGAGTAATTTCCTTATGGGAATCGGGGTCTTACCCCGTGGCTATTATCATTTTAATCGCCAGCGTAGTTGTGCCGGTGGCGAAAATTTTAATATTAGCGTGGCTGAATTATTCAGTTCAGCGACAGCGAACCAACTCGCAACAGTTGCGCACACGATACTATCGACTTACCGAGGCCATTGGGCGGTGGTCGATGATTGACGTTTTTGTGGTAGCAGTACTGGTTTCTCTTATACAAATGGGAAACACGCTATCCATTTATCCTGGCCAAGCGGCTCTCGCATTTTGTGCGGTAGTGTTTATTACAATGATAGCTGCAATGACATTTGACTCACGGCTAATATGGCAGCAGTGGAAGCAATTACCATGACCACAAACGATCCAAACAATAACGAGGCGAAGGTAAAACCGACTTCATCTGTATCTAGAATATGGTTAATTCCTATTATAGTGGCGCTGATTGGTGGGTGGATGGTGTATTACCAGTGGACTAATCAAGGCCCGCTTATCACCATCGAGCTACACTCTGCAACAGGGATAGAGGTTAATAAAACCCCCATTAAAGTGCGAGATTTGGACATTGGTCAGGTTAAAAAAATATCACTCAAGCCAGACCTAGACGGCGTGTTAGTCACCGCCAGAATAGACGCCAGCGCTTCTCACCTACTCAATGAAAATGCAAAGTTTTGGGTGGTAGCCCCCCGCATCAGTTTTTCCGAGGTCTCGGGCTTAAACACACTAATCTCAGGAAGCTACATTGCCATGTCTGCCGATGACAATGGCAAAGAGCAACTGCACTTTAACGCTCTCTCTCGACCGCCAGTGACTCCGCCTGGGACGCCAGGGCTTCACGTGATGCTGCGAAGCGATGATGAGTTTGCTTATAAACCGGGCGACCCTATTATTTACAAGGGTTTTAAAGTTGGCGAGTTTGAAGACGCGACCTTTAACATTGAAGAGCGCGTGGTGTATTACGATGCGTTTATCGAAGCGCCCTATCATAAACTCATCACAGTAAACACACGCTTTTGGGATGTGAGTGGCGTAAAACTGCATCTTGAGTCAAGTGGCGTGAGTGTTGAAACCGGCAGTCTAGAAACCCTTCTTGCTAACGGTATAACCTTTGGTATTCCCGATGGTGTGCCAAAAGGTGAGCTTGTTGTAGAAAATGCATTTTTCACCATTTACGAAGACAATACGGCCGCTTCAGACGCGCGCTACAAAGTTGCCGCTGAATACCTGCTGTTAATTGATGAAAGTGTCAGAGGCCTCACTGTTGGAGCTCCAGTTGAATACCGCGGTATTGAAATTGGCAATGTAACGGGGATTAACTCGCTGCCCGCGGTAGAAGGCAACATATTAGAACAAGATTACCCTATTCCAGTGCTCATCAACATTTATCCAGGCAAAGCTCGACAGCCCGATACCGAAGAGGGGCTGAGTGCCATTAAGCAGACTTTACGTAACTGGCTAGAGCGAGATTTACGGGCCACGTTGAGAATGGGGAACGTGCTTACCGGTGGTCTATATGTAGACTTACAGCATGTGCCTGATGCAGCGGATAGTGGCAAAATATCAATAGTGAATGGTTACGAAGTTATTCCTACGGTAAGCAATGAATTTACCCAGCTTACGCAAAAAGCAGATGCCATTCTCGATAAGATAAATCAACTGCCGCTCAAAGAAATGGTGGCAAACGTACAGTTAGCGGTAGAGGACATGAAGCTGGCAGCAGAGTCGGTGGAAACCGCAAGCACCGACTTCGACCTTCTTATTGAAGACATTGACGCCAAGGCGCTCAATGGCAATTTAAACCAAGTACTGGTAAGTTTGGACAGTCTACTTAAAAACTACAGTGATGGCGGTTTCAATCAGTCGGAAATAAAAGAGACGGTAGATACGCTGCAAGATACGTTGAGAAACATTCAACCCTTGCTGCTGAAGTTGAATCAGTCACCGAATAGCCTCATTTTTTCAAAAGACGGTGGCGAAGATATTCAGCCTAAAGCACAAGAGAAATAACGATAAAATTAGTTTACAGTGCGTTGAAATATTAGGCTAAATTATCCTTTATTAGTTTAATAGTGTGTTATCTGAACGGGAAATGTATCGCATCGCAAAAAACAGCCATCAATAAAGGTGCGTTGCGATAAGAATTTGCGGAAATTAACGCTTATACGTTCAGATGCAGCGTACACTTGAAGTTTTCGCTTACTCGTCTTTTTGAGAAGCGAAATTGGCGTATTTTGATAGTTAGGGAAAGCGCGTGAAGGGACAAAATGAAATGAAAATGACGACTGGGCTTCTTTCGAAAACCCGACACAATACTTTTGCGTTAGTTATTGTTTCGCTACTTTTTGCGTTATCTGGCTGCACAAGCACTCAATCGTCTCTCTCTTATTACTTGCTTCATTCTGCAGTTTCATCCGCGCAGTCGGAAGGCTCTTTCAAGTCATCAGCAGATTCACCAGAAAAGAGCACCCCACTGCTGATAACGAGTATTACCCTACCCGACTATCTCAAGCATCGAGGGCTAGTGTATCAAGTAAGTGATACAAACCTGCATATTTCTACGACTCATCTTTGGGCCGAACCCTTTGAAGAAGGGCTGCGCAAGACGCTTCGAGATCAGCTTACCAACGACAATCTAGTAGTACTCACAAATAGAGACTATCAGGGCGATAGTGCAGTTGAGCTCAGCATTCACATTTCCGACTTCGTTAGCACCTTCAATGGCAACGTAGTATTAAAAGGTCATTTTATCGTGTCTACCCAGCAACCAGAAAAAGGTCGCTATCCATTTTTTATTGAAACAACGCTAGAAGAAGATGGGTTTTCTGCCAGTGTTATAGCTATGCGAAGAGCCTTGGCCGTGTTGTCCACTGAAATTGCAGAAAGTGCTAGAGCTAATTAAGCACAATGATTAGTATTTTCAAAAAATATGTGACGAGCGGCGTTAAGCATCACTATAAAGATGAGACTAACCGCAGGATCATGGTAGTGAATCTATTTTCCGCGGTTGGTGTGTCCATCACCTTCTTTTTAGGAATTAGAGCCCTACTTGCGCAAGAGCTCCCTCTCGCCATCATTCTGCTAACAGCGAGTGTTGTTTTTGCTCTTTCCCAACGCATTCAAATTCAATTTGGTACGCGGCGCTCACGCACAGTGTCTATTACCCTGTTGATATCGTGCTTAATGATATTGGTATTTCTTTTACTCGTTACCGGCGGCAAAGATAACACCGGGCCTTTATGGATTTACTTGGTCCCGCCGGTGACCATGTTTTTCGCGGGGGTCATACGAGGTCTTCTTGCGCTACTTTTATTTACCATCGCCTGCACCCTGTTATTTTTTGTTTTCGATGAGTCTTTGCTTATAGCGTCTTACTCCTACGCGTTTAAATCTCGCTTACTCTACTCGTTTTTAACGGTGACATTTCTGTCTGCTTTTTACGAATACAGCAGACAGAAAAGTTACGATATTGCGTTAGATTTGTCTGAACAGTTTGAGCAACAGGCTAATCATGACCACTTAACCAAGCTTGTTAACAGGCGCGGTGCGCAAACCGCACTAGAACGTGAATACGCGCGAATTCAGCGAAGCAGTAATACATTCTCAATAGCGATTGCCGATATAGACAGATTTAAAAGCATTAATGATACTTACGGTCACGAGGCCGGCGACGAAGTACTTCGCAAAATTTCGCGAATTTTTAGCGCCCGGTTAAGGAAGCAAGATATTCTTGCTCGATGGGGTGGTGAAGAGTTTATGTTTATCTTCCCAGAAACATCCGCTAGCGAAGCTGCGAACGTATTAGAAGCGCTACGTGAAGTCTTGAGCAATTCGCCTATCGCCATTTCAGCTCACGATATTCACATTACGAGTAGTTTTGGGGTTTGCGAGATAACTTCTCAAGTATCTTTAGCCGATGGAATACGACATGCAGACATGTCCCTTTACCGCGCAAAGGAGTCTGGCCGCAACAAGGTCGTAGTTTACTCCAACAGTTAAAATAACTGTTTACATTTTTCAATCGTTGATGACATTGTCATCCCCCCCTTCTCCACTAGCGTCTGCGTTTTAAGCTGTCTCAGTGCTTTCTTTGTAAGGTCATGTTTAGTTACAAATATAATGGAAAATGTATCGGTATAAGCGCTAGACTATAGGCAGACTCGGCAACCACATAGACTAAACAATGAAATTGATGAAAATTGTATTACCCATAGGCATTCTTATCCTCGGGTACGCAGGTATGAAAGGTATTGAAGTATCAGCTGCCGACAATACGGCTGCCGAAAAAATTGATACGCGACCTACCGTCACCATCGATTCTTTGGTTCCTGAAGACGTAAGAATACAGCTTACGTCATACGGAGAGGTTGCCCCCTTAGAAACCACCAACCTTTCAGCACAAGTATCCGGCGAAGTTCAAACATGGAACCCGAAACTTGTAAGCGGAGGGTTAGTGCGCCGAGGAGAAACATTATTTACCGTAGAGCCCGACGCCTATGAGGCTGCGCTACTTCTTGCACAAGCTAACGTAGCCAGTGCAGAGGCTCAACTGATCCAAGAAAAAGCGCAGGCGGATGTTGCCGCAAGAGAAGCGAAGACCATGCCCAACTCTAAGGTATCCGACTTATACCTTCGAAAACCGCAAGTGAAGAGCGCAGAAGCCGGGTTAAAATCAGCTCAAGCTCAACTAAAACTTGCCAAGCGTGACTTAGAGAATTGCAAAGTTAAAGCGCCCTACGATGCCCTTATTGTGTCGCGCAACATTAGTACAGGCGATTATGTGACCCAAGGCTCACCCGTGGCTGTACTGAACAATATTGAGTTTGCAGAAGTGACCTTTCCCGTTGCAGGCTTTGATAGCAAATTCCTTGACGCCAACTCAATTGGCAGAGAAGTCGTCATATCTGACAACAACGCACAAGGCATATCGCTTAGAGGCGTTATTCACCGTGATACAGGCGTAGTAGATAATAACACCCGAATGTCTTATTTCGTTGCCCGCATTAGTGACCCCTACGCCATTAACTCTAACGGCCCAACGATAAAGTTTGGTTCTTACGCGTCGGTAACGTTTGAGGGCAAAGTACTAAAAGATGTATTTCGCATTCCTCAAGAGCTGGTTACCAATAGAAAGTTATGGACCTTAGATGAAGACAATAACCTGCATTCAAATAAGGTTAACGTGGTTCGTGAAGACAGCGGGGACTTTTTGATCAAGGGCGACTTTGACCCAAAAAGAGTGGTGATGAATTTACCCGAGTATCCGCAAAACGGCATGGCTGTGAAAGTTATTGAAAACCTTTCCGACTCAGTGACAGCGAAAGCGAACTAATTTAGGAACCGCCATGGAAACTCATAACGACACTCAGCACGGCCTTATCGCTTGGTTTGCGCGAAACTCAGTCGCCGCAAACTTATTAATGGTTTTTATCATTATTATGGGCATTGCCAGTTTTCTAACCATTCAACGTCAAATGTTTCCCAACATTGAAATTAACTACATCACCATTAATGCAAATTATCCTGGCGCCTCCCCTCAAGAAATAGAAGAGAGTATCTTTATAAAGATTGAGGAAGCCATTAAAGACATCACAGAAATTAAACGCACGGTTTCTCGGGCGTTTAGAGGTAGCGGCACCGTAAGTCTTGAGATTGAAACAAAAGCAGAGCTTACGGACGTACTCGATAAGGTAAAACTGCGAGTAGACGGCATCGCTACCTTTCCGGCAGGTATGGAGCCGGTCAACGTTTCGCAAGTAGAGTTTCAACAAGACGTCATCGAGATGCCCTTAGTCGGCAATCTTCCCCTTGCTGAACTAAAGAAAATTGCGAAAGAAGTGGAAGATGAGCTATTACAGCTAGGCAATGTGTCTCTTGTGCAAATGTCGGCACCTGATGACGAAATTGCCATAGAAATAAAGCCGGATACGCTTAGAAAATATAACCTGTCAATTTCTGATATCACTCGTGCAATCAATAGCTACTCAGCAAACATGTCAGCAGGACAAATTCGCACTAATGCAGGCCTTGTATCGGTACGTGTTGAAAACCAGTTTTACAGCGGTGAAGAGTTTGCAGAAATTCCGGTTAAAATAGGCGCGGGTGGCGCTCGAGTGACCCTTGGCGATGTAGCCTATATTAATGACGGTTTCGTAGAGGGCGAAAGGTACTTTAAATACAACGGCATGAATGCTATCTCAATGGCGGTCAAAGCTACAAAAACACAAGATACCATTCCCGTTGCAGAAACCGTTAAAGCATACATCGAACAAAAAAATCAGTCATTTACCGAAGATGTACAAATTGAAGTGTTAGTAGATTTAACCTACTACCTTAATGCACGACTGGACATGATGCTATCAAACCTAATTCAAGGTTCGGTGCTCGTTGCCTTTATGCTTACCCTATTTTTGCGGTTTCGATTGGCGCTATGGGTAATGGTTGGCCTCCCCGTTTGCTTTTTAGGTGCGGTAATGCTGATGCCGTTGTTTGGTATTAGTATCAACATCCTCTCGTTATTCGCATTTATTATGGTGCTTGGGATAGTGGTAGATGACGCCATTGTGATAGGAGAAAGCGCCTATACCGAAATTGAAAGTCAGGGCGGCGGTGTCGATAACGTTATTCGCGGGGCCAAGCGTGTAGCAACACCGGCTACATTCGGTGTACTTACCACTATCGCTGTTTTTGCCCCCTTTACGTTAAGCAGCGGGCCTGAGGGTGCATTTTTCTATAATATCGCTGTCGTGGTTATTCTGTGTTTAGCATTTAGCCTTGTTGAATCGAAACTAATATTACCAGCTCACTTAGCACACACGAACTTTTCCCCTATTAAACCAGACAGCTGGCGCGCGAAATTTAATAAGCGCTTTCAAGGTATTATAAACGGCCCATACAAGCGCACCGTTGAAGCGGCAATCAATGCACGCTGGGTAGTGTTTATGATGTTTGTTGCCCTGCTTATGATCAGTTGGGGACTAATAAGCGCCAATTATGTACGTATGGTACCTAACCCTAAAGTCCCCCATGATTTTCCTAGTGTCAGAATAGAAATGAACGAAAATGTCTCTGACCTTGCCACAATCAATGCGTTAAAGATTGTCGAAAACACCATTCTTAGTGTTGAAAAAGAGCTAATAGAAGAATTTGGCACCGGCATGGTTCGCGACAGACTGGCTTTTAATAACTCCCGCAATGAAGGCCGAATTCTTACTCCATTAGTGAATGAAGATGAACGACCAATCGACACGTTTGAGCTGGCTAGACGCTGGCGAGAGGCTATACCTGAAATTAGCGGCATGAAGTCATTCACGGTTATCGACGATGTTAACGGCGGTGGTGGTGATGACGGCGAATTCGGTTATCTTCTTTTTGGCCCCGATATTGATACGTTGAACGCCGCCGGCTTGAAGTTTATTGAAATGCTTCAGCAGCAGGATGGGCTTTTTGATGTCAGCTCTACTATCGACCCACCCAGTAAAGAAGTGCAGATGTCATTGTTGCCCGTGGCTTATGATTTAGGGCTTACCCTGTCAAACATTGCATCCCAAGTTGGCGCTGGATTCTACGGTGGTGAAGCACAGCGAGTAATACGCAACGGTGAAGAGGTGCGCGTTATGGTTCGCTATCCTGAACTGACTCGCGAACGATTTGCCGAATTAAAATACTCTCTCATTACCACTCCCACTGGCGAAGAAGTCATGCTTGGTGATGTTGTCGTACTTGAGGAAAAACCAGGTATTAGTTACATCCGCCGAGAAGGTGGATACAGAAGCGTATACGTATGGGGCAATATTGACGAGGAAACCGTTGAGCCAAATGAGGTGGTAGAAGAGATTAAAGAAACCTTATTACCTCAGCTCAAAGAGGAGTTTCCTTCGGTGATGACCGAGCTTGGCGGTGACATTGAAGAACAACAGGCTCAACAAAATGAACAGGTCTTATTTTTCATAGCCGCGATGGTGATGGTGTATATACTTCTTGCTGTGCCGTTAAAAAGCTACGGACAACCGCTCATTATCATGTCGGTTATTCCGTTTAGTCTTACAGGGGCTATCTGGGGGCATTTTATTCTAGGGTTAGACCTTTCTATGATGTCTACCTTTGGTTTAATCGCCGCCGCCGGTGTTGTTATTAACGACTCCCTGGTAATGACCGACTTTGTCAATCAGCGACGCAGTCAGGGTTACAGTGTAAAGCACGCTGTGGTTGAAGCAGGTACAGCGCGCTTTAGGGCTATTACACTAACCTCAATAACCACCTTTGTTGGGGTTTTACCCATAATGTTTGAGACTAGCCTACAGGCGGCCTTCGTAGTGCCAATGGCAGCCGCGCTTGGCTTTGCAGTTCTTTATGCCACCCTAGTTACGCTAATTTTAGTGCCATGCCTCTACTTAATCTTACTTGATTTGAGGCTGCCCTTTTCATGGATAAAGAAAAAAGTGTTTGGAAGCAGAGGCCTTAATTCAAATGTGGATATAGGCTCCAGCGAACCTGCTGTTGATAGCAATGGTAGTGATTAACCTTTGGTCCTCGTTTAAATAGCGCACAGAGCGCTGCAAAAATGGTTAACATAGATAAAACGCCCTGAGCAAATGTCAGCCTTATTTTTAAGGCTGACGTTTTTTATAGAGTAAATAAGGAATTTCCATGAGTAATGCGCTAAGTATTCGCCAAGCCACTCCACAAGATATCCATCAAATTCGCCAGTTTATTCTAGAGCTTGCGATCTATGAAAAAGCTGAGCACGAAGTTGAAGCCTCAGAAGCTGACTTACACAACACCCTATTTGGTGATAAGGCCACGGCTCACTGCGTTATTTGTGAAAATGATGGTGCACCAATTGGTTTCGCCGTTTACTTCTTTAACTACTCTACGTGGCAAGGCAAAAACGGGCTTTATTTAGAAGACCTTTATGTCTCACCACAGTCTCGTGGGTTAGGTGCTGGTAAAGCACTACTTCAGCATCTTGCTAATATTGCAGTAACATCAAATTGTGGTCGCTTTGAATGGAGCGTACTTGACTGGAACAAACCGGCTATCGATTTCTATGAATCACTGGGTGCGAAAGCGAAAAGTGAATGGTTAGGCTATAGAATGGATGGCGAAACCTTAGTGAATTTTGCGAAAACGGGTCAGTAAGGTGGTATCGAAGTCATTGCCTATTGCAGTAGGCAATGATTATTTATACTGAAAGCTTTTAAACGACTGCTTTTATAGCTCGTATCTGAGGAGCCTAGCTGGCGTATCTACACAGCACTAGTGCTGCAATATTCTTAGTAATTCGCCGCTTGTCGTCTTCACTTAATGTGTCTTCTATCTTAAACAGCTGCGGCCAAAAACACTGCCCTTTAATTAAGCTGTCTATTTCATTAACCACTTGCTCTAGGTCGTCAAACACTAATCGACCATCGGCTTTTCCCGCTTTAAGCCAGCGATGTAACGACGACTCTTGCGCTTTAAGTTGCGCTACTTCGTCTTTCAGCTTTTCTGGTTCGTAAAAGAAATGCCCGATGGCAACGCGAGCTAACTCTAAGTGACCCTCGCTACACATAAACGTGACTTCTTGAAATACAAGCTCTTCTAACTGCGCGTTAAGGGGTAAATCATGCTGATACTCAACGCCAATATTCACCAAAGCGCTCTTCCATTGCTCTTTGATTAAATGCATCACCAATTCTTCTTTTCTTGAAAAATGGTTGTATACCGTTCGCTTCGACACCTGCGCTAGCTCGGCCAGTTTATCCATACTGGTGCCGTTAACCCCAAACTCTTGAAATGCTTGAGTCGCGGCTTGAATAATCGCTTCGCGTTTTTTATCGCTTCGCTTACGTGTAACGTCAGTCATTTAATATAGTCTTAATGAATATTGCCTTTCATTTTACACTGAACAGTTTACTTTTCAATGTGACCGAACTAAAATGCACTCATCAGTTTACTTTATAAAGAAATCTTTGTTGCCGTATTCTGTTTCTTCTAGTCCCATTTACTTACTTGATATGGATTACAAAACACTATGTCCATGATGCGAATCTCTCGTACCGTTTTTGTCACCGCCCTCGCCTTTTTCACACTTGCTGCGTGCACGTCTGAAAAAAGTGAAACATCAGAACCTGACTCACCACGCTATGTGAAGCTTGCCGATGTGAGTAATATTCCAAATTTTGATGAGTTTACGTTTCCGGCAGTGGTATCTGCCGTAAAAACGGTAGATTTGAGCTTTGAAGTGTCAGGGCGCCTAATTCAAACCGACCTAGTCACCGGCAACGATATTGAAAAAGGCAAACTGCTTGCAACCATAGACAGAAAGCCCTTTGAACGTCGCATGGAAGAATCCAAAACTCGCTTAGAGCAATCTGAGCGTGAGCTTAATCGCATAGAAAAGATGTTTGCACAAAAACTAGTGGCTCAAAGCACATTAGATTCAGCAAAAACATCGTATGAGCTAGCAATGCTGGACCTTAAAAACGCAGAGCAAGATTTAAGTTATACCCAACTTTACGCCCCATTTGATGCCAAGCTGTCTCAACGATTGGTAGAGAACAACAGCTTTGTTGCAGCAGGTACACCCATTGCTCGTCTACAAGACGTGTCAAAAATATACTTTAACATTAACGTGCCAGAGCGTTTGCTTACCGCAAATTTAGGCCGTGGTATTAAGCAAGCCAGCGCAACCCTTGCCACTAATAGAAGCCAATGGTATCCGGTTAGCTATGTTGAGCACTCTACTCAACCTGATCCGGTGTCGCAGACTTATGAAGTTGTTTTTGCCATGGAGCCTCGGGATGAATTACCGCTAACACCTGGCGCTCGCGCCATTGTTAAGGTAAGCCTGCAGGGCTCAATGTACCCAGAGGGCCTGGTAGTCCCGGTCAAGTCTTTGGTTGGCGATGAAAACAACGGGTTTGCAGTGTGGATTTTTGATAACACCACCAGCCGCGTTAACAAGCAAACGGTTAACGTAAAGCATATTGAGAACGAGCTTGCCATCATCGAAGGCGATATTAGTCTGGGTCAGCGAGTTGTGTCTGCTGGTGCAACGAAAATGACCGCTGACATGAAAGTACTTCCCTACAAAGGAGAAAAGTAATTCATGGATATAGCACGCTTTTCAATTGATAAGCCGGTTAATGTCTGGCTAATGGTGGTGATACTGCTTTTGGGCGGCATTTTGGCAATGACCAAAATAGGACGCCTAGAAGACCCTGCATTTACCATTAAACAGGTAAAAGTGTATACCGCTTACCCTGGTGCAAGTGCACAAAAGGTAGAAAGAGAAGTCACCGAGCGATTAGAAATCGCTATTCAGCAAATGCCTCAGTTGAAGAAAGTAAACTCGGTGTCATCGCCAGGACTATCTGAAATTACCGTTGAAGTTAAAAGTACTTACGACAGTGATGTGCTGCCGCAAATATGGGATGAGCTAAGAAAGCGCATTCGGGATACAGCAAGCTCCCTTCCTACTGGCACTCAAGACCCCGTTGTCTATGATGACTTTGGCGATGTGTACGGTTTGTATTACGCCCTAAGTGCACCTGACTTTGACACGCGAGAGCTTCGCGAGTTTGCACGTATAATTCGCCGCGACCTTCTTACCACAGACGGAGTGGCCAAAGTAAATGTTACTGGTGTACAAAACGAACAAATTGTTGCCTACATAGACCCCTATCAGCTTGCGGGTTTAGGTATTTCTTTTCCAGATTTAGCCTCACTGTTTCAAGATAATCTGCGCCCGTTTAACGGAGGACGGGTAAAAGTAGATGAAAAAAATGTTCGCATTATCGTTGAGCGTGCTCCCGATAAATTAGAAGAAATATCTAACTTATCTGTGGTAATTCCAGGTACTAATCGTTCGTTACGTGTGGCAGACATTGCAACGCTTAAACTTGAACCTGCCGATATTCAGTCGGTATTGGTACGTTACAATGGCGCCGAGGCATTAACGTTAAGCGTGTCAGCACTTGCAGACGTCAACATTGTAGATGTGGGCGAGCGTGTTAATGCCAAAGTCGACGAGCTATTAAAGCAACTACCAGTAGGAATTACCCTAACGCCTATTTACGATCAAGCCTCGGTGGTTGACGAATCGGTAGATGGCTTTATCACCAACCTTGTGATGTCGGTTGCCGTGGTAACCCTGACCTTGTGCCTGTTCATGGGCTGGCGCTCAGGCGTTGTAGTAGGCACCGTATTGCTTGTTACCGTGTTAGGTACAATCCTTATTATGTGGCTAATGGGTATTCAACTTCAGCGCATATCGTTAGGCGCAATGGTTATTGCCATGGGTATGTTAGTTGATAACGCCATTGTAGTAGCAGAAGGCATGATGCTAAGAATGGCCACGGGCACAACAGCGAAAAGTGCAGCAAGCTTTATTGTGAAACGTACTCAATGGCCATTATTAGGGGCAACTGTAATAGGTATAGCTGCATTTTCAGGCATTGGTTTATCAAATGATGCCACCGGTGAATTCCTTTATTCACTGTTTGCCGTAGTACTCGTGTCGCTTATGATCAGTTGGGTGCTAGCCGTAACGCTAGTACCCGTGCTAGGCGCTTATTTTTATAGAAAAGGCATGTCCCAAGGTGAAAACGACAAGCCATCTGCCATGCTTAGTGCCTTTAAGGGCGCACTATTAAAAGCGCTTAAATTTCGCTGGATAACCATAGCAGCCCTTGTCGTTATTACTGTTGTGGCTTACGGCAGCTTTGGTATGGTGAAACAAGGCTTTTTTCCACCGTCGAATGCGCCATTGTTTTTTGTTCATTATTGGGGGCCGCAAGACCGCGACATTCGCGCTACTGAAGAAATAGCTCAACAAGCTGAAAAACGCATTCTTGGTATGGAAAACGTGACGGCGGTGACTACTTTTATAGGCCAAGGTGCGGATCGCTTTACTTTGACCTATGCCCCTAAAAGCGCTAACGAAAACTATGCGTTTTTCATGGTACGGGCAGAAACACTCGATGCTATCCCCTCTATTCAAGCTAAACTTGCTGATAAGCTCAGCGACTTAGACTTTGATGCAAACTTTTATATGGAGCGCATGCAGTTTGGCCCTGGGTCGGGCGCAAAATTAGAGGCTCGCTTTTCAGGTCCTGATGCAGAAGTGTTAAGAGAATTGGCAGAGCAAGCAAAGGCGCTGTTCTTTGAAGATGAGCAAATTATTGATGTACGCCACAACTGGCGTGAAAAAGGCTTTGCCATTAATACCCAATACGACAATTACAACGCGGGTATTGCGGGTGTCTCTCATTCTGACTTTAGCCAAACGGTGCAATATGCAAGTAGCGGCGTACAGCTTGGAACGGTGCAAGACGGCGACTACGCCTACAGTATTATGGCCAAAATGGGTAAGGCAGAAGACACTGAACTTCAGTCGATTCGCGAGTCACAGGTGTGGTCGTCACAGCAACGCCAATATGTACCATTCACACAGGTGTCAAAAGGTCTCGAACTCATTACCGAAGAAATGCGAATTCATCGACGAGATCGCCTTCGTACAATCACTGTTGAAGGTGAACCAGGTCCTGATGAAACCGCTGCAAAAGCATTCGAGAGAATACGTCCTGTGGTTGAGTCTATTGAATTGCCGCCAGGCTACCATCTTGAATGGGGTGGTGAATTTGAAAGCTCTGGAGATGCTCAAAAAGCGTTGGGCGCTGGGCTACCAGCAGGCTTTTTAGTGATGTTTATCATATCAGTGCTTCTATTTGGTCATGCTAGACAGCCGCTTATTATATGGCTAGTAGTACCCATGGCCGTCGTAGGTGTGGTTTCTGGCTTGCTAGCAACCGACATGCCCTTTGGCTTTATGTCATTGCTTGGCTTTTTAAGCTTGTTTGGCATGCTAATTAAAAATGCCATTGTATTGATTGAAGAGATTGACCTTCAAATTGAGGAAGGGCTAGCCATTAGAAAAGCCATTGTAGAGGCTACGTTAAGCCGTGTAAGGCCAGTCGCATTAGCTGCTGTAACCACTATATTAGGTATGGCGCCGCTGTTGTTCGACCCATTCTTTGCGGATATGGCGGTGACCATTATGGGTGGACTGTCTTTTGCTACCGTGCTAACGCTTATCGCTGTACCTGTGCTTTACAGCCTGTTATTTAAGGTGAGCTACCGTAAATCGTAGTTTTAAATAACGGCTAAGAACAAAAGCGATAAATAGACAAAAGCGGCCAAAGTCCCAATGAGTGGACTGGCCGCTTTTTTGTTTTCTTGTTGTTTAAAAACGTTCTACCCTCACCCTATCGCAGCGCTACCGCTTCGATTCAACACGTTGCTGCATAAAGCGCATTACATCGCGCCACGACACCATGCCTACCGGCTGGGACTTTTCATCGACAATGGGAATACAGGATATTTTGTTGCTATTGAATAGCTCAATAGCGGTGAAAATTGATGATTCTGGAGACAGAGTAATAACCTCGCGGGTCATTATCTGATGCGCCCTTTTGTCCAGCGTTGCTCTATCGGCCATTCGCTCACTAATAGTATCAACAAAGGGACTAACGGCTTTCAACAAGTCTCTGTCTGAAATAATACCCTGTAGTGTGTTGTCATGCACAACCACCAAGTGATGAAAGCCCGTTGCAGTAAACAGTTCTCGCAAAGACTGTAAGCTGTCATCCATATAAACGCTTACCACGCGTTTAGACATAATATTTGCAACACTCATACTAAAAGGTCTCGTTTTTCTATTGAATTTAATTGAAGCGATAGAGTTTGAGCATAAAAAGAGTGCCCGGTAAATGCAAGGGCAACTGCCATTGACGCAAAGCTCAACACAACAAAGTCATAAATTATTAAAGTAATAAATCGAAAGGATTATGTCTAAAAACCCACTAGTAAGAGCCCGCAATAACCCTTAGACTGCGAGCATAAAAATAAAAACGACAGGTAAACCGCGGTATGTGCTGTGCATACTGCAACAAAGGCTTTCGTAGGTAATGTTACGCTACAGGAAAGGCCGTACTTATCATTTTAGCAACAAGGGTTCTCAATTCAATGGCACAACAAAAAGTAGGTTTAGTGGGCTGGCGCGGTATGGTTGGCTCAGTATTAATGCAGCGCATGCAAGAAGAAGACGATTTTGCGCATATTGAGCCCACCTTTTTTACCACCTCACAAAAGGGCACACCTGCCCCAGTTTTTGGTAGCAATTCCGCGGGTGATGACACTCACAATGGAAATGGTGTTTTAGAAGATGCCTTCGATATTGATGCGCTTTGTCAGCAAGATATCATTATTACCTGTCAAGGCGGTGATTACACTAAAGCCGTTTACGAAGACTTGCGCGCAACCGGATGGAAGGGATATTGGATAGACGCAGCGTCTGCACTTCGAATGAATGATGATGCTATTATCGTACTCGACCCGGTTAATAACAGTGAAATTACATCTGGCATCGACGCTGGCGTTCGCACCTTTGTGGGCGGCAACTGCACCGTCTCGTTGATGTTATTAGCACTTGGTGGTCTGTTTGAAAAAGATTTAGTTGAATGGGCATCGCCTATGACCTACCAAGCTGCGTCGGGTTCTGGCGCTAAACATATGCGAGAGCTTATCTCGCAAATGGGCGCTATTTCTGACAATGTAAAAGCCAGCGTTGAAGACCCAGCAACCGCCATTCTTGATATCGACCGACAAGTGGCAGAGTTTATTCGCAGCGACGATTACCCCAGCGAACAATTTGGCGTACCGCTAGCGGGCAGCCTCATCCCCTATATTGACTCTCAGTTACCGTCTGGGCAAAGTCGCGAGGAATGGAAAGCGCAAGCTGAGGCAAATAAAATATTAGGCATTAGCAACACTGAGCAAAAAGAAATACCTATCGACGGTATTTGCGTGCGTGTTGGTGCAATGCGTTGCCACAGTCAGGCCATTACCATTAAGCTTAAAAAAGACCTTCCTGTAGAGGAAATAGAAACCATTTTGGCATCACATAATGAGTGGGTAAAAGTTGTGCCTAATGATAGAGACGCTACTATGCAAGAACTTACCCCTGCCAAAGTAACGGGTACATTAACCATACCCGTTGGTCGAATTCGTAAACTAACGCTGGGGCCAGAATATATTTCCGCTTTCACCGTAGGCGACCAGCTCTTGTGGGGTGCCGCAGAGCCACTGCGCAGAATGCTGCGCATAGTACTTAAGAAGTAACATTGGAAAAATGATCTTAGAAAAATAGCACTGGAAAACAATCCATTGTGCCCTAAATACCAAGAAGGGCGATAATTGTGCCAGTCAAAAAAATTGACTGGCACTTTTTCTTTTCAACGTCGCTTAAGTATCTTATGGGTCTTTTTACTAGGGAAATGGTCCTCCTACTTCATCCACTATTCGCCGCCACGCGCTCATCCTCGCGTCCGCAAGCGCCCACTGCATTCTACATAACTGCCCAATATACGCCCCGCAAGCGCCCAAGATACGATAGCTCGGTGAAAAATTACGACAAAACGGCCTATTTCGAAAACAAAACATACCTATATTATGTTTAGGGAAAGATCCCTACCACTTTGAGCTGGAGTTTTACTTTTGAATTTATTATTGCTGCTTATTACGCTTTCATTATTCGTACCGGAAAATGGTACAGATGGCGCGTTTAGCAATGATATTTCACCAGTAAATTATAGCGAAACTGTTTCACCCTATGCGTCAGCAGAACAAGCAGGCGACTATGATGATATCGACGACACCTCCGTATTAAATTATACGTATGTCGTCAGCATTCAACATATTAACGCTAGTGCTTTTGCTTGTGTTTACAACGATGTTGCAAGCTGTCCAGCACACCTTATTCGAGCCCCACCCCAACGCAGTTAAACAAAACCGTTCGTCTCTTTTTAACATTTGTTTACTACTTTAAGGGGAAGGTAATGCATACCTTACAACTTCATAAAACTGATGCAGCAGACCGTCTTGCATGGCCTGTAATTGAAACCAATGTAACGTTAACCTCATCTGCAATGTCGGTATTTACTGACTTTAAGCAGTACATGCCGTTGGTAATTGATGAAAATGCTCCGGCCACGAGAGTTGAAAATAGAATGCGGCAATCACACGTTCGAATGATGTTAGTGGTTAATGCGAGTAATGCGTTTTCTGGCATTATTACGTCTGAAGACGTTAATGAACAGCACATTGTAAAGCAAATTGCTGAGTTGCAATTACCGAGAGATAGCTTAGTGGTACGTGATTTTATGCAAGACAAAACGTCCCTAATGTCATTCGACTATACTGAACTAGCAAAATCCACGGTGGGTGACGTTATTGAAACGCTGAAAGATTACGGCCAACATCACTGCCTAGTGCTCGACAGAGGAACGCATGAAGTTCGAGGGGTAATCAGCGTTAGCGATATTGCTCGTAAACTGAAGGCTCCTCTTGATGTGCAAGACAAGCCCACCTTCTCACAGCTCATTCGCGCCCTTGCGGCCTAATAACTAGGGTAAAACAGCGCATACAATCGCTTTATGACTGTTGCGCTGTTTGTCACTCCTAGTGCGGTCTTCATGCTACCATCAATTCCTCTGCCGATAGATGTGGTGAGCCTGTAGCGCTTTTCTCAGCGAGCTTTACCAAGGCTGTAATGTGGCTATTAACAGGTGTCGGTATATTCACCTGTTTTCCTAACCGCACAATTTCCCCATTAAGAAAGTCGATTTCAGTTGGCCTGTTGAGCTGTAGGTCTTCATACATAGAAGAGCGTGCTTGAGGGTCTATTTTCAGCGTAGAGGCAGCAACCAACTTAAAGAGGCCGTTTGGGAGTGACAAAATATAGGGCATCAAAGATGGTATAACCTTACCCAATCGCGCAGGCGTAATTCCTTTGGCCTTGAGAACGGCCAAGGCTTCTTTTTGTATCGCTGCGACTACTTTTCGATAATCTCTATTGCCTAGCTGTTGCTGAAGCGGAATACCAGAGAGTGCGTTAACCGCATTATTAAGGTTAATAATTAATTTACCATACTGAACGCTAGTCAAATCGTCATAAACATCAACGGGCAGTGCTGCACTGTGCAGCTGCGTGAGCAGAGCCTGGCAAACATCATCTTTATTTTCTATTGCTAAGCTGCCTTGAGTGCCACAATGAAAATGCCCTTCACCTTGATAAAAAATATTAAAAGGCACCATTCCTTTCAGTACCGTTTGATGCAGTGATGCTTGAAGTAATTCGCCATTGCCAACGCCGTTTTGAAAACTTACCACTACCGCATTCGGGGAGGCATATTGCTTTATCAATTCCGCCGCGCTCTGTGTGTCTAAGCTTTTAACGCACAGCAATATAAAGTCAGCTTCAGCAAGTACATCATTATCTGTAGTGAAATGAATATCGCTTGCGCTCACAGTGCTATTTCGATGTTCCCAATCAGTTAATCGCAACCCGTGCTGCGCTATATCGTGTTGTAAGCGGGCTCTTCCCAATAGACTTACATTGGCTCCTGCGGCAATTAGACACCCGCCAATGTAGCACCCCACGCTGCCTGCGCCGAGTATGACTATTTTTGTTGATTTATTATTTGTCATTAGTTTCAAATCCAGTAGAGCATTAATTGGTTGGCGCTACGCAATCAGCATTTTTGCTAGCTTGCTAAAACCACTAAGACCAACTAATACGACAAGCAAGTACGATGAGCTATTCCGATATGCTATTAACTGCAATCATCTAAAACATCTTATTTATCCGCCTAAGCAGGCATGCAGTTGCATAGCCCCTTCTTTTGGTTCTGCAATATAAATCAGTAGTATGCCAACACATTGGATAGTTAGGTTGCTCTTAATCCATCAAAAAGTAAACACGCCAGGTGCCTGTTTATGTGTTTACTCTCCTTTGCAACCGACGAATGAATGAGCGCATTTTTTTGAGCGTAAAGTAAAAGAAAGCGAAACAAACAAAGTCGAAAAAAATGTACTTATACTTTGAAAGAGCAGAGGCATTTAACGCTAAATCGGCCTCACCAATAAAAGACATAGGGTTAATAGAAAACGGGAGGTTTAAATAACTAAGAACACTGTATTGAAGAAGTTTACTGCATAGTGTTACACCAAGGAGAAGAATGACTCCATCGAAAACTTTGTGAGCGAAAGATATGTTTTTCATAGCGCAGACCTAAAATGTATAGAACTCTGCCAGTAATAGCGACAAGTGAAACACGTTATTGTGATGCGTATGAGCTTAGTGCAAATGGCTGTTGATAAAATACTGTACCCTAGTCCTAAATTAGCACCGTTAGAGAGTATCGCTAATTATTACCGTTAAATGATGCTTTTATCGCAGAAGATATTTACCCGTTGCACTTTCGGATATCTACTCACGTATAGAGTACCGCGAGCTGAGTTTTGCACTACAGATGTGTCTTTCAATACATTTGTAGTAGCATGTCGTTCAAATCAAACGTTTTAAAAGAGGCGCCAATGTTAGATGATCAACAAGATAAAGCTCAGCAACCCATTCAAACAGTAAGCGACCTTGCAAAACACCTTGATTACTCGTTTCTCAACAGCCTTGTTATGGACCCAGATGCTAGAGCAGACGGCAGTGAGCATAACCCAAGACAAGTATTCTCAGGCCATTATGTACCGGTAACGCCCACCCCAATAGCTAATCCCAAATACGTAGCGCATAGCCCTATGTTCTTTGAAGAATTAGGGTTTGATAATAGCCTTGCGCGCACCCCTGAATTTATGCGCTTGTTCTCTGGCGATATGTCTTCACTCCCTGCTGAGATAAAGCCACATGGATGGGCTACCGGCTATGCACTGTCAATCTACGGCACTGAATATATTCAGCAATGTCCATTTTCAACGGGCAATGGGTATGGAGATGGGCGAGCCCTTTCTATATTGGAGACCGTGACCAACGGAAAGCGCTATGAAATGCAGTTAAAGGGCGCAGGAAGAACACCATATTGCCGAGGTGCCGACGGCAGGGCTGTGTTGCGCTCTAGCGTGAGAGAGTTTTTAGTACAAGAGCATATGCACGCACTGGGCGTTCCTACGTCTCGTTCCCTCAGCTTATTTATGTCTCAGTCGGAAACGGTGGACAGGCCTTGGTATTTAGAAGGGTCAAACTCCCAAGACCCCGAAGTGATGGTGCCAAACCTCGTGGCAATATCAACCCGCGTTGCCCCCTCATTTATGAGAGTAGGTCAGCTAGAGCTTTTTGGAAGACGGGCGAGAAGCAATCAACATCCTTCAGCTTTACACGAGCTAAAACTGCTGGTTAAACACTTAATTGAGCGTGAGTATAAGAGTGATATTGATACGAACCAGCCATTTGAAGCTCAGCTAGTCGCCCTTGCTACTGCGTTTCAAGACAGACTCACGTCGCTTGTGGCGCACTGGGTTCGAATAGGCTATTGCCAAGGTAATTTCAACAGCGACAATTGCGCGGCGGGAGGTTATACACTGGATTATGGACCGTTTGGTTTTTGTGAACTGTTCGATCCAGCTTACCAACCATGGACGGGTGGAGGTCGCCACTTCTCATTCCTCAACCAGCCCGTAGCAGCAGAAAAGAACTTCGGCATGTTTTGTCGTGCAATTGAGCCATTGCTTACCGACACGCCACAGGAACTAGAGGCACTGCGCAATATAAACGAAAATTTCGCCTCGGTTATGCAGCAAAAAATGAACACCATGTGGGCAGCAAAACTGGGGCTTGCTGCTTATGATAATGAACTACTGCTTCAACTTTTACACTTAATGATGCGCACGGGGGCAGACTATAACCACTTTTTTAGAGAGCTATCTCACCTTCCTAGTGATGTTGAAGCGCTGACGACGAGTTTTTACGCACCACTAAAAGAGGATATGGTTGCTCAGTGGAATGAGTGGATTCAAAATTGGCGAGCCCAGCTAGAAAAGTCAGGTGAAAAGTCGTCTGAAGAGACAGGTAAAGAGTCAAATAATGTTGACGAATGCGCGAGAAGAATGAAGCTTACCAACCCAAAATTTACGTGGCGTGAATGGTTCGTTGTGCCAGCGTATAAAGAGGCAGAAGGGGGTAACTTCGACCGCATTCATGCTTTGCAAGATGTGCTTACTAATCCATATGAAGAACAATCAGAACATGCGCAAAGCCGGTATTACCAGTTGCGCCCCAGAGAGTTTTTTGGCGCTGGCGGCATTTCTCATTATAGCTGTTCTTCTTAGAAGAATAGCTGTTTGGGTAAAACAGACCACAGGCACTTCAATCACTTAGTTCAAGGTTTTGGTTCAACGTCTTATTTCAAGGTCTTATTTTAAGAGCCTGGCTCAGCAGTCTGTATGGCCAAGTATTTTATATCACAGCATATACAACAGCATAGCCAGCACCATCTCTAATCTGCTCCGACAGTCTTTATAGTCAAACTACATAAACAGTTGGGAAGCCCAAATTTAGGGTTTCTTCCCAGACCTTCCTTGCAGTGCTTCCTTGCCGGATTCTTAAGCAATAAACTTTACGCATCAAGAGTATGAACTACTATGTAAGGGAGGAAAACTCATTGAATGTCTGCACGTTGACGCCGTCGCACCGATAAATTTCACCGCTATAAACATTATCATTCTTTATTGATGACAGTGTGTAGTTTGAATAAAGGGAGAGTGTAGTGCTTGAAATAATTTTCAACGGTAGCTTTATGCCACACGGACACTGTCTTTTGTGGCGTTGGGATTTACTGTTTCTACATGTAACCGGTGATGCGCTCACAGCAACATCTTACGCATTGATCCCCATTGCGCTGATACATATCGTTCGTAAACGAGATGATTTAAAATTTGACCGCCTTTTTTTACTCTTCGCTGGCTTTATCAGCTTTTGTGGCATTACGCATTTGTTAGGGCTGGTAAATATCTGGCACGGGTATTACTTTATTGAGGGCCTGGCAAAGCTCACTACAGGAATAGTTTCAGCGGTGACCGCATTGGCACTATGGAAGCTCACACCGACCATTGTCGCGCTTCCCAGCTCTGCTTTACTGGCGCAGCGCAATAAAGAGCTTCTGAACGCGCAAGAAGAACTTAAAGAGATTAACCTTACGCTGGAGGCGAAAATAGAAGCGCGCACTCGAGAGCTTCATATACAAGCCAACACCGATCCACTCACATCTATTCTTAACCGACGCGCTATATTGCAACATTTGGAGAATGAAATTAGTCAGTGTGAACGCCATGATCAACTCTGCTCAGTGTTGATGCTTGACGTGGACTATTTCAAGAAAATAAACGACAGCTATGGCCATCAATTTGGCGACGACGTGCTAGTGATGATAGCCGATACCATTACACAAACATGCAGGCAAACTGATTATGTTGGACGCTATGGTGGTGAAGAGTTTCTTATTGTTTTGGTGCAAACTAATGAGCAACAAGCCAAAGAGTTAGCCGAGCGGATAAGAAAAAACATTTCTGCATTGTCATCGCTTTCGCCGCTGTTATTACAAAGCGAATGTTCGATAAGCTGTAGCATAGGCATTGCAACACTCACCGAAGATCACAATATCCATGCACTAATAAAACGTGCAGATGAGGCCGTGTATAACGCAAAACATGGGGGTAGAAACCGCGTGGCAACCTCAAAATAAAAAAACGCTGTCATCTCAGACAGCGTAATTAACAATTCGGCTATTTTGCTTCAACAAAACGCTCTTCTAAGTAACCAATAATAGCTTTAGAATCATACATCCATTCAACGCCCTTTTCGTTTTCGATGCGAAGGCATGGTGTTTGAATTTTTCCGCCGCCCTGTAACAACTCTTCTCTATAGGGCGAACCCTCTGATACATTTCGCTTTTGAATGGGTACATTGTATTTATACATTGCTCTGCGCGTTTTGATACAGAAAGGGCAACCAAAGAATTGGTACAACGCTAATTTCTGACTTTCTTCAGCCACCTGCACTTGCTTTTCTGGCGAACGCTTTAGTTTAGTGCCGCGGGTAACAACATCGAAAAAGGCAATGATGGCACCGAGTAAGTTGCGAATAAGGTTTATAAAGAGTTTCATTTTACAGCTCTACTAACGAATGATGAAAAGACAGCGTGATTGTACTACTTAGTGTCACCTGTTGATAATTAAGATCAGGAAATTTATTGATGTGCGCAATGCTAGAGTTCGTATTCTTAAAAAATTTTTAATTTTTCTATATCGATACGCCGAGTTTGATGCATAGAAGACGAAACCCCTTACCTCATTTATCGCCCTTTGATGAGCAAACAGCGAAAGCAGAGGAAAATTTGTGCTAATGTGTAACAGTAGGGCGTGTTGATCTTTGCTGTACATTTTTGCAGCGGTCTGTGAGCTATTTAGACAAGGCGAATGGTTGAAGGTCTAGCGGGCTAAATCGAAACCATTTAACGCAGGATAAATAGCTCACAGGCGCTGCCCGAAGGGGGCGTTATGGAAGCATTTTACTCTTTGTCACAGCCCTTTGACTTAGCCCACTAGGCCTACAGGACTGTTTCGCGATTAAAATGCTTCCATTTAGCCCAAAAATCGTACAACAAAGATCAACACGCCCTAGTAAAACGTGATATTTATACAAAAAGAGAAATGATGAAAAAGCTGTATTTATTACTTTGTTCTTTAACGCTTGTAGGCTGCTCTGTTACTCCGCCAGAGCTGGGTATAAGCGGCGAATCGCTTAAAGACTGCCCTGCTACTCCCAACTGCATTAGCAGTATGAACAATGGCTCTGGGGATATGGTACCAATTCTATTTAACGGTTCAAAGGCAATCACAAAGGAAAAGTTGCTTAGCGTTATACATTCACTACCTCGAACCACCGTAGTTGAAAAACGAGATAATTACTTGAGAGTAGAGTTCAGGTCGCATTTATTTGGCTTTGTTGATGATGTTGAGTTTTTACTATCTCAAACACAAGATAATAAAACGAAAATTGACTTTAGATCGGCATCACGGCTTGGGTTGTCCGACCTAGGTGTAAATAAAGCGCGAATGAAAAAAATTACTGCGTTGTTTGCCAAGTAATACCGTTCCCGGTTTTTAGGATAAGGTAATTCAACTAGATGAATGGCTGACAGCTTTCACACCAATATATCCGGCGTCCATTCCGCTGCCTTTTAATTATTGGTGTAACACATTCTCTACAAGGAAGTTCCTCGCGATTGAACACCATAAACCGAACGCTTTCATAGCTTCCCTTGGTTTTTGCAAGCGCAGTGGCCGTACTCGTTGGCACTGTATGCCCTCGTGTTTTATACGCTCGCTTACCTACCGCTATCGTTTGTTTGGCAAGGGCCTCTATTTGCTCTGAGGTTAACTGCTTAGGTTTGTAGTCAGGATGCACGCCTGCGGCAAACAGTATTTCACTTCGCAAATAGTTACCAATACCCGCTACAAAATGCTGGTCGAGATACAGTGCGCTTAAACTGCGATTGCAGAAGCGTGCTGAAAGAAGTCGTTTACTTAGGGTTTGCCACTTTAAATTCTTCTGAAGTATGTCTGGACCAATCTTTGTCAAAAATGGATGGACGAGAAGCTCTTCAGGCTGATAAATACCAATATCTGACGCACTATAAAGCAATGCGCTCTTTTCCTTGGTGTGAAGCGCTAATCGCAGGGAACGCTTGGTAGCGGGTAACTCGCCTCTTTTTGCGGTCATCCAAACGCCATAAAGTTGATTATGAGAGTAAACCGAAAGCTGATTATCAAAATGAATAAGCATGGCCTTTCCTCTCGTCTCTACTTGCTCAACCCGTCGGCCTTTTAGCTTGGCAGCGCCTTGAGTTAGGTGAGGCAAGCCAACCTCTATCTCTTCTATCTGCTGACCTTCAATAACCTTAGCAATTTTATCCGCAGCAAGACGAATTTCTGGACCCTCTGGCATTTCACTACACCCTTATGCGGATAACAATAAAACTAATAACACTAATAACACTAATAACACTAATAACACTAAGATTTTACGTTTGAATTCTGTGAAGGGATTTTTATTTTTTTAGTTGTTATAAACCAAAGTTGTTCAGACACAAAAACGCCCCGTTCTTTTCAAAGAAACGGGGCGTTTTTGTTTATTTGGCGGAGAGAGAGGGATTCGAACCCTCCCCCCTTTAAGTAAGCAATTGATTTTAAAAAATAAAGTGATGATAAATATGGGTATTATTTAATAGTTTTTTGCTCTCTCTGATCCCAAATTGATCCCATCATTTAGGTAGGTTGAAGCTTGGCTTCTTCTTCACTACTTTCCAAGCGCAACAAAGTAAACTAAAGAAAAACATTAGTAATATACTAGGCTCTGATACATTTACGATATTTGAGTTCTGAGCTTTCTCCCTAACTAAAGCGACACCAAGGGTTCTAGTGTGTACATTCATGTTACCAGTTAAATGGGAAACATATATTTCACTCGCATAAGGACGATTGAATGTTGTGCTAAAAAAGTCTCCTTGTACCAGAACTCTGTTGGGTGCCTGTACTGTTGAGGTATTTTCACCAAACTGTGCGTAGGAATAAGATAAAGGATCTACACCCGTAGTATTGGCAGATAAGGTGTAGGTATTTCCGAATAATGTCGTAAATTGTGTAAATGGATCTTCACTTAAATTGTCACCTCGTACATACGGTCCCTTTTTATCTTGAAAGGTGCGGTAATCAGTATCAATCTCTAGTCCAAAATTAAATGTATTAAGTAAACCAGCGACTTGTTCATTATTTGCTAATTTCCAGCCGCCACCATCGTAACTTTGAGCTATTCCCGAAAGAGCCTGGTTTGGAGATAAGTTAATAGTTTTTGACCACTGCAACCACTCCAAGTTATCACTAGAAGAGATAATTCCTTTGTCAGTATCTAGCGAATAACCATTAATCGAAATAATACTCGCGCTAGTAGCTGCGTGAACACTAAAAAACAAAAAAGTAATTAAATAATATGGTCTTAACGACATACAACATCCATGTAAAAAATTAATTTGTCGTGAAGACTAAATCACTTAAGTAGCATTTACAATATACCGTTGACGTCGAATCAATCAAAATCATAAAAAATAGTCAGCAGTTTGAAAATCTTTTTAAGTTAAAAAATTAAGACTCTAAATTTTCTACAAAATTCGAAACTACACTTAACAAATTAGTACAATTATCATCCAAATTACCAAGTGAAATATTCTGTAAAAACCTTATTAGTGATGGCTATTATGGACTATTTGGCAGGTGAATTAGTTTGGGTTGACGCTCAATAACAACAGAGTGTATGGACTCCCAAGCTTTCAATTTTTGCTTATTATCTAAATTAATTCGCATTGGTACTGTCGGCTGCCGACACTTCTCTTTCTTTTTTAACCGATTTTTTTCTAGTGGCTTATTTTCGGTAGACCAAAGATTATCTAACTTGATATTAATCATTTTAGTTTTTTCAGGCGAGTTGCGAAGCTGAACCGCACCTGCATAAAACTTTATTGTTGTTGAATGATTCGCGTGAGTGAGCTGTTTACAAAAATCTTCGACAGCGACCCCAGCATCCTGAAACGTTTTTACTGCCGTATGTCGCAATTGCTTTGGAGGTATTGGCTTTTGAATGCCTGCATATTCTTGCAATCGATAGAATTCTTTTCTGTATTCTTTTTCGGTGTAAGTATTTCCTGTAGCTGGGTTGATTACGAGCGGCGTGACACTCTGAAGCTCCACTTCGTTATTCTGGTTTAATACTTCGAGTTGTCTGCTACTGTAACCCTGGGCATCCTCTATTAAGCGCTCTAAATAGAGTTTAGCTACACCGAATACGTCTACAACACTCAGACATTTATTGTATGTTTTGGGTTGTTTGAATTGTTCGAGAACAAGAGACCGGACTACGTTAATCTTATAGTCACCATTTTCGTCTCTTAACACATCTTCCAATGCAATAGCGCGAGCTTCACCAGATCGTGTAGCAACCGACTTTGCAGTTAATAATGCTGAATCTCTTATAATGTGTAAGTTATGTTGCAACAACTCTTCATGACTCAGCGCCTCTAAAGTCTGTAGATCATCTACTGAAAGTGTTTTTGTATCGTCAACTGTTTTTTCTTGTTGCTCGAATCGAGAGAGGTATTTCTTCAGCTTCTTGAAATCAACTGCGCCTTGGTTTACCAGCGTGATATTCATAAGCTTCGCTCTGGATATTATCTGCTCTAACATCCATAATGATTAAGTTTTTCCAGTGGTATATGATTAAAATGCTTCACAAGTCGATTTAGAAGCGTTTTATAACCTTTTATAGTTGCAGGCTTTAAACCTACCAGCTCATTGCTCTGGTAATCTGCGCAAACATCTTTGACCGTTATTCTTACTGAGCTACGCTTCTCACATCTTGTTTTCTCAGTAATGAGATCACACTCATTTGCGATTATGAGTTCTTTTGATCTCTTTGCCGAAGATACCGCCCCATTGTATGTCGCATCACCTAAATTTATTCGTATAGGCTTACCTTTCACCCTCTTTGCAAATCGAATTACTTTTCCATGATTGCTTAAATTTACGCCTCCAAAATAATCTATAAGAAGCTTAAGCACTGCTTTATCAAGTAAGACATCACAGTTTTGTCCCAGCCACGCAAAGTCTAACTCGCCGTTTGGGAGTAGACCATTTATTGTAGGTTGGCTATTGGGAAGCATCACTAAACGTCAGTTTTGGAAAAGTCTGAGACGCTACACGGTGTGAATCATAGCTGGTTTAACGATAAATAATGAATACATATTACTGCTCTCTGAATACTAGGTTGAGAACAGTGTAAAGAAAAATCCATTTTCTCCCTAAACTTCTATGTTTTTGAAAACGGTAAATTTATCTTTATTTTTCATTCAGTTATTACTAACAATAGAAATTCTCAAAAAAATAAATTTATTTTTTTTGCTTTATCAGAAGGGTATTTATTCCGAAGGGTGCCATCCATGGCAAGGACATAATCGTTTCATATCCAATCAAGTAGGCTTTCTAAAGTGCTAATTTTATGACGTTAATCAAATCTCCAGAGTGTAGTGAGTAACAATTCACGGCCACTTTTAGCTCTTGAGTCATCTTTATAATATGCTCTCATACCGAATAACACTTTATGAAGACAAACAAGGTTCAGGAAAACAAAGCCTAGGTTTAACGTCAAAAAAAACGAAGCGAGACAAATACCGCTGACGGTGCCCAGGGCAAGGCAAATTACTTGATGGGCTTCCAACTCACTCACCAATCACCCCAGCTATCATCAAACGAATGGTCCGTGGAAGTATCACTTAAATCATCATCTAAAAAGTTCGTCGTGGTGGCGTCATCAAAGCTATCAGTGTTAACACTTAAAATACTCGAAGTTCCAATATCCATATCAGCTGTGTCTGATTCATCAATTGAATTGCTCATTTGATGCAAGCCATCCATTGGTGCTAAATCGCTTTCAGTTCCTAGTTTGTCGCAGACACCAAGTGGATTGCCTCCGACGTCAATATGAGAGCAACTATCGACAAACGGTAAACCTGAGCAAGGATTGACCACAGTCAAAGAGCTGTCTTCCATACCCGATGGCGAATCAATCGTTTTTGATTGAGTAAAGTCAGTCTGGTGAGTAAGGTGCGGTATGCCAATAAGTTCTATCAACGACATTATCTTTTTCATTAAATTCTCCGTTAAGTGATTGTCTACAGTAGAAAATTTAATGAAATTGTGATACTTTTCAAATTCTTTGACTGCAACGTTCAGCAGCAAAAATTTGCTAGTTCCCTGCTTTTTTGTCTATTTTGGTTATTTATTCATACAAACAAGGTAGAGCGCCGAGCATTGAAACAATGCCAGCACACTGGATTTGAATACACAACAGGTTTAACGCACTCACACTGCTATTTAGCTTAGAAACATATCTTTTCAGTCATTTTTAACGCCTCCAGATTTGAAAAAGTTTGCCGATTCATACTCAATCAAGCCAATATTTGTTATTGCAGTTTGGATGCAGCCTTATGCACGCTTAGCCTCATACCAGCTGTGCATGGACTGGTTAGTGTGGTTACCCAACTGAAATTATCAGAGATTCTGGACTTCCTTAATGTTTTGAGTCCAAGCTTCAATTTAAACGCTTGCAAGTGCTCCTCCCTCGATACGTAGAAAAAACACCAACCAATTTTTCACCCAGCGCTTCATATTCAGCCCTACTTTCAAAAAAAAGATGCATAAAAAACTCTCGGCAAAATCAGTATTGCGGTATTGGCAACCGTCAATCAAAACAAGAGGCTCATTCAACAAAAAATACTATAAGCCCACTCATTTTTTAAAAAAATACGTTGGGTGATAATTGCCGTTGTTAATGTGCAAACTTTTAAACGAAAGAAATGAGTATTGTTGCCGTTGACGTTTTGATAAATGAATGGCAACTATAGACAATGAGCGGTCATTCAGATGTCACACGTTTCTGCCCCATTCCGTGCCAGTGACAATCAACCTCTCGAACTACAGAGCCTTACCTTCCCTAATACTTTGAAAGCGTCTGCGGATTGCCAAAAACTGAGCCATGGAAATCGTTCCAATATTTAATATGAAAAATAGTCAGACGCGCCACCTGTCTTGTGTAATTACCTGAACAGTATAAAAGCCATGTTGACAGCAGACTTCCTCAACTTTCATACCTGCATCAACTTCTTTTAACACCCTGATGCTCTGAGATTCTGTGTAGCGTGATTTTTTCATAGTCGTTCCCTGCATTAATGATTGCAGAAAACTCCAATTATGCCTGTCCCAGTGCAGGGGGAACTGGACTTTGGGATAATGCTACTGTTGAATCGCTTTTAAGCAGCTTAAAGCATGACTCGCTGTTGAAAGCCTCTCATCCAACACGGGAGCATATGAAAATGATGTGACAGCGTATATGCGCTACTACAACTTAGAAACGCTTCATAACGCTAACGATAATCTATCACCAATAGAGTACGAGAAAACTCCTTAAGAAATGTGTCCTGATTTAGTTGTACAGAACATTACGCGGAGGGCTTAATTTATCGAATAATGCACACTTCGGACTTGAATTCGCGACAGATATCCTGCTCAATTCAGTCTTCAGTTTTTTTTGCAGTCTCGTATTTATTTTTAGCACTCAAATATGCTAAATATTTTTCAGCAAGAGATTTATTTTTTTTGATTAGTTCTGACATTAAATTCGCCATGTCTTTATTTTTTTCTCCTACACGTCGCCTGGCACTCGCATTATCTGGAACAGCATTCATAATGTTTGAAATTGAAGTTCGTCCCCCGACTCGGTCAACGGCTTTGTCCATCTCATCGCTTTTAATTGTCTCAAAAAAATTTGGCACACAAATACGTTTTTTGACTCGCGTAAAGTCATGTATTGACTGCATTTTACAATCCATTTGCATTTCACGGTCTTTAACGAGAGCATTGTACGCATCATAAAAGTTATCTTCGGCTTTTATAAAATCTTTCTTCAATAGAAATAGTGGCTTCTTTCCGATAACTTCAATACTTTCAATTTCATTTTCAGTGGATGTATCCGCAACTACCACGTTTACAAAAAACAATGAAACGATAATTGAGATTGAATAGTTAGACATACTTATAACCTAGTTAAGCAAATTTTTAGAGTTTAGATTGACATATAATTCTTACACGCCGCTTATATTACGAGCGGAACATTGCTCCGTCACCACCAACCCTGCTTTTGAACATCGATTCTCTACCCCATTCCCAATCGACAATGCTACCTTGACCGGTCCGTATATAAGAAAATCTCTAAACATCACACTAGAGACTTCAGGTGGCGCACGAGCAGCTGTATGCCAATGACGCGGAGTGAGGAAAAACCCCATGTGCGATACCTCATAAGAAGCTGCAAACTGAATTAGTTAACAGCTATTTCTCATCTAGCTCAAGTCGCTCTTGGTAAAGATTGCGTGCTTCAACCAGTTTGTTGTATCTCTCAAGTAATTTGGGATTAGTTTTTAAATGTTCAATGATGTTGTTAAGCTGTTGTTCACTATAATCATCAGTTGCAACTTTAAGGCGAGAGCGTGGTACCGGTAGGTATAAGGGGTTACGGCCGAGATATTCGCTCGGTGCTCGTAGAGAGTTAATGAGGTCCATTTGTTCAAACATCGCGATACTAGCAAATGCCGGAATACATTTTCTTTCCTTTATTCTTGAAAACGTATGGCGAGCCACCTGCTTGCATTCAACCTTAAACTTTCGGTTTGTAGTTATGTCATTGTAGAGTTCGTAAAAATTTAGTTCAGCGCTGTTGACCAGCTTCTTAAAAAAGGAAACCGGTCGCTTTCCCGTAACCTCTATTACTTCGATTTCTTGAGAATCGGTTGTGCTTCCGAAACTCATGGTAGAAAACAATGGTGTAAACACCAACACAGACCATGTTACTAATTGTCTTATATTAATCATCACTTGTTTAATTCCTTTTATTTTGCGACTTAGATAAAGTATCGGGTAATGAGTACGGAAACTACCCTTTACCCATATTTATTTCTACTTAGCTAGCAGAAGGCAGGGCTATCGCCACCAAAACCTAGCGTGGTAGTCGGCTCTCCCCCCAGTCGAAATCAACAAATTTGCAAGCACCACATCTAGGAGAGCCGCCCGTAAGAGGATTCGGATTGCTGCAAGCATCCGCATCTTTTCTGCTACTAGTCCACTTATTTAAGTCATCTTTTTGCCACGTTAAACACAAACGATTTTGTATTCGCCATAAATCTTTTACTCTTCAAGTTAGGTTGAATTATTTAATCTCACTTACATCGTCGACAAACTAGCTGCTGCTAAAGACCTCCAACTAGGTTTCGGAGTTGGCTTAATATATTTTGCGATAGCAAATCTCATTGTTCTGATAGATTTTCAATATGTCTACAAATTGTTCCATTCGAGCTGAATACCTGCTCTCTGTTTGTCGACATGAAATATTCCTTTCTATAGGCCATTAATTCGGCCTTTTTCCGAATCTTCAACGTCTGCTTCACGTACTTTCTAGACGCACAGATATTGTTGACAGTCTCAGTTAGACAAATTGCAGACCTTCTGCGCCCGCATTTTTTGTTGGTTTGTAGCGCTGCGGAAAACCAATCCGACAACATGCGCTTGTTACATTTCTGCCAACATAATTTCGGGGAAAAGCTCCCGTTGCTCGTCAGAACCGATTTGATGGTAAGTAAGACTTTCACCATCTGCTCCGATCTTAGTTACCAGCTTTGCGTGAAACAGATAGTCATCTTTTTCTCGAACTACACTAGCAATTTGGGAACCAATCAACTTAAGTTTGGATCTTTTATCTTTACGGAAGCACACATTGAAATGGCCTTTCTTTGCAACAGACGGGTAACACCAAGCATCTTGAAAATCAGGAGGTAAATCAAAGTAATCCTTAGTTATCGATTCAGAGATTCTATAAAGGTACTCTGTACCCACACCAACATCTCTAATGAACTCATGTTTCAAAAAATCTTGAATCATCTTAGATTTAAGCACTTCCTCTGCATTTAGCCCTTCAGTAGTTGGCAGTGCCCCAATCATGGTTACATTAATTTGCTCTAGCGCTTCGTAAACAATAAGTGAAAACAACTCACCATCTGGAATCTTCAATTCCTCTACTGCAACAAAAGGTGAAGGCGCTGTATACAACAAAGCTTCATTGTCTCGATTTAGCCTTCCTGCTTTCACGATATGTTCAGGAGGCTCCCAACAATCAGACACCCTAGACATAGTTTGGAAAGGAATTTTTCGATCACTCTCAGGCAATGCTCGAACTCGGTAAAACCTTGTACCAACTGGATAACTAGCATTCATCGGCATCAATACTGAAATGTTGCCATGCGGAGTGCTAAAAGTAATCACATCAGCTATAGCTTTTTGAATTTCCTGATATGACATTCGTTTGAAGTCTAAATCACGAAATCTATCAATCTTGTCGTGTAAATGCGACGCATCAACGTGCTTTAGAAAATCCATCAAGTTGACCACTAATCCCTCTCAAGAAATGTAACGCCCCAACTTTGGGGCACAAATATATGGGCTAAAATTACGAGCGAAGCGTGGGTGCCCATGTATTTGTGTCCCAGCGAACGCAGTGAGTGACAACAGTTGTTTGGTTAGCGTTCATATCTCATTCAGTTCTAGCTTCATCTGCTCTTTTAAAGCATTATGACAGTTTTGTGCGTCTTGCCCGAATATGGTCGCTTTTTCCTGATATGGGGTGATCAAAGTTTGATCTGCCCAGAACTCTTGCGTTGACATGAATCTAAGCATTTCGGTAGAAGCATCGGTTGCATTTTTTACCGCTATTTCTAACTTATCCACTAACGAGTCAACTTCCTTCGAAGCTATCAACCGAATGCTATTTTGTTCAGTTTTAACTTTAAGATGTTCCTCATTCAAGTCAAATACAAGCGATTGAACGTCTTGATTATATTTAACAATTGCCTTGTTTTTGACCGTCTCATCATCTTCTAAACAAGCAGTTAAAAATTCAGTCATGATTGGCTGAAACTTCTCTACAAAGATTGAATTACACTTTCCGTGGAACTCATCAAGTAGAGAAAAGTATTTTGAGAATTGGAGCCTTTTATCCTCATATTGATATTTTCTTTTTTCAATATCTAAAGAGTGCTGTTTTTTAATTTTTTCTGTTTCGACCCGATACTTTGCAACAATCTTCTGTTTGTCTTCTTCAAGCTGGCGATTATCTTCAATAAGCGCCCGGTTTTTACCCTTAATCTTTAAATACGCGGTCAGGTAAATCGAAAGAGCACCCAAGGCAAAGCAAAAAATATCAAATAACACATCCATGCTCAATATGAACTCCATTACGGCTAACTGCCTATTACTAAGACTTCATAATAACACCCGTTTTCCCTTAAAAACCATATTTTGTATTTTCATGGGAAGAATATGAAATGTCCGCTTTACGTACGCAGCTTCCTAATAGCAAGCACTGCCGGGCATCAAAAGACCATGAACGTACGAGTAACGCCTTGCCTACGGAAATTTCGAACGTAGTAGCTCATGTCTCCGAGTACGGTAGTTTTTGTGCATTATCAATCAATGTCACTGCCACATTGTAATCTGGAAAAATCGCCAAATATTTACTATCAGTAATTTCGAGAGTTGCCTTTATATATTCCTCTCCCAAATAACCATGCTGACACAGAGTATCTTTCAAATTAACCAATTGCGATTGAAGATGCTCTTCTAAATTTCTTAACATTGATCGTTGTCGGTCTGTATTGATAATTGATCGGGCGTTATATCCGGAACTTACAACGCCATCACCAATAGGTGCGTATATCGTCCCATCCGATACTGTAGAAAAGTTATTCAGATTCTTTGATCTTAAAGTTAGTCTTTCATTTTCCGATAATTCAGTAGCAGATATAACATTCTTGATTTGATAGTGACTAACAACATCAGGCCAGTTCCTATGAATTATCTCAACTATATCCTGATCCGCCCAAGCACCATGACGAAATACATTGATTGCATAGAATTTATTTTTCGTAATAAGGGCGAAGAGTAAAGGTCCGGTTCTCTCAATGAAATTTCCGTCTAGCGACTCGCCCAAATGAAAATGATGGACCCCCCAGTCATTTAACAACGAATCTTTATTATTTAGTTTGCCAACTAACTTGCTCAAATTTGGAGTGATATCTTCACCAGATTCAACTACGCTTTTCAAGCGTTCCCAGCCAGCCTGAAGGTTTACAGGGCAAGTAAAAATATCAGAAACTTCAACGCTTCTTATTCTTTGATCGGGCCTACGTTTTTCAGCGTTAAAGTACAGATATGGCAACTCCTCTTCTTTAATGCCCGAAATATCATACCCCCAGTGATTCCGAAGAATCTCTTTAAGGATATTTAACCAGTCGCCAAAAAAATCTGAACTTAACTGCATTTTTACTCCTTGTAAGCAAACAGCATATTAGTGAGGCCTCGTAATACCACCCGATTCCTGTGAATAACCATATTCTGTGTTTTCGTCTGAAAGGTAAAGTCTCTATGCAAATGGAGTAATACGACGGAGCTGTCTTTGTTCAAGCGGCACTGACTGTTTGGCTTCAGACAAACAGCGGACGTTCAACGTCCGGAACCCCGGACAATTTGAAACACGGCGTAAAATTGTTCCAAGTGCTAACGTCGTTATGTTTTTGTTACTCTATGCCATATATAGACTGGAGTTTTCTTGAAGTCCTGATGACGACCAACTGAGTCCAAAGTTTCAGTCGCTCCTCCCGCTGCCGCAACCATAAGAGATGGAATAAGCGGCAGAGCCGAACCTGAGAGCATCGCAGTTGTTATTCCGCCTAATGAGAGAAGTGCCCCTTTTGTTGCAGATCGGGTAATTGATCGAGCGTTACGTCTCAATTCATCGATCTGTGGCAGGATTTCATTATTAAAGTATAGTTGAGCCTTGGCTTCAAAGTTTTCTATGTCAACATCTTTCAGGTGCTCTACCGCAAACAGAACAGATGAGTTGAATCTTTCGAATGCTGCAGGATATTTTTCGCGTAATTCAATGATCATTTCAGGACTGTCTATATTAATCAACGCTTTGTTCGCGTTAAAAAATTTACAGGGCCTATTTGACTGGGAAACATTTTCCGTACCGGATAGACTTAGTAACTCAGATTCGAATTCAGATTCTGTGACATAAGTGTGGCCTAACTGTCCAGCAAGCTTGGTTTCGTTATATATGTTCTTTAGCCTAACTCTCATCGCTTGGTTAATTGATTGATAGGCCCATCGATCGAATTCTTTTTTGTCCAAGAATTTTTCTGGTTCCCATACCTGCTTAAACCTTATTTCTCCATCTTTCTCTGTAACTTCTTTGATTGTTTGAAATAGATAGAGCTGGACGCCTTTTTTCCAGAAGTCCCCGCTGAAGCCAACATTTAACGCTGGCCTGCGCTTTTCCGATGCATTCTCATTCAAGATTAGCATTCTGCCATTGTCATCTCGCACTACCGACTTGAGGTGGGCGCGGCTATGTATGAAGTCATGCAATTCATCTGGAATACTTGATCTAAACGCGTCGTCTGAATGTAGAAGCGGAATGTCATCGCTGGGTCTATTGAGCAAAGAAAGCGGTATTACCTTAATGAGATCCGATTGAATAAGATGAAAATACCTAGAAAATAGTCTCACACCTTCTTTTATAGTGGATAAGCTGATAGTCGAGCTTGAAGAGATCAACGGATCGTCAATTATTATCGATTGATAAACCAGAGCTGATGGTAGAATTTTTCCCGCTGTTGCTTCCGTTGACTCAGAACCAAAAAGTGCTCTGAGACTATTGGAAGCCCTAGATGACTCTAACTCATAATTCACGGTTTGAACTCTACCGTTCATATATTGAGAAATTCGAGCAGAGACCTCATCATCTGGCAGATTAGAAAGCTCTACTGGGTCACCAGATGCTGTGAGCAACCCTGAATCAATTAACAGATTTATCGCAAGCCTGCTCATATTGTCTCCAGAAAAACACGACGCCCCAAGCAAGGGCAATATCACGTGGACTATAATACGGAAGTGACGGGAGCCTTCGTGTTAGTGCCCCGCTACCTTGGTTTGTAAGGCCGCTTACGACTTAATATCTACGACCCTATAATTTCTTTTACTTTTCCTGCTTTCTCGCCAAATTTCAACTCTATATTGGTCTGGTGGGGGTAAAGGCTGGTGAGGCGCGGGCTTACCTTTTTCCCTTTTTACTTTTACAGGAATTTCCAACAACTCCCCATCAGCATCTTCAAATTCAAAGGATTCTTGCTCTGGCTGCAACTTCGTTTCTTTGAGTGACTTTTGCAATGCTTTTTTAAATTCTGGAGCTTCGTCTAGTTCATTACCGAAAATTATTTTCGATTGAATCATCGCTTCTTCCGCTGACATTTTACCCTGCTCGACTTTTCTAAACAGGTATCTTAGTTGGGATAGAGCTTGCCCATTATTACGGATTTTAAACTGAGACTTGGGAGTGGAAAATGGGAGTTTGGCTCTATTACCTAGAAAGTTTCCAGCAGCCACGACTTGACTATGAATAGTTTGCAAACCGCTTATAAAAGAGCCGTATTGCCCAATACCAAAATATAAGACTCCTAACGTCGCAACAATTTTACCCGACGCTTTTATTGAGCCTTCTTCAACATCTAAAGAAAGCGAAAAATCAGCAAGGTTTGTAGCGGTAGCGACAAACTCATACCATTCATCAAACAATGTTGTTGAATAGTTTTCAAAGTCGCTGCGTGGCAATGTTTGCCCGCCTATATATATATTAGTTTCAGAAATATTTGCCATGTTATTACATCCTTGTGCTACGAACGCGGCCTAACAGCTTAATACTGAGATTTCATAGTAACACCCGCTTCCCTAGAAAAACCATATTCTGTGTTTTCATGGGAAATAAGTTTGAAATGTCCGCTTAACGTACACTCCAGCCATATAAGCTCAGACGCCTGAGCAGCAGAAAATGATACACGTTGGCTGGTATACTTGTTTAAATCAAACGATGTAAAAATAAAAAGCTGCTTTCCAACTATCTTAATAGCCAGCTCGCCAGCTCGTAACCATTTAGACTGAAAGAGAAATGCAATAACTCACCTCTTTTATTAGAACTCATATCGTTCCCTATTTACTATTCTATGTTCGAGTTTATTTTTATTATTCCTTCAAAACTTAGCTATTTTTTGAGCTTCTACTCACTTTGCTCTTTCAACTCGACTATCCACCTATTAAATTGTGAAAGCGTTGTTTCGTAACGTCTCTTCAACTTCAATTCATCACACATTACATCAACAGGAGAATCTGAACTCCTCGCCACTGCGAATTTAGCTAAGCCGAGTGCCTCTTCGTATGCCAGCTCATTCCATTTCCTCTCAAAGCCAAAGGCATCCACGCCTCGCCATTCAATAAGATCAACTCGGTCTTCAGGTGACAACCATACAGTAGGCGAATATCCTTCGTTCTCGTTAATGCCCGCAAACGCCTCTACGATTTCTCGAATATAATCTATTTGCTTCTTACTTGTTCTCGTGAGGCCATGAAGGTTTGCTATTTCAAGAGATAGTGAGTGAAGTGTTATTCCAGGACGCTCCGTCAAAACCTCCTTCACTAAGGAGGTAAGACGCTTTTTGTACTGCGGTTTGAAATAGTCAGCAGCATTTAAGGTCATATTCTGTGAGGCTTCGATCTCATCTTCATTAATATCCCTTTCGTGTGCAACTTCGCCACTTGCATTTTGAGCCAGCACACGCACTTCTGCTTCTGCTTCTGCTTCTGCTTCTGCTTCTGCTTCTGCTTCTGCTTCTGCTTCTGCTTCTGCTTCTGCTTCTGCTTCTGCTTCTGCTTCTGCTTCTTGCAGTGTGTCTCGCTCTCTTTCCTTTTCAAGAATTTCCTGCAATTTAGCATCAACTTTTTCTACCGCTGATTCAGGATCGACAAAGTAGTCAGTAGACCACAGCCTTACGATATTCCAACCTAAGTTTTCTAATATAATTTGCCTCACTCTGTCTCTATCTCTAGCTGCTGGTGAGCCATGATAGGTAGCGCCGTCACACTCTACGCCAGCGATATATTTTCCTGGCTTGTCAGGATGCAGAACTCCCAAATCAACCCTGAACTTACTTACTCCTACCTGGGTCTGTATTTTCCAACCTTTCACACGTAGAGCCTGAGCAACCGCCTCTTCAAAGTCACTATCGAATTGATCGACGCCGTGGTCAGCAGAGGCTATTTCAGCAAGCGCGATTGGGCCTTTCTCAGCAAACTCTAAGAAGTGTTTTAAGTGCTCGACAGCAACAGAATTAGTGCGACTTAAATCTATCATCGAAGAGTCAAAACTTGAGAATACGACTACCTCGGTTGTTGCTCGCGTAATTGCAACATTTAATCGACGTTCACCACCGCTCTTGTTAAGCGGCCCGAAATTCATGCTCATCGTTTTCGCTACAGGTTCAGTTGGCCCGTATGCAAGGCTGAGCATAATCACGTCTCTCTCATCGCCCTGAACTGACTCCAGATTTTTTACAAATACAGGATCTCTGTTTTGACTGTCCTGAAAATATTTCTCTATAGAAGGATGCTGCCGTCTAGCATCGTCCAGCAAATCCTCTATGGTCCGTTGCTGATCAGTATTCAGTGTTACCACACCTATAGACTTGTTACGCTCATGCTTATCTAACAGTCTGCGAACAATTTCATCAACTACGGCTCTAGCTTCGACGGTGTTGTTTCTTCCTTTACCCTTCGCATAAATACCGTTAACACGGTGAAGAGATACTGCCGACTCTTTGGTTTCTGATGATGGATAGGTCACCAGCGAATTTTCATAATATTTGCTATTTGAAAAGGCTATCAATGTTTCGTGTTTGCTTCGATAATGACCCATTAAACGCTTGAGCGGTAACCTTGCTGCCAATGCTTGATCAAGAATTGACTCCATATCTTCTTCATCAGGATCGTCAGAATTCCCTCCCGCAGAAAAGAAATTAGTGGGCGGCATTTGCTTAGGGTCGCCAACAATAATGACATTCTTGCCTCTGGCAATAGCACCAACTGAATCCCATGTCGTCATTTGTGAAGCTTCATCAAAGACGACCAAGTCAAAGCCTTTAAAATCAGAAGGCAAAAACTGCGCGACAGACAATGGAGACATCATTAGACATGGACATAAATCTAGTAACGAATCACCAAGTTGATTAATCAAGGCTCTGATGGGGATGTGTCGTGTTTTCTTTTGAAGCTCTTTTGCCAGGACTCCAAACTCTTTTGGATTATCTTTTGATTCCTTAACAGGCTTGCCCTCAGATGCCAGCGCAATAACATAATCACTGGTAATCTGAGCCACACGCTCATCGAGTTTCTTAAATGCCTCTATTGTTTGTTCATGGGTAGATGCTTTGAATTGACGAAGTTCGTGATCGGCGTCAATTAACAATGGTGCAAGCCAATAGCAGAAAGCACTTCTAAATTGCTGCCCCAACTCCTCATGATTAAGTGCGCCGCTCTCTAGCGCTGAACTTAAAACCTCAAGATTAACCGATACCGCTCGCGCTTTAGCTGATTGCCATTCACACCAATTTTTCAGCTTATTCGCGTTTGCGTTTATATCTCCCAAGCTCTGTGAAACAACCTTTAGCGATTCATCGCCGCTTACTGACACTCCTATTTCACTAAGGGCGGCGTTCGTACCTAGGAAAGCATCAATGGCATTTGCATAAGCATTAGCAGAGGCAAATACTTTTGATTCTTCTAGAAACTCTCTTCCATCCACAAACCATTTCTTAACTGGGATTAATACCTCAGTTGGATCATCAGTGAGAGTCACTAGTTCTGAAATTCTTTTCCTAACTTCACTACCCACTTCCGCTTTTTCCAAAAGAGATTCAGAGGTAGTTGTCCAGCCTTCCCAGATAGAATATTTTTCAAGTTGCGCAAGCCTGCTTTCAATATCTGATTTCTGCTTCTGACAAAGGTCAATCTTATCAATGATAGACAAGTCAGTTATTTTAGTGATGCCCAGAGAAGCTGCTTCTTTGTTGATCTTTCGCTTATTGAAAAAAGACTTCAACCAACCCGATTCAGCTTCTTGTGCAAACTGCTTCCACTGTTGGACAGGCACTTCAGATACATTTTCACTGTTAACACCGTGGGATATTCTATCGAGCGAGTTATCGAACTCTTCCTTTAACCTTGCCAGCTCATAAATTAGCTCAACACGCTCTTTGGCTCCTATATCGACGGCAAATGCAATGTCTTGCTTAGTTGCCAACTCTGCCAAGTAATCAACATTTTTAAGCGCAATAAGATTTACAATAGTTTGATCTATACTCTCAAGTGAAAAAAGAGGTAACAGTGCGGCTAAGCTCTTTTCTGTAGCCTTAAATTTTTGCTGCCAATCATCAACTGACATGAGAAGTTTCGATTGCCAAACGTTAGACCACTCGGTAGCGGTGACAAACCTGAATGCATCTACATCAAGGTCACATACATCGGAAAAAGCCAGAGCTAACTGTTCTACTAACTCTTGTGTCGTATCCAGTTCACTTTCTGACTTGATAGGTGCGCCAGCTAAATCTAGGGGCCAGTCGAGCTTTATTTTTAATGAATCAAGGTTTAGCGCGATTGAAGATATTGCATCACGTGGTGATACACCGAACTCACTTTTTCGGTGTAATGCCCTTACATAGTTATTTAATTTATCTTTCTTTTGCTTTAGGTCAGCAACAGTCGCTTCCCAAGTGCGTGGATTCAATCCTTCACGTTTTTGCCAAGCGTTGTTTAACTGGTCTAATACTGCTCTCTTGTTTGCTTTGTTACTGTGTAACTCTAAACATAGATGATCTAACCCTACTTTTTGAAGACGACGGTAAACTACGTTTAAAGCAGCCATCTTTTCAGCAACAAAAAGTACCTTTCGCCCCTTACCAATATTGTGAGCTATTATATTGGCGATAGTTTCAGATTTCCCTGTACCTGGAGGCCCTTCGAGAACGAAGTCTTGCGCTTTTGCAGAGGCATCAACTGCCACAAGCTGTGAGCTGTCACAATTGAGCGGCGTGTATATCTGAGCCGGATCTAATTTGTCGTCTATTTCTTCTCTATTTACGAAACTGCTCTCTTGAGGATAAGGCTCTCGTGGGTTATCTACCAAATGTTGAACAAACGGATTTTCTTTCAGATCATCGAGTCGATCACGCAAGTCTCGCCACATCAGGTATTTCGCAAATGAGAAAGAGCCTAGAACCAATTCTTCGACCAATTCAAAACCTGGCTGCTCCTTAACTGCTTCCCTAACCCTTTGCCAAACGAAAGGGACGTCTACTCCACTGTCATCTTCAGGCAACTCATCCTTAAACTCGCTCAGATTGATGTCGTGTTCTGATTGGAGAAACTCAATGAGCGTGAGGTTGAAGATAGGATCTTCTTCCTGCAATTGTTCTACATAGACAGGTGCACGCGCACTTCGACGAGTTAACTTTACGGGGATTAGCAACAGCGGCGCTTTGTAGCTTCTCGAATCTTCTGGGTTCTCTTTCCATTTCAGAAACCCTAGCGCTAAAAATAGGGTGTTTGAACCACCTTCTTCAAGGTCGTTCTTCGCACGTCTAAACAATTCTACGGAATTTTTTTCAAGCTTTTTGGCTGGCTGGTTAGCAATTAAAACCTTATTTTGAATTTGATTGAGTGCATACTCACGATGCACATCAGATCCTGTCTGAAGCCTAAACATCTCACTGTCGCGACTTGGGTCAAAATGAGGACTCTCTTGGGCTGAAAGAAATTTGAACTTTGTACCATCTGCCAGCATGTCTTCCATCACTGCAATGTTAGGACAGTAAAGTTTGATAGCGACAGCTCTATCGCTGAAGTTCAAGAGGCTATTTTTCTTTGTCAGATCTAATAGTTTTCTAGACCATGAATCAATTCTTGTCTCAGGTGTTTCCTCAACCACTTGCTCGTCTTTTCTGACGGGAGGCAATGGTGGAATGACAGGCAAAGCAAGCTCCTCAGAGCTTCCCTCTGATGTTCTTTCTTCCTTGGCTTCTTCAACTGTTGATAAAGGCTTTATAGATTGTGCCCTGGCCTGCGCAATATCGATAACCATGACAAACTCTGACTCGTTCTCTTCTGAAAGTAGTTCTCGTGCATGGTCTTTCGCCTGTTCAAATGTAACTGGGGAGTCATTAGTCACTAATGTTGTTTCAAATAAAACCAAATCTCTATTATCAACTCGCTTCCTTATATCCTGCGGATCATCGTTTGTGAGAATCGGCAATTTCTCATCGATTAACCAGGCTCCAACAAACGCGTGCCCTTTTGTTACGGCAACAACAGGATTCAATCCCATCGCTTCAATGCAGCTGGCAAACAATAAGGAGGAATCGAGGCAGGCAACCATTCGAGAGTTGCTTATGTCGGAAGCCAAACGAATCCTTTGTCCAGTTTTAGCAAAGCCTTGCGGAGGACTTACATATGCCAACTTCTCTTTGAAAACAACATTCCACAACGCAGCAAGCATCAAGTAAGGCTTTTCTCTTGTGTTAGATTGATAGCCATCTACAGTTCGGCCATAACCACCCTTTTCTAACGCTAATGCACATTGTCTAACGAGAGACTCAACATAAATGCCGTTTGGCTTAACAAATGCTGCTAATAACGCAGGTTGTCTTTCCTCCCCACCCCAGAAATTTGCTGGCAATATTTCAAGTTTAGGATGTTGCTCTGCGAGTACATTTTGTTCATCATCAAGAAGAGAAAATGAAAGAACATGAGTGATCTGTTCAGTTATGCCGAAAAGCTTTTCGAAAGGAAAGCGAAGTTCTTTCAGCTTGATATTAATCGATTGCCCTGGCTCAAGCCGATCAATATACCAAACCTCTTCACCGAGCCATCCTTCAATTGCAGTCAGTTTTACTGTCAACGAGCTTAAAGGCAGCAGCGGTTTTTCATCGTGTTTTGGATAGCTTACGCGGATAGATTATAAAATAGGGTAAGAATTTTGCTGAGCTGCCAATGAAAAAGTGGAGATAATATCAATCGTTAGATCTATATGCCCGACACAAGGCTCTTCGACAACATTTCTCTCGATATTTACATCTTTCATCTTTGGGTTCCCTCCACATTGTAATTCTCCCCTTCTGCCAGAGGGGTTAATTGTATGTTTCACTTGTTTATTATACTTAAGTCCAATAGCAGTTTAAATTAACTGATTAGAATGGCTAGGTAAATATATCGCTTTACTTCAACGAAGCACTAAAAACGAACTCTAAAAGAGTTTGAAAAACAGCTTGAGCAACGCTCAACAACCGGCGCGTAGTTAAATGCTATGTGAAACATAGTAATTAACGAAGCAGAGAGTCAGCATCGCAGATTAAACACCATTTTCGTTTGCTTCAGCAAACTTGCAGATTATTGCGCAGCAATAAATTGCAACCTTCACGACTAGTCGTGAATTGTGCGAAGGGGTATTCAAAGCGCAGCTTTACCTGAGTCAGAAAAAGGGAAAATGGTGTTTAATCAGCGGTAGCTGACTCTCTGCAACGCTTCTGTCGAAATCGCGCAGCGAAGAGTGTCAGAGCAGCGACAAGTCGCGCACGCTCTGACTTGCAGAAGCTTTGCTACAACAAAGTTGTTTGCATTTTTCGTTAGAAAAATGCAATAGCTAGGCAGTATGCCTAGCGTGGCGAAGCCTCGTCATAATGCAAAGCATTGTGCCCTCCCCTGCTTATTTCTCTCACTACGCTTCTATTTAATTTTGAATTTAAATACGGAGAAAATTATGAATTATATAGAACGAGCTGTCGATACATCTATGAATCACATATGTATCACAAATCCAAACGATCCAGGGACACTTGGATTGCTACGGGAAAATGCGGTCATAGCTATAATCGGAGGTTTCGGTGTTTCGACCAAGACAATACTTCAAAGGCATCTCAGCACGAGCCGCGAAAGCGTTAACAAACTCGTAAACCGTCTGAAAAAGAAAGGTCTAGTGTCGGTTCATCATACTTTTTCTAATACTGATAGGGGCTTTATTGTTCTAACGGCCCATGGAATCAGAGAAGCAGAATTCTTACTAAATCGTGAATTGTATCTTCGCTCCGATATAAGTCGAGTAAATGAAAGAAATCTTATTCACGATTTGTCAGTCCAACTTGTAGTGCTAGAACTCGCTAAAACGCAAAAAATTAGCGGTTTTGCTACAGAACGAGATATTTCAATTCAGTTAGAACAACGCGGAAACGATCCCCGATTGATTGATGCAATCGTTATAGATGCTGTGAGCAACCAATCTATAGCAGTCGAGATGGAAGCTTCTAACTCAAAAAATAAAGGAAATGGTGATATTCGTCGCAAAATTCTCAGCAAATATTTACAAGAATTTGAGAGTAATAACGGGCTTTATGAATTTGTCTATATGTATAGTCATCGACAACGGTTTCTCACACAAATTGAGAAGGCACATACTAAATTGTTTGCTTCACAGCGGTCATCATTCACACCTAAGCAGCAAGAACTGCTCACGAATCGCATAAAATTCAAACATAATTTCTGTAATAGTATTTATGAGTTAATGTTTAATAGCAAAAGACAGCTTAACGATAACAAACTAGAATTCGCACGAAAAGACGTGTACCTACTTCAACTAAAAGAAATTGAGAAGTTGGCACAAACATCAGGCGACAGAGTTGTCGAAATCAGAAGAGATGGCTTTGTAGAAGCCGGCAAGATAATGGGTTTGGTAGAGTGACGACTTAAAAATTCTGGCCTTATGGGAGCCTTCCGGCTCCCTTTTTTTGTCCTCTGATAGCTTCGACAGTCTACAGCAGTCTCGGTGACTGAAGCGTTCTATCTACTGCCAGCACCTCTAGCAAGCAGCGAACCAGCGGGAAAGTACAGTGAGGTTTACTGAGCTTTCAATATGGTTCTCATATATTAAAAATATATTGATAAAAACTGTGGTTCCGCACACATCCTTATATAGTCTCGAATGCAGGAAATTTTAACTCTTCATCAATAACAGCGGATTTTCCTTGCGTGGATCCTAATTAGTTGTAGGACAATAACTGATGAGGAGAAGCTACAAATGAGGATAAACTACGAAAGCGTTTTCAATGCATGTATTAAAATCAGCGGTAAATGGATGTCGTTAAGCAACGCTCTGATTACTATTGCGGCTATAAATACACTTTTAAATACCGTTTTTTTAATGCTCGGACATATAGACTACATTGAGTATCAATCGCTCTCAAACAGACTGATTCTAGTGTCGTTTGCATGCATTGGCATAGCGCTACTATTGGCGCTGGTATCTTGGTATGCATTGCGAAAATTAGAAAGCGAATAATATTGAGCACCCCGCTGTGGGGTGCTTTTTTTTAATTTTTCGCTAGTCGCACATTGTTTAGATTGACTTTTGAGATAATGCTAGTTGGTAAAATTATGTCATTGATGACCATAAAGGTTATTTTCTATTGTGTTATTCCGCGAACAGCGAAACGCACAAAATCATCGCTAGAAATCGAAAAACCATTAATATAGTTACAAACAGCAGGGCTACCAATCAGTCCCTCTTACTCGGAAAACACAGAAAATAGGGTGTAGTCAGAGTAGTGGGTGCAAAAACTTAAAACAAAATAACCCAACTTTCTGTCAGCCGCCTCCACCATCACCTTACTCACAGGCGATTTGAAACAGTTTCCTCGCCGTCATTTTTTTCAAACAGTGCTTTCCACTCTTGCTCGGTGAAGATTTCTGTTCTTGCATCGTGGATTTTTGCATTGATCATATTTGACTTTTGTAAATTCCTTGCACTACTGCGCGCTAATAAATGCATGTATGTGACTTTACCATCAGCTATAACTAGGTCACCCTGACAAGCATTTACGCTTTCATTAGTATTTCTATAACTAATATCTTTCTGCGAATAACAGACCTGAGTTTCTATCAAAACGAAGTTAGGATAAGTTTCACTGGCTTTAGCAAAACCCAATGTTTGACTGTTATCGTAATCCCAACGGTAATAGTTTCCCATTCTATTGAGGGTTGCAGTGAAAAATTCTTTTGTAGTGACTTTAGAGCCGAAGTATCGCTTTCCATTCACATAGGTAAAATCTGCATCCCACAGTGAGAAAAAAGAACGCTCAACTGAGAATGGCTCGTATCCTTCCGGCATTATAAGAAGGTCATTGGCATAACTTTTAGAGAGGGTTTCTCCAAAAAATGATTTTTTTGTCCCATATGCCTCAAACTCTCTTATAGGTGATTCAAGTTCCTCGTTCATTCTCCAATCATGTTCCACGACGCCTTTTTCAGACAAAAGAACTAAATTCTTGGTTTGCTCTTTTGCTGCTAAAGAAACAATGTCGTAAATTTTTTGATACCCACATTCACGATCACAGTCTTCTTCCACTTCTACCCAGAAAAAAGTTTTTTTCAGGTGATTTTCATATCTATTTCCTCGAAATAGTGCAAGTGGATTAAAAAAGTCTGTCAATGCTACGCCGCCACCAAAAAGCTGGGCTATAGCAAACCCCAAAAACATATCCCCGCCGTCTGTGACTTGTCCTAACGCAGACTCCTTAAAACGATAGAAGTTGTCGGATAACGCTTTTCGCTGGCCGTTGACGACCTGCATTGCGTCGCTTTTTGAGATGATGCCAAAGTCCACCATAGTTTGATAAGACTCTGGCATAGCTGGTGGTGCATTTGTCACAGACTGAGAGTCTGCGTTGTCGGTACTGCTGCAAGCGGTCAGTAATATTCCGAGCACCCCTGAGAGAATAAGAGACTTTTTCATAAATTTAATCCTTTAAACTAGCGTATTTACTGAGAATGTTCTAACTCCATAGTCTCACATACTGCTCACCCTGCATCTTTTGGAGTTTTTTATACATGATTAAAAAACTAGCACACTTGAGATATCAGTTAAATTGTTTTGATGGAAAGCGAACAACGTAGTGTCCACTCCCCCTTTAACTGGACAGTACCACTGCTGATGTCCGCTTGGCTAATTGGAGCCTTCATTTCCACACAGAACTAACTTGCGGAATACGTGTATTTCCGCAGTTTACACGCTAGTTGTTCGACGGCAGTAACACAGCTAAGTTATTGAGTATAAGAGCCTTAAGAACCGCTCTTGGTCTTTGGTTTTAAAGCTCAGCTCTTTATAGAGTTAAATCTTAAAAAAGCGCTCTCTCGAGCGCTTAATAAGCGGACTAACTTTTCCGTAAAAGCCATAGCTTCAGCAGCATATACAACACCGCAGCCACTATCGCTCCCAATAACAATCCATCTTCTTTAATCGGAAAGTTAGGGTTAATTTCTATCTCAAATACAATATTCATAGAATGCAAAGCCAGTAACACATACGTTAATGTATGTAATAGATCCGACAGCACTTTAGCAATGATCTCTATAAAGTTGTTTTTGTTTGTCTTCATGCATTTTCCTCCAGAAATTTAATGCATGATTAAATAGGTTTGGGACACGGAAAAAAGCGAGCCTAGTGGCCCGCCAATAAATTACCATCAGTCATCTGATATTATATCGAGCCAATATTTTTCGGCTGCGGCAAAATAATCTAATGGTGGTATTAAAAAGACATCTATAAATTCATCTCTGAATACTTCACAAAAGGCACATATTTCTTCAACGTGAAGTAGAAGAAATGCGTACATAGGGATACCTTCCAAATAACGCATGTCCTCAAATTCAGGGTTTTCAGCAAGAATCTGTTTACTCACACTAATGCCGCAAATAGTACCGTTTACCTCTCGATGAAGATAAATATAGCGCTCATAAGTTAAATTTAGACCTTCTTCATTATCGTTTGTAATACAGGCAAGCCAAAGTATAGTTCCATGGTCATCAAACGGAGATTTACTGGCTCGCTTATATACCCTCGTGAATAGATTCTTTTTATCAGTTTTATTGCTCATATTAACCTCGTGTTATGTACTCAAGGTTAACTAGGCACGTTAAAAGGGAATGTTATGGTCTTCTAATAGTATCTTCGCAAATTTTATTGCTAGCTCTTTGTGTCTATCCACATGAATTGTTTTTTGCAGATAATACAAAACTTGTTCTTTACGTTCGCCCTTACGTATTGGGTAATCCATTTCTCCATCAACATAGGTTAAAGGATGCAACATCGCTGCTTCATAGAGTTTTTCGATTACAAAGTCGAAAGTGGTTGGGAGACACTCTATGTCAAATTCGAAAGAGTTGTTATTCATGTCATTCTCGCGTTTTAGTTAAAAAACTACGTATGAGCACCCTTTGGGAATTTATCGGTTTATAGAACTAAACCTTCATAAAAGCCTTAAGTTAAATTCACGATTACTGGATATTTAAAACGCACTAGAGGCCATGGCTAACATGTCTTCGTTATTAGTGAGTAACCACTTGCTGTAATGCTTTTCTATCATTTTTATACTGTTATGACCCATTTGCCGTGCTACCCAAGCCAGCGGAAGGCCTGCCGATATAAGATGCGAGGCATATGTGTGTCTAGTTTGGTTAATTCCCCGCAAACGAACCCCACTTTTTATAAGCAGCTTTTTATAAGTTACGTTCCGAAACTGATTGTCATGAGATAATGCCAGCCCCGTTCTTGAGTCGAAGAACACAAAAGTTACCTCTTGTTGCTTTTGGCTACGATTGTCTGGCTGAGTAACTGAAATATTTGAAATTGGGGAGGGCCTCAACATTTTTTGCCTCATCAGTATCTCTCGAGCTTTTGGTAATAACTCTACTATTCTTATACTTGATTCCGTTTTAGGTGTTTTATAGTCCCTCTCTACCACTGCTCTTTGGATATGAATAATATTTCGTTCAAAGTCGATGTCCTCCCAGGCCAAAGCCATAAGCTCACTTAATCTTAGACCTGCATAGCAATTGAAAAGCACCATATTTTGTTCTGATTTTCGCGGAGTTTCTGTCGAAGCTATAAGTGTAATTTCACGTTGAGTGAAGGGATCTGGCTGACTAAAAGAAGCTTTTAACTTTAGCACCCTCGAAGTAGTGAGTGAGGCTATTGGATGTTTGTCTATCACTCCCTCTAACTGTGCAATAGTAATTATTTGAGAAAGAAGACTGACTAATTCTTTGATGGTTTTGTCGCTCAAATACGCTAGCTCTATTGCTACCCATTTCTCAATATCCAATGGAGAGATTTCTGTAACACAAACGGATTCGAATTTAGGCTTTATATGTTTTCTAATTTTTCGTACATAGTTCTTATAGGTGCAAGAAGCCAGTTTATGGCGCTTGATTTCTAAAAAGGTATTTATGTAGTTAGCCATGTCGTATTTATCAAGGCGGTTCGTGGCTGATGCTAGAAGCAGAAATTTATTAAAATTGTATTTTGCGAGCTGCTTATACTCTTTTACCAATTCGGCGGCTTTGTAGAGACATGTTTTAGACGTATCAATATCCGTAGCTGGAATTCGATACAATTTTTTATCTGCTCTGATGAGCAATCTTATTGATGTTGTGGAGCGGATATCCAAATTTTTGATATCGTTTGCTTTGCAGAATGCTTTTGCGGCTGTTACAGATAGTTTCAGGGTAAACTCAATTTCGTTTACCTATTGATTTTAATGACCTTTTAATATATAAAAAGGAATCTTCGCTGCAAAGCTCAGACTAAATTCCTTCCCTGGTGAGATTTTTCAGTACCCATCCAACGGTATAGTTCCAGATTGAACAAATAATTAGGCCGTTTTCAAAAGCCTCTAAACGCTATTTTGTCGCCCAAAGAAAATGATATACACTTGTCAAAACTTAGCCGCAAAGATCCCAAAGTGATCCCAAACAAAAAAACCAGCGACTAAGTCACTGGTTTTATTGACAATTATGGCGGAGAGAGAGGGATTCGAACCCTCGTTAGGTTTAACCCTAAACACACTTTCCAGGCGTGCGCCTTCAGCCACTCAGCCACCTCTCCAAATTTTTTATCAAGAAAGTTTCGGTTACGAAACTTCTTGAGCGCGCGTATATTAGGTAAACCCGCGGCTATTATCAAGAACTTGCTTAAAATAAGTATGCAAGTGCTTATAAAACAGACTATTTACTACAAGCCGCCCTTTGCTTTCAATTCAGCTGAAAATTGCAGCATGCGATCAAGTGGAATAAGCGCGTCAGTGCGAAGTGAATCATCGACAAAAATTTCGTGCCCATCACTACCCTCGGTTAACGACGCCTTAATCGCCTCTAACCCGTTCATTGCCATCCATGGGCAGTGAGCACAACTTTTGCACGTAGCGCCGTTACCGCCCGTTGGAGCCTCTATAAACGTCTTATTTGGCTCTAGTTGCTGCATCTTGTAGAAAATACCTTTGTCGGTAGCAACAATAAAGGTGTCATTTTCCATTTCTTGCGATGCTTTAATCAGCTGACTTGTAGAACCAACTGCATCCGCCATGTCTACAACACTGGCTGGCGACTCTGGGTGTACTAACACTGCGGCGTTGGGATAAAGGGCTTTCATGTCACCAAGTTTTTGTGAAGAAAACTCATCGTGAACAATACACTCACCCTGCCACATTAGCATGTCGGCACCGGTTTGCTTGGCAATGTATGCACCTAGATGTCTGTCTGGGCCCCAAATTATCTTTTTGCCCTGACTGTCGAGGTGCTCTACGATTTCTAAAGCAATACTCGATGTTACTACCCAGTCGGCACGCGCTTTCACTGCAGCAGAGGTGTTGGCATACACAACAACAGTGTGATCAGGATGCTGGTCGCAAAACTCACTGAATTCTTTTGCTGGACAACCAATGTCCAATGAACACGTTGCCTCTAGGGTTGGCATGCGCACTGTTTTTTCAGGGCTGAGTATTTTGGCCGTTTCGCCCATAAAGCGAACGCCAGCTACAATCAGAGTTTGTTCTTCTGCGTCACGCCCAAATCTCGCCATTTCTAAAGAGTCGGCAACACAACCACCCGTTTCTTCAGCTAATGCCTGAATTTCGTGGTCGGTGTAGTAATGGGCTACAAGCACGGCGTTACGCGCCTTAAGTAAGGCTTTTATTTCTGCCTTTAACTCGGCTTTACGTGCTTCTGATAATGGCTGTGGTTTTGCTGGGAACGGGTAATCCACCTGCTCCACACGAAATGCTACTGACATTTACCTACATCTCAATTGCGACAAGGGTCGCGATTATACCCAAGTGTCATAAAAATTACACACTACATGATCAACAATAGCGTAATAAAAGGTCTTAACGTTGTAAGCTGTCGGCTATTAACGTCTGATACTCATCGCGGGAGTAGCGAATGTTTCAAAATGGCTACTACAGTACCTGCAAAACTGCTTATGAGACTGCTCATAATAATCGATACTAGGAACGCAAATTGTGAGATCAAAGTATCTGCGATAAAGAATGTTTGAAGAGCCTACATCTGAAGCGATTAGGACGGCAGTTGATATTGTATTCGTGCGCTAAAACTTAGCTAGGGATGTGTGGCAGTGTACTTAAAACGATGATGCGTTTTGATAAAGATATCTGAGTTTTGAATTCTAACGCGGGAATGTTTAATTAGTCTAGGAAAGGGATGGTGGGTCGTGCTGGATTCGAACCAGCGACCAATTGATTAAAAGTCAACTGCTCTACCAACTGAGCTAACGACCCATCCAATGACACAAAATGTATTAACGAAAAAATACAGTATAGCAGCTTAAATGATGGTGGGTCGTGCTGGATTCGAACCAGCGACCAATTGATTAAAAGTCAACTGCTCTACCAACTGAGCTAACGACCCATCATTTGAAGCTTGAAAAGAAGTGGTGGGTCGTGCTGGATTCGAACCAGCGACCAATTGATTAAAAGTCAACTGCTCTACCAACTGAGCTAACGACCCATCTTTTCGGTTGTTGCCTGTGTCTAGGCAACGGCGGCATATAATACTCAGATTTTTATCTGACGCAACCCATAATGCCCTTTTATTTTGATATTTTCATTAAAACAGGACTAAGCGGTCAAAATGAAAACAAATAGCTGAGTATTTGTACCGCGCCACTGGATGTTTAATTGAAAAATCTCACATTTACGATTTTCAATGCGATAAAAAAGTTGTTATTAAACCGTGACAAACTTGTTTTATTACTTAGATGGTAGAATAAAAAAGCCCCTTTAAAGGGGCTTTAATTATTACAAGTTGTTTAATCTTGATTCTGCTAAACGTTTAGCAGATGAATCGGGGTGTTCGTTCACTACTTGCAAAAATAGTTGACGTGCCGATGCGTTGTCACCATTTCTCTCAGCAATAACACCAAGTTTTAATAGCGCATCAGGTCGCTTCGTTGAACTTGAGAACCGATTGACCACAATATTGAATTGCTCGCTTGCATCGCTCCACTGTTGCTTGTTAAACAACAGCTGCCCAAGCCAGTAATGCGCATTTGGCGCATATTCACTGTTTGGAAAACGCTCGATGAAAGACTGGAAAGCAGGTATCGCTTTGTCGTACTCTCGCGACTTCAATATGAGGTTAACAGCACTCTCATAAGCTTCGCTTTCTCCAACCTGCACAGGCGATGCTGGTGCCGATTCCGGCACTGTGCTTACCGCACCAGAGGAGCTCGTGCTTGTTAACGCGCCACTTTGCTTGAGGGCCTCTACCCGTTTATCTATTTCTAGATAGAGCTCTCGCTGGCGTTCCAGTACTTTTTGAAGTTCATTGGTATTAACCTCAACTGCACCGCGAAGCTGGTCCACCTCGTTTTGCATATTATCTAGCTGAGTTTGCATTCTATGCTGCATCTCAGTTCGACTTTTTACAATACGCTCTAGCACAACGATACGTTGTTCAAGCTCGCTGCCGCCATTTGCATTAACAACAGGTGCCTGTGCGAAGCCAGTAGAGGCTGTGAGGGCGGCACATAGCGTAACGCCCCACTTAATGGTGTCTCTTACTGAAGCTGCCATTAGCGGTATACAACCACTCCGCGACGGTTTTGCGCGAATGCATATTCAGTTGAACCCATTACCGCAGGCTTTTCTTCGCCGTAAGAAACAACCGTTACCTGGCTGCTACTTACACCCGCGTTTAGTAGGTAGGTTTCTACCGACTGAGCACGACGCTCGCCAAGTGCGATGTTGTATTCAGGCGTACCACGACTGTCGGTATGACCTTCAACAGTAACGTTCATGTTAGGGTTTTTAACTAAGAACATTGCGTGCTTGTCTAAAACACGTTGAAATTCTGGCTTAATGCTAGCGCGGTCGAAATCGAAGTATACCGTTTGCTCATTTTTGAGCGCTTCCATTTCTTGCTGAACCATTTCTTCTTGGCGCTTCATACGCTGAGCAGCTTCTGCTTCTACACGCTGAGCTTCCGCTTCACGGGCTTCAGTTTCTGCTTGAGCTTGTTCTTGTGCCATACGGTTGCGTTCTGCCGCTAACTCTTCTTCGCTAGGTCCCGACGAACATGCCATCATTGTCACTACTGGCAAGGCGATAATGAAGCTTTTCATCACTTTATTCATTTGCATCCTACTAATCCTTAATTTTATTGTTTAGTCGTTAAATTGTTAGAACAAAAATGGTGACCAACTTGGCGATTTCACTTGCCCATTGGCTGCTGGTAACCTAGCTTTAAAGCGCCCGTCTAGAGAGACAAGTGATAGCACTTGCTTGCCCTCGTGAAGGGTACTGTAAATAATCATGCTTCCGTTCGGCGCTACACTTGGCGACTCATCTAAATACGTTCTAGTAAGAACTTGCAAAGAGTCTTCGTCTAGCGCTTGCTTGGCAATATGGTAGTTACCATTTGTTTGGTTAACTACTACCATTTGTTTACCGTCAGGCGTTAAAGTTCCGCCAAGGTTTTGTTCACCGACAAAGGTGACTCGCCTTACTTTCCTTGAATTTAAATTTACGCTATATATCTGAGGTTTACCACCCCGTTCCGAGCTAAAAATTAAGCCACTGCCGTCCGGAAGCCAAGCCGGCTCTGTGTCAATCGCTCTGTTGCGCGTAATACGACGTAAGTTTTTCGTCGCTAAATCCATGATGTAAATCTCAGGATTCCCGTCTTTTGACAGCACCATGGCAAGTTGTTTGCCGTCTGGCGAAAACGCCGGACTACTGTTAATTCCAGGAAAATCAGTAATACGCGTACGTTCACTGGTGTATATATCTTGAATAAATATTTGTGGTCTTCTGTTCTCGAAGCTCACATACGCTAAGCGCTCACCATCTGGCGACCATACTGGCGACATCAATGGCTCCGGTGATGAAAGAAGCCTAATTTCGTTCTCACCATCATAATCAGCAATCACTAATTGATACGGTTTTTTAACGGTTTCCCTATCGCGAACGATCACATAGGCTATTTTCGTTAAGAATGCACCTCGAACACCGGTAAGCTTTTCATACACAATATCACTGACTCGGTGGGCGTATTGGCGGAAGTCTCGCGCACTTATCGACGCTTGGCGCGCCAAAATAACGTGCTCATTGCTCGTTACCAACGTCCCCTCTTTTAAGACTTTTGCTTTTCCGCCATCAAGCTGACCTTTCAAAATATCGATCAGTTGATACGACACGATGTACTTATCAGCGGTTTGCTGCTCAATGCTACCTACTAATACGGTATCAACCCCAAGTGTTGCCCATGCAGTGTAACTCACCTCTTCTGCCGTCTCTGGATACTGGGGCATGCTATCTACTGAGATAGGATTAAACTTACCGCTACGCATTAAGTCTGCGCGAACAACTTGTGAAATGTTCCCAGGAGGTGCGCCTTCGCCTTTCCACTTAAAAGGGACAATACCGATAGGCCTTGCACTATCCACCCCTTCGGTAATGACAATCTCCAGAGAGGCAAATGCATTTGCACTCACCGCTAGGGAAATCATTGCTATCCATAAACCTAGTTTTTTCATACCGCTATAATTCCACTTTTAAAGTTATATCTTTTAACTGCTCGTAAACGTCGGGGGCATCAGACACCGGAAGCTTGTCTGCACGTCGAACTGCACTTTCTGCCGCCCGACACAGTGCGTCATTGCCATCTAAAACCCGAATACTGGTCACAAAACCCGTTGTCGCTAGCCGGATATTCAGTCTACACACTTTCCCGTCAAAACTATCATCTGAGTACAAATTCCGTTTTATGGTTTGCTGTATCAATGCTGTATATCGCTCAACTTCCGTGAGAACTTGTTTTTGACGCCTTTGTTGCTGTGCAGCGCGCTCTTGAGCAAGTTGCTCTTGCATAATTCTTTCCATTTCTGCTTGTTCAGCAGCTTCTTTTTGTTTTTTTATTGCATCTTCTTTCGCTTTTGCCTCTCGCGCTTTACGTTCTTTTTCCTTTTGCGCCGCTAATCGCTCTAGTTCTTTTTGTCTCTTAACCTCTGCAGCTTCGGCTTCTCGCTTTTCCCTCGCTCTTTTGTTTGCAAGGGCTTGCTGTCGTTTTTGCTCAGCTGCGGCTGCGGCTTGACGCTGCTTTTCAGCTTCTTCAGCGCGAGCTTGTGCCTGCGCCTGAGCTTCTACTCGTTTTTTATCCGCAATAGCCTGCGCATCAATAAATGTTGCTTCTATTGTGGGTGCATTACTCGGTAGGCTAGGCAGAGGATCGGGAGAGAAACTGACGCTTATTAGCAACACCATGGCAACCACGGAGTGAAGCGCTAGGGACTTATAAAGCCCCTGCTTATCATTGGGTTTTGAAGGTGCTCTCGCGCTGCGGCTATTCGTGAAGCTGTCAGCACCGCCCGGCGAACTGCTTTGAGACGGATTGTTAGCGCTAGCTTGCCTGCTATTTGAGGGACTATTCGGTTTAGTAGGGTTAGACATGCTGCGCCTACTCAACAGGGTCGGTCATTAAACCCACCGAAGGGACGCCTGCTTGTTGCAGTAACACCATTAGCTGAATAACCTCGTTATAAGCCACCTGCCCGTCACCTTTCACCACCACAGGCGTGTTTGGCGACTTCTGCAATTGGGCACTGACTATAGCCCCAAGCTCTTCTTCACTAATTGGCGACTCTTGATCGTCACCCACATTGAGGAAGTACCTCCCCTTCACATCAACCGACGCGATAATAGGCGGGTTATCCTCCTGCTCTATAGGGTTTGCACTTGCCTTCGGCAAATCCACTTTTACCCCCTGAGAAATGAGGGGGGCAGTCACCATAAAGATAATAAGCAGCACCAACATAACGTCGATGTAAGGCACTACATTTATTTCTGATACCGGCCTACGGCGTTTTCTCACATACATAGCAACAACCTCCGCAGTAACGCTTAAACCTGATGTGCTTGGGCAGCAGCCTGACGCTGAAGAATTGCTGAGAATTCTTCCATGAAATTACCGTAGCTATTTTCCAACTTTTCAACTTGATGGCTGAAACGGTTGTAAGCAATAACCGCAGGAATTGCAGCAAATAAACCAATAGCAGTAGCGATAAGCGCTTCTGCTATTCCAGGCGCAACCATCGCAAGGGTGGCTTGCTGTACTTCACCTAGTGCGATAAACGCATTCATAATTCCCCACACCGTACCGAATAGGCCAATGTATGGGCTGATAGAGCCTGCCGTTGCTAAAAACGGTAGGCGACTCTCAAGCTCTTCTACCTGACGAGACATAGACACTCGCATAGCGCGGTAAGTGCCATCAACAATGCCGTTTGTTGGGGTATTGGATTTACGTAATCTCACGAACTCTTTAAAACCTGAACAAAAAATGCTGCTCATGCCGGTAAGGCTGGCTCTTGATGATAACTCTTGATAGAGCTTGTTGAGATCGGCACCAGACCAGAATTTATCTTCAAATTGGCGCATTTCAGAACGCGCCGCATTAAGGGCTTTACTGCGCTGAAAGATAAAGGTCCATGATGCTACTGAGACGCTTAGCAACAACAGCATTACGAGTTGAACAATAAAACTTGCTTGTAAAAACAAGCCGATAAATGTGAGATCAGATGACACGCGAAATTTCCCCTAACAAAGTACGTGGTAGTCGTTTTGGCTTCATAGCCGCTAAATCGACACAGGCAACTTGAATATCCGCAGATACTAATTTTATGCCGTTGTTATTATTTATGATTTGTTGAAACGTCATACTAGCGCCTTTTAATTCTACAACGCGAGTCTCAATACTCAACAGTTCATTGAACCTCGCTGGCGCATAGTTATGCATCTCAACGCGTTTGACGACAAAAGCGATGGATTGTTCCATTAAAGTGTCTTGCTCAAACCCTAGGCCTCTAAGCCACTCAGTACGCGCCCTCTCCATAAACTTAAGATAATTAGCGTAATACACGATACCGCCAGCATCCGTATCTTCGTAATACACTCTTATTTGATGTTCATGCATAACTATTCCCTAAACAATAAATAAATTCATCTATAAGGCAGATTAATAGTAGCTAAATTGCGATAAACAACATTTTAAAACAAGCCTTAAGACAGCATCAAGCCTGAGCCTTAATGTTTTCACAACTAATGCGCAACATTCAATTAACGCATTAGTTTTTCTAACTCAAAAATATAATTTTACTCAATTGTGCATTTTTAGAAGGTCTCTATAATGCATCGCATCAGTCGCACAGAGCGTGATGGTGCTTAGCACGGTCATGCACGAGTTAATCTCCTGTTAGACATGAGTTCCCTGGATTTATTTCCTTCAACACTTGTTGTTTTAGCCCGCTCTATGAGCGGGCTTTTTTTTGCCTTGGATTTACCAAGGCTCTCAGTTTAAGTAGAAATACTAACTCGCAGGGGTAAACCCAAAATGAAGGTAGGCACGCTGAGACGCTATACGACCTCTCGGCGTTCGCTGCAAAAAGCCCTGCTGAATAAGGAAGGGTTCAATGACATCTTCGATGGTTTCTTTCTCTTCTCCGATAGCTGCGGCGAGATTATCTAAGCCCACAGGACCGCCATCGAATTTTTCTATAATGGCCGAAAGCAATTTTCTGTCCATATAGTCAAACCCCTCCTTGTCCACATCGAGCATATCAAGGGCTTTTGCCGCTGTGTCAGCGCCAACGGTGCCATCAGACTTTATTTCTGCATAGTCTCGCACTCGTCGTAATAGACGATTGGCAATACGAGGCGTGCCTCTAGCTCGACAGGCTATTTCTCTAGAACCCTCTTCGGTCATTGATAAATTCAGGTAGCTAGCGCTTCTAGACACAATAGACGTTAGGTCTTTCACTGAATAAAACTCAAGGCGCTGTACGATACCAAAACGATCTCGTAGCGGAGACGTCAGTGAGCCAGCACGGGTTGTTGCACCTACCAGCGTAAACGGAGGCAGGTCGAGCTTTATCGAACGAGCAGCCGGTCCCTCGCCTATCATAATATCGAGCTGATAATCTTCCATTGCAGGGTAGAGGATTTCTTCCACTACGGGGCTCAAGCGATGTATTTCATCAATAAAAAGAACGTCGTTTTTTTCAAGGTTAGTCAAAAGTGCGGCTAAATCACCCGCTTTTTCTAATACCGGCCCAGACGTGGTTTTAATATTAACGCCCATTTCATTCGCAACAATGTTCGCTAGGGTTGTTTTACCCAGTCCTGGGGGACCAAATATAAGAAGGTGATCAAGGGCGTCTTCTCGATTGCGTGCGGCCTGAATGAAAATTTCCATCTGCTCACAAACGTGAGGTTGTCCCGTATAGTCATCCAACATCTTTGGACGAATAGCGCGATCTATTACTTCATCTTCAGTGCTGGCGTCCGGCGTTATCAGTCTGTCGGCTTCTATCATGGTTCGTCTACTTTTTAATAAAATGGCTGCAGTATTTTTTATACCGCACCGTTATTACAGGGCCGCTTTTAGCGCTTCGCGTATCAGGGATTCACTTTCCATACCGTCTTTGTAAACGCTATCCACCAACTTACTGGCTTGCGCTGGTTTATAACCCAATGCAATGAGTGCGCTTTGCGCTTCTTCTCGTGCACTGTTTACAGCAACAAAGGTACTACCAGAAAGCAGGTCACTGCTTGGTGCGGGAACAGCCACACTTTGCATTTTTCCAAACTTGGCCAGTCGGTCTTTAAGTTCAACCACTAAACGCTCTGCGGTTTTTTTGCCAATACCCGGTAAGCTGACTAACGCAGAAACGTCTTCATTTTGCACGCTTGACAGAAACTGTGGCGCCGACATTCCCGATAAAATAGCCAAACCGAGTTTTGGTCCAACACCATTTGCTTTTATCAGCTCTCGAAATAATCCGCGCTCTAACTTATCGGCAAAACCAAACAGCAACTGAGCATCCTCGCGAACCACAAAGTGCGTGTAAACCACAACTTCATCGCCTACTGCAGGCAGTTGGTAAAAGCTCGTCATAGGCATGTGTATTTCGTAACCTACACCGGCCACATCTACAAGAATTTCTGGTGGCTGCTTTTCAGCCAACGTACCGCGAATTCGTCCAATCATTTATATTCTCTTTGTGCGCGCTTGAATGCTTAAAAAGGATTGGTTCTAGGAAATTAACGCAAACGACCGCGAACGGTTTTCCGTGCTTGGCCTGCCATATTGATAAGGCTTTGTTCGGTATTGGCATGGCAAAGTGCCACAGCAAGCGCATCTGCCGCATCGGCCTGAGGGGTCCCGCTTAAGTTCAGTAGGTGCTTCACCATATGCTGAACTTGTGTTTTATCAGCGTTACCTTTACCCACAACTGCCTGTTTAATTTGTCTTGCACTATACTCGGCAACAGGAAGCTGAAATTGGGTTGCTGCCACTATTGCAGCTCCCCTTGCCTGACCTAGCTTTAACGCAGAGTCTGGATTTTTAGCCATAAACACTTGCTCGATAGCAAACTGTGATGGGTTATATTGGCGAATGATGTCGCTCACGCCGGTAAAAATATTTGCCAAACGAGAAGGTAAATCGGTAGTGCCTACTCGAATGCAACCGCTCGCCACATATACCAGCTTACCCTGCTTTCGCGCTATTAAACCGTAGCCTGTGATCCTAGAACCTGGATCTATACCCAGTATAACCATTAAGCCTTACTCGGTACAAACAAAGATACCGCCTCTTTGTTTGAAGGAGACCACAAGCGTGCTAACGCCTCATCTTTTGACACCCATTCGTATTGAAGATGCTCGGTAAGCGTTATCGGTGTTTTACTACTCACTTGAAGAGAAAATACATGCTCAGTATTGTGAAGGGTACCCGGAGGGTAACGATGACGCCATCGCTCGCGAATAACGTATTGGTTTTGCTTGTCGTGGTTGGTGATGGACAAACCTAAGGCTTTGGCATCAATACCGGTTTCTTCAGCCACCTCTCGATAGGCTGTTTCAATGGGCATTTCGCCGTCTTCTAATGCGCCAGTGACAGATTGCCAAAAAGACGCATCATCCATTCTTTGCAATAACAGCACTCGGTGGTGTTCATCGAACAACACCACCAGCGCTGATTCTGGCTTTTTATAGGCCATAAATTAAGATTGCTTCTTCACCGTCGCAATGGCCAAATCTTCAAGCTGCTGCGGGTTAGCTGGGCTTGGTGCCGATGTGAGTGGGCAAGCCGCAGTGGTGGTTTTAGGAAACGCCATCACATCCCGAATAGAAGTAGCCCCAGTCATCAACATGACAAGGCGATCTAAACCAAATGCTAAACCTGCGTGAGGCGGAGCACCAAAACGAAGGGCATCGAGCAAGAAACCAAATTTATTTTTCGCTTCTTCGTCGTCTATTCCTAAAATATTGAACACGGTAGACTGCATATTCTCATCGTGAATACGAACCGAGCCACCGCCTAATTCAACGCCGTTAAGCACCATGTCGTAGGCATCAGACAATGCGCCAACCGGATTGGCTTTCAACTCTTCTGGTGTCAGCCCACGTGGTGCAGTGAATGGATGGTGAATAGCGTGAAGCTGACCATCGAATTCCTCAAACATAGGGAAATCAACAACCCACAGTGGCTTCCATTCACCCTCTAGCAATTCAAAGTCTTCACCTAGTTTTAGACGAAGTGCGCCCATGGCCTCTGTCACTACGGTGTAATCATCCGCACCGAATAAAAGAATGTCACCCGCTTGAGCACCTGTGCGCTGAATAATAGCATCGGTCACATCTTCGCTTAAGAACTTAAGCACTGGCGACTGCAGGCCTTCTTGACCAGGAGAAAGCTCGTTCACTTTAACCCACGCCAGGCCTTTTGCACCGTAAATACCAACAAACTTGGTGTATTCGTCTATTTGCTTACGGGAAAGCTTTGCACCGCCAGGCACGCGAATGGCGCTTACACGGCCTTTCGGGTCGTTAGCAGGCCCACTGAATACTTTAAACTCAACTTTTTCAAGCAAATCGGCAACGTCAGTAAGCTCAAGTGGATTACGCAAGTCAGGCTTATCACTTCCAAAGCGCTTCATCGCTTCTGCGTAAGTCATTTGAGGGAAATCGCCAAGGTCTACATCTAGCATCTTGTTGAACAAGTCGCGGATCATACGCTCGGTAATACCCATCACGCTTTGCGCATCGAGGAACGTCGTTTCGATATCGATTTGAGTGAATTCTGGCTGACGGTCGGCACGTAAATCTTCGTCTCTGAAACACTTCACTATTTGGTAATAGCGGTCCATGCCCGACATCATTAGCAATTGTTTAAACAGCTGAGGCGATTGAGGTAGTGCGAAAAACTCACCTTTGTGCGTACGACTTGGCACCAAATAGTCTCGCGCGCCTTCTGGTGTCGCCTTTGTAAGAATAGGCGTTTCGATGTCTAAAAAACCCTCTTCTTCCAAGAAGCGGCGAACCGCGCCGGTTACTTTTGCTCTGAACTGTAAACGCTGGCTCATTACCGGGCGACGTAAGTCGAGGTAACGGTAGCGCAGGCGCTGCTCTTCAGAGTTTTCTTGATTCCAGTCTAGAGGAAGCACGTCAGATTTGTTGATAACCTCAAGGCCCGTGCCTAATATCTCAATTCCACCTGTGCGCATTTCTTTATTAATCTGTCCTTCTGGACGAGCGCGAACTTTACCGGTTAGCTTTACACAAAACTCACCGCGAAGGGTGTTAGCAACAGAAAGTACATCAGGTAAATCAGGGTCGAAAACAACCTGTACAATCCCTTCTCTGTCGCGAAGGTCGATAAAGATTACGCCACCTAAGTCACGACGTTTGTTAACCCAGCCACAAAGTGTGACTTCTTGCCCAATGTAAGTTGAATCGATGTTCCCACAGTAATCTGTGCGCATGGTCGTTGACCCCTGATAATTTTCTTGCTTAACGTGATGATTTGCGTACTTTATGGCCCTGAACTAATGCTCTACACTGACGCCTCTTTTGCTAATTCGTAAAATCATATACGAATTAGCAGCACGAGGGAGTTATAAGCACGTTTGTTAGTAAAGAAGCTCCACAGAAGCCATCACGTTTAATGTATTAGATTTAAGGTCGCATAGTATAAACAAATGCGTCGTAAAGCCCAATGACAAATATGAACAATACCGCAACGAATATGGCTAACGCCCAGCAAAACTTACCGCCTGTATTCATTGGGTTGCCCATGTGGCAGCACAGCCATTGGCCAAATTCATGGTTTGCCTCATTTCCCAAGGCACAAAGCCAGCTTATCCATTACGCCAATGAATGTAATTCCGTTGAGGGTAATACCACTTTCTATTCCCTTCCCGATGCAGATGCGGTAGCGCGCTGGGCAGATTCCGTGCCCTCACACTTCTCCTTTGCTTTCAAATTCAACCAGCAAATCACCCATGTAAATCAATTACAGCATTGTGAAGATGAAATACGGCAACAGTTGTCACTGCTCGCGCCTCTCAAGCACAAGCTCGGCGTGATGATGGTTCAACTACCTGCTAGCTTTGGTCCTGACAAATTGGCTGTGCTAGATGCATTTTTAAATCACATTCCCGCCTCTATGGATGTAGCTGTAGAAGTGCGACATAGGCAGTTTTTTGCTAAGTCAGATGCTGAAACAGCATTTAATCAACTGCTGATTAAACACAAGGCAAACCGCATCATTATGGATACTAGAGCCCTGTTCACAGGACCTATCACCAGTGAAATAGTTAACGAAGTAAGAGGTAAGAAGCCCAAAGTGCCAGTGAATGTAATTGCTACCGGCCAAAAGCCCGTAGTGCGCTTTGTGGGTAACGATAACGAAGCAGACAATATCGCGTGCCTTAGTCCATGGGTAAGTAAGATTCATCAGTGGCGTGTTGAAGGCAGGTCTCCCTACTTCTTCTGCCACCGACCAGATAATAAAGATGCGCCGTGGTTAGCGTCTTTGTTTATCAGTTTATATAACGAGGCCTATCCAGATTATTCTCTACCGACTCTCTCCATGACAAAAAATCCTCTTCAGGATAATTTGTTTTAGGGTGGAGAAGTCAGCAAGAAAATTGGTATTCAGTGAACTTTGCATCCCCCTGATGAGGTCGCTTTTTTTCTATAAATGCTGCTTTGATAAATACTGCTCGTTCAGCTTTCTTTAACTCATAAAAAACCGCCAAACTAACGAAGTCAGTTTTGACGGTCTTTAAAGATTTGAGTAAAAAACGAGATTATTTACGTTTCTTTCTTCTCATTAAAACAACAATAGAAAGTGACAAGACGGCTAAACTCATCGGCTCTGATACAGAAACACTCGAAATACCCGCTGTCGCTGATGCTTGATTGACAACAATATTATCTAAGAAATTGCCAAGCGTTCCTTTATTTATCGTTGAAAAACGAATGGTTGTAGAGACTGAATCTGCAATAAATTGCCCGTAAAATTCATTCCAGCTTTTAATTTTATGGTCATTGAAAACTTGGCTAAACAACAAATTAGAGTCATTGTCGCCACTGAATATTTCGAGCTTAAAACTGTCGACATTACGGCGAGCAGCGTAGGCAAACGATAAGTCATATGTAGCTCCTTTGCTCGAGGTAAACGTTTGAAGGATTGAGTATTCACCGCCGTTCCCATTCGCATTTAGCTCTGCATATTGACTACCATCAAAAGCATTTAAATTTTGAAAATTATCCCATAGCTCCATATTAGTGCCGCTCCATCCATCCACAGAGCCCGCGGAAAAGGCTTTCCAACTGTTGCTTTTAATATCGTTGTTTTCAAAGCTGCCATTCAAAATGAGGTTAGCGCTGGCCACATTACACACCAACAATAAAAGGCTAATTACTACTGATATCTTACGCATGATTGACTCCACCAATAATCGTTACGTTACCAGTGTATTTTATCAAGTGGTCGTACCTGTGTATCTTATTCTTTCGCATAGTATGAATATTCATACTTCTCGATTATTCCACTGACCGTTGGCTCAACCGTCGCCTATGAAAATAGAAGAGAAATAAAGAGGAAAATAAAAACAGTAAATAGCGTCTTTGAACATAGCCATGTATACTTTGACGTCTTCATAGGCTTCCATAATTTTCCTAACCAGAGCGTGAAACGTTGATTCATAATCGATGACCCCTGCCATATCTTTATGCACAAGCCTAGCTCTGATTTTTCACACTTTTTGCGTGTAGCCACACAAAAATGTTACCGGTAAATATTGTAATTATGACTGACGTACACCCACAACTTTCTCACGAAGAAGAACGACTTAAAGCGCTTTATAAATTGGATATTCTGGATACACCACCAGATGAAAGGTTAGATGCGATCACAAAGAATGTGCAGGAATTCTTCAAGTGCAAAATTTGCTTGGTGAGCTTAATCGCAGATGATAGACAGTGGTTTAAATCTCGCCAATGCTTAGATGTTACCGAAACACCGCGAAATGTCTCGTTTTGTACCTATGCCATTGCGGAAGAGGAATACCTTATTGTGCCTGATGCGCATGAGGATGACAGATTTGCGAACAACCCATTGGTTAAAGGAGAGCCATTCATCCGCGCTTACGCTGGTATTATCTTGCGCTCTACAGATGGTTACGAGCTAGGCACCCTTTGCGTTATTCATGATTCCCCCAGGCAGTTCGAAGACGTTGATATTGCCATGCTGCGTCACTTTGGTCTTCAAGCTGAGTCTATCTTGAGAGAAAGCGACAAAGACTAAGGGGTTTCAAGATATTAATACATCGCATGGGGCTATTTTGCCCCACGCGATTTTTCTCCAGCCGATTTAGCCCCAGATGATTTTAGTCCCAAGCCATGGGGCTCTCATTTCACAACGCTTCTTTAACGAAAGTCAGCAGCGTCCAATTCATGCTTTTTCATTAACTTATGCATATCGGTGCGATTTCTTCCCGCTAAATCTGCAGCTCGAGTAACGTTGCCGTCGGTCATTTTAAGCAGCTTAAACAAGTACTGTTGTTCGAAGGCGTCTCGCGCTTCGGTCAGCGTAGGCCAGCTCTGCTTTGTGGCAGATAAGGCTTGTTCTACGAGGTGTAAGGGCACCACCGGTGTTTGCGTTAACGCCACACACTGCTCAACAACATTCACCAACTGTCGCACATTGCCCGGCCAAGAAGACGTAACTAACTGCTGCATAGCATCATCTGAGAACTGGCTTACGTCAACACCATGACGCTGAGCGCTTTGTTGCAATAAAGAGCGCGCAAGCAGCGGAATATCTTCGCTGCGGGACTTCAGTGACGGTAATTTTAAATTAACCACATTGAGGCGGTAATAGAGATCTTCTCTAAATGTTCCCGCTTCCATTTCTTTATGCAAATCTTTATGGGTCGCAGATATTATTCGAACATCAATATCGACTTGTTTACTGCTGCCAACGGGGCGAATCTGACGCTCTTGCAATGCACGCAGCAATTTAACTTGAAGCGTCATTGGCATATCACCAATCTCATCTAAAAACAGCGTACCGCCATCAGCCTCTTTGAAAAGACCTGCATGGGCAGTGACTGCGCCAGTGAACGCGCCTTTTGCATGACCAAACAGCTCAGACTCAAGAAGGTTTTCAGGCAACGCGCCACAGTTTATAGCAACAAATGGCTTGTCGCGGCGGTTACTCGCTTTATGTATAGCATTAGCGAGAAGCTCTTTACCCGTTCCGCTGGCACCGCTAATTAATACCGACACTTCGCGCTGCGCAATGCGAAACGCTTGATCAAGCACATTCAGCATTTCCGGCGAGCGCGTGATTATTTCTTTTGCCCAATCTCCTGGCTTAACCGCCTGTGATTGGTTGAGTGCTTTTTGCAATAGAGCGCGAAGCTCTTCGTGCTCTACAGGCTTAGGTAGAAAACCAAACACGCCGCGCTGAGTAGCCTCAATAGCATCGGCAATGGTGCCATGGGCCGTCATTAAGATAACGGGAATATCCTGTCTAATGCCCATAATCTCTTCAAATAAGCTTAAGCCGTCTAAACCTGGCATTCTTAAATCGCTCAGCACAACGTCGAAACTATTGCCCTGTAGTTTTTTAAGTGCGCTTTGTCCATCTTCCACTGCAGTGACGTTATACCCTTCACCTTCAAGGCGAATGGTTAGCAAGCGAAGTAGGCTTTTATCGTCATCAACCAACAATAAGTCAGGATTGTTATTCGCCTTTTCACTCATTGTTGCGTACTCCTATTTTTATCCATCAATGTCGCTTCTATTTGTAATAATTCTTCAAGTTTCTTACGTAAGCTATCTATCTCGTTTTGCAGTGTTATGAGCTTTTCACCGCGAGAGGTGTTTTCTTTTTCCAACACCACCAGCGCAGACTCAAATTGCATTAATTGATTATTTTGAGCTCCTGCAATAACGTCAATAACCTTCCGGCTCTGCTCTGTAAAGCGCGGAGATATTTCATTGAACGCTAGCTGCGCTCGCAGTTTATTCTGGTAGGGGGTGTCGTTCATAAGCGTGAGAATATAAGCGTGTAAACGGTCGTAGTCACTGTTTGTTAACGTGGCTAAGGTTTGCTGGCGCATCGACCATGGCTGATCAGACGCATCAACCCAAAGTTCTATCCAATGCTTCGCATCACAATTATGTAAAAAATCTTCCGGTGGGTTTTCATAAAAACAAAAAGCACTACCAAGGGCCGTCTTGGTGTTCGCCGAGGACTCGTCAGACGCTTCCTTACTGACATCTGTCAGACTTTCGCAACCTACTAAAAAAAATACGGCAATAAAAAAACAACTTAATCTCATTTTACTTTTCCTGTTGCGCAATGCTTCTGCTGCACGCTTTTAACGGTGCGTGCTTTTTATTTTATGTGCTTTCTGCTTTGGGCTTTAAGTGCTGCGTTTCAAGTACAGGGTATTCTATGCTGTACCTTAAATGCTGCACTTTCATTTTTGCGAGAGGGAAACCCGAAAGCAGACATCCGCATAGTCTACCTCTACCACTTGAACATCGCCATGCATAAGTCGCGCGCAATCTGCAACAATCGATAACCCTAAGCCCGTTCCGATGACGTTATCATTGCGAGGTTCACTGCCTCGAATGAAAGGTTCAAACAGGGTTGTGACTGATTCAGGGGAAATTGGCTTGCCGTGGTTGGCTACATCAAGAATAAGCATATCTTCTTCAGTGCTCTCTCCCGTGCTTTTGCTCATGTAAACCTTGACGAAAATAGGCCTGCCGACAGCACCATGCGCTACCGCATTTGACACTAAATTATCCAGTACACGACGGAAGAGCTCTTCATCGAGAAGAGCCTCATCAACCTGCACATCAACGACAACTTCTCTGTTTTGAATAGCGAGTGCATAGTCTTCAATGCACTCATCTATCAGCGTCTGCGGCTTGTAAAGCACCAATTTGGGCTGAGCCTGCTGCAGTAACAAATTGTAGTCTAATAGTTTTTCAACCAAAGTGTTGAGCCGTTGAGTGCTTCCACTTAGCAAAGACAATACTTCTCGCTGGTTATCGTTTAGATCGCCAACCACATTTTCAGATAACAGACTGCAACCTTCCTTAATACTGGCTAAGGGCGTCTTTAATTCGTGGGCTGCATGGCGCAACAAAGCCGTTCGAATATGCTCAAGTTGCTGAAGGCGGTCATACAGCCAGTGCAAATCTTTCTCTACATCAAGTAATTCTTTGGGCGCATGGCGAGTTAGGGGTGGCAATTCGCCTTTGCTGTGGGCCAGTATACGAATTATTTTTTTGAGGTTATTGACGGGGTTAACAATAAGCTGACTGCCTAACAATATCAGCATTAAAGAAACACTTACCAGCATAGCAGTAGACCAAGCTTGCTTTGCCTGCATCGCGTTCAGGTCGCTCTGCTGCAGTGCCACTCGCTCGGTGATGACCCGTTCAACATCTTTTCTCAGCTGTTTAACGCTATCTTTGATAGTCGCGAGATAAGCATTTAGCAATAACTGATCTTCAATGTTTCGATAGTCTGCCAGTTGGTCTATTTGTGTTGTCAAAAAGCTACACACTTCGCTAGTGCCAAGACCTTGGCACAGATTATCTGCCGCCAGTGCAAATTGCTCTAACGCATTGTCTGAGATGGCCGCCACTCTCTCACTTTTCAGTACAGAATATTGTCGAATACTTCGTTCAACATCCACTACGGCGTTATCAAGTTGCTGAACATCACCCACAATTTCAACGACAAAGCGGGTTTCCAACGTTGTCATTTGGCCAACTTTGGCTAAATCGCTCTGGCTTTGCCACAGCAGGGCAATAAGAGGAATTAGGGCTAACACAAAACTACCTAATGTTAACTGCCTCAGAGAACCTAGCTGAACTATCCGTTCGCTTAAGGAAAACTTTTTAACCAGAACCCTATCCTCTTCATTTTTCTGCTGCTTTGTTACAGCTAATGTTGATATCAGCGTAAATTAATATTCACGGATATTACTATTTCTTGGTGATTTTACTACTGCACTTGCTACTGCTTTAGCGCCGCGGTAACACTATTATTCGCATCATTTGCCTTAGGCGTAAGCTTACTTTTTGCTAACTCATTTTCCGTGAGCTTGCCATCTTCATTATCATCGATTAAGCCAAAATTTCGCAATAATTCGATGTGTTGGACAGCTTCTTTAAGCGAAATAAAACCGTCCTTATCTTTATCAAGCTTTTGCATCAGCGTGTTGGCCGGGCTTGCGCTTACCGACGCTACAAAAAAAACCTGCAACATCACAACTGCTGACAACGTAAATATTTTTCTACCTGAAATCTTCATTCTGAATCCCTCGCAATAGATAGCAGGTGCATCCTGTCAACTCAGTAGGTTGCGCTAATATGTGCGTCTATGGCATGTTGTAAGACGTCGCATACTTACTATGAGTCTAATTCGCTAACGTTGGATAGAACCAAAAGCCATGTTAGAGCCTATCTCGACGTTTGCACTTGTCCCACTGTAGTACATGCACCAGTACTAAAATGAGAACCTACATAAGTACTGACATAGTTACCTAACCAGTACTTGGTTAGATATAGCCAGATTCGCGCCACATTATAGAAAAAAGAAAATATACTTTAATATCAGAAGCTTGGATTAATGCAAAGAAATAGCCGCACGGCTATGTGTTGCTGATTAGAAACACTTTTATATGTAACCTTTACGACTTAAATTGCTTTTCGTCATAAAATGGCGCCAGACTGAGTAGCGTTTTTAAAGGAACGGGTTTACTGAACATAAAGCCTTGAACGTTATCGCAGCCGTGCTGACGTAAATAGTCCCACTGCTCATAGGTCTCTATTCCTTCAGCGCATACTGTCAGCGATAGACGTTTTGCTAAATCAATAATAGCGCCGGTTACTAGCCTGCTGCGCTCAGAGGTTTGAAGCTCCATCACAAACTGTCTATCCACTTTTAGCGTGTCGATAGTTATCTGAGTAAGGTAACTCAGTGATGAATAGCCCGTACCAAAATCATCTAAGGCAATGGAACAACCCATATTACTCATTCGTCTGAAGAACTTATTAGAGAGTTGGAAGTTTTCGAGATAAGCACTCTCTGTTACCTCAAACTCCATGTTTTCAGGATTAACGTCGTAAACGTTTAATGTGTTGTATATGTAGTCAAAAAGCTGTGCGTTTCTGAGATCGTGTCCCGATAAATTCACCGACACTTTGAAGTTTTGTGGCGCCCAATGTTTAATGTCAGGAAGGTCTATACACACACGTTTGATTATCCACTGAGTAATAGCGGTAATCTTGCCGCCCTGCTCAGCAATAGGAATAAATTCATTGGGCATTACAAGCCCAAATTCCGGATGCTGCCAACGTATGAGGGCTTCAGCGCCAATAACATGACCGTAGTTATCAACTTTCACCTGATAATAAACAATAAATTCGTCTTCGCGTAGTCCTTGCTCAATGCCATTTGCAATCTGAAGCTTGCGCTTGTGTGACTCAACCATATCTGGTGTAAAGAGTGTATAGCTTCCTCGCCCTCTCGCCTTCGATCTGTACATTGCTAGATCGGCGTTACTCATCAAGTCGCTGAGTTCAAAATTCGCATCGCTTGCTTTTGCAACACCAACGCTTATTCCTACTGTCAGAGAAAGACCTTGCATCTCAAATGGCTCATCAAATGCAGACAATAAACGTATCGCTAACTGCTCAGCAGCGTAGTCGTTCACCTCTCTATCGGGAAGAACGATAAACTCATCACCACCTAAACGGGCAAATAAATCATCGTTTCGCAAAAGACGCTGCACTCTATCGGCAACTTCAATCAAAATTAAATCGCCGGTCTCATGACCTAATGAATCGTTTATTCCTTTAAACCCATCTAAGTCGAAAAACAGCAGCATCATGTCTTCGTCGTTTCGCTTGGCTCGCGCTAATTCGAGCCTGAGATTATCGAGCACATATTGTCTGTTCGGTAGCCCTGTTAAACTATCGTAATTGGCGAGCCGGGCCATAGTCTCTTGCTGGTCGAACAGGGTTTGTTTCTGTTCAAAATTTATCAATAGCTCTACTTCGATGGTATCAAGCAAACTATTTATATTTGAGCCTAACTGTCCAAATTCGTTTTGTGAGGAAATTGAGCTTCGCAGTGCATAATCTTTTGTTTCAAAAAGGTCCTGAGTGAACCGCTTTAATTCAAATAATGGTGTAATAAGACGATGGGTCACCAACAGACAAATACCCACGCAGAGCAATCCTATGACCAGAATAAGGAAGAATTGACGTACCAACGTTCTTGCACTTTGCTCAGGTATGGCAGCTTTAGCGTCAGCATGAATAACAACGTGTCCAAGGGGGTAAGTACTTGTACCTACGAGATTATGAGTAGTAATAACATCGTTGGAATGCAGGGTTACGCCGTAGGGAATGTCGCGGGGTGAAGAGGGAATTGCTGAGCCATAATCAGACTCTTTTCTCAATGCTACAGACGTAATCGCTTTATAATTGATATCGTAAAGCGTTGCCGATATGAGGTAATTGTGTTCTCGCACCGATTTAAATATTAACTCGTACCTGTCTACATTATCTGAGCCCGTGTCTGCGAGCACACTCAATTGCGACGCTAAACTATTACTGATTGCACTGGTGTTGCTTTCTACCACTTGCTTCATTAGCGCGTTGTGCTCAACTTTATTGATCACAAACACCGCTATAGCAAGGGCACACATCGATATTGCTATCACAATACCCATGGTTATTTTTATCGATTTAAACACCAACACAACCTTGTTCGACGAAATAGTAACGTAAAAGACAGCAAACGAGTTTACCCGCTAAAGGCGTAAAATAATATGTGAAGGAGAGTAAATAACAACTCTTTTTAACGACGCTTTAATATGAACATCAACGAAAAGGCTGAGACTATATGTCAGTTTGTCCGCTCTTCACATCCAATTTTGTCTTGATAAATTGGCTGTGAGGTACATAAAGTAAATCTGCAATTTGCCTTATGGTACTTTCCTCAAGCGGTGCTAGGGTGCTGTCTGCATAGGCAATCGCCCAAAGGCTACGAATGATATTAGCTTTTTCTTCACTACCGCAGTGCGCATTAACAACTTTTGTGAACTGAACAACATCAATGGCATTTTCAGACGTCTCATTCCCTTCTTCTAGTAAAAGGGCCAGTGCATCGTCATCAATATTCACATGTTTTTTGAGTTGATATTGATATGCCTTACGCTCTTCTTCGGTAACTTCGTTATCGGCATTCACTATTTCACTGAGTAACGCGGCCGTGGCAAGCTCATAAGAATAAGTCGGCTTTTGCTGTTTTTTTGCATCTTCAAACAAGGTTAAAAATTGTTTTAGCATTTTAGCTCCTTTAGCGTTAGCGCCTTGTGCGTTATTTACTTTGTAACCTTAAGCAGATAATAACGAAAGGAGTTATCGTTTAGTGACCTAAAATTAGCGCTAACGAGGATTGGTGCTAAGGGTAACTATTACCTTTCGACCTCCTTCTTCAAATCGAACCTGTTCACACAACGCATGCACCATTGCTAGCCCTCGACCAAAAGACTCATCGTTAGTCACATTTTCAAGACTATCCAAACTAAAACCGTCACCACTATCGAGCACTGACACTTGTATTTTCTGTTCGTTAGGCAAAGACTCAATTCTAATGGTGATACTTGCGTCGCTGAGCTCTTTTAGCGATGCTTCTCGCAGTTCATAGTAGGAATGAAAACCTTCAGTGGTACTTTTCATCTCTGAATCGAGTTTTAACACACCGTGCTCTAGTGCATTGTTAAATAATTCTGAAAGCACAGTGTACAAGACTGAGCGGATGCTTTGAACGCCCTCACACTGCCCTGCTATCTGCAAAACGCGTTGCAAAATGTCTGGCTGCTTTAACAACTCAGCAGTAAGGGCTACTTCATGTGAAGAAGGCAAACCAAATTGACTTTTCACTGTTGGTAAAAGTTGAATTGGTTTTGAAGAAAAGATAATAGCAGAAACATCATCATCAAATGAATTGCTTACATTGAACTGCAAGGCCTTCTCGTACAGCGATTGTGCCGTAATGGTTTCACTGTTCGATAGCTTATCCTTGATAATATCGCTGATTCCATCTTCCATGAGCATATCGTTGTTACTATCAAACACTTCTATTAATCCGTCGCTTACAATAATAAGCTGCTCACCGTGAGATAAGTGAACGGTGTCACAGGCCGTGTCGAATTCCTCATCATCGAGGATCCCCAGAGCCATATGCCGTGAAGGACGCTGACGCAACCCTGAGGCCATTTTACCCGCGGTGAGTACGGCCGGCATACCGCCTTGCCACAACGTAATATGAGAGCCTGTCGAATCAATCTCCCCGATGACTGCCGCCATAAACATGTCGTGAGGAAGAAACTTAAGTAAGATAGTATTGAGCTCTCTGGCAATTTCAGACACGGTGACGCCCTGCTGAGACATTTCCTGAAAGGCTCTGGTGACTGGCAATGCGCCTACCGCCGATGCTAAACCGTGACCGGTAAAGTCTCCAACCGCAAAGTAAACGCCGCCATTTGGGTTTTTCTCACATAAAAAGACATCACCATTGAAACTTTCTGCAGGTTTAATGTAATAGTCAAAATAAGACAGTACTTGAGGGTCGTTTACAATTGCATTGCTAAAGATATGCTCGACGATAGCGTGTTCGCGAGCTACCCGCTGGTTAAACAATAATAAGGCTTTGTTTTGCTGCTCAATACGAAGGCTTAATGCTCTGATTTTTAAGTGCGCTCGAATCTTGGCAACAAGTATGTGTTTGTCGAAAGGTTTAGTCGCAAAATCATTGCCGCCAACCTCTAAACACTTAACCAAGCTGGCCTTGTCTTCCAGTGCAGTAATAAAAAGAATGGGAAGGTATTCTTCTGAGGCATGCTTACGCAATTGTGGTACAACATCAAAGCCACTCATATCTGGCATTACCACGTCGAGTAATATCAGGTCTGGCGCCTCTGATTTAAACTTTTCAATTGCCTGTGTGCCGTTCTCAGCCTCGATGCAGTCGTCATACCCTTCTGCGCTGAGCATATTCAAAAGTAAAATGCGATTGATAGGCTCATCGTCGACAATAAGAATTTTCATAATACATATCCTTAAAAACAGAAGCATCGAACAGCACCCGAACATAGGATGAGACTTTTTTATTTCGTCTTATCTCACTCTATCTCGCCTAACCTTATCTCATCTAGTTATCGGGAGGTACATTACTTCAAAGCGTTAAAACGCTTCTCGCCTTCCTAGCGAAGTTTGAACTTTTTATCAAAACGAGAAATTTCCAGTATTTTACTCACCTGTGGACGTGCATTTTCTATGCTGTACGTGTAGTTGCCACCCTTGAGCGACTTCTGCATGTTTAACAACATACCCAACGCAGAGCTATCCATATATTCCGTAATGGATAGATCCACAGCGATTTCGTTCGTTTTATCAGTCAGATCGCTGTAGGCGTTTCTAAATTCTTCAACTTTACTGAAGTCGAACTTTTCCCCCACTTTAATTACTAAAACTTCGCCATCTTGGCGATACTGCGATGTGATCGGCATTGAACCTCCAATGTACCTCGTTGAGAAAAGTTTCATCATATGTCGTCAATTTTGCTATCCTTAACCCTAGTACAAGTTTGCAATAATTTCTCAGACATTTTTATCGTCAGCATGACAGTTTTTCTGAGAAATGAAAGGTTAAGTTTAAAGTTAGAGGCAGATATGCAAGATTGGCAAGATGCGCTTTTGGTCTACAGTACTGAAAGCGGTAAAGTCAAACCAGAACAAAAGGACCAAGCTCGCTCAGTGTCGGACGATGGCATCGTTCGTATTCACCGGGAGACTAAGGGACGAAAGGGTAAAGGTGTATCTCTTATTAAAGGGTTAGACATGCCTCCTGCAGACCTAAAGAAGCTAGGCTCAGAACTTAAAAAGAAATGCGGTTGCGGCGGTGCGGTCAAAGACGGTGTGATTGAAGTTCAAACCGACGACAGAGAAAAACTTCGCCTGTTGCTGGAAAAAAAAGATTATAAGGTAAAACTTGCAGGAGGATAGCGTCTGTCCCCTCCTACTTTTTCATAAACACATAACAAAAAGAGTCCGAAATGGAAAAGCTGTCAATTTCTGATTTACATATTATTTTGGTAGAGCCCTCTGATACACAGAGAAAGATCATCACTACCTTGTTGCTCAAAGAAAGTGTTAAGGAAATTGATCCTGTTAGTACATTCGGAGAAGCAAAATCTGCCATTCGCGCACATGGCGCAGACCTTGTCGTTAGCGCTATGTATTTTGAGGACGGCACAGCGCTTGAATTGCTTAAATTCATAAAAGAGAGCGACGAGTTTAAGTCTATCCCATTCATGTTGGTTTCAAGTGAAAACCGAATGAGTAAGTTAGAAGAGTTTAAACAGGCAGGTGTGGCGGCCATTCTTCCAAAACCGTTCGAACCGCTTCATCTCTCCAGAGCGCTGAATGCTAGTCTCGACCTTATTAACCACGATGAACTTGATTTAGAGCTTTTTGATGTTCACGACGTGAGGGTATTGTTAGTAGATGACAGTAAGCTAGCCCGTAACCATATTCGCAGAGTACTCGAAGGTATGGGGCTACAGAAAATCAAAGAAGCAGAAAACGGGGCTATGGCTCTTACATTTATTAAAGATGAAGCCTTTGATTTAGTGGTAACGGATTACAACATGCCAGAGATGGACGGCAGAGAGCTATCAGAGTTCATCAGGTTCAATCCTGAAACTACGCATATCCCCATTATTATGGTTACATCCGAATCTGCAGACAGTATGCACATGGCAAACATACAGCAAACCGGTGTAAATGCGCTTTGCGACAAACCCTTTGAGCCTAATGAAGTAAGACAAATGCTCTCAGCCCTTTTAAGTAACTAGCAAAAAATTATTTCAACTTTTTTATTTAAATAATTTGACCAGCTTGTAAAAAAGAATTGACAGCTTTAGGCATTAGACTTACATTCGCTTTATGAAAACGAATATACAGCACGTAGCAATTCTATTTTTCGCGTTTACATCCTTATACTAGGAGGGCGCTGCTACATGCATAACAACCTCCCTTCAGGGAGGTTTTTTTTTATCACTTATTTACTACAACTTTTGAAGTCATAGATTTAGATTTTTATACGGGAATATTATGTCAGACAACGCACTAGATACTGTCAGGAAGCGCATTACCGCTCTAGACAGCGAATTACTAAACTTACTGGCTGAAAGAAGAAAACTCACCAACGAGGTCGCAGAAACAAAAATCAAACATCACATCCCCGTACGAGATCAAAAGCGTGAAGAACAGCTGCTTGTTCGTTTGATTAAAGAGGGGCAGAGGGTTAATTTAGACCCTCACTATGTGACGCAAATCTTTCATGTGATCATTGAAGACTCAGTTCTCAACCAGCAGGCTATGCTTGCGGAGCGCGCTAACCCAGGAAGCACGTTGCCCCTTAACCGCGTTGCGTTTTTAGGTGACAAGGGTTCTTATTCCTACCTTGCTACCCAAAAGTATTTCTCACGTCGCCCGGGTGAACTATTAGAGATTGGCTGTCAGAGTTTTGGCGAAATCATTCATAAAGTGGAAAATACTGAGGCTGATTACGCTGTATTGCCCATCGAAAACACGACATCCGGCAGTATTAATGAGGTTTACGACCAACTCCAACACACACAGTTGAGTATTATTGGCGAGCTAACCCACCCTATCCGCCATACTCTATTAGTTGGTGCGGACACATCGATTGAAAAAATTAAGACGCTGTACGCTCACCCTCAAGTTTTCACACAATGCAGTCACTTTTTAGCAGAGCTTGGCAACGTGGAAGTAAAAACCATGGACAGCACCTCTTCTGCCATGCTTACCGTAAGCGATTTAGCGCGGGATGATGTTGCCGCCATTGGAAGTGAGGCAGGTGGAAATCTTTATGGTCTTACGGCGATAAAAAGTAATTTAGCCAATCAGAAAGAAAACCACAGCCGCTTTATTGTGGTGGCAAGAAACGCAGTGACGGTTCCGCTTCAAGTACCTGCAAAGACCACGCTGGTGATGTCAACGATACAAAAGCCAGGCGCACTCGTAGAGGCATTACTGGTATTAAGAGAAAACAAAATCAACATGACCAAGTTGGAGTCTCGCCCCATTCCTGGCAACCCGTGGGAAGAGATGTTCTATATTGATGTGGAAGGCAACGTTGAGGATGGGCCGGTGCAAACTGCGTTTGCCTCGCTGCAAAGTATCACTCGTTATATAAAAGTACTTGGCTGTTACCCCAGCGAAGAAATAAGCCCGACCAAGGTGGCGGCAGCAAGTGCACTCTCTCAGTAATAGAACATCAGAACGCCAGCCCTTCGATAGTTGGTTGGATAACACATAGCAAAAAGGCGAGGTTGCATTTGCGCTTAAATGCCCTCGCCTTCTCTTTCTTCATAACTATTAAAGGTCTATTTGTCTCTCAATAACTGTCCATCGTCAGCTTTTAACAATAGCTGCTTACTATCTACTAAACATTTTTTCGCATAATCACCAAACCAGCCGCCAACTTTCATAAACTGCTCAACAAACCCTTTCTTATCGCCACTTTCCAGCAGTGATAACGCTAATCCAAAGCGCTCGTAAAATCTTCGCAATAGTGCAAAATTATCGGGGTTATTAAAAATAATGTCGGCGTATAACTGAGGAGACTGAGCAAACAATCGTCCAACCATAGCCAATTCTAAGCGATAGATAGGCGAGCTAAACATGGTCAGTGAGTCTAAATTGGGGTTTTCACCTTTAAGATGTTGGCCATACACAAACGTGTTGAAGTGGCGCATAACCTGTATATATGCCATAGCTTCATCGTGATCTTTTGCACTGGAGTTGTGAACAGTCGCGCCCCAGATTCGCATTTGCTCTATTAGCCACTCATACTTATCACTCTGGCGGCCGTTACACACCACCACCACCTGCTTAATCATACCCGGGGCATCAGGGCCAAACATTGGATGTAATCCCACCACAGGTCCTTTGTGTACACCAAGCATGGCGTTGAGCGGCATTGCTTTTATACTGGTAATGTCTGCAAGAATACAGTTATCAGGTAGCATGGTTAGGCGCTTTATAACCGCTTCGGTTAAATTGATAGGTACTGCCACAATAACTAATGAGGCGTTTGACAACAGCGTCTGCGCGTTGCCATTTTCCCAGTCGTCTTTTTCAACAACGCCCACGTTGTATTTACTGCGCTGAAACAAACTAACAAACACTCGCCCGAGTGCACCGCCGCCACCAATAACAACCACATTGTCGATATCTGGTTTCACGCAGCGGTATTCATTATTTTGAGTATGGTAAGACTCGCGCATAACGCGGCGAAGAAGATCTTCTGTTAAATCGGCAGAAACCCCCATTTCTTCAGCTTGTTGTCGCCTAGAAGCAATAAGGGCTTTCTCCCGTTCGGGAACGTAAACAGGCATTCCCGCTTGCGCTTTAATCTTCCCTACTTTGGTGGTGATTTCATTGCGCTTTGCAAGCAGTTCAACGAGCTGGGTATCCAGCTCGTCGATGCCTTCGCGCAGTGATGCCAATTGCTGTGAAAAATCGGCCATTGTGGTTTATCCTTGAATCAAATGGCACTAGGGCGTGTTGATCTTTGATGTACGAGTTTTGGGCTAAATGGAAGCATTTTAATCGCGAAACAGTCCTGTAGGCCTAGTGGGCTAAGTCAAAGGGCTGTGACAAAGAGTAAAATGCTTCCATTTAGCCCCCTTCGGGCAGCGCCTGTGAGCTATTTACTCTGCGTTGAATGGTTTCGATTTAGCCCGCTAGACCTTCAACCATTCGCCTTGTCTAAATAGCTCACAGACCGCTGCAAAAATGTACAGCAAAGATCAACACGCCCTAGTAATTCGTTATGCTACTGTGCGCTTATTTTGACGTAAGGGTAGCACAGTTATCAATTTATCTCTGGTTTGAGATATGAGGTTTTCAGTGCTTTCCCAATCAATACAGCCATCGGTAATTGAAACACCGTAGTCTAACTCCTCGTACTTCTTACCTTCTGCTTTTTGATTGCCAGGCTTTAAGTGACTCTCAAGCATAATGCCGATAATAGATTGATTACCTTCCAAAATTTGATTGACCACATTTTGCGCCACTAAAGGCTGACGACGGTAGTCTTTTGAAGAGTTAGCGTGGCTGCAATCAACCACTAAACCTGCCGTAAGATTCGCATCTTGCATCTCAAGTTCACACTCAGAAACGCAAACAGAGTCGTAATTAGGCTGCTTACCGCCGCGAAGAATAATATGGCCATCCGGGTTTCCGCTAGTGCCAATGATACTTACCTGGCCTTGCTTATTTATACCCATGAAACGATGCCCAGATGCAGCTGATTTGAGTGCATTAATAGCAATGCCTAAACCGCCGTCTGTACCGTTTTTAAAGCCCACTGGCATGGATAAGCCACTCGCCATTTCACGGTGAGTTTGCGACTCTGAAGTACGTGCACCAATAGCTGACCAGCTAAATAGTTCAGCAAGGTACTGAGGGCTTATAGGATCGAGTGCTTCCGTTGCAACCGGCAGCTCTAATTCTGCTAACCAAATTAGAAGTTCTCGGGCTTTGCGTAAGCCAGTTTCAATATCGAACGTGCCATCGATATGTGGGTCGTTAATTAAACCTTTCCAACCTGTCGTAGTGCGAGGCTTTTCAAAATAAACCCGCATCACAATAAATAGCGTGTCTTTGCATGATTCGTGAAGCTCTTTTAGCTTCAACGCATACTCTTTAGCCGCTTCAACATCATGGATAGAGCAAGGGCCGCATACCACAAGCATACGATGATCACGTCGATGGATAATATCTGAAATAATTTGGCGTGAATCTGAGATAGCCGCTAACGCTTTGTCTGAAACAGGCAGTTCAGCACTTAACGCATCGGGAGTAATAAGCACATCTTCTGCACTTACGTGAACATTATTAACAGTGTCCTTTATCATGGAAAGCTCTCTTAACTAAAAAATGAAAAAAAATATTAAACGCCAAAAGAGTATGCAACCTGCATGTAAACCTTATTGTACAACCAGCTTTTTCTATATTTCTTTAACGTCGTTGACTTTTTAACAATTAACCACTAAGGAAGCAAGCAATAACGCATAATACTTTGAACTAGGTTAGATGGGATGCGAATGAAGGGTCAAACTGGCGTTTTATTACCCACAATGAGTATAAATCAACCAACTGTGAGCTTACGGGTTTTCTGTGGTATGAGATTAGTATGTCAGTGATATAGGCTGATAGGGCACTGATATGTTAGTTAAGTTAAACGGTGGTATTGCGGTTACAATAAACAAAGATGCCCAGGCTAAGAAGATAAAAACCTAACGCTATTGAAAATGTGAGACTTGCTCCAAATGTGATACTTACTCGAAAAGAGCTGGCTGCTTTATAAGAAAATTGGCCTGATGAGGGGCTCATGTCGTATGAGTATAAAATTAGAAATTAAGTGGGCTATATGGACTCTCTCACACAAGCGGCATTAGGTGGCGCAGTTGGTTATGCGGTACTTGGAAACAAAGTGGGTAGAAAGGCCGCTTTATGGGGCGCAATACTTGGCACCGTTCCGGACTTAGATGTTTTTTTACCCTACGAGGGTGCTGTTGAAGCATTTACCTACCACCGCGGATTTAGCCACTCGCTGTTAGTCCACTTGCTTATCAGCCCCTTAATTGTGTGGTTACTCACACACATTCACAAAGACACATCAAGATTCAAACATCGTTGGTTTTGGTTGGTGTTTCTGTGTTTGTCTACTCATGCGGTTTTGGATAGCTTTACGGTTTATGGTACTCAGTTGTTGTGGCCTATAACCGAATATCCTTTTGCCATATCGAATATTTTCATCATCGACCCATTTGTCACTGTTCCGTTGCTTGTTGGCTTAATCATGGTGTTATTGCCCAAGATTCAAAACATAACAAAAGCGCGAGCCAATGCATTCGGTTTACTTGTAAGTTGCATCTATTTAGGTTGGTCACTTATTGGCAAACTTATTATTGATAACAACGTTGAATCGGCGTTAGCCAAACAAGGTATTCAGTCACAGCACTACATGAGTACACCTGCGCCGCTCACAACACTGTTGTGGCGTATCGTGGTAGTCGCTGAAGACAAGTATTATGAAATCTATACCTCTGTTTTTGATGCGGTAGAGGATGTCAGTATTGACGCCTACCCTACCGCCCCTAAATTACTTATTCCCGTGCAATCTGAATGGGGCATAAAACGCTTACAATGGTTTACCAAGGGGTTATATTCTGTGCGATTACAAAATGATGACATCATTCTCTCAGACTTAAGAATGGGTGTAGAATGTGCTTATGCGTTTAACTTTAAGGTCGCCGAACAAACGGATTCAGGCGTTGAGGTGGGTTCATTTGAAAAATTCAGTGAAAGACCCGACTTAAGCGACATGCAGTCTATTTGGCAGCGTATTTGGGACCCGTCGATTTCATTAGCACCAACCGCAGACCGGCAACCTTCTTGCTAGTAATTCTTGCTCGTAAAATGAGCGCGTAACGTGAGCTCGCTCTTATGCATGGTGGTTGCCCAGCGTCCTGTAGTGCAAATTTACAATAAGACTGCAGTGGTTTGCATGCATCAATGAATAAATATCATTAGGTTAAATTTCTCATTTGCTTATATTTATAGAAGAATACGGTAAACAATAAAGTAAAAGAGACTACGAATGGAAAATATAGCGTTAACGTATGATGGTGATGTGGCCATTCTATTGATGCAAAATGGTGAGAACCGACACAATCCCGCCTATGCTCAGGACATGTTAAAAAGCTTACAGCGCGTTATCGAGAACACCTCCTGTAAAGCACTGGTCATCACATCAAATGATGAAAAATGCTTTAGTTTAGGTATAGATACCGATTGGTTAATGCCTGCAATGAAGGCGCAGCAGTTTGATGAAATTAAAGCGTTTATGCATAGTATGGATGACGTATTTAAAACCTTACTGTTGTTTCCCCTACCTGTGATCGCCGCCATTAACGGTCATGCTTTTGGCAATGGAGCCATTCTTGCTTGTGCATGTGATTTTCGTTTTATGCGTTCAGACAAAGGGTTCTTTTGTTTTCCCGAAGTTGATTTATCTATCCCCTTTTTACCCGGCATGATTGAGTTTGTAAAAAAGGCCATGCCTTATTACCGTTTCAATGAGATGAAACTGTCGGGTCGACGAGTGTCTGGTATAGAACTCGAGCAAGACCATGTCATAGAAAAAGCCTATGACAGCCAAGAGGCGTTAATGCTTGGGGCAGTGGAATACGCAAAAACATTTGATAAAAAGCGTGGTATTTTCGGTGAACACAAAAAACGGTTGCACAAACATATTGTTAATACCATCGACACCGAAAACAAACCCCTTATTGAATCGCTATCACTTATGACAAAATAAATAAGAGTGGCTGGGGAAAGGCGCTGTGGCTTTTCTCCACCGCATTTAGATCGTGTTGTCCTTTAAAGTAAGTTTCTGTTTCAGACATGGTAGTTTATTCATTTATGCTCAATGATTCCGCCATGCTCTGTGATTCATTTATACTCAACGACTCTGCCATGCTCAAGGACTTTCCTTTACTCAATGACCTTCCTATACTCAAGGACTTTCTTTTACTCAATGAGTAGTGACTCATCATTTTTTGCCATGCCTCGGTTTTCAGTTGAGTGCCTAGCCTTTTATTTACATGCGCTGCAATGGGGCTTAAGTGTTTTGGCACTAGCACGTGTCTTAAATAGCTCTCATGAGGGATCGTTGAGATATGAAGCGAATCTATATATTTGGTTTTTTCATGTAGATACTCTAAGGTGCTTCTACTAACTACACCAAAATCGACTCTTTGGTGATAGACCATATCGATTATTTGCTCTGCAGACTCAGTATCAAATCGCTCCAACCGTCCACTAACCACTGCTTTGTTAAGCCCAACATAAAATAACCCTCTCACACCAGCCATGGTTTTATCACTTAGCGTATCGATACGAAACTCAAACGGCGTATCAACGTGGGATATAATTTCGTCCCTGTCTTCTATAAACGCTGACGTCCATAGGTATTTACTTTGCTGACTGTCTGAGAACCAATGGGGACTCACACCTAAAATGACGCCCTCTAGATTACCCCGCTCAAGCAGTTTATTTATTCTTTTTCTGGGCATGTAGGCGAGTCTGTATTCGATTTCATCGTCACTTATCAATGAGAGCAAATCGAAATACAAACCTGACTTCAATTTTTCGTCGATGATGTAAGGAGGTTTTAGATGATAGGTGTAGGCAGTGACAACGCTTGGGGATATGTCGTTGGTTGCACTTAAAAGGGAAGTATTTGCGAACAGCAACAACATGGCTAAACATGCTTTGTGCCTTCTTTTACCTAACCGAAGGACCACGCTAGGTTTCGCGAAACAGTGATACAGACTATTTATTGATAAATTAAACAATGGTTCAGTGCTTCAAAAATTAACTAACCATATATTGAAGCTATAACTCGACTACCCGCTTGTCAAACCTAAAACTCACATCTTAATTTTTAATGGCCACAAAAAAACCCGCACAAGGCGGGTTTTTTCGAAGTTAACAATAACGCAAGAATTAATAATCTTAGTTAAGCTTCTCTTTGATACGTGCAGATTTACCTGAACGCTCACGTAGATAATAAAGCTTAGCACGACGAACCGCACCGCGACGTTTAACTTCAACAGAAGCGATTTGCGGGCTGTGTGTTTGGAACACACGCTCAACGCCTTCGCCGCTAGAAATCTTACGTACGGTAAAAGACGAGTGCAGACCACGGTTACGCTTAGCGATAACAACACCTTCATAAGCCTGAAGACGCTCTTTGTCACCTTCGGTAACGCGAACTTTAACAATTACTGTGTCACCTGGACCAAATTCAGGTACATCAGTTTTAAGCTGTGCTTGCTCAATTTTTTTGATGATATCTTGACTGACTTTGCTCATCATATCCTCTCGTCCTAGTTAACTGTCATCTCGCCGCAGCTGCGCTTGGAATAGTTCAAGCAAACGCATCTGCTCCTCAGTCAGAGCTAGGTGATTTAACAAATCAGGGCGACGTTGCATAGTTCTACCTAAAGACTGCATCAGTCGCCACTGCCTAATTTTTTCGTGATCACCACTTAATAACACCTCGGGCACCTTTTGACCTTCTAGTACTTCTGGCCGCGTATAGTGCGGGCAATCCAAAAGACCGTCTGTGAAGGAATCTTCTACTGCTGAGGCTTTATGCCCTAGCACGCCGGGAACCAATCGGGCAACTGCGTCCATTAAGACCATCGCCGGAAGTTCTCCACCGCTTAACACATAATCACCAATGGAGACTTCTTCATCTACGTGGCTTTCGATTACGCGTTCGTCGATTCCTTCGTATCGACCGCAAATTAAAATTGTGCGTTCGATACTGGCCAAGCGTTTAACGCCAGCCTGATCAAGGGGTTTTCCTTGGGGTGATAAGTAGATCACCTTACTGTTTTCACCGCCAATATTCTTGGCAGCGTGTATTGCGTCAGTTAGCGGTTTTACCATCATAAGCATGCCGGGTCCGCCTCCGTAGGGGCGATCGTCTACTGTACGATGGCGATCATGAGTAAAGTCACGGGGGTTGAAGGTATCAACCGATAACTTACCAGATTTAACTGCCCTACCTATTACACCCTGTTGGGTAAATGGGGAAAACATATCTGGAAAAAGGCTAATAACTCCGAACCACTTTTCCGGTGTCACTTAAAACCCCGGGTCCCAGTCAACTTTAATGACCTTCGCTTCCTTATCTACCTCGTGTACGACTTCGTCGAATACAAAAGGCACAAGTCTTTCTTTTTGACCAAAGGCATCGCCTACATTAGCTTTAACGTGAATAACGTCGTTAGCACCTGTGTTAAATACCTCTTTCACCACACCTAAGTCGTAACCTTGCGTAGTTACCACTTTCATGCCGGTGAGCTCTCGCCAGTAAATGCCATCGTCGCCCAAGTCGGGAAGTTGCGAAGCGTTAATGTAAATATCCAAGTTTTTGACGCGTTCAGCATCATCTCGGTTCTCTACACCCTCAATCTTTGCAACTAGGCTTTTGCCGTGCGTTCGCCATTGATCAATCGAACATTCTTTTTCTTCACCAAGAAACCAAGGCGTGTACTCGAAAATGCCCTCTGGCTTTTCTGTATAGCTGTTGATTTTGACCCAACCTTTAACGCCGTAAGGCGCTCCAATTTTGCCAACAATCACTTTGTCAGACGCTAGACTCATCTATACTCACCAGTTAAAACAGCTTACGCTGCAGATTTTTTCGCTTCTTTTACCAAGCTAGATACGCGATCTGATAAGCCCGCGCCTACGCCAACCCAGTAATCTACACGTTCAAGATCGATGCGAAGACGTTCCGCTTGACCTTGTGCAGTTGGGTTGAAGAAACCGATGTTTTCAATGAAACGACCGTTTCTTGCACGGCTGCTATCAGCAACCACTAGTTGATAAAATGGACGCTTTTTCGCGCCACCACGCTGTAAACGAATAGTAACCATAAAATGCCTCGAACTCGTTGTAGCGTTACCGTTAACTTAAACCCTCTTATCACGCGCAAAAAGTAAGCGCCTGATAGAAGGCTGGCGAATTATACGGATGTGGTGTTCGAATGCAAGTAATAATGCGGGATAAATGGGATTTAGCGGGCCTGTAATGCCGGTCTTGCGGCCCGCTTGAATTTTGGGTCAAACTTACACGTTAAGTAATGTGGTGCACTAAAGGTCTACACTCACTTTTGAACAAGATGCACGACCTATTTTGGGGTGCCTTGTTTTGGGGGGCCTTGTTTTGGGGTGACGTGTTTTGGGGGGCCTTGTTCGCTTAATCGATATATGAGCACAGCTGCCTTGTGAATGTTTTGAGCAAATGTAGACATGTCGGCAACTTCATCTTTCGTGTGGCCGCCATCTCCCATCAATCCGAGGCCATCTATAGCCATGTCGACATGGTCTGCGGCAAATGAAATATCAGCCGCCCCTGCATTGCGCGGGTTTACTGGCGCAATCGGTCCGTAGCCTAACGACTCACTCACGTCGCTATACATTTTTAAAAGAGCGTAATTTTGTTCGGTTGGCGCCATTGGTGGATACCCTTCAGCGAAGGTAAGCGTTGCCGACGTGTGCGCTAAATTGTTAGTCACTATGTCTTGCATCACACGCTTTGCTTTAGTGAGCTCATCTTGGGTCAGTGTGCGAATTCCACCTTTTACAGTCACCTCTTTGGCTACCACATTTGTTTTTCCAAAGCCTTGAACAATAGAATTTTCGGCCTGAACCTCTACTTCGGTTCCTCCCGCAATTAACCCTGGGTTAAAAGTGATATTGCCAACACCGGCCAATTCCTCTCGAAACGTATTTAAAATACGTGCAGTTTCAAAAATAGCCCCATAACCTATGCTGTCGGTAAATATTTGAGAAGAATGAGCAGGTTTACCCGCTACATCCAACTGCCACCCTATTGAACCCCTCCGAGCAACTACTGCGGTTTTGATATCGCCATCAGCATCTTCAAAACCCAATGCGATGTCTGCCCAAACAGCTGCATCAATTAGCGCTTTTTTCGATAATGAAAGTGGACGCCCACTACTTTCTTCATCGCCAGTCATCACTACTTTTATGCTCACATTATCTAGCAGGTCGAGTGCTTTGAGGGCCTGCAGGGCGGCAATAATTATCACATCCCCACCCTTCATGTCTGTAATACCAGGGCCCGCAATATGAGTCTCGTCTACAGGGCGGTACGTCTGAAATGCATCATCTTTTGCAAATACCGTGTCTAAATGACCAATCATCAGTATTTTCGGCCCTGTATTACCGTAGCTGGCTACCAAGTGCCCTGCTCGATTAAACTCGGCGCCATCAACCCACTGGGTGTCAAAGCCCATTGCATCAAATTCAGACCGATAAATAGCGCCAACTTTTTTAACACCGTCAAAGTTCATCGTGCCGCTATTAATGTTCACCGTCTTTTCTAACGTTGTCTTTGACTGCTCAAGAGATTGGTCGATGTACTGCGTGATTTTTTTCTCAGTTGCGGTATCAGCCATACTGGTATAGCTAATTGCGCACAAAAAACTTGTAGCGATTGTTAGGCTAGCCACCTTTTTTATTTTTCTATTCATCTTTGGTGTCATCTTTTAGCATCCTTACGGTTAGGTGAAACAGTCAACTCACCTTTTTAATATAAGCGATTAAATAGGGTGAGTAATAGCATCTGCTGTCATCATACAGGTTCATTATCATTGTGGTTGCTAAGCGGCAGCGGCTCTTTAAACGTAAGCGTGCGATAAGGGAATGGAATTTCAATACCGGCTTCGTCTAACGCTTTCTTAATTGCTGTTACAACGATATCCCTACTTTTATGCATATCGATAGGTCGTGAGTTTGCCCACCAGCGAACGGTGAAATCAAGAGACGATGAATTGAATTCACGGGCGTAAACTTCAACACCTCGCTGTTGATTTATGTCATCGAGCCCTTCTAATGCGCTACGAATAACTTCACGGGCAGTGTCGACATCTTCACCATAGGCAACGCCAACAACAAGGTCAAAGCGACGAAGTGACAGATCCGTGAGTACATAGACTGGGTTTTTAAAAAGAAAGCTGTTGGGAACGATGATGAGCTGATCATCCGTTTTGCGAAGATAGGTTTCTCGAACCGTTATTTTTTCTACTCGTCCATTGATGCTCTCGCATTCAACGAAATCTCCGATACGCATGGGTTTGCGCAGCATAATCAATATTCCCGCAAAAAAATTCTCGAAAATATCTTTAAACGCAAGGCCTACTGCTACAGAGCCCAACCCTAATACGGTTAGTAACTTCGCTGGGGTGAGACTAGGAAATATAATCGTAATGGCAATGAGAAAGCCCACCGTCCATACCGTTACCTTTATAAGACTGGCGAATAATTCGCACAATGAACGGCGAATTTTCGAGTTTTTTAAAGACCGCTTTAGGACAGCAGTGAGAATTCGAGCCATCAGCCATGTGATGATGAGAACCACGAGTGCAATTGCAAGTAGCGGAAGTAGCTCTACAAACCCCACCCACATTCGCTGGACTTTTTGAAATAGTGGCTCAATAAAATTCACCAGGGTGCTCCATAAGTGAAAGGTTTAACACAGAAGTGTCTGCAACCTTATTTGTTGTTTTTGTAGCATAAACTAAACACCTTCCACACCCAAGACTGTTTTAGCGCGGGTTACATTCAACATATAAGCAAACCTGAGACAACGCTGACAGCAGCAAACAAGTACTTTGTTCCTAAAAGCGGCGCAACGAAAAATTAGCTTATCGAAAAGTGGCTAACTCCCATCCAACTGATTTACTGCAAATGTAGTCGCATGTACAAATCAACTGGAGCCATTAACACGTATACTCAATTCTACTGCGCCGCATGTTGCGATTGCAGAGCAACGTGAACAAACCCCCGAAGTATTTAAAAAGAGGCTATTTTGACGACTCCACTTGATGAAGTGTCCACTAAACAGGTTTTGCATTGGATTGGCTCTCACTTAAGCCATTACAAAAAAAGAGTAGCGGGTGCAGTTGTCGCCTTGCTCACGGCCGCTGTTGCTTGGCTAATGCTTGGCCAAGGGATCAAATATGCTATCGACAACGGGTTTGTGGACAACGCTTCTGATACGCTGAATCAGGCAACCGTTGTTGTACTAGGTATAACCTTGGTAGCCTGTATTGCTACCTATGCTCGTTTCTATTTAATGACATGGCTAGGTGAGAGAGTAAGCGCGGATATAAGAAACCAGGTTTATTCTCATTTGCTGTCATTGCCCCCGTCGTTTTTTGCCGAATTGAGAACCGGTGAGGTTATCTCTCGATTTACCAGTGATACCACGGTTATCCAGACCGTCGTTGGTATGAGCCTGTCAATGACTCTGCGTTCTGTGATTACATTCATTGGTGCTCTGATTCTAATGGGTATATCGAGCCCCTTGTTAACGCTGTGCGTTATTGTGGCAGTACCTGCGGTATTAGTGCCTATTAAAGTGCTTGCTCCACAAGTCAGGAAGTTTGCCAAAATTAGTCAAGACAAAGTGGCAGACCTAGGCTCACACATAGATGAGAGTCTTCATGAAATCATGACAGTGCAGGCTTATACGGCAGAAAATAAAGAACGCTCTCATTTTGCCTCAAGAGTAGAGGCTGCCATGGGGGCCGCTGAACACCGAATACATTATCGCTCGCTGCTTATTGGCTGCATAATGTGTTTAAGCATGACGGCGATTATTTTTATCGCATGGGTTGGCGCACGCCAAGTGCTAGAAGGGCAAATGTCCGTCGGTGAACTATCCGCCTTTTTGTTCTATGCAGTAATGGCTGGTGGCAGCGTCGCTACAATAAGTGAAGTTATAGGAGAAGTGCAGCGCGGCGTGGGCGCCAGCGAGCGTCTTTATCAACTTATCCAAGCTGAATCAGATATTCAGCCCCCTTCAAGTAATACAGACAATGAAGAAACGGTTGTCACATTAGCGGAAAACGCATCCCCTGCTATAAACATCAACAGCGTCAGTTTTAGCTACCCAAGTAGTAAAGCACTGTTTACTAACCTCAACCTCAATATCCGCGCTGGAGAAAAACTGGCGCTGGTTGGCCCTAGCGGCGCAGGCAAAACGACATTATTTCAGCTTCTTATGCGTTTTTATGAGCCTTCATCAGGCAGCGTTGTATTTAACGAAACCAACATCAACAACCTGCCATTAGCACAATTACGTGATCAAATAGCCGTAGTAACCCAAGAGCCCGTGGTATTTGCCCGCTCTGTGATGGACAACATCCGCTATGGAAAACCCGAAGCCACTGATGAGGATGTGGTTAAAGCGGCAAAGCTCGCTTTCGCCCATGAATTTATTGATGCCCTTGATAACCGATACGACACCCAGCTTGGTGAACGCGGAATTAAATTATCAGGTGGGCAAAAACAACGTATTGCCATTGCTAGGGCTATTTTAGCCGACCGACCTATTTTACTGCTTGATGAGGCAACCAGTGCCCTCGATGCCATGAGTGAGCGAATGGTTCAACAGGCAATTAACCGCTTAATGGAAGGGAAAACCAGCATTGTGATTGCTCATCGACTAGCAACGGTTCAACACGCCGACCGCATTGTTGTAATGGATAAAGGAAGCATAGTGGCCACCGGGGATCATGCCTCTTTGATGAAAAGCGATACCCTGTATAGGGAATACGCTGAACTGCAATTGCTTAGCTGAACCGCCTATGGTGCTATACGGTATAAATTTGCACTAGCCAAAAGTCTAATTAAAAGACAAAAAACTTATAACTAATGGGTTACAAAATGAACAAGTCAGTGGTTCGCACAATGAAGACATGGATTGGTCTTTTTTCTTTATTTTTGTTTATGCCGTTCGCACACGGTCAATACATGGGTGACCGACAAGCCAAGTTGGTTGTGACAAAACCTATCGAATTCATGAACGAGATTCGCAAGGTTGAGGCGGTAGGTAGCGCTGAAGCAGTGCAGTCTATCGTGCTTTATTCCGCTGTAGCCGACGAGGTTACTGAGATTAATTTTGTGCCCGGTCAAAATGTCGAGGAAGGAAAAGTACTTGTTCGCCTTGACGACCGCAGACAAAAAACTGCATTAAAGCGCGCTGAACTTACCCTAGCTGACGCCCAGCGTACCGTCGAACGTCTTGCATCGAGTTACAAAAAAGGGGCAATCCCGGTAAATGAACTTGACCTTGCCAAGACACAGCGTGATTTAGCAGAAGTCGCGTTAGAAGATGCAAAGACAGATTTAGAAGACCGTCGTATTGTTGCGCCCTTTGACGGCGTTGTTGGCTTTACCGACGTGGAAGTGGGCGACCGTATTAATGAGCAGACGATGATCACCACGCTGGACAATCGTAGCAAGCTGTTTGTTAACTTTAAAGCTCCTGAAGCAGCTCTAGCTGTATTGCTAGACGGTCCGCAGGTTATCCTAGAGCCGTGGAGTGATAAAGAAAAAAGCGTGAAAGCAGAGATTGCGCAGGTAGATTCGCGTATCAATGAAACCGACAGAACACTACGAGCACGAGCTCTTTTGGACAATTCATCTGATCAATTCAGACCAGGCATGAGTTTTCGAGTTAATCTTTCCATTGAGGGCGACCGATTTGCCGCCGTTCCAGAATCAGCTTTATTATGGGGTGCCACTGGTGCTTACATTTGGCTTGCGGTAGATGGCAAAGCACAAAAATTAGACGTAAATGTTCATCAACGTCTTCGTGGCATAATATTGGTATCGGGTGATATCACTAATGGTGACACACTCATTGCTGAGGGTGTACAGCGCCTGAGAACTGGCCAATCTATCACTACCGAAATAGCTGGGGGGCCAGCCGGTGAGTGATAAACAACTTTCTTCACAGGCAAACGACCTTCCATCGCTAGCGATAAGACGTCCAGTACTTATTGTTGTTTTAAATTTGCTTATCGCTATTGCTGGGTTTGCAGCGTTAAGCGGTCTTGAGGTTCGCGAACTTCCCGATGTAGATACGCCGCGAGTAACAGTTACAGCGACATTCCCTGGTGCATCACCTGAAACGGTTGACGCAGAAGTAACCAGTCGCCTTGAAGGTGCGGTAGCGCGGGTAAGTGGTGTAAAAAACATTTCAGCGCAAAGCGAAGAAAACTCGGCCCGTATTCGTGTTGAGTTCCGCCCTGGTGTTAACCTAGAGGACGCCGCGAACGAAACCCGTGAGTCAGTAAGCCGCGTACAGCGACAGCTTCCTGAAGATGTTGAACAGGTTGCCATTATTCGCGCTGACAACGACGCTCAAGCTGTTGTGAGCTTAGCTATATCGAGTAAAACACTTGATATGGAAACACTCACCGAACGAGTAAATACCGATGTCGCCCCCTTATTTTTAAGTATTCCAGGGGTTGCTGATGTCAATATGCGCGGTGAAAGGGAGCGCGTGCTCCGGGTGTCAGTCGATCCACTGAGATTAACCAGCTTTGGACTGTCGATGAGAGACGTGTCCGACGCGCTTGTTTTAGCTCCGTTTGATGTGCCCGCCGGTAGTATTCAGTCATCTGAACAGGCTCTTATTGTTCGAGCTGACGCTACGTCAGTATCAGCCCAAGATGTTGGCGATATCGTTATATCAGGCGACATACGGGTTAACGATGTAGCAAGCGTATATTTTGGCCCAGCAGATTCAACCAGTATGGTGCGATTAGACGGCATGCCGGTTATTGGCTTGGGGGTTATTCGTCAAGCCAGCTCTAACACCATTGAAATCTCTGATGAAGTGCTTGAAATGGTGGGTGAACTAGACAAACGCTTTACTGATATGGATATTGTGGTCACCGCAGACGACGCCGAATTTATCCGTGACTCGGTGAAAGAAGTGGTTATTTCACTTAGCCTCACTGTGGCGCTAGTGATTGTTACGTTACTTGTCTTTATTGGCTCGTGGCGCGCAACGCTCGTCCCCGCCCTATCCATTCCAGTGTCTTTAGCAGGTGCGCTTGCAATAATCTGGGCAATGGGCTTTTCCATTAATATTTTGACCTTGCTAGCGCTTGTGCTTGCCACCGGTATGATTGTGGATGACGCTATTGTTGTGTCAGAGAATATTCAGCGCCGTCGCAGCATGGGCCTTGGCGCAAGGGCAGCTGCGGTGATTGGTACACGAGAAGTGTTTTTTGCGGTAGTGGCAACAACCGCAGTACTTGCATCTGTATTTATCCCCATTGCGTTTTTGCCATCTACGGCAGGTAAACTCTTTAGAGAATTTGGCGGTGTATTAGCCGGCGCAGTGATCATTTCCTCGTTCGTTGCCCTTTCACTGGTGCCTGCGCTTACTGCCCGTCTTGCAGTCAAAAAGCCAAAAGAAAACGGCAAAAGCTTTTTTAACGCCACCTTTGGCCGATTTGGTAACGCGTGTCTTTCGCTGTATCAATCATCGCTATTAAAAGCGCTAAAATATGGTTGGGTTGTTGGTGTATTAAGTCTAGCAGCCGGCGGTGGCGCCTATATATTATCGGGTAATATCGATAATGAACTACTGCCTAGTGAAGACCGTGGAACGATACGCATTTTTGCTCGTGGTCCTGACGGTGCCGGTCTTAACTTTATGGATAGACAAGCCGAGAAGATGGAAGAGATGCTGCTTCCTTATGTGGAAAAAGGCACAATAGATTCTATGTACACCGTAGTTGGGCAATGGGATCCGAACATTGTCTTTATCACCGCGCCCCTGAAGCATTGGGACGACCGCGATATGTCGCTACAAGATGTGGTCAATGAAATTCGCCCAGGCCTGCAGGCTATTCCTGGCGCACCTGGAAACGCATTTGGCGGAAATAGTTTGAATCTTCGCGGACAAGGCGGCGGTTTGGAAATGGCGTTAACCGGTGATACGTATGAAAATATTTATCAGGCAGCGCAGACTTTTGCCACTGAAATAGAAACTAAGCTACCCTATTTAGGCCGTCCACGGGTGAGTTATGACCCTACTCAGCCACAACTGCGTGTGAATATCGACAGACGACGTGCTGAAGAGCTTGGTGTGCCGTTAAATGACATTTCTAGTGCACTACGCGCCGCGGTAAATGGCGATGACATTGCCGATTTGAACGTAGGCGATCAGTCTATTCCCATCATGCTTCAAACCAGCAATAGAAATACGATGGCGCCTTCAGATCTGACTAACCTCTACGTGAAGAGTACTGATGGCAACCTTGTCCCACTATCGAGCGTGGCCTACATTAGCGAAGAAGGCGTAGCAGCAGAATTGGAGCGTCAGGCCCAACGTAGAGCCATTGAGCTTGAAGTTGAGCTGCCTGAAGATAAGGCGCTGAGTGATGTGGTTGAAGAAATACGCGCTATTTCTCAAGATACATTGCCAGATGGTATTGGCCTTATCTTTTTAGGTGAAGCACAAACTTTTGAAGAAACGTCTAAGCAAGTCGCACTTACCTACGTACTGGCATTTGTTATTGTGCTATTGGTATTGGCTGCACAGTTTGAGAGTGTTAACAGTGCAGTAGTAGTCATGCTGACTGTTCCCTTTGGTATTGCGGCGGCGGTTTATGCATTGTTCTTAACCAGTACTTCAATAAACGTTTACTCACAGATTGGCTTAGTCATGCTCATTGGCCTTTTGGCGAAAAACGCCATATTACTTATTGAGTTTGCCGACCAGCTTCGGGATAAAGGGTATTCTGTTTACGATGCTATTGTGGAAGCAGGCACGGTACGTTTAAGACCTATTATGATGACATTGGTGTCTACCATTTTAGGTGGGCTTCCATTAATTCTATCCACTGGCGCTGGTGCGGAAGCAAGAAATGCTATTGGTTGGGTGGTATTTGGCGGCCTAGGTATTGCGGTTGTTTTCACGCTATACCTCACTCCTGTGCTGTATCTTGCTCTAGCCCGATTTACTAAGCCTAGAGCTGATGCTAGTGACCAGCTTGAAAGGGAATTAGAGGAAGCTCAGCCACATACGTAAGTGCCAATAGCGTAAAAACAGCAAATAACGCTTAGCTAATTGAAAGGTCGTTCTTGAAGAGCGGCCTTTTTGTTTTGATGGTGATAAATATTTTAAAAATCATGTGCATTACAAACCCTAGACACTATATTCGTTTATTTAAAAACAAAATTTCAGTTCATCAGGGTTAATCTTATAGTCATGTGGTCGCAGTGTTTTTAAAATATCTGCGGAACATGCTAATGTTAACCAGATGGTTGTTAAATGTAAAAAAACCGATAAGGAAATGGTTTTGAATAAAAGAATACTGTTATCACTAGTTTGGCTATTATCGAGTCAAGTTTTTGCTGGCCAACTGACAAAAACGTACTCTTGCGACACGTGCGATTACGAGGACGCGTATAACATAGCCCAAAAGAGGTTCAAGCCGATAGCTTGTACTTCAGGGTCAAATGGTATGCCAACGTTCGATGATACATTTCAATGCAACACGACATTAAATATTGTCATTGTGGCTAACCCTATTAGTTCACAGGCATTCAAGTTTGAGATTGAAGCTACAAATCACAACCAATATACAGACGCAGTAAAAGTTACTGTAAATAACAAAAGCATCAATGCAAATGAATCAGCTGCCCTTCGAGCATTCTATGAGATAAATAAAGAGTTTCGAGATGCAATAAATGGTTTCTCTAATTCGGTTCAAAACCTATCATCCAGTCGATATTCTCCGTCTCACAAAACTAACACTTATAGCACTAATGCTGACGATTCGTGTAATAACCACCCATCCGTTATTTTTAAACCTACAGCAGAAAAAGATGTACTGCGAGAGCTAACAAAGAACTTAGCTCGAACAATAGTCACAAGAGGCTGGAACGATGTATATGAAGAAGTAAGATTTAACGGTGCTGGGGTTCAAATATCGGCTGATGCAGGCGGTGCCGATATTTCTTGGGAATATAACAACTTAGACTCCTTTGTAAAAAAGTCATATGGCGGCACTGATAACAAACTCATTTATAAAGTCTTATTTGCTGGGAATGCAAGCGCATCTGGAGAGAGAGAGTTGGACTTTAGATTCGAGTTAGATAAAGCAGCATCAAGAGTAGATGGTTTTCCATTGTCTACTTTCATGGGTGGTGGTGGGCACCCAGTTGATCTGACGCAATCCGCAGTATCGAATTGCTTACTCAAAAATATTGAAAGTATTGCGCAAGAGACGATATTCAATGGTGGTGTTACTGGGTCGGGAGAAACAGGTGGTAGCTTTGAGCCTGGTACGATTATTGGCACAGGGGTATGCACCAAACGCACAAAATATACACCATGCTCAACAACCATGGATGGTGTGAGGTTGTGTACTGAAAACTCAATACAAACCAAGTGTTGATAAACAAAGGCAATGCAAAAATTCTAGAGAGTGCAAAAGTCACCCGCAGACTCATCGCTGGTAAATGCCACTATTTTATCTATCATCACATCAAAGTAAGGGTTGTAGGTTAGCCTTGCGTAAACACGGTTGGCATCCTCATCGTCATAGCCCCAAGGGCCATACCATAAGTCTTTACCTTCTTTACCTTCTTTACCTTCTTTACAGCGCGCTTCTGATTCACTCCCTTGGCCGTTATCACAAATTTTAAATGTGCTTTGCGTGCCGTATAGCGAGTTTCTAGCAGAAAACAACGAACTCATATGCGATGCGGCGCTTATACGCTCCTCTGGCAAATTCATTGATTGCATAAGCAGCTGCCCAGACATCAACGGATTATCAATAAATACGTCTGGGGCTTCCTCGCCCTGCCAAAGTAAACACTTTTTATCATTGGTAAAGTTTTCTTTAAAGCGTTGGGCAACATGTTGTGTATCTACAACACTGTCTTTTTCTGCCAATACCATTAGCACGGGAACATCTAATGACGTTTTATTCCCATTGCCATTATCAAACCGGCGCGCTAGTGCATTCACGCTTTCTTGGTAAGCCGCGAAACCGGGCATGGCGGTAGAATTGTAGCGACTTGGATTGTCTTCAGCTTCCACATTCGGCCAAGGGTAAAGCGTATCAATATAAGGCGCTAGTTTAGATACGAAAAAACGAGATTTAAACGCTGGGGAAAAGTGAATCATCCCGTTAATATCATTTCTATCAAAGGCGCTAATGGTGGTGAGGTTAGCCCCTGTTGAAAACCCACCCACATAAAGCTGCTCAACCGTAGAGGCAAATTGCTCAAGCTGAAAATCTGTCTCTGCTTGCCATTGCTCGTAACTCACCGAAAGCATGTCGCCAGGTTTTGAACCATGCCCAGGTAATAACATTACGCGCACTCTCAACCCTTTATCACACAGGGTGGCGGCTAGCTCTCTAAAAAAGTACGGAGAGTCGCCTAAACCATGTACGAGAAACAGGCCTTTATCATTAACTGAAATACCGCACTCAAATGGCATATTCATAGCAATTTCAGCGCTTTTGTCTGTTCCAACAAAGCTGCGATTGGCGCTCAAATAGTTAAAGACTTGCTCTTTGTAATTAGCAAAAGGAGCAACCTGAGTGGGGAACGGTTGAGTGCTGGCATTAAAGCTGGCGTCGCTTTGAGCATCGTCGAAAGAATGACAGCTCGTAAGCAGCGGAAACAGTACCAATACTGATAGGCTCTGCCCAATTTTATTTTCGCTAACATGTTGAGGCATAAGCACCATAAAAGGAGGGGTTGTTGTACCGCTGTGCTTTTAACACACAGCGATACGATTTATGTATAGATTCACTTCTACTGAACGGTCTCACTACCAGAGACAAGGGCTTTGGCGAGCACTTTATGAGTAAGCAGTGATAGAAGCTCGGTCTCAGCTTCGCTTCGCTCTCCATCAACACCTGTTATGGCCATTGCCACTTCAAGGGTTTTATCAGCGTCGAAGGAAAGCGCATTTTTCAAGCTGCGCATGTAAGAGACTGCGTCTCCCGTATCTATGGCCTTTCGTGTTTGATAAATGGTGTCATTGAGAAAGGCTTCTGGGCAAATTGGGCTTTCCCATGAAAGTGTATCCACAATGTCACTGAGGTAGTCTTGCTCTGATAATGTCACTACACCATCTACTTGATAAAGCAAAACAGATAGTTGGATAAGGGCTTGGTTAAAACTTTGTTGTTCTGATAATTGCATAACATCTTCCTCTTCGTACTGTACGCACCAGCACCACAACGATTCTACGTCCTGTAGAAATATAATTTAGAACATCATATGGTCGGACTGACCGAGCTAACGTGGGCGCTGCTATCACTGTGTATAAAGCTACAACACTGTGATGACAGCATGATTACGTCCACTTAAATTATATAGCTCACTACGTGAACTTTTTGTAAATATTTTTTTAAAATAGAGACGCCGCTGAGTAATATCAAGCGCTTGCCATCAAATATTTTTAGGGTTTAGCGCAAGCCTAATGTGATATCACTAATATAAAAATTACCGGTGTAAATCTTATCGTTCATGCCGTGAGGCTCTAAAGCAAAAAACTGCTTCTCTTCATCATCTAACGCCTGATAACCACCAATCACTTGGTAAAGCCATACTTCAGGGTCAAACTCGAGCTGCTGCTGCTCGTAATAATCTAAAGCTGTCTTTGCTTGTCCAGAGTCAATAACATCACAAAAATAAGCTTCAACGGCTTTTTGCAAAGGCTCTTTTTCAAGAGATAGGGTAGCTTGTTCGGTAACATCAATATCGGCGGGCTTACCGTCATCTTGCGTTCCGCGTTTTTTGTGGATATGCGTAAGCGTTGCCACCATGTCATGGTAATCACTCTCATGCTCCACGTTGTTCACGTCTGCGGCCGCCTGAGAAATTGTGGCAGCACTGTGATTAAATAATACAGGGACATTGGTCAGGTTTGCGTAATTGCCTGGAGCAAAATCAGGCTGTTGCTCCATATGCAACAGAAAGCCTTTAAGAAGCCGGGTTCGGCCTTGAAATTCTCTAAATCGGCCCAGTAAATCAAGAAGTCGTGCTTGCACAACCGAGAGCTCTTGGGCGGCTTTCGAAAATCGCTGCTGTAGCGATACCACCAGCAGATGCCTAAGCTCACGATTCGACCCCGCAATTTCACTGAGCTCATCGAACCGAAAGCATTCAAGTTGCGCAAGTAAGTCGGTAACTTGTTGTTGTGCTAACTCATTCTCTCGAATTTTCGCGTCTACCGAAGAGACATAGCCAAATTCATTATTAATTCGACTAAACATTACTCTTACACTATTACTCAGCGTTTCCGACAGCTGATAAACGTGCTCTGTCAGGTCGCTCATGTGCGCGGCAGCTTCGTTGAATTTATTGTAATGGAGTGCTTCTTTATAGTGTTCAGTCAGGGTTTTTAAACTCGCGAGTGATGCCCCAACGTTGGCATTTATCGTACGATTTCTCTCGTCTTGTAAACTGCCCTCTAAAAGAGTGCGTACAGCACTTTTTAAACGCAGTTCACTTTGCGCTTCTGGGCGCCACAACACGCCGAGTTGAACAAGTTGCTCAAGTACTTTGCTGCTGTGATCACGCTCTTTTACAGAGCCGTTAATATACGCTTTCATGATTAGGTCGCTGTGGCGACCTAATGCATTGAGCAATTTGGTTCCAGCTTGAAGTAATACCTGGCTCATATCAGGTTACCTTGAGATACCGCAGCCTCCGCTTGCTCAGACAGGCTCAATGCTTCAGTCTCATCAATAAAGCGTAAAGTTTCATAAAGGTGTTCAATCTTGCCAGTTCCCAAATAGATTTGCTTATCTGGGTTTGGCTTAATTAAATAGCCTAGCTCAGTGAGGCGCTTAAACACCTGCTTAAGCTGGCCGTCCACGTTAACGCTGGTAGAGCCAAACATTCGGTAACGAGATATCTTCTCTAATTGCTCGCCGTAGGCGGGCGTATCTTCAATGCTACCTTGCAATTCATTGAGTCGAATAGCGCTGCCCATAGTAATGGGCATATCAGATTCATTGGCCTGCTGAACTAGTAACAGCCACTCGATGAGAGGCACTAGGTTAGACGCCGTATCTTGGAACTGCTGCGTAAGCACTTTGCGCTCTTGCTCACCAATAGTGGAATAGCTGGCAAAAAATACTTCGCCTTCTGCTGTGGTTGAGAGAGTACGATTAAGCAGCGTTAAATGCGGTTCTAGCTTTGCCGCGTTGTCACGACTTTTGAGAAAGCGCCACGCTTCCTCATCAGTAACTTGGCAAATAAAAGTCCCTTGCAACAATGCGCTTAACACGCGACCTTGTTCTGTCATCATAACGACGGCTCCTGTGTTACGGCATCACTGTGCTTTTTGGCTTTTATACGCGCTGCTATGCTGCTCGCTTTTGGTTGAACCACTTGTAACTGGCGTGTCACTTTGTCGATAAGGTATCGGTTCTCAAACAGTGTGAGCACTTCTGACTCTGGATTAGGGAATGCGCCCACTACGCTGATATTGTTGTTCTGACACGCATCAAATATCTTTTTCACGTTGCTTTGGTGCAGCGTACCGAGCTCATCAATAGGCCAATGCACAGTTGCACCCGCGTCTTGACGCAATAGGCGAGTAAATGCCAATAAGAACTTACACAAAATAAGATAAGCCATTCCGTGACTGGACGACTCATTAAGCTGGCGGTCGGTGCGAATAACCAGGTCGCTATTTCCTTCCCGCAGATGCAGCTCAATATCGAGTAATTTGCTGATACCACCTGTGAGTGCGGCTCGCCCTAGAATATCAAGGACTCTGCGCATGCTTTGGCCATACTCTTCTTCAGGCAGTTCATTTGCCCCTTCTTCCATCCAGAATTCATAATGCTTTCTGAATTGCTCAAGCTCTGGCCAGAATTCAAGTTCACTGATACGAGAACGGATTTTAACAGCGGAGTCTGACACACCATCAAGGAACAGCTCACCATCCACCTCTTGGGTAATTCGACGACTTTGAGATACGATGCGCTTATCGATATCTGCCAATACAAAGTAGTACTGAGATAAATCGGCACCAAAGATCCTGCCCTGCTCTCTGAGCCCTTGCAGCTTTTGAGGCACAATAACGTTAAGCAGCTGTGATAAATGAGACACCATGCGTCGATGATCAAAACTTTTGACGCCATGCGCGTTAATTGTGGCGCATTCTTCTCTTGCGCGTTCCCACGTATCAGAGAGCCCTGTGCCGGCCTGCGCCGCAATAAGCTGATCAAATCGTTCCACATAAGCGCGAATATCACTGAGTAGATTGTCACGCTCTTGCAGCTGACTTTGCACTTCTGATATGCGCTGGCCAATACTCACTTCGTCGTGCTTAATCTCAGCAGTATCATCGCTAGCCTGTAGCGTGAGCTTAGCCAACGACTTGCTCAAGTTTTTAACTTGCTCAAGGTGCTCGGTGGTGGTTTTAAGCGTGCTTTCTAGCTGTGTGTGCTGCTCTTTTAACTGCTCTCTTTTCGTTTTATACGTACTTTGCTTGCTCGCAAGGCTGCGCTCAGACTCACCTAATGATTTGCGAGCCTTAGATAACCCTTCTTGCCACACCACTTTTTGTTTAGTGAACACATTGGTATACCAGCGCTCGTAGTCTGCGACTTTGTGACGGTGAGTTTCTGTGCGCGAAATATCTTCTTTTAACTGATTGATCAACTTTTTAAGCTGGCCAATTTCGTCAACATCAACACCTCGATTATTCAATTCACTCTCTAACCAGTGCTGCATATCTTTGCGATCTTGAGCTGCGCTCTCTCTCGCTTTACGCATGTCGCTGTCTAGTTGAGATAATCGAGCGTCTGTATCTGAAATAAGCTGCTGCCAATGAAACTTATGTTCCGTCTCAGCTTCTCTTTGCTGATCGTTAATTTCGTCTCGGCTTTGTTCAAATTGCGCTTTTACTTGTTTTTGGCTTTGTTGATTAGCCTCTAGCTTTGCTTTCGCCTTCTGCTTTCTCTCTGACAAGGTTTGCTGGTACTCACTAAGCACCGTATCTCTGTCTTGTTGAGCGCGCTTTCGGCTAGCTTCGGCACTTTTAACCACATTGTCTTTTTGTGTAAGTGATAACTCTGTGTTGCGCACATCTTCGTTGGCCTTGGCCAATCGCTGCTCACATTCGTTTTGCGCTGCCAATGCAGCTGCTTGGCGAATCTCAGCATCTTTAAGCTGCTGTTTTAATGCTTGTTCTGTAGAAGCATAATCCGGCGTATCCAGCTCATTAAGCGCTAACTTCACTCCCATGAACGTATCGGCTTGCTTCTCCATGGTGGGAGCCAAGTCAGTGCGGTCCAGCAATTCTGGGCGAATCACTTTACCTAAGGATACTTCCCAGTCGTCCACATTCGCTCTTAAAAATTCGAGCAAAGACCCTTCGCCGGGATACAGCAAGCCGTTTATTTTGTTAACCGACTTTTCTTCCTGCTGAAACGAAGCCCGTGCTTTATCTAATGCTTGAGAGCAGGTTTTACGATATTCACAGGCTTTTGTGTGTGTTTGCTGGGACTGGCGAAGCTCTGCTCGTGCAGTATCTTCATTAATCGACGCTTCTTTGATTGCTGCATCTAAAATATCCAGCTGAGATTGTTCAAACTCGTTGTACCCAGCATTACTCAGAGACGCTTTTAACTCTGCTTCGTATACTTTAAGTTCGTTAACATTGCTTGAAAAATCGCTCTGTAGCGTATTTAACTGCTCGCTGTAGTCGTTGCTAATTTTCGCCAGCGCCTCACGCTCATTTTGCTGTTGTAAAGACTTGTGCTCTGCGGCTTCTTGTCTCGCCTGAGAAAGTTCATCTAGAGTAGCGGAGAGGTTTTCACCGAGTTCGGCTAACCGCTTGTTGTAGGCCGACTCTATGTCTTGGTGCTTTTCAGTAAGCAGCGCATAGCGGCTTACACTAAGCTCTTTCTTGCTATACCACTGAGATAGATTGCCCACGTCTTCTTTAAGTTGCTCGATGTCCTCTTCTTGCCACTTATCAAATTCACCTTCAACATTTTCAAGCTCAATCGTATATTTTTCCACGTCAGCACGTGCAGATGATATGACTTGATTGAGATGGTCGCGATTATCGCCCCATTCACTGTCGGTTTGCTTGCGTTGAAAGTTATTTTCATCGAGCTCGTTTTTTGTAGTTTCTACGCGAGCAGATAGATACGTTTTATCCAGCTCAAAGGTATGCTTAAGCGTTGCCAGCTGAAGTTCGGTGTTGCTTAAGGCCATGTCCGCTTGTTCTAGCCTCGAAAACTCTGGCCTTATTTTATCGAACTGCTTAATTAGGTGGCATTCTTTGATCCAATCATCTACGCGGTTGCGGCTTAATCCTGAGGTAGGCGGTGTGACGCCATCTTCTTCTAATATGGCTGCGATCATTGCCTTGATCGTTTCCATTTTTCCTTCTTTAGAATGCACCGCTTTGGCGAGTTTTTCGATATGACGCATATGCTTAGACGACTCGCACAAACTAAACAGTTTGGCGTAGCCGAGCACTTCACGTGCAGTATTACTTTGATTCAGCACGCCGTGGTCGTTTTGGATAATTGCGCGAAAATCTTTAGTGTTAAGCAAACTCGTTACCATCACGTTGTTGCGCTTCATCGCTCGCGCTAATTCGGCACTGCTAACACTCGCGTGTTTACCGCTCTTTTGTTCAATCAGATAGTCACTTATTTCAAAGGGCTTACCGATGAGACGATAGTTCACTCCGGTGCCATTTGAACTTAGCACCGCTTGGCATAAATCGCCGTCTGCACGGGCGTATTCGTAAATAATAAAACTAGAAAGGCGAGGCAGGTACCAGCGCTCAAAGCTGTCTCGTGTCGCAGGGACAACACGACTTGGATACTCACCGTAAAAAACGGGAATAAGTCGTTGAAGCGTTGTTTTACCTGACGCATTGGTACCACAAATATTTGTGTGTCCATCAAGCTTGAGTTCAACGACACCCGGAAGATGAGTGTCGATAAGAATAATTCGTTTTAAGCCTGCCATAGAATTCCTGTTTCAGTTTTATAACTTTTCTTAAGTAAAAAACCTCAATAATTGGCCATTATTGAGGTTTTGTATTTCATCAAACGCGTTAGCCGTTATCTTGGTGGAAATCCGCCTGGGCCACCGCCAAAACCGCCTGGCCCTCCCGGACCACCAAAACCACCACCTGGCGGTGTCATGCCTTTCATTTGACGCATCATCTTCTTCATACCACCGCCTGACATTTTTTTCATCATCTTTTGCATTTGCGTGAATTGCTTCAACAGGCGATTTACGTCTTGAATTTGCGTTCCAGAGCCAGTCGCTATTCTGCGCTTTCTAGAGCCTTTGATGATGTCAGGACGAGCGCGTTCCGCGGGTGTCATTGAGTTAATGATGGCTTCCATTTGATTGAACTGCTTATCATTGGCCTGATCTTTAATCTTCTCTGACATGCCACCCATGCCAGGAAGCTTATCAAGCATTCCCATCATGCCGCCCATGTTCTTCATCTGCTCAAGCTGATCTTTAAAGTCAGCTAGGTCGAAGCCCTTCCCTTTCTGAACTTTTTTCGCAAGCTTTTCTGCTTTGGTCTTGTCAACCTTGCGCTCTACTTCCTCGATTAAGCTAAGTACGTCACCCATACCTAAAATACGAGACGCTATACGCTCAGGGTGGAACGGCTCTAAGGCATCAACCTTTTCACCCATACCAATAAATTTGATTGGCTTGCCGGTAATATGGCGAACAGACAGCGCAGCACCGCCTCGCGCATCACCATCGGCCTTGGTTAAGATAACGCCGGTAAGCGGCAAGGCATCATTGAATGCTTTGGCCGTGTTAGCAGCATCTTGACCGGTCATTGCATCGACAACGAACAGGGTTTCGATGGGCTTTACAGAGCTATGCAGTTCTTGTATTTCGCTCATCATGTCGTTGTCGACGTGCAGTCGACCGGCAGTGTCCACTAAAAGCACATCGTAAAAGCCTTTCTTGGCTTCATCAATTGCGCTTTCCACGATATCAATTGGCTTTTGAAGAATGCTCGACTGGTGGAAACCTACATTCACTTCGTTAGCTAGCATTTCGAGCTGCTTTATCGCCGCAGGACGATAAACGTCGGCACTCACCACCATCACTTTTTTCTTTTCACGCTCGGTGAGGTACTTAGCTAGTTTACCTACTGAAGTGGTTTTACCTGCACCTTGCAAACCAGCCATTAAAATAACGGCGGGAGGCTGGGTGGCTAGGTTTAGCTTTTCATTCGCTTCCCCCATAACAGCTTCAAGTTCAGATTGTACAATCTTAATAAACACCTGACCGGGCTTGAGGCTTTTACTTACCTCGGTACCGACGGCTCTTTCTTTTACTTGAGCAACAAAAGATTTCACTACCGGCAGGGCCACATCTGCTTCTAATAGCGCCATGCGCACTTCGCGCAATGTCTCTTTAATATTGTCTTCTGTAAGACGCCCCTTGCCACTTACATTTCGTAATGTCTGGCCTAGGCGTTCAGATAAATTTTCAAACATAGTATGAAACTTCTTTTGATTTCAGACGCAATGTCCGTATTGTATCGTAAAAGGCACAGCGAACGTACCCGCAAATGCGTTAAAATTTACGCCTTGTTTTTGCTGTATTATTTGAGCGTCTGACCTTTGCAAAAATTGACATCAAAGGTCAACACGCCCTGGCTTCCCGCCGCTATTTTATTACGTAATAAGTGGTATTGAAGCAAACAAAATCAAGGAGGTGGTTGAATTTAGCCTAAAGTTGCAGTATCAATAGCGACTTATTCGGTGACGATTCACCCACGTATCACAGGAAGTATAATGAATACGCTTTTCGCCATTTCCGCTGCGCTACTCTATACCTTGGCCGCAGCCGTTTTAATTGGCAAATTTGTACACCACGAAGGCCCTAATAAACGCCTCGCCCTTTCTTTGGCCAGCTTAGGTGCTATCGCTCACATCGCTTTTCTTATCAGCGTGATCATCATTGCCCCCGGCCAGAACATGAGCGTAACCAACGTGCTGTCTTTGGTATCTTGGATCATCACCGTTTCAATGCTGCTTTTTGCTCGCTCCATTCCTAACCTCATTTTATTACCCGTAGTATTTGGGTTTGCTGCGCTTGCTGTGCTGTCTGCTGCTTTTGTTCCCGTTTCTTACATCATGCATATTGAATTACAGCCGGGTTTAGTCGTGCACATAAGCTTATCCTTATTCGCCTACTGCACCCTTGTCATTGCGTTTTTATACGCGCTTCAAATGTCTTACATCACCTATCGACTCAAGCAAAAGGGTGCTGCCTTATTACACTCTTCACTCCCCCCCCTTATGTTAGTGGAAAATATTTTATTCAAGTTATTGCTTGCCGGGACATCACTGCTTACCGTATCACTGCTTAGCGGATTTGTTTTTTTAGAGGATATGTTTAGCAAGACTTATGCTCACAAAACCGTGTTATCCGCCGCAGCCCTTGTTGTCTTCTTGGTACTTGTGATTGGACAAAAGTTACGAGGATGGCGTGGAAGACAAGTCATTTTAATGACAGTTACTGGCGTGATATTGCTCACTCTGGCTTACTTTGGTAGCAAGCTAGTGCGAGAGTTCTTGCTGTAAGCTAATATCGGGAATACCATTGCGCGGTAATTTTACGAGCGGATTGAAGCCAATAATACTTTATTGCCCTTTTTTTGCTTGAAACCCAGCCTTCAACTTATTACATTTGAAGACCAGCATTAGATAGGAAGCCACCTTTTTGGACGACATATCAACGAGTACGCTGTTTATTGCGCTCGGCGTACTCATATTATTATCTGCATATTTTTCTAGCTCAGAAACTGGGATGATGTCGATAAATCGCTATCGACTCAAGCACCTTCAAAGCGAAGGGAACAGAGCGGCAATGCGAGTACAAAAACTACTCGACAGGCCAGACCGACTCATTGGACTTATTCTTATCGGCAATAACCTGGTGAATATTGCGGCGTCTTCGTTAGCCACGGTTTTATGCATTCGCTTGTTTGGAGACTACTGGGGTATTTTGGCGGCTACGTTTGGTTTAACCCTTATACTGCTCATATTTGCAGAGGTCACACCAAAGACCCTCGCTGCGCTCTACCCTGAAAAAATCGCTTTCCCTAGTTCGTTAATTCTTTTGCCATTACTTACCGTTTTGTACCCTTTTGTTGCAGCCATCAATGGTATTACAAATGGCATTCTAGCCATACTTCGAATAAGCCCAGCGAATGGTAATGATGACTCACTAAGCAGAGAAGAACTGCGTACCGTGGTGTTTGAAGCAGGTACAATGATACCGAAAAAACACCAAGACATGTTGGTGAGCATACTCGACCTTGAAAGTGTGACCGCCGAAGACATTATGGTGCCAAGAGCTGAAATATTTGCGATTGATATCAATGATGATTGGAAAAAAATTCAAAAAGCACTAACACATGCGCAGCATACCCGCGTACTGCTATATCGCGATAGTGTGGATGATGCAGTAGGCTTTGTGCATGTGCGAGATGCCCTTCGATTGCTGTCTAAAGATCAGTTCACTAAATCGAGCTTGTTGCGCGCTGTGCGCGAAATTTATTTCACTCCAGAGTCAACGCCCCTGCACACCCTAATGTATAAGTTTCAAGCGGAAAAGGAGCGCATAGCCTTAGTCGTTGACGAATACGGCGATATTATGGGCTTAGTCACGCTCGAAGATATTCTTGAGGAAATTATTGGCGATTTCACCACCAGCATGGTGCCCGATCACAGTAAGGAAGCTCATGTACAGCAGGATGGGTCGGTGTTGGTGGATGGCAGTGCCAACGTTCGCGAATTGAACAAAGAGATGAATTGGAACCTGCCTATTGAAGGCCCTAAAACGTTGAATGGATTGTTGTTAGAATACTTAGAAGAAATACCGGAGAACAAAGTGAGCGTCAGGCTTGCCGGTTATCCATTGGAAATTGTGGACATTACAGAAAACATGATTAAAACCGTGCGTGTGATGCCGGAATTTTACAGCGCTGAGAAAAACAACACCTCTATCTAGGGCATCACGCCCTAGTTACTCCCACCTCGGATCATTCTGGTCGGGAAAGCGCTGTTCTGACAAAGCGCTGGCCAATATGTCAATCCATGCGCTTTGAACACAAATCCTTTTTTTGGCAAAAATTCCTTTACTCTTTAATTTTAAAATAAGCAGCTTATCTATAAAGCGTCCCTAGTCGGAAAGCTTTTCATCGGCGATTTTTTCATGCACTAATCGCTGGGCTCTTTTTTCAAGGGCTTTTGCTTTCGCTGCAGCAACCTTGTCTGACAATACAGACAACTTTGCAATAATATCCTGCGTCTCCTCATCTTCACGCAAATCAGCCTCAGCCATATGCGACTGAAGTGAACGCTTGAGGAGCTCAGGAATAGACTTACTATCCATTTCCCAACCCTTCGATAATATACACACTGACACTCTCAAGAAAGTTATCGGCGGTAGCGCAATTAACTTAACTAATCGTCAAAGAAAATATAGCGCCTTGATCTAAGGCTATGTGGGCAAAAGGAATTAGTGCGAATTAAAAGCCTTGATAGTGAGTTACCAAACTGCCTTTCATGCTGCTCAGTGAGTATTTGACCACCGCGATAGACGCTGTGGCAAAGAGACTAGTAGTGTATAAGCTGCAAACCTCATCCACTAGATAACTCACAAGGGGCATGTGACTTACAATTAAGAGTTTTTTGATGGGACGTTTAGCATTAACCGAAGCGTGTATTCTAGCGCTGATATAGTCGCTTACCAGCTTTGGTGAGCCTTCTGGGGTGATATCTTCATTAATCTCTAGCTTGTCGCTACTGATAGTCGAAGACACTTTTTCATAAGTTTGCCTAGCACGCCTGTAAGGGCTCACTAACGCTAAATCGACAGTACCATCGATGCAGTAGTGCTGCGCTAACCAAAGCGCTGCAGACTTTGACTGTTGTTGCCCTACTTCCGTGAGTTGGCGACTTTTATCATCTAACCGAGGTGATTCGGCCTCTCCATGACGCATAATAAAGATATAAATGTCATCGTTGCTACTTTGACCTGACATAACATTGCGCATAGTATTAGTGAAGATACCGTAAAGATATCAGAGACATGATAATACGACTAGCGCTAACCGTTGAATAATGGTTATTTTAATCATCTATTCGTATTGCTATGTATATTTAAATCCTTTCTCCAGAAGTTGGGAGTTAAACAACGCACTGAGATGACATGAAAAACACAATCAAGTTTGAGAATGCTCATCACATAACGCTGCCAAATGGACTGCGCGTTATGGCATGCCATACTCCCGATGCTGAAGAGGCACACGTATCAATTGCGGTGCGCTCTGGACATTTTTACGACCCACATGATTGTCAGGGACTTGCGCACTTACTTGAACACATGTTGTTTATGGGCAGCCGACACTTTCCAAAACCTAATGCCATTAACGACTTTATTGAGCAGCACGGCGGCACGCTCAATGCGTGGACAGGCACTGAATACGCCAACTATCATTACAGTTGTCGTGCAGGCTCTCTTGCTCAAACCCTACCCGGTTTTGCCGACATGCTGCGCCAGCCATTATTTGAAGAGTTATCTATCAGCAATGAGGTAAAAAACATTCACGCTGAGTTCGAGTTCAAGAAAAAGGATGATTTAAGACGTCTCTATCAAATTCACAAAGAAACCTGCAACCCACAGCACCCATTCTCAAAGTTTTCAGTGGGCAATAGCGATACGTTTTCAAAACATACCGCGGGCGAACTTAAGCAACGTCTTAAGGCAATGCACAATGAGCGCTATTGCGGCAACAATTTGTGCCTATGCATAGCGAGCCCTATGCCGATAGACCAACTTAACGCATTGATACATCAATGTTTTGGTAGCTTTAATGCAGGTGAGCTCGCTGACGACCAATGGCCTCCCCTTTATCGTGAGAGTGAATTAGGCATTCAAATTAATATTCAACCTTTGCAGTCGGCAAAGCGAATGATTGTGACCTTTGCTCTCCCACCGTTGCAAAACGACTATGAATGTAAGCCGCTTAACTATATAAGCCACTTAATTGGCGATGAAGGTGAAGGTAGCCTCTTAGCGTTTTTAAAAGAGCGTGACTGGGCGTTAAACCTCATTGCTGGAGCAGGTATTGAGGGCGATGGTTTTAAGGACTTCAATGTTAGCTTTCAGCTTACGAATGAAGGACTAATCAATAAATATAAGGTGCTGCAAGCCTTATTTAGTTACATCGAATTGATTAAGCAAGCGTCGACTGAGGGATGGCGATATCAAGAAAAAGCACAACTTGACGCGCTAGCATTAGAGTATGAAGAAAATATAAAGCCATTGAACCTAATCACAGAGTACGCCCAGCATCAGTTTGTTTTCTCACCTAAAGAACTGAACAAATTGAGAGCGACAATAGGCAGCTTTGACCATAGCGTCATACTTAATGCATTGTCTCACCTCAAACCGGCAAACCTTCGCTTAAAAGTAATTTCTAAAGATGTACCGGTAGATAAAACGTGTGCGTTTTACGAGGCAAAGTATAGCGTTGAAGACATACCTCTAGAAGTAAAAGCGTCATTAGATTCGCCGTCGTTATTAGGCGAGCTCGAGCTTCCGCCCCCAAATCCTTATCTAGGCGAAGAGTACCAACTCGTGCTTCCAGAGTCTGGCTTTCACATTCCTAATAAACTTATTGATAAACAAGGCTATCAGTTTTGGTTTGCGCAAGACCAACAGTTTCACAGTCCTAAAGGGGATATTTATATCTCTTTTGACGCCACAAGCTTTTCTGAATCTCTCACGGCAGTAGCCGCTAAGCGGATTTGGTTGGGGGCGCTTAACGATCACTTACAAGCAAAGTATTACCGTGCTGAAATTGCGGGGCTACATTATCGTATTTACGGGCATCAAGCGGGATTTACACTTCACACACGAGGCTTTACCAATCAACAGCCCCTGCTCGCTAGTCAATTGATGGACGCGGTGATTAATTTCATACCTGATGAGCGGGCGTTCTCGCACCACAAATATTTACAGGAACAAGCACTTCATAATTCATTGCTCAACAAGCCTACTAACCGCCTATTTTCGAGGTTGAGCGTACTTATTCAGCGCAATACGCAAGCGCCAATTGAGCTTTTAGACGTGATGTCTGACACTTGCTATGACGATATGCTCGTAGCTAGAGAAAGCGCGTTTAAGCATTTCTTTGCTGAAGCCTTTATGCATGGGAACTGGACGAGCAACGAAGCAGAACAGTTTGCAACATCGACTTATCGCTTGTGCGAGCATTCACAGGGTAGCCCACTGTCTCGAGCAGTATCAAAGCTTCCCGTTGGTGAAACTCTTTATCATCAAGTTTCCTGTAAACACGATGACGGTGCAGTTGTTTTATACTTACAAGCACCTTCAGCAAGCTTATCTGACACTGCCTTGTGTATGGTTTTAGAGCAGATGCTGGCAGCCCCGTTTTTCAACTCACTGCGCACTGAACAACAGCTTGGTTACATCGTGGGTACTGGTTACGTACCGCACAATCAGCACCCTGGCATTGCCTTTTATATTCAAAGCCCTGAAAAAGGCCCAAAACCTCTGCTTGACGCCATGACCACGTTTTTATATCAACAGCTACATGAAATAGAGTTTTATCGATTTTATTGGCCCACCATTCAACAGAACCTTTTAAAGCAGCTCGAAGAACGGGACCTAACCCTCTCTATGAAGTCACAAAGGTTATGGGTAAGCCTTGGTACACAGGACTTGGAGTTCAACAGAAATTTAAAACTGGCAGAATGTGTGAAAAAACTCACGTTTGAACATATTCAAGACTTTGCCGACCAGCTCGCTAAAAGAGAGCGTTGTGGCGAAATAGTGCTCTATTCAGACGGCAAATTTGACCCTATGCCAACCTGGGAAAAACGCACCATTAACAGCATTGCGGAATTTAAACAGAAAATTCCATATCATTGATAAACAATTCTTTATTCTTGCCGATACAAACTTATCCTAACCTTAGTGGCTGGCTAATAAGTAAGCCGTTGTTTTCGCTTTTATAAAAAGTCCTTGTGGAGAGTGCCTTAATTCGGCATATTTATTCCTCTAGTTGTTAGGGATGCGACTAGGACGCTGTAAAAATAAAACATAAAAAATAAAAACAATCGGCGTAAGCCAAAGGTGTTTAGGTGCGTTCAACCCTATTACAAACTGTGTCCGTTTTCTTGTTGCTGCTTTCAGGGTTATGCTCTTCTGCACACGCAATAGAAGTATCCGATCTTAAATTTACAGAGATAAGCAAACGCCAAGGCTTGTCTGACACTGCTGTACTAGACATAGTCGAAGACAATAAAGGCTTTATATGGCTAGCAACCTCAAACGGTCTTAACCGCTATTCTGGATATGAAGTTAAGCAGTACCACCCTTCAGATATCGACGCAAATTCAATTCCATCAGGTTTTATCCAAACATTATTTTTAGACTCAGACGGCATACTTTGGCTTGGAACGAATAATGGCCTAGCAAAATACAAACCGGACACCGATAACTTTGAGGTGTTTAATAAAGACAACTCTATAATCAAGTCTAATTCAATTACCGCGATAAGCGAATCAAAGGCTGGCAAAATTCTGTTCGCTGACGAAAAGTTTCTTTACCAATTTGATAAAAGTCAAAACAATATTACTTCTGCAAAACAAGTATTTGATGAACGGACGTTTGTAAAAGTGATAATGGATGAGGCCAACCGCACCTGGATTGGATCGAATGAATTTGGTGCAAAAATACTTGATAAAGAAACTGGGGAGTTATCAAGTTTAGACAAGGTGAATCCATGGGGAATTACCCTTGATTCCGCTGCGTTACACGACATTAAGATTATTAACGGCAACTACTGGCTAGCAACCAAAGAAGGCATAAATATCGTCAATGCCCGCGGTAAAACAATCCTTGTAAAAAATGGTGCTGACTTAGGCTTTGATGGCGACCTCAATGTTTTGAATATTACAATTAATAAAAGCGACGTCTGGATGGGCACTACCTCTGGTCTCTTTGTTTTAAGTGATGCTGCTGTACAAGAAATAACGCCTACTACTGAACTCCAGTCGCTGCATTTGAATTCAGACAACTTTGAATCGACGGGTTTCCCGGCAGCAGTGATTATTCGGGTAGCTGTAGACAGAACGGGGGTAGTGTGGGCAGGTACCTTTCGTCAGGGAGCATTCAGATACCACCCTGAATACGCTAGTGTAAATTACCAACCTGTCTACAACTCCTCTCGCCAAACAGAAGATAATTTTGCGACAGTATGGGCACTTTCAGAGAATAATACTGACGATCTAGTTTTAGTAACTCAGGAACGAGGGCTTGCAAAATTTAATAAATTATCTGGAAAAGTTAATTACTTAGTTCGCTCCGATGAGGACAGCATTCAAACAAATTATTGGGACTTGGCTATCGATGCTCAAGGATACTACTGGGTTGCCTCTTCCGATGGACTAATTGCTTTCAAAGAAGAAAACGGGACTGTTGTAAAAGCTGCACATCTATTTGAAGGCGATATTATTGACCACATTCATTACCATGATGACATGATATGGGTTTGGCATGAAAAGCTCGCTACACAATATATTGACACTAGAGCTTTAACGAATCCAAACAAAGCAGTGTCACCCACTAAATTATCCATTGATGGACTTCCTGCCACTCTTATACCTATATTTACAGATAGCTTAAAACGCCTATGGTTACGTGACGATCAAGGCATTACTGTAGTATCGCCATTCTCAAATGAAATTGAAGCCTATATTACGCAGAGTGACGGCTTAAATTCCCAAGTCTATTCTATCTATGAGACTACAGAAGCGTTTTGGTTAACCACTCGTTCGGACGGGGTTCTTATGGTCGATAAGGATTCTTTCGAAATTGTAAAACGGCAGGTCAGAAATGATAGAAATGGGTATATCATCTCTTCTATTGGGGTTGGGCGTAGTATTTGGTATGCCGATGCAGCAGGGGTACACCAGATTGCTCTGCCTTCGCTAACCCAAGAATCTCTTATTCCGTACTCTGAATTGAGTTACAACAGCCTAGGTGAGTCCTCAGTCTTTGTTGCACAAGATGACTCAATATATTTCGGAGGAAGTAAAGGCTATAACAAAATTTCAAAAAAGCTGAGGAGTTTTCAGGGTAATAATTTACGGACTACAGCCCCGCAACTCTCGCAGTTAAACGTTTTTGGAGCGACAAAGTCAGACGACAAGCAACAAAACTCAACAGGTAATGAATATCATGCTAATGCTGACCGCCAAGATGTACATTATCGCGAAAAGGTTCTATTAGCGCATGATGAAACGCGGTTCAGCCTCTCTTTTGCATTAGTGAATCCTGTTTACCCTTCTCAAGTGTCATATCGCTATCGTCTAAGTAATTTAGACGCAAACTGGATTTATATCGACGGTGGACGAGTTGCTCAGTTCAATAATATCAGCTTTGGTCGCTATACCTTTGAAGTTCAGGCGAAAGAACCTGGCAAGCAATGGTCTGAAAGCCGCTCTTTGGACATCGAAGTTGAACGCCCGCCTTGGTTACACGCAGTGGCCCTTGTATTTTATGCGCTAGTCACGGTAGTAATTGTTGCATTTCTGGTTAGACAATTTCAAATTCGAAAAGCCAATCAGCTAGCGATAAAAGAGTCTGAAGAACGATTAAAGTTAACGCTGTGGAGTTCAGGGGATGAGTTGTGGGATTGGGACGTTTACCGAGGTCAAGTGTATCGGGCTAATACCTGGGGCACCCTAGATTTCCCTCAAGATGATATACGAACTACAGGGGCTTATGATGCCAACATACACCCTAACGATCTTAAACGCGTTAAAGACTCACTGAGAGAGCACTTAGAAGGGAAAAGCGACTTCTACGAACTTGCCTACAGAGCGAAAACGTTTAAAAACCAGTGGATTTGGATTCTCGATAGAGGAAAGGTTGTAGAGCGAGATCACAATCAACAGCCAATTCGCATGACGGGTACGCTAAAGAATATTAATCACCTTAAGGAAGCTGAAGAGCAGTTAAATTTATTTAAGCGCTCCATTGAAAACATCTCTGAAGGGGTGTTTATTTCAAACACTAAATTTAAATTTATCAGTGTTAACAACGCTTACTGTGGCTATACCGGTGAAACTAGAGACCAAGCGCTAGCCAGCTATATGCATTTTCATTTATACCCAGATGCCTTTACAGAAGAAATTAAGAAAACCTTAAAGAGCAAAGGCAACTGGAGTGGCGAGGTAGAGAGCGTGCGCGTTAATGGCGAACGTTTTGAGATTGAGCTTAATATCGATGCCGTGCATGATGAAGACGGAAAAATCAGCCATTTTGTGGGCGTTTTTAGTGATATTACATCGCGTAAAAACACCGAGAAAGAACTGCTTAAACTTGCCAATACCGACCCACTGACTGAGTTACCAAATAGGTCGTTCTTTCAGGCCAGTCATCAAAACTTAGTGCGTAAAGGCGAGCAGCACACGCTCCTTTGTTTGGACATGGATAATTTTAAGAAAATAAATGACTCGCTCGGCCATCAAACCGGTGACATTTTAATCAAACAAATTGCTAAACGATTACAGAGAATTACCGGTAAAACAGCCACCTGTTATCGCCTCGGCGGCGATGAATTTAGTATTTTAATGGAGAATAATGCAGATATTCACACCGTTACGCACTATGCACAAAACGTGTTGGATACCCTGTCGCGGCCGTTTATTATTAACAAACAGGAATTTGTACTTGGCGCTAGTATAGGGATCGCATTCTTCCCTGATGACGGTATGTCCCCCCAAGAAATGCTAAAAAATGCCGATACGGCCATGTATTTTGCTAAGAACAACGGCGGCAACAGCTATCAGTTCTTTAGCGGTGAAATGAATCAAAACGCCGTACGACAGCTTCAAATCGAAAACCTAATTAGACAAGGGATCAAAGACGACCTCTTCACCGTGTACTACCAGCCCAAGGTAGATATTACATCAGGCAGACTTGTCAGTATGGAAGCTCTAGTGCGGTTTGAGCATCCTCAAAAAGGGATTGTAAGCCCTGGCCAATTCATTCCCCTTGCAGAGCAAACTGGCCAAATCATTGAGATAGGCGAGCAAGTTTTAAGAAAAGCCTGCGCCGATACAAAGCGCTGGGTCAGTCAGGGGTTATTTAGCGGTCGCGTAGCTGTCAACATCTCTGCCAAGCAATTTGAATTACCTGACTTGGACGAGCGCATCAACCGGATATTGAGTGACGTGGGGCTATCTCCGCTACATTTAGAATGCGAGATAACCGAAGGTACATTAATGGAGAGCCCGGAAAATGGCCTTCAAATGATGACCCGCCTGCGAGAGCGAGGTATACACTTGGCCCTCGACGACTTTGGTACTGGCTACTCGTCACTTGCGTATCTCAAGCGCTTTCCACTAAACACCCTTAAAATCGATAAAGCGTTTATCGACGATATCGCAAAAAGTAGCGTGGACCGTCATATGGCAGCAGCCATTATAAATATTGCCCACAACCTCGGACTTAAAGTGGTTGCTGAAGGCGTAGAAGAAGAGGCTCAGCTTAATATTCTGCGTCGTTACGATTGCGAAATGCTGCAAGGTTTTCTCTACAGTAAACCACTTAATGCAGAGCGCTTTGAAAAGCTACTTACCGAAAATCACCAGCTAAATACAATCCTTGGCAACGCCGATTTACAGTAGCTAACAGCCTACTATTCCAAACCTTTGAAATGTGCATTTTATGGCAGGCTAAGTTCTGCCTCTCCCTCACAATCCATTCCGGCAATTTACCGCCTATTAGGCAAAAGTTTAATAGACTTTGGTATTGAAAAACCGTCAAAAAACCAACAAAAACCAACCAAACCTCTGTTTTTAAATGATTTTTACAAACTGGCACAAGTTTAGCAAAGATATAAATGTCGGTAAGAGTCGACAATAAAAATTCAAATCGACTTTGTTTGTTCGTTTAAAAAAATTAAAAAATCAGAGGAAAAGACATGTTAAAAGAGTACGCTGTTGCACTAGTACTATCTACCGCTACCCCAGTTGCTGCTGACAAGCAAGACGGCGCCAAGCAGGCTCCTGAGACTAAAAAAGAAGTAGCGACAGAAAGTTACATTCCAAAGCCTCGCACAGGTAACAATGGCCGTGGTTTAGGCTGGTAATGCGCACTGACACAGATTCTAAAAAGAGAGCCTCGGCTCTCTTTTTTTATGCCTAGTTTTTACCGAATCATTCGGCCTGTACTCCACCCATCACCACACATTTCACTGAATTAAGTCAAAGCGTCCTGTAAGCCCTTATGCGGCAATAAAGAGGTTGTTGTAGCCTACAGCGTTGCGCCAATGGATATGACGCGAAATAGAGAACATAGGAAGCACTACAGGGCCTAGGAGTAAACCTGCCGCCGCCCAGCGTCTGGCATTCATACCCCACTTAAACGCCTCTACATAAAAATAGGCGCTAAATATCATACATACGAGGATAAGTGACAACACTCTACATCTCCACAATTTCGAAGGGTTTTGATTAAACCATATCAAGTAACCATTGCCTGTTTATTAAAACGGTAACATCATTCACTTTGAACATTGTATCGCCATAAAAATGATCGCCATCAAGATGGTTGCAGTAATAACGGTCTCCGTTAAATGAGACGCCATTTTTTTGACATCAGTATTGTCATTACAATATGAAGTTTCGTTTTGACTGATAAACCGGCAATATCTTAAGAAAACGAGGGCGATTCTAACCATAAATGCTCAATAAACCAGCACAAATTACAGCTACATGAACGAAAATCGACGAACGCCCTGCATTTAACATTTAAGCAACGCTATAGTAACCAAAACTTATCTTTTGGCGTTAATTACTAACAAAAAGCCTTCCGCACGGAAATGGCTCTATATTAATTCTAGGCTGACGAACAGTTAATAAATTGTATTGAATCCACTACCCTTCTTAAACTCATCACGAGTAAATAAGTTTTGAATTTAAAAAACGACTCTAGGTCGTTTCATCCTATTTATTAAACAAGTAAGCAGACTGAATCATGAAAGAAATTTTTTATGCAAATGCCGCGAATGCAAGTTTAGGCTCAAGATCCATTGTGAAGTCGGGTCTAGACTTTACATCGAGATTTCACAATGCAATTCATTAAACCCACAAAAAAGCTTTATCGATTTGGCCAAGGATTGATCGTTGTGAATATTGTGTACTGCTGGGTGATGGTAATGTATTTCGCAGTGTCTAAAGGTGAGTATGTATTCACATCGAAGTATTTTTTTGCCGCAGCATTATTAACCCTGCTTTATTTTAAGGTTCAAACTTACTTGAAGTAGCTAAGGGTAAGCTTGCAAAGCCGGTGCTTTAGCAATTTGCTGTGGGTTCAACTAAGGCCTCTGACTAAAAGCTCTTATTTAAAAAAGCTCTTACTTAAAAAAGACTAAAAAAAACGGGGCATTGATTAAATGCCCCGTTTTTATATCGTACTTCATTAGATGTTAGTAAAACGACTTATCGCTTTCCGCCATTTTCACCAGTACATCAGCTGGCGCGAACTTATCACCAACAGCTGTAGAGTAATGATTTAGCCTAGCTACAACATGCTTTATGCCAAGCGTGTCCATGTATCGGAACGGACCACCTAAAAACGGCGGGAATCCAATACCGAAGATAGCACCAATATCACCATCACGGGCATTGCGAATTACACCTTCATCTAAACAGCGAGCAGCTTCGTTTAGCATCATTAGAACACAGCGCTCGGCCACTTCTTTCTCGCTGAGTTTGCTCGACGGCGATAGCCCTAATAATTCATAAATGCTTTCATCTACTTCTTTACCAGGTTTCTTACCTTCGTAATCGTAAAACCCTTTCTTATTTTTCTTACCTTTACGTCCATCAGACAATACTTTGTCAAATGCAGAAGGCGCGGTGAAACGCTCACCAAACGCTTCCACTAAAAATGGAATAATTTTGGTGCCTACGTCTATACCAACCTCATCAAGCAGCTTGACTGGGCCAACTGGGAACCCAAATTTCACTAAAGACTTGTCAATATGCTCAATTGGCTCGCCATCTAAGATTAAGTTAGCCGCTTCATTCATGTAAGGCGCTAAAATACGATTCACATAAAAGCCTGCGCCGTCTTTAACCACAACCGGTGTCTTGCCCTGCTTCTTCGCAAACTCAACCGTAGATGAAATGACATCATCTGAGGTTTTGTCATGAGCAATCACTTCCGCCAACGGCATTTTATCAACCGGGGAGAAATAGTGCAGACCAATTACATTTTCTGGACGGGCAGCTTTCTCAGCAATTTGCGTGATAGGAATAGATGACGTATTTGATGCGAAAATTGTTGTTTCTTTACAATTTTCTTCAATGTCAGCCACCATCTTTTGCTTTAAATCCAGATCTTCAAAAACGGCTTCTACAACGATATCAATGTCTTTATAACCGCTGTAGTCCAATGTTCCCGTTAGCAAGGCTAATTGCTTCTGCATTTCGCTGTTGCGAATAAAACGCTTCTTCACCTTTTTATTTAAGATGTCATAGCTGTACTTCATTGCATTAGCAATACCTTCTGCGCGCACATCTTTAATACGCACAGGCACGCCAGCCTTTGTTGATGTAACAAAGGCAATACCGCCGCCCATAAGGCCACCGCCTAGAACGCCCACTTTCTTCATCTTTGCAGGGGTAACGCCTTCTACACCGTTTTCTTTTTTCATTTCGGTAGTAGCAAAGAATATTTGGCGAAGCTGGAATGACTCTGGCGTCATCACCAATTTACCAAATGCTTCTGCTTCTGCCTTTAAACCCGCTTTCATTCCATCATTAATGCCAGTTTCAATAACATCAATAATATAACCTGGTGATGGGTAATTGCCCTTAGTTTTAGCAAACGTGGCTTCACGCGCTTTTTTGAACATCATATTGCGACCAGGACCGGTAGTCTCCAATACTTTATTCATTAGCCCTTTTTGCGGCGCTTCGCGCTCTGGCTTGCGCTTAAGCGCAAATTGCTCAGCCACTTTACGCAAGACACTTTCTGGTACAACTTCGTCAACAATGCCGTACTTCTTAGCTTGTTTCGCTCTAGCTGGCGAACCTGTTAGCATCATTTTCATCGCTTGCTGTATACCAATGAGACGCGGAAGACGTTGGGTACCGCCACTTCCTGGTAATAAGCCAAGTTGTACTTCTGGTAAGCCAACTTGCGTGCTTGGTGCGTCGGTACACACGCGATAGTGACAAGCAAGCGCCAGTTCCAAACCGCCACCCAAGGCAGGTCCGTGGATGGCAGCGACAAATGTGGCTTTCATATTTTCAATTCGGTCGAACACAGCTTGGCCACCAGCAGCAATTGCTGTTGCATCTTCGGCTGTTTTGCACGCAGCAAGCATAGAGATATCGGCGCCAGCAACAAACGAATTACGCTTACCGCTAATAACGACTACGCCTTTAATGCTATTGTCTTGCTCAATATCATCTAGCATTGCGCTAATTTCATCGCCGAACTCGGCTTTTAGCGTATTCATGCTCTCACCAGGCACATCCATGCTTAAAATAGCAACGCCGTTGTCCTGCTTAGTCAACGTAAACGCACCTGTGGTGGGCGTGGCTGCCTCGTTCACTTCTGTGTTTTGGCTCATATTTTCCTGACTCATATTATTCTGTCTCCACAATCATAGCTGCGCCTAAACCACCGGCTGCGCATGCTGTAAGAAGGCCACTTCCGCCTCCACGACGATTTAGCTCATTTAGCATCTGCGTAATCATACGAGTTCCCGTAGCGGCAAATGGATGGCCGTAAGCAATCGAGCTGCCCATTACATTGAACTTGTCCATATCAATTTCGCCCGTGGCTTTGCTTCGCCCTAGCTTTTCTTTGGCGAATTTATCGCTTGCAAACATTTTTACATTGGCAAGTGTTTGCGCAGCAAATGCTTCGTGCATTTCTATTAAGGTAAGGTCGTTTAGCGTCATGCCGGCTCTATCTAACGCAATGGGTGTAGCATAAGAAGGTCCCATCAACATGTCTTCCCACACATCAATAGCAGAAAATGCATAGCTCTTGATGTAACCAAGTGGAGTATATCCTAGCTCTTTAGCACGACTTTCTGTCATCATGATAACGGCAGATGCACCGTCGGTAAGTGGCGTGGCGTTAGCCGCAGTCACAGAGCCGTACTTCTTGTCAAAAACAGGGCGTAGTTTGGCGTAACTTTCTAACTTTGAGTCGAAACGCACATTATTGTCGCGCTCAAGAGCACCTTTATAAGGTTCGGCATAAGCAGTCATTACTTCACTTGATAACTTGCCTTCCTCCCAACTTTGCGCTGCGAAGCTGTGCGAGCGGTGAGCCAACTTATCTTGCTCTTCACGGCTAATACCATGAGACTTCGCCATTTGCTCTGCAGTCTGTCCCATTGACAGTCCCGATGAATACTCTGCAACTGCAGGCGGTACAGGGGCTAAATCTTTAAGACCAAGGCGCTTGAAAATATTCAGCTTCTGACCAAGAGTTTTTGTTTTTTGCAAATCAACCAACGCTCTGGCTAAATTCTTAGATACACCAATTGGAGATACAGACGTAGAGTCGGCGCCACCTGCAATACCAACCTGAACGTGTCCCGCCATCATGCTTTCGGCAATATTAACCGTAGACTGAAAGCTTGTGGCACACGCTCGTGAGACGCTGTACGCATCAGTATGCACATTCATGCCAGTGCCCAATACAATTTCACGAGCAATGTTTGGCGCTTCAGGCATTTGCACTACTTGTCCATAGACAACCTGATCCACCCACTCTTTTTGAATTCCGTGGCGAACAAGAAGTTCGTTCACGACCATCTTGCCTAGGTCTACAGCGGGAACGCCGTGAAAATATGTCGCCATCTTTGCGAAGGGAGTACGTAACCCCGCGACAATAGCGATACGATCACCCTCTCGGGTTGTAACTGATTGTTTTGTGGACATAATGCACCTAAATTAGTGACCCTTAGCAAGTGTTATTGGCACTCAGCACAAGTGGTCTGACCTGTAATAACACTGATTTTTACAAACTATGAACAAAATAGCAAATAATGCGAGGAATATAACGGTCATCAAGCAAAGAATATGGGCAGACTACCTTTTAGCTAGATTAGGGCGTGTAGATCGTGTTTCTTATCAGCCTCACCAAAATTTCTTCGCAATTTAATATGGCATTTCTTATTTTCATCCACATAAGTGACTTGAAGTAATGCAAAATGAACCTTATATGAGAAACACAGTCTGTTTTGTGTCATTGTTTAGGTAAGTCTAGGTGATGACCTCAGAAACTACGCTTTTTTTGTGCAAAGTGGTCGACATTTCCTCATAAGCGTCACGGGCACTTCCTGATAACTAGAATTTAATTGGAAAAATGGCAATATGGCAGCAGAGCAATTTAAACAATTACATGCTTACCTTGATCAGCAAATTATCGGTCAACATGCATTAACAAAAAGTATTTTAATAGCGCTACTCGCCGATGGACACCTTCTTGTGGAAGGACCGCCAGGTCTTGCTAAAACCCGTGCTATAAATGCCCTGGCCAATGGCGTGGATGGCGACTTTCATCGAGTTCAGTTTACACCGGATTTGTTGCCTGCTGATTTAACGGGAACAGACATTTACCGCCCTGAGACAGGGGAGTTTGTTTTTCAGAAAGGCCCTCTTTTCCACAATTTAGTACTTGCCGATGAGATAAACCGAGCGCCTGCTAAAGTGCAGTCTGCGTTATTAGAAGCCATGGCAGAGCGCCAGATAACGGTAGGAAGTAAAACTTACCCTTTGCCTCCTCTATTTTTGGTGATGGCAACGCAGAATCCGCTAGAACAGGAAGGAACCTATCCACTCCCTGAAGCACAGCTCGACAGATTTTTAATGCATGTTGATATTGACTATCCCGATGCAGATACTGAATTAGAGATTTTACGACTTACTCGAGGAGAGGCGCTATCGCAACCGCCGGTGACACCGCCAACACTGAGTCAAGACGATATCTTCGCGTCTCGTAAAGAGGCACTGTCTCTTTACATGGCACCTGAGTTAGAAAATTACCTAGTGCAACTTATTATGGCTACGCGCAAACCCGGGCTTTTCGACGACAGTCTTGCTCAGTGGATTGCTATGGGAACCAGTCCACGAGCTACTATCGGGCTAGATCGTTGTGCTCGCGCCCACGCCTGGCTTAGCGGCCGTGACTTTGTTGGACCTGATGATATTCAAGCCGTTGTTCACAATGTACTGAGACACCGAATTATTTTGTCTTATCAGGCAGAGGCCGAAGGCGTTACTGTCAATGATGTACTCGATAAAATAGTCGCTACCGTTGCCGTACCATAAGCCATGTCAAACATTCACTCGCAATTAGAGAAGTTAAAAAGCGATGGGGTAAATCTGACGACAGCAGAGTTACTGCGCTATCAGCAGCTGGCAAAACTGATGAACTTAACTCCCAAAAAGGTGCCACAAGCGCGCTTAAGCGGGAGCTATCTCACCAAGCATAAAGGTAGAGGCATGGAATTCGATGAGGCCCGCCACTACCAGCCTGGTGACGATATTCGAGCCATCGACTGGCGCGTAACTGCGAGAACTGGAAAAACCCATACCAAAATTTATAGAGAAGAAAGAGAACGTCCTGTTTTTATTTTCTGCGACTACCTTCCTTCCATGGGGTTTGGCACGAAACTACTGACAAAGGCCGTTCAAGCAGCGCATATCTCTTCGCTAATAAGTTGGTCTGCCGCCGCTCGAGGAGACAAAGTAGGCGCCTTGGTTTTTAATCAAAATAGTCACAAAGAAATAAAGCCATTAAGTAGAAAAAAAGCCGTACTTCACGTTTGCCATGAGCTAATAGCATTAAGCCAAGGTGCTCATGGGGAGCAGCCGAATACTGCTCGCGACCGAGACGCTTTTTCTGACGCTTGCGCTAGAGCAAGGCGTTTGGCTAAGCCAGGTAGTTTGGTTTATTTAGTTTCTGATTTTCAAAACATGAGCACAGCGGCACAGCAGCATTTAACGCACCTCACACGTCATTGTGAAGTGAGAGCTATCGTTGTCGATGATCCTTTCGAACACAAATTGCCAGAAACCAACGCGCTGCAAAGCGCAAACGTGTCTGATGGCGTTGTGAATCAGCGTTGGGTACTTGGCGATAGCAAGGAAACGCTCAGCTACAGTGAATGGCGCGAAGAACAAAACACAGCAATTACGCAAACGCTCAAACAGATGAGCATTGCACGCTATCACGTCTCTAGCGCCTATCCATTAGATGAGCAACTTCAAAGTATGCAAAGAGAGAAAGTGTAATGGCGTTACAAGCATCACCAGAACAAGATCCACTTTCTCAGTTGCGAGACATTAAAACACCTACGGGCGTTGATTGGTGGCCACTCGATTGGGGATGGTGGCTTTTAATGCTATTGAGTGTGGTTGTATTGATTGCCCTCATTGTTTTCATAAAACGTCGAATTGCATTTAACAGACCTCGCAAGGAAGCATTAAAGGCATTAGGGACAATATCAGAGCATGCCGATGATTGGCCTGTTCAGTTAAATACATTATTAAAGCGAACCGCCCTTTCCTACTTTCCTAAAGAACGCATCAGTAGCCTGCATAATCAGCAGTGGCGAGATTTTCTGTTAGCTTCGTGCCCTAAAAACGCGCAAACCCTTAATGAAGGCCTGACTTCGTTACATGCGAACCTTTATCGAAATAGTGCACAGCATACTGATTTTGCTGTCTCCCATGATGCTGTAAAAATGTGGATTAAAAACGCAAAATTTCCAAGGCAACATCGTATTCCGTCGTATTTAGAGGCAACATTATAATGCTGGATTTCAATTGGTGGTGGGCATTTCTTGCACTGCCTTTGCCCTTGATAGTGAGGTTTCTAGTACCTAAGGCGTCAGAACCTTCGTTGGCTGCTCTTCGAGTGCCTAGGCTGCGTCCCGAGCAACACAATGAAGACAGAACGGTTAAAAAGAGTACGGTAGCGCTGGCAACAGCAACGCTTATATGGCTAGCGTTAGTCACGGCTGCCGCTCAACCCCAGTGGCTAGGTGAGCCCGTCAGCATTCCAAATGAAGGCAGAGAAATGATGCTTGCGGTTGATTTATCCGGCAGCATGAAAATAGACGATATGCAGTTAAATGGCCGGCAGGTTAATCGGCTAACAATGACAAAGTCTGTGGTGTACGATTTTATTCAACGCCGAGTGGGTGACAGGTTAGGGCTCATTCTATTTGCTGATACAGCCTATGTTCAGGCGCCTCTCACGTACGATAGAGAAACCGTATCTACACTTCTTAGTGAAGCCGTTATCGGGTTAGTCGGTGAACAGACTGCTATTGGCGATGCAATAGGCTTGGCGGTAAAACGGTTTGATGCAAAAGATGAATCAAATAACGTGCTCATTCTTCTCACTGATGGTCAAAATACAGCAGGTAACATCACACCAGAACAAGCAAAGGAACTGGCAATCAATAAAGGCGTAAAAATATACACGATTGGTGTAGGCGCTGACAAAATGCTCATCCAAAGCTTTTTCGGCAGCCGACAAATAAACCCTTCCCAAGAGCTAGACGAAACGATGCTTTCGGATATTGCTAGTTCTACTGGCGGGCAGTATTTTCGCGCTCGCAATGCTGAAGAACTCAATTCCATTTATCAACAGCTTGATACTCTTGAGCCTATCGAAGGTGAAACTCGCAAAATGCGCCCGCTTACGGCATTGTTTTACTACCCGTTAGCCTTCGCTCTATTAGGCTCGATGTTATGGGTAATAGGTGCACTTTTAAAGTCGCTGTTTGGTGGTATGAGCTTAAAAAGCACCGATAAAGAAAGCGTGGAGAAGCAGGCGTGATCAACACTGACTTTTTAAACAGCCCTGATTTCCTAAACAACCTTCACTTTATTCGACCTGAGTGGTTTTACAGTGCAATCCCGTTGTTAGTGCTTTATGTGTGGCTAAGAACTCGCTCTGCGAAGTATTCGGGCTGGCAATCGGTGATTCCCGCTCACCTCTATAACCATATGGTTGTGGGAAAAGTGGAAAAAGGAAAACGTCCACCACTTTGGTTACTTCCATTCACATGGTGTATTGCCGTTGTAGCGCTTGCAGGTCCAACATGGGAACGCCTTCCCCAGCCGGTTTATCAGCTTAAAATGGGTCATGTGGTAGTTATTGATATGTCGATGTCAATGCGAGCAACGGATATGACACCGGACAGGCTCACTCGCGCCAAATACAAGGCCATCGATTTAGTCAACACGATCTCCGAGGGCGAAATGGGGTTGGTGGCCTATGCAGGCGACGCCTTCGTTATAAGCCCTTTAACTGAAGATGCCGCGAACATTACTAGTCTACTTCCCAGTTTATCCCCAGAGATCATGCCGGTACCTGGTAGCGACCCACTTCTTGGCATAGAAGCGGCCGTCGAACTGCTAACCAATGCCGGCTTTAACAACGGGGCAATTTACTGGATAACAGATGGTATTGAGTTTGGTCAGCAACAAGAGCTTCAGGAATACGTGAGCGGCATTCCATTTACAGTGAACGCACTGACGGTGGGTAGTGCTGAAGGCGCACCAATCAGACAGCTAAATGGCGAACTGCTTAAAGATACATCTGGAAGCATCGTCGTTCCTAAACTAAAAGAGGATGTGATCCGTGGCGTCATCAGAGCAAGTGGCGGCCAGCTTGAATCCTTTACCTCAAACGATGACGATATTGAGGCGCTAAGCACAGTGTCATTGTTAGAGCGTGACGCTAACGACACTAGTGAAGAAGAAAGTGATTCAAAGGGCGACCAGTGGAAAGAAGTGGGTCCATACCTTATATTGCTCATCTTGCCTTTTGCTGCCTTTGCGTTTCGCCGAGGTTTACTCTTTTTTGTCATAGTAGGAGTGCTAACTCCCTTTGATAGCCAGGTAGCACACGCACAGACATCAGAGCAAACATTTGCAAAAGCATCTGCAGAGCCGCCGGCCCAAACTGACACCGCATCAGATACCCCCCTATCGTGGTGGCAAACTCCATTTTTAAATGCGGACCAAGAAGGGTTAAATAGTTACCAGCAAGCGCAATTTAAGGACGCAGCTGAGCAGTTTGAAGACAATAACTGGAAAGCATCGTCACTCTATAAAGCTGGCCGATTTGAGGAGGCATTAGCTGCCTATCAAGACGTCCCAGGCATTGACAGTCTGTACAATCAAGGCAATGCCCTTGCCAAGCTCGGTAAACTTGAGGCGGCTATTCAAAAATACAATTCGGTGTTAGAACAGCAGCCAGACTATGAAGATGCTCAGGCCAATAAATCACTGCTAGAGGAGTTGCTCAATCAACAGCAACAAAATCAAGAGCAGGAGAATCAAGAGAGCGGGCAACAGGATGGTGATCAGTCAGAGCAAGAGCAGCAACAAGGCGACCAACAGGGACAGCAAGGGGAACAATCTCAAGGCTCTGAAAACGAGAACAACTCTGAAAATGAAAATAGCCCTGAAAACAAGGCTAAACAAGAAAATTCAGACCAAAGCGAAGGCTCGGAACAAGATCAAGGTTCTGAGCAGTCTCAGCAGCAAAACAATCAACAGCCATCAGACGAACAAACTGATGAGCAAGAAGCAGCGGGAGAACCATCAGAAAGCGAAGACTCTTCTGAGTCTAATCAGCAAAGTAGTGAGGTTGCTGAAACCCAAGACAACCAAGCAGACGCTGAGGATATAGCTGTAGGAGCTCAAGAGCAACCGCTAACGGATGCAGAAAAAGAAGAAATGCAACGCATGGAAAACCTAATGCGAAGAGTACCTGATGATCCTGCATTTTTGCTAAAAAGAAAAATGCAGCTAGAGGCTGAGAAACGCAAAAGGCAGCGCATGCCATCAAACCGGAGAGATTGGTAGATGAAAGCTTTATCTAAATCTACAGTATTAACGTTAATTTGTACTTTTTTCGTCACTTTTCACGTGCAGGCTGATATTGAGTCAGTTGAAGCCACTATCGATCGCAACCCGGTAATGTTAGACGAAGCCATAAGACTCACAGTTACCGCAAACGGCAGCGCCGATCGGGATGCGTTCGATAGCTCATCACTGTTAAAGGACTTTGTGGTGGGGCGAACGTCGGTGAGCAGTCAAACCTCTATAGTGAATTTTGATGCGAAGCGCACCACCACCTGGACGACTACCCTGTTCCCTCGAAAAGAAGGGACATTTACCATTCCGTCTTTGCGCATAGAAGATAAAGCGACAACACCCATTGAAGTTTCAGTGATCCCAGTACAGGAACAAAGTAATGTAGCAAGGGATTATTTCGTTACCACTGACATAGACAAGAACGAGGCGTACCTTAATCAGCAATTACTCTACACCGTAAAATTACACCTCTCTAGCAATATTGAAAGAGGTAGTTTGCAGGCGCCGGAAATGGAGAATGCTGAAATAAGACAACTTGGTGATGATAAGCAATACGCTGATATATTAAATGGAAGACGTTATCAAATTATTGAGCGCCAATTTGCAGTGGTACCTCAAGCTTCTGGAGAATTCACGCTACGAGGCCCTGTATTTACCGGTGAGGTGATGGCGGCAAATACAAATCAACGGTTTGGCTTTTTTAACCGCACGCAACAAATTAACCGTGTGGGGCCAGATATTGTCGTAAATATAAACCCTATTCCTCGTGATATTGATTATGCATGGCTTCCATCGGAAATGGTGAGAATTGATGAGGAGTGGCCGCAAGGTGACAATTTTGTTGTTGGCGAGCCTGTTACGCGAATAGTCACTCTCACCGCCCTCGGTGTCGTTGAAGAACAATTGCCTGAAATACCGGAATTCTATCCGCCTACGTTCAAGCTATACCCAGATCAATCAAACACGACTACAGTTGAAAAAAATCAAAACCTGATTGCTCAGCGACAGAGCTCGCTAGCTATTATTCCTACGGAGCCTGGCAAAATGGTTTTGCCAGAGGTGACTATTCCTTGGTTCAATACGCTCACTGAGCAAACAGAGTATGCGACTATTCCGCCCCGCTCAATTAACGTACTGGCGGCCTCTGGGCAAACCGATAGTGCCCCGCCCCAAGCAGCGCCAGAAGATAAAACGCCCTCTGTGATCCAAGCGCCTTCAAATGCCCCTTCTGACATTAAGTCAAATGAGCCGAAGATTGCAGAATCAAGCGATACAACAACACTTTGGTTACTCATTAGCGTGCTGGCATTGGGTTGGTTAGTTACCCTTGTTGTTTTGGTACTGTTTATTAAGAGAAGTCGTCAAGGCTCTCAAATGAGTGAGAATAGAAGTAGCCTGTCTACGTCAGCCGTATTGAACCATCAACACAATTCTAGCGTTGAAAAGAAAGCGTATAACGTCCTTATTAGCATACTGAAAGCAAAAGATATTTCACAAATTGATAGCGCGTTACAAGTATGGCTTCGCGCCTTAAATGGCAATGAGAGTGGGCGGCCAATGCCAGAAGACTCAAGCGACACAGTAGCGATTAGAGGGCCTCTGGATAAATTACAACAAGCCCGTTTTTCAAAGTCTAATAATGCTAAAAGCACAGACAGTATTAATCAAATTCTGTCTGAACTGATGTCAGAAGTTGAGGCGGCTAGAAAAGCGCATTTTATGCACGCTAAAAGTAAAGGCGCTACACTTTCTAAGCTTTACCCTACATCGTCAGTAAACAGTGTAAGCGAGTAAATCGTGCCACGCACTAGCGCTAGTTAATAGCGCCTGTGAGTGAATACGGTAAATTTGTAAAAACGACAGAAGATAACAAAACAATAAAAATAGCCGCACCAACAATAGTGCGGCCAACCACTACCGGGAGATAACATGAAAACGTCACTCTTTTCACTAACACCAGTTGCGTTAGCACTTTTAACGCTAACGGCTTGTTCACCTGCCAATGAAACACCGCAATCCCAAGCGCCGGAAGTAAAATCACAAAGCGAGTCAGGGCAAACGGAATCCCAACGTCTTGCTACTTTTTTTGAAAACTCATTTGAAGATGACCTTAAACGCTCACCACTTTTTCAAAGCTACTTAGGAAAAAAGTGGGACTATGACAAGTGGGATGACATTAGCGAAGACGAGAAAGACGCGCGTATTGCTATAGCGAAGAACAGGCTTAAGACACTAGAGAGTTTCGACACGCTAAAACTGAGTGACCAAGAAAATTTAAGCTTGCGTTTATACAAGCTTGGAATTGAGAGAGACTTGGCCAATGACGAGTTTCGTCATCATAGATATATTGTCCATCAATTCAGAGCGGCTCATACCCAAGTCCCAAGCTTCCTAATTAACATTCATAGTGTGAAGAGCAAAGAAGATGCAGTGGCGTATATCGGCCGACTAACTAATGTAAGTACCTACTTTGATCAAGTTATCGACCAAATGAAGATAAGAGAGAAAGTAGGCGTATTTCCGCCAAAATGGGCTTATGACCAAATGGTGGATGCCTCTGAAAATGTAATAAAGGGGGCGCCATTTGATGACTCAGACACCCCTTCAACATTATTGAACGACTTCCAAAACAAAGTGAATGCATTGGACATTGGTGACAGTGAAAAGACAACGCTGCTCACAGACGCTAAACGCGCACTTACGGCTTCAGTTAAACCAGCCTATACCCGTTTTATCAATGAGCTTGAGCACCAAAAAACATTATCACCTGAAGGCGATGGTGTATGGCGTTTGCCTGATGGCGATAAGTGGTACCAAAACCGTCTAAACTGGTTCACTACCACCGACCTTACTGCCCGAGAAGTGCATGACATAGGTTTAGAAAATGTGGAACGTATTCACAACGCCATGCGCGGCATTATGAAAGAAGTAGGATTTGAAGGTACGCTGCAAGAGTTTTTCGTATTTATGCGCGAAGACGACCAGTTCTACCTTCCCTCTACTCCCGAGGGCAGACAGCAATATCTAGACGATGCTAAGCAAGCTATCGATGATATGAGAGAGATGATCCCTGAATATTTTGGAATACTTCCCGAAGCGCCAATGATAGTAAAACGCGTTGAGGCGTTTAGAGAGCAGTCGGCGGGGAAAGCTTTCTATCAGAGCCCGGCACAAGATGGCAGTAGACCAGGCATTTACTATGCTAACCTATACGACATGAAAGCGATGCCAACTTACCAGTTAGAGGCTTTGGCATATCATGAAGGCATTCCAGGCCATCATATGCAGCGTACCATTGCTCAAGAGCTCGACGGTATTCCGCAGTTCCAAAAGTTCTTAAGCTTTACCGCTTACACCGAGGGCTGGGGACTCTACACTGAAGAACTTGCTAAAGACATGGGGTTTTATGAAGACCCCTATTCTGACTTTGGTAGGTTAGCCATGGAGCTCTGGCGTGCTTGTCGTCTTGTCGTAGACACCGGCATCCATGCAAAAAAATGGTCTCGCGAAAAAGCCGTCGATTACTTGGTAGAAAATACGCCGAACCCAGAATATGATGCACAGAAGGCTATTGAACGCTATATTGCTATGCCTGGGCAGGCCACAGCGTACATGATTGGAAAATTGAAAATTATGGAGTTGCGCGAGAAAGCAATGAACGAGCTCGGCGAAGACTTCAATTGGAGAGGTTTTCATGATGAAGTATTAAAGTATGGACCTGTCCCGCTTTCAATGCTTGAGGAAAACATCGATAGCTGGATAGCAACCCAAAGCGCTATGTAAACGTTCTGTATTTTCCAAATAGAGTTCTAAGAAGCGCCGTCGCTTAAAGCATGGCGCTTTTTTTTGCTCAAAAGATGTCTTTTAGGTTTCTTTAAGTCGGTATTTGGTGTGAGACGTTAAAAAAATTAACCCTTTTTGGAATTTATTTTATGTTTGCTCGAAATAAAACCGATAACACTCAGGTCTTATCGAGTATGAAAGCAAAGCATCAAAGATACGAAGCCCTAGTGAAAGCATTTCACGCCGATATATTTCGTTATGCCTACTGGTTAGTCAAAGACAGAAGTGTGGCGGAAGACATTGTTCAAGAAACATTCCTACGGGCATGGCGTTCTCTCGACGCCTTAAACGACGAAAAAGCAGCCAAAGGTTGGTTAATCACTATATTGCGCCGTGAAAATGCCCGCCGCTTCGAACGAAAACAGTTAGAGCTCGTAGATATCGATGATGTTTTCATTCACGACGACACTCAGCAAGCTGAAGGCGATATTAAAGAACGAGAACTGCATAGGTTACTCGGTACCTTAAGCATTGAATATAGAGAGCCGCTTATTCTGCAGCTGTTATTTGGTTTTAGCGGTGAAGAAATAGCGACTCAATTAGATCTCAACAAAAACACAGTAATGACACGGCTTTTTCGGGCTCGAAATCAGTTAAAAGAGGCGCTGGAGAAACAGAATCAACATAGAGGTCAAGCTAATGGATGAATTAGAATTTAGACGTAGAATTTACGCTGATCCTAATACAACTGACAGCGATTTAGTCGCTGCTGCGAATGCAGATGAGAAAAAGCGCGCTTTTTGGCAGGAACAAAAAGCATTCGACAATAAGCTTAAGCAAACTCTTAAAGTTGATGTACCAGAAGATTTAGCGAGTAAACTTATTTGGCAGCAATCGGCCGATGAATTTAGCCGCTACAAGAAAAGAAGTCGCTGGTATGTTGCGATAGCCGCATCTGTCGCATTTGCTGTGGGGATCAGTTTCACTATGCTTCAGCAGCAGTCCATTAGTTTGGGCGACCATGCGCTGGCTCATATGCAATATGCTGATGTAGAGGAATCTCACTCCCTATTACCCGTTGATTTAAATATGGTAAACGCGAAACTGGCGAGCTTTGGCGCTAGCTTCGACACCATGATTGATGGTGTAGAGGTTGCCAACTACTGCCACCTCAGCACCGTACAAAGCCTGCACCTTATTGTCGATACGCCGCAGGGTAAAATGTCAGTTTTTGTAGTGCCAAGTCGTGACAATTTTAAAGTGCCAAGCGAATTTGAAGATGACTCCTTTCACGGCGAGAGCTTCAAAATGCAACAGGCCAATATAATTGTCGTGGGTAATAAAGGCAGCGACCTATCTACTATGAAAGACGCGGTGGCCAATAGACTTCAGTTTTCTGCTTAAGCAAACAGAAAAGTATATGGCTTTTCAACCGCTTATAGCTTTTCTTTCTACTTACGCTAATTTGCTGCCAACGTCGTCGACTTGGTAGCAAACATAGCCTTATGTTCATTTTAAAAATTTAAGGTGCAACCAAGCGCTGTAAACTCTATACTTTAGACTAATGAAGTAGTGTCGCACATAGGCTACAAATTGTAGCTTTGCGAGCGTGCATAATTATCTATTGAGACAAGTTCAATTCGTCCTAAGCAGTATAGAGTTAAGAGCAGTAAGTGAGCCGTAGATCAAAAAAACTCGCTGGTAGCATCAAAGCCACAGCAGTAACGTTATTATGTCATTGTGCAAATAAGCTAGCGCTTAAGTGCATACTCATGCTTTTGATGACGTCCCCTTCTCTAGCTTATAGCAATGATGCCAGTATGAAAAATCAGGTAGATGCTTATGCTAACCTGACACATGCTGTTCTTTATGAATGGAATTATCCTTCTGACCTTACCAATGAAGACATTACGAAACAGCTAGAAAATAGTGGTATTCAGTCAGATGATTCGGAAATAGCCGTTGTATTTCGCCATATCATGGCACTATCAAATGTAGAACACCAAGGTTCGCCTCAAGTGCCTATTACAGTTAAACGGCCGCTATTAGAAAAAAATTGGCTTGAGTTAAAATCGATAGATATAAGAACTTATGTGTACTTAAAAGCTTATTATTTTTATATAAAAGGGGTAAGTGACTACAAAGGCTCACTAAAACGTTTGAGTACTACTATTCCGTTGCTTTACGACCTTAAGCAGGAAGTACTTCAATCAGGCGACAAGCGAGCGGTCGCAATGGCAAGTATGTGGCTAGCTGACGAGTATTCTATGTCATCTCCCATGCGTTCCATTAACGAAATGGAGTACGCAATCCCCTTTCTTGCTGTTCCTAAAAATAGCAACAAACTTGAAAAAGAATTCAACCTTTATGACGCACATAGATTACTTTCAGAAAGCTATCTCGATTTAAATTTACCCAGTAAAGCTGTTGAACACGCCAAAGAATATATCTCCCTAAAAAAGCAGCATAGTGCATTGGACACTGTTGATTTTTTGTTAGCAATTACAGCTCTCAACCGACTTCGGCATTTTGCAGAGGCTTTAGCCTTAATTGAAGACGCAAAAACATACATGCCCCCTGTACAAGATTTCAAAAGTATTTATGTAGATTTATTGCTTATGAGTATCTACAGCTCTCGTCTAGCTGAGGGTGACAAAGAGAAGCTAGAAGAATTATCCAATAGAATTTTGAGCTCCGGTATTGATATGCCTGATTACCTTCTTGACGCAAAGCCTGTTGCTAATGCTATGTACATTGCGATTAACGGAAGCGATTCCCAATTTGATGCTGCGATTCGCGAATACGAGAAGGCATTTGAAAAAAAGTTGAACGCTGTACCGTATAAGAAGATTGCAATACTGGGAAAATTTCAAGCGCTAAAGCATATATACGCAGTGAGAGGCGACAGTGAAAAAGCATTTGTAAACCAAGATAAGTACAGTGCTGCGCTAGCGAATTACCACACAGAGCGCTTCCAGCTCAATGACAACGCCAAATTAAGCATGCTGTCGCGGGACGTTGAGCTTGCTGAGTATAGGCAAAAAGAACTTGAAACTTTACAACGCGAGACCTCGGGACTTAATGGCGAAACACAGAATTTGCGAACTGCAGTTTTCGCCCTTATAGCCATTATTTGTTCAATTCTAACTACATGGCTATGGATAGCGAAAAGGAAAAGCGACACAAAAGCAGATACCGACTCACTCACTGGCGCCTTAACTCGCCGTGCCATGCTAAGACAATTAAAATCCTTGCTAAAGAAACACCCCGCATCGTGTATCGCCCTTATTGATATCGACCATTTCAAGCGCATTAACGACAAATACGGTCATGCCGTAGGTGATGAGGTATTAAATACCTTTAGCCAAACCATACGCAAGCGTATCCGCAAATCCGACTTGCTTTGCCGCTATGGTGGCGAAGAGTTTTTAATCTACTTTGAGAACTCCAGTGAGCAAGAAGTGAAAAGCGTACTCGATGAGTTAAATTACGCGTTTTCTCGTGTCGCCCATTGGGAGCATACAGACAAGGCGTTTACCGTTTCGTTTTCAAGTGGTGTAGTGGCGCTGAATGGGTCGGTTAACTCAGAGTCTGTGATTAAAACATGCGACGACCTTTTGTATAAAGCTAAAAACAGCGGTCGCTCTCGCGTTGAGTCTACAACACTCGCTCATGCCTAAAGCATAAGTATCTGCGACTCATTTACTCAAGCTCATTTATCAAGCCTCTCAGTGTTGCCTAGCCTCCTGTCTTTTCGCTAATAATCGGGGGGCGGCTTTCATCATCATCACATCAATTTAAGATTCTCTGCTCAGAAAGTAACCGGTGAGTGCCTACTTACGTGGAGACTCCTAAATATTGGTGATAGCATGGAAGAAAAATCATAGGGAACATATATGGCTACTGGTACGATTATTTCGTTGGGTTTGTATTTTGTTGTAATGTTGGGTATCGGTCTTTTTGCTTACCGGCAAACAGATACCAATGTTGAAGGGTATATGCTTGGTGGTCGACAGTTGGGTCCCGCGGTAACCGCTTTATCTGCTGGTGCATCTGACATGAGTGGCTGGATGCTAATGGGTCTTCCTGGTGCAATGTATGTCTCAGGACTTTCTGCTGGCTGGATAGCTGTTGGTTTAACTCTTGGCGCACTTGCTAACTACTTACTCGTGGCTCCTCGACTGCGTATTTACACCGAAGTTGCAAATAACTCTATTACTATTCCAGATTATTTTGAAAATCGCTTCGCTGATAACTCTCGTCTTCTCAGGGTTATTGCATCTGTAGTAATTGTTGTCTTCTTTACCCTGTACACCTCTTCTGGCGTTGTAGCCGGCGGTAAATTGTTTGAAACATCCTTTGGACTGAGCTATGAAACTGGCTTGTATGTTACTGCAGGGGTTGTAGTTGCGTACACGCTGGTAGGCGGGTTCATGGCCGTAAGCATGACCGACTTTGTGCAAGGCTGTATCATGTTTGTCTCGCTCATCATGGTGCCAGCGGTGGTCATCAGTGAATTAGGCGGCATTGGCGCATCTATCGACGCATTAGATAATATTAACCCTGCCCTCTTTGATGCATTTATGGATGCCTCTACTAATCAAACGATTACCTTTATTGGCATTGTCTCATTAATGTCATGGGGATTAGGTTATTTCGGACAGCCTCATATTATTGTCCGTTTCATGGCTATTCGCTCTGTGAAAGATATTCCAGCTGCTCGAAACATCGGTATGAGTTGGATGATAGTGTCTATCATCGGCGCATTAATGACAGGTTTGTTTGGGTTAGCCTATATCACGGGCAATGGTAACGAGATTGATCCTGAAACCGTCTTTATCTACCTATCACAAATTCTCTTTCACCCGTTGATTGGTGGCTTTTTACTTGCGGCTATTCTAGCGGCCATCATGAGTACAATTTCATCACAACTGCTGGTAACGTCTAGCTCATTAACTAGCGACTTCTATCAAGCCTTTTTGCGCAAAAATGCTTCTGATAAAGAGCTAGTGGTTGCTGGTCGCCTTAGCGTAGTTGCGGTCGCGTTAGTGTCAATATTCTTAGCCTACGACAGAGACAGCACCATACTGACATTGGTGAGTAATGCGTGGGCTGGATTTGGCGCAGCATTTGGCCCGCTAGTACTGTTTAGTCTGTTTAAGCGTGAGATGACTCGTCGCGCAGCCCTAGGCGGCATGATTGTAGGCGCGGTAACGGTGTTACTGTGGATTTATCTTCCTGTCACCATTAATGGTCAGGCTTTAGGTGCTTGGATGTACGAGATTGTGCCTGGGTTTGTGCTTTCAAGCTTAACCATAATGATACTCAGCAAATCAGGTAAGCCCCGTGAAGGTGTAACCGAGACATTCGATGAATTCCAAAAGCAGTTCAATGCAAGATAATCGATAATGCTATGACTTTTAAAAAGCCCCAAACTGCAAAAACAGTTTGGGGCTTTTTTACTTTCTGATGGGTGAAAATAGCGCTTATGCCTAAATTGTATAGCAATTATTTTCTACGGCATAAGAAAGCTATTTTAAATAGCAAAATGGCATACTACTTTTGAAATTAAATATGTTATCTTTCTATGCAGAAAAACAACCCGCATATAACTTTTTTTTATATAACATAAATCGGACTTCAAAATGACTGCAAGTATCCCGTCTATCACGCATTTGAAACAACTCGAAGCCGAGAGCATCCAAATTTTCCGAGAAGTTGCTGCTGAGTTTGACAACCCAGTAATGCTTTACTCGGTAGGAAAAGACTCTTCGGTACTGCTTCATTTAGCACGTAAAGCCTTTGCACCTGGTAAAATCCCATTCCCACTTCTTCACGTTGACACAACGTGGAAGTTTCAAGAAATGATTAAATTTCGTGATGAGCAAGCCGAAAAGCACGGCTTCGATTTACTAGTGCATATTAATGAAGAAGGTGTTGAGCATGGCGTAGGTCCGTTTTCACACGGTTCAGCTAAACACACTGACATCATGAAAACACAGTCTCTTAAGCAGGCACTTAACAAGTATCAATTTGATGCAGCGTTTGGTGGAGCCCGTCGCGACGAAGAAAAATCTCGTGCAAAAGAGCGTGTCTACTCATTCCGCGACAGCAACCATCGCTGGGATCCAAAGAACCAACGCCCAGAATTGTGGAACATCTATAATTCACAGGTAAACAAAGGCGAGAGTATTCGTGTATTTCCAATGTCTAACTGGACAGAGCTAGATATCTGGCAATATATCTACCTTGAGAACATCGATATTCCACAGTTGTACCTGTCTAAGCCGCGTCCTGTAGTAGAGCGTGACGGCGTGCTAATCATGGTAGATGACGATCGCATGCCGTTAGAAGAAGGCGAAGTACCTGAAATGCGTTCTGTTCGCTTCCGTACGCTAGGTTGTTATCCATTGACCGGTGCTGTTGAGTCAACAGCGGCAACCTTACCTGAAGTAATTCAAGAAATGCTGCTTACCAAAACCTCAGAGCGACAGGGTCGAGTTATTGATCACGATAGCTCTGGGTCTATGGAGAAGAAAAAGATGGAAGGGTACTTCTAATGGCCACCGACAATGTTGTTTGGCATAAACATGAAGTGAATAAAGTGACACGCTCTGAAAAATTGAATCAGCGTCCACGAGTGTTTTGGTTAACGGGGCTAAGTGGCTCTGGCAAATCTACATTGGCTAATTTGCTTGAGAAAAAGCTTCACGAAAAGCAAAAGCATACCTATTTGCTTGATGGCGATAATGTGCGCCACGGATTATGTGGCGATTTAGGCTTTAGCGATAAAGACAGAGTTGAAAATATTCGTCGCATCAGTGAAGTGGCCAAGTTATTTGTAGACTCGGGCACCATTGTGCTGACTGCGTTTATTTCTCCATTTAAAGCAGACCGTGATTACTGTCGCAGCTTGCTTGAAGGTACGGAGTTTGTAGAAGTTTTCGTTGATACCCCCCTTGAGGTTTGTGAGCAGCGCGACCCTAAAGGCTTGTACAAGAAAGCCCGCAGCGGCGAAATCAAAGATTTCACCGGCATCGACTCTACCTACGAAGCACCTGAGTCGCCGGAAGTACACCTAACGTATCAGGAAGAACCTGCAGAGCAAACCGCTGAACGGTTATACACTTTGCTTCACGAAAAAGGATTAGTGTAAATGACACTGCCAATTAATTCTTTAGCACAAACTGTGCTGCGCATTGCCAAAGAGGCAGGCGATAAAATAATGGCGATTTATGAAAATGATTTTGCCATTTATGAAAAGCAAGACACCAGCCCCCTGACGGAAGCTGACTTAGCCGCTCATAACGTGATTGTTGATGCACTTACCGCAGAGTCAGACTTACCTATTCTTTCTGAAGAATCGGCTGATATCTCGTGGGACGAGCGTAAGCAATGGCAGTCATATTGGCTGGTTGACCCTCTTGACGGCACAAAAGAGTTCATCAAGAAAAATGGTGAATTTACGGTAAACATTGCCCTGATTGAAAATGGTAAACCAACCATGGGTATTGTTTACGCTCCTGCATTAAATAAAAGCTACGTAGGTATTGTAGGTGATGGTGCTTGGGCTGAAATAAATGGTGAGTTTGCACCTATTTCGGCGACAAAGCACAGTGGAAACGACGTTTGGAAAATCGTTGGAAGCCGCTCTCATCAAAGCCCTGAAATTCAGAATCTGCTAGCGCAACTTGACGGTGAGACTGAATTAGTTGCAATGGGTAGCTCATTGAAACTCTGTTTAGTCGCTGAGGGTGAAGCGCATCTTTATCCACGTTTAGGCCCGACCTCAGAATGGGATACAGGAGCAGCACATGCCGTGGCGATTGCAGCAGGCGCGAAAGTGACTGTCCTTGATCCGGCTAATCCTTTAGATTCCAATGCAGAAGATCTTACCTACAATCAGAAAGAATCTGTATTAAACCCCTTTTTCCTTGTGAGCGCATAACATGAACAACGAAAACGAATTATTGAGACAAGACATCCTGTCTTACCTAGAACAACATGAAGAGAAAGACATGCTTCGTTTCCTAACTTGCGGAAGCGTAGATGACGGTAAAAGTACATTGATTGGTCGTCTTCTTCACGATTCAAAAATGATTTATGAAGATCAGCTAGCTGCTATTACTAAAGACAGTAAAAAATCAGGTACTACAGGCGAAAAAGTAGACCTTGCATTATTAGTAGACGGTCTTCAGTCTGAGCGCGAACAAGGTATTACTATTGATGTAGCATACCGCTACTTCTCTACCGACAAGCGTAAGTTCATCATTTCAGATACGCCAGGACATGAGCAATATACTCGCAACATGGTAACCGGTGCGTCTACTTGTGACCTTGCCATCATTCTTGTAGATGCTCGCGGTGGTGTAAAAGTACAAACTAAACGCCATTCTTTCCTAGTGTCTTTATTAGGTATCAAGCACGTTATTGTTGCTATTAACAAAATGGACTTGATGGATTACTCACAAGAAGTGTACGAGCAAATTCAGGCAGATTACCTTAAGTTTGCCGAACAGCTTGATATTCCTGATATTCAATTTGTACCGTTATCGGCGCTTGAAGGCGACAACGTAGTAAGTATCAGTGAAAAAACACCGTGGTTTGACGGTATTCCACTGATGGAAATGCTAGAGAATATCGAAATTGGTGAAGATGATAATCACGATGATTTCAGATTCCCGGTTCAGTATGTTAATCGCCCCAACCTAGACTTCCGCGGATTTGCCGGTACAGTGGTTTCAGGCCAGGTAGCACCGGGTGACGAAATTACCGCATTGCCTTCAGGTAAAACGTCAAAAGTGAAGCAAGTGGTCACCTTCGAAGGCGATCAAGAAAAGGCCTACGTGCCACAAGCTGTAACGCTGACCCTTGAAGACGAAATTGATATCTCTCGTGGTGACATGATTGTGAAGTCGGATAACCTGCCTTTGCTGTCTACCCAGTTCAAGACACACCTTGTGTGGATGTCAGAAGAACCGTTAATGCCAAACAAACAGTATTTGTTTAAGTTTGCCACCAAATCAACGCCTGGCGTTGTAGCGCATATCGATAATCAAATTGATGTGAACACACTGGAAGAAACTGATGCTATGCACCTTAATCTCAATGAGATTGGTGTGGTAGACGTTAAATTTACCCAGCCTATTGCCTGTGACCCTTACAAACGCAACCGCCCAACGGGGTCGTTTATCGTTATTGATCGTCTCACAAATGGCACCGTGGGTGCGGGTATGGTGATTGATGCCATTTCAGGTGATGCACAGCACACTTCTCCAAACTTCTCTGAGTTTGAATTAGAATTCAATGAATTAGTGCGCAAGCATTTCCCTCATTGGAACGCTGTGGATATTTCCAAGCTATAAGCAGGACTGGACATATATGGATGTTACCCAGTTCATCGTACTGGCAATTTTTGCCAGTACGATTTTAGCGCTGATTTTTACCAATCAGCGCCCAGCTACCGTATTTTCAGGTGCGGTGTTAGGCTTACTGGTTACGCAGCAATTATCGCTAGATGACATTCTATCGAATTTAACGAACAAGGGCTTAATAACCCTTGTTTTGTTACTTTTGGTCAGTAGTGCCATCGATAAAACTGCACTCATTAAACGGTTGGGTAGAAAGCTCGTTACCGCTGACTTCACGCGCTCGTACTGGCGATTATTTTCGCTCACCTTTATTTCATCAGCACTGTTAAATAACACGGCTATTGTGGCCAGTCTCATTGGTCCGATAAAGCAAAACCAACATCACCCTGCTTCAAGATTACTAATCCCGCTGTCTTATGCCGCTATTTTAGGGGGAACAGTTACTCTTATCGGTACTTCTACCAACCTAATAGTAGACAGTTTTTTGCAGGAACACGGTCACCCTGGTTTCAACTTCTTTGACTTTACCTTGTATGGCACAGTAGCAGGATTAAGCTGTGGCTTACTGATGTTTGTATTGCTGCCACTTTTGCCGAATATCAGCAACAAAGACAGTAACTACTTTGAGTACATGGTCGAGGCTGAAGTAGAAGCAGGCTCTGAACTTATCGGCAAAACCGTTGAGCAAAACCACCTGCGAAACTTACCTGAACTGTTCTTAGTTGAAGTTGTTCGAGATAAAAATCTAATATCACCTGTTGGCCCTGATCTGATCATTCTCGAGCATGACAAACTCATATTTTCCGGAAATGTGCAGAAGTTAGAAAACTTAAGCCACATTAAAGGATTAAGTATGTTTGCAGAAACAGACGGTGTATTACGGGAAAGCCTCACCGAAGTGGTTGTTTCTAACCGCGCTCAAATTATTGGCCAAACTATTAAAGAGTTGGGCTTTAGAGCGTTATTCGATGCGGCAGTTGTGGCTATCCGCAGAGACGGCGAACAGCTATCAGGAAAGCTTGGAGAGATAAAATTAAAATCTGGTGATTTTTTACTGCTCGCTGCCGGCCCTGATTTTGCGACTCGGCAGAACCTAAGCAAAAACTTTTTTATACTTTCTGAACAGAAAATAGCGCGGCCGCTAACGAACAAGCAAGAGTGGATAACCCTAGGCGGCTTTTTAACCACTGTCGCCCTTGCTGCATCAAATATTATTCACTTAGCTATTGGTCTCTTATTTTTAGCCGCAGTGTTAGTGTTTATGAAAGTGACGTCTAACGGTGAAATGAAGCGCAATCTCCCCCTCAATTTGATTGTTGTCATAGTGGGTGCATTGAGTTTGGCTACCGCACTAGAAACCTCTGGCGTGATTGCAGTTACTACAGAGGCGCTCTTGCCGCTATTATCAAGCACTGACTGGTTTATTGCATTGATTGCTATTTATCTCATCACGCTTCTACTCACCGAGCTTGTCACCAACAATGCAGCGGCGGCGTTAATGTTTCCATTTGCTTATGGCTTGGTTGAGATTATAGGTGCACCACTTATGCCCTTTGCTCTCGCCGTCGCCTTTGCGGCAAGTGCGAGTTTTATATCTCCCTTTGGCTACCAAACTAACTTATTGGTTTATAATGCCGCGAACTACCGTTTTTCTCATTTTATAAAAATTGGGTTGCCCATCTCATTGGTTTATAGCGCCATTGTATTGTGCCTGCTAAACATCACCTATTTTTGAGTACAGCATCGCGCCTTATTCAAAATAAGGTAGAAAGTACGGTTGGAAACACGGTTGGAAATACGTTTAAAAGTACGGTTAGAAGCTCCGTTGAAATCACGGTTAGAAGCTCCGTTGAAATTACGGTTAAATATAGGGTGAAACGTACGGGTAGGCATACAATTTAACTAAAAAGGAAGCGAAGGCTTCCTTTTTTGTTGCCTAGCATTTTATAAGTAAACCTGTACCCCGGCTTTTTGACCAAGAGCTCGTTAATCAAGAGTGGGTAAACAGGAGCGTGTTGACCAAGAGGCATGCTGATCTGCTAATCACTTACAAATAGTCACTTACAAATAATCACCTAATTTGTGCCCATTTCTCTGTACTTAAATTCACCAACTCAGTAATCTATGCGTGCTTAATTGTTTATTTGTAAACCTTTAAAGCGACCCACAGGCCAACAAACCAATAAAAATAACTAAACTTTTTCAGGGAGTTAGAATGCACACAGTGTCAAATCCGTTTCAAGCGTGTAACGATATATTTTTCAAACCCAATGGGGTGTTCAAAGCCGTTGGCGAGAATAACAACTGGAGCTGGATGCCGTTTTTTATGGTCATGGGCGTTACTCTAGTCCTTCAATATCTTTATGTGAATTTTGTCGATATTGAATGGTTCGCGAATTTAAATATTGCCGCCCAGGGCGATATGAGTCCTGCTGAAGAAGATCAAATGCGTGCTTTTTTCACAAGAACAAGCCTAATGTGGTCCCAACTGATTGGGGCATTTTTTGTACTTACCATCGTTAATGCTATTTATGCTTTATACCTAAATCTTGCTACTCGTTCAGACGACAGCCACGTTTTTGGGTTTACTGACTGGTATGGCTTTTCGTGGTGGGTGGCGATGCCCTATGTTGTAACGGGTTTGATTGGCGTTGCCTTACTGCTTTTCGCAAGCGATCATCAGATATCTCCAGCGACACTCGCTCCCACTTCTCTTAGCTTTATGCTTAGTATTCCTATGGATTCACAGTGGTATGCCTTTGCTCAAGCAATTAGATTAGAGCTATTTTGGGGAATTTATCTTGCAATGGTCGGTATTGCTCAATGGACATCGTTTTCCAGGCAAAAAGCCGCCATTGTCGCCGCAGCACCATACCTCGTTATTTATTCTATATGGCTTATTGCAATCCTTGCATTTTAATCTGCTCATTAAGGGCCGGTAGCTACTGGCCCTACCGATTTCTACTAATCGTGCTTGAAAACATGCATTTCCCATAACCCATAACCTATAACCCATAACGTTAGAATGTCAGTATTGGCTATGGCTCCACAGCGGTAGCTGTATTGTTTGTTTAGCCCCCTTTCTAGCCGGCCTAAAATACTCTTCATTATCGTAAAAACTGTCAGACTGCGGGTGATGCCATCCTGGCACGCCAAGTAAAGGAATAGGTTTTAATATAGGTGCTTGCTGAAAGTCATCTAATTGGGCGATTCGCTTAACCATGGCATTATCCAACTCACTTCGTTGTTGCCACTGACTCAACTGACTAAAGCCCTCAGGAACTGCAACCGCTAACCATTTGCCGGTTAATCCAATAAAAGGGTTTAGCATCATTTCTAAATTTGCGTGGCCAAAAATGAAGGGCGTGACATCTCCTGCCCACTTGTTGCGCTGTTTTATAAACACTTCATGCCAGTTGTGCGTTGCTAGTGACGTTAAAAACGCTTCTAAATCGGCCGTATTATTGTCTTTGGGGGTTTCCACTGCCAGCACTACGCCACATTCATCGAAGTGAGTAATGCGATTGCGTCTCGCCGTACGGGGACTAATTCCAAACTCATTTATATCGTTCACATGCAGCGTATTCAACAAGCCTTTCGTGTTAGGAAACTGTATCCAGATAAGTGCGTTGAACAAGTCGTGCCAACTATCCTCCCGTGTAGGGACACGGTTATCTTCGCCAATGATAGTTTCGTAATATCGCGTCTCATCCTCGCCAAGCTCGCTTTGCGCTACAAAGTGAGGCCCCTGCCAATTGGAATGAAAGTATTGCGTTAATGCATTTAACTGCTTTGCCGAAGGAAACTCTCTGAGGTCTATCAAGTTCATTTCTGTCAAAAGGCGGGTAACACTTAACGAGGCACATTGCGATAAATACGTTTTACTAAAAGGAATATATGTTGATTGCATAACACCTATTGGTTCGTTTTGTGGATTTCTCTATACTGGGGTCTATTGTAGAGCAAACTAAGACGGTTAATAGAGACTAATAATGAAAAAAATATTCTTGCCCTTACTTGTTCCTACGCTATTAAGCGTAAGTGCATGTACTCCTTCTAACGACAGTGAAACGAAGGTTAGCGACACTGATACGTTAGCCACAGCACAAGAAACAACAAACTTCGACTCGGTGTACAACAGTATCTCCGATGCAGATATTCGAGAGCCGTTAAAAATACTTTCATCTGATGAATTTGAAGGTCGCCTACCCACGACAGAAGGTGAGAAGAAAACCATTGATTACCTTGTTAGCCAATTTAAAGAAGCAGGTCTTGAACCTGGAAATGGCGATAGCTATTTGCAGAAGGTAGCGTTAATGGAAATCACCGCGAACCCTGATATGACAATGACTATTGGTGACAACCGCTTCGCTTATAAAGAAGATATGGTGGCATCATCAAAGCGTGAACAAGCTTCGGTCTCGCTGAACGATTCTGAATTAGTGTTCGTAGGCTATGGTGTTAACGCACCAGAATATAAATGGAATGACTACGAAGGTCTAGACGTTGAAGGGAAAACGGTTGTTATCCTCATAAACGATCCAGGGTTTGAAAACCCAAAGAGTGGAAAGTTTCAGGGTACGACAATGACGTATTATGGTCGTTGGAGCTATAAATATGAAGAAGCCAGCCGCCAAGGCGCTGCAGCAGCTATTATCGTACACGAATCGGCCCCCGCATCGTATGGATGGTCGGTTGTTGCCAACAGCTGGAGCGGCCCGCAGTATGGTCTAGTTAGTGAAGACAAAGGCGCAAGTCGCGTTGCTGTTGAAGGCTGGCTGACTCTAGATGCCGCCAAACAAGTATTTAGCGATGCTGGATTGAACTTTGATGCTGAAAAAGCAAAGGCAATGTCAGGGCCTTACAACAAAGCCATGGACATAACCGCGTCGGTAACCGTTAAAAACACGTTCAAAAAATCAGAAAGTAATAACGTCATAGCCACATTACCAGGCTCTGCGTTTGCTGATGACCATATTATTTACACTGCCCATTGGGATCATCTTGGCAAAGATGAAAGCAAAGAAGGCGATCAAATTTACAATGGCGCCCATGACAATGCCACCGGCTCAGCTGCAATGATAGCGATGGCCAAGGCGTATTCATCACTAACGCCGAGACCCAAACGTTCAGTATCGTTTTTAGTGGTTACTGCAGAAGAACAAGGGTTACTAGGCAGTAAATACTATGCAGCTAACCCTGTTATTCCACTAGAAAAAACAGTGGCAAACATAAATATGGATGCCATGAATGTTTTGGGTAAAACCAAAAATGTTGCCGTTGTAGGTATGGGTAAATCAGAACTTGAAACCTATCTTAGAGCCGCAGCAAAAAAACAAGGCAGAGTGTTAACCCAAGAAGATAAGCCAGAGGCGGGATACTACTACCGCTCAGATCATTTTAGCTTCGCTAAGCAAGGCGTTCCAGCACTGTATGCTGAAGGTGGCAACGAGCCTGCTGATGAAGAAACAGCTAAATACCGCAAGCGAATGAACGTGATTGTGACCGGCTGCTATCACCAAGTGTGCGACGAGTATCGTGAAAATTGGGATATGGGCGGCATTGTTCAAGACACTCAAATGTTATTCGATGTAGGTGTGAATGTGGCGAATGCGCCAATGTGGCCAAAATGGAATGAAGGTAGTGAATTTCAGCGTCAGTATTAATCGACGTTGTCGTCATTAAACGTCAGAACATCTAATATGCGAAGAGAATAACTTAAGCCTGATTCAATCGGCATAAGTGGCTCCGAGTAAAGCTACAGTGCCCCGACGTATCGGGGCATTTCTTTTTTACACATCGTTATTGGTACTTTTCTGTAGATTCGCTTTTGTACTTACGCCTTTGCACTTACGCCTTTGTAAGTTCGCTTTTATAAGCACACTTTTGCCTCTGCACATTATCTATAGTCCGGTGATAATAGTTCTTTACTGGCGCAGACGAAAACTCAACGCATAAAGCTAAAAGATGGTTTTTTACGCAAAATAGGACACTTTTGCATTTATCATTGTAACTTCGCTAAAAAGAACCAATAAATTCCATTTTATCATCACAATGTACTTGCAATTTCCTGTCAGACTGGCACATTCAAGACACGCGAATCAGACAAATCAAAAATAATAATCCTTCGCTGCTCTTCAACGAGTACCCGACAGAAATAACCCATTTTTTTAAACCAGCGAACAGAGAGAATCCGTTTTATGTGTGGTATTTTCGGTATCCTTGATATCAAAACCGATGTGTCTGAACTCAGAACCCAAGCCCTCGACTTATCTAAATTATTGCGCCACCGTGGCCCTGACTGGTCGGGTATCTGGAATAATGACAATACCATTCTTTGTCATGAACGATTAGCCATCGTCGATGTGGATACAGGTGCTCAACCTCTTATCAGCCAGAACGACAAACATATCCTTGCAGTGAATGGCGAGATTTATAATCACAAGCAACTAGCAGCTGATTTAGACGAGCCTTATCCATTTAAGACTCGCTCGGATTGCGAAGTGATACTGCCTTTGTTTCAACAAAAAGGCATTGATTTCATTGATGAACTAGAAGGCATGTTCGCCTTTATTCTTTACGATGAAGAACAAGATGCATACCTGATTGCACGGGATCATATTGGTATTATTCCGCTATACACAGGCTACGATGAACACGGCAACTTTTATGTATCTTCTGAAATGAAAGCCCTTGCCAGTGTATGTAAAACAATTAGTGAATTTCCTCCAGGCCACTACATGTGGAGCAAAGAAGGTAAACTGACGAAATATTACAAGCGCGATTGGATGGACTATGAAAACGTTAAAGACAATAGTTCAGATTTAGACGAGCTTCGCGTTGCTTTTGAAAAAGCAGTAAAATCACACATGATGTCGGATGTGCCCTATGCGGTTTTACTATCTGGCGGGTTAGACTCTTCATTAGTGTCTGCGGTTGCTGCGCAATACGTGGCCAAACGCGTCGAAGATGAAGATAAGACAGATGCATGGTGGCCAAGACTACACAGTTTTGCTGTTGGTCTTGATGGGGCTCCAGATTTAAAAGCAGCCAAAAAAGTGGCTGACATGATTGGTACTGTGCATCACGAGATTCATTTCACCATTCAAGAAGGCCTAGACGCCATTCGTGACGTTATCTTTCATCTTGAGACCTACGACACCACGACGATTCGCGCAGCCACGCCTATGTACCTCATGACGCGTAAGATTAAAGCCATGGGTATCAAAATGGTTTTATCTGGTGAAGGTGCTGATGAAATTTTTGGTGGCTACCTGTATTTCCACAAAGCGCCAAATGCAAAAGAATTCCACGAAGAAACCGTGCGTAAGTTAGACCGCCTCCATATGTTTGACTGTGCTCGTGCAAACAAAGCAACGTCAGCATGGGGTGTAGAGGCACGTGTTCCCTTCTTAGACAAAAACTTTATTGATGTTGCTATGCGTTTAAACCCACAAGACAAAATGTGTCTTGATGGAAAAATGGAAAAGTGGATCTTACGTAAGTCTTTTGACAATGGCGACACCTTGCCTGCCGAGGTCTTGTGGCGTCAAAAAGAGCAGTTTGGTGATGGCGTAGGCTACTCATGGATAGATTCTATTCGCGAGTTTGTTGACGGCGAAGTAACCGACCAGCAGTTGGCAACAGCAGAGTTCCGCTTCCCTTACAACACGCCGGATACAAAAGAAGGCTACTACTACCGCACTATTTTCGAAAGCTACTTTCCACAAGAAAGCGCTGCACGTTGTGTTCCCGGTGGTAAATCAATTGCCTGTAGCACCGCAGAAGCATTGGAGTGGGATGAAAGCTTCAAGAATAATGCAGATCCGTCAGGTCGCTCAATGAAAGGTGTTCACTCTGGAGAGTCGTAAGCTTTTTCTTTAGCTAGCATATTCGAGTAACAAAAAACGCGACCCATGGTCGCGTTTTTTATGCATTATTTTTATTTTTCGGCTGCTGTTTTATACCACAACGCCTCATTCGACAAGGGTGTGTCGTTGGGTAAAAGCGGGTTTTCAATAGTAAAAATCGTTCTCTCATCCATATTTATTTCGTCGAGAATGGGCATATAAGTCGACTGGAAAAGTGTGTCGAAAGAACCGTCTTCAATGGCCCGTTGCAATCCGGTCTCAATTAAATGTGCAAGCGTTTTGTTATTGTTGCTCACAAAATAGTACATGGCCGTGGGGTAATAAATGGCAAGGGAAGGCTCAAGTGACACGCTGGCGCTTTTGCCTAGTTTGTCTAACTCTGGGGTAATTTCGATAACGGAGCGAGGGAAGAAATCCCCTTTTCCCTGGCTAAGGAAGTCGTAAGCTTTATCAAATTCTGGAACGGTAAATACATTGAATCCGCTGGCTTGCAGTATTTTTGTATCAGGCCAATCCTCACCCTGAATAGGAATAAGCTCACGCATATCGGCTATGGACTCAACCTGAGCAAACTTTGCACTTTTTTGGTCTTGAATGGCAAATACCCGTAACCCAATTAATCCTTTAGCAATGGGTATTCTAATGGCGGTTAGATCCTTCTCACGCTGGATGTCTGTCATACTCCATACCACGCTCACTTCTCTGTTTTCGCGCAGCTGTCGCATGGCTTTACCCGTAAGCAAAATTCTGTCAGAGGGCAGTAATTCATAGTTCACACCGGTTTTATCCAGTGCGAGTTTAAGCAATGCGATGGGGTATTGGGTTCGTTCATCGGTATCATCTATAGGGCGCGGATAAGTGATTGTCCACAATGCGCCGTGCGCACTAAGACCTACTAGCGAGAGCGTAAGCATCAACACTTTCAACAAACCTAAATTTCTTATTTGTTTTTTGCAGTCTCTAATCATTCTCAAGGCAACCAATACCCATTTACTCAATACCAATGTATTTATGTGTTTGTAAAGATAGCCGCCAGTTTCTTGCAATACAAGTCTCAACAGCGAGCTGTGTTGCTCTTGCCTGCTGACTAATGGGCTGCAGACATACCTGCTTGCCCTCTAAAGAAACATTTGCAAGCAGCGCGTCAAGTTCATCAATATGCTTTTGCATCGCAATAGGATGCTTTATTTCGTTAGCGCGCTCTAATGCGCTTGTCAGCACCTCAAAGCCGCCACGCATGTTAATTTTTGGCGACACTGTTACATAGGTTCGATCATCGCAGAGTACTTCAAAAGTACCGCTAGTTTCAATTTGCGTGGTAAAGCCATTATTGTGCAGCATAGTTGTCAGCCCCCGCAGATCGTACATGCAGGGTTCACCGCCGGTTATAACAACGTGAGTCGCTACGTAGCCTTCTTGTTTGAACAGCGAAAGCAAAGATTCATCGTCTGCCACAAAATAGGTCTCAGACTCCTCGGCCTGATCAATTACCTGCCGCGGGGCAACAATAAGGTCTTCTTTAATTTCCCAGGTGTGTTTTGTATCGCACCACGGACAACCCACAGGGCAACCTTGAAGACGAACAAAAATAGAGGGGATCCCAGTGTGTGCCCCCTCTCCTTGGATAGTTTCGAACATCTCATTGATGTTTAATGTGCTTAATACAGACAAATTGACGTCCTTTAACGATTGTGTGTTGGGATTTTACCAAGGATCACATAAAATTCTGACATTATTTCTTAATTCGTGAAAATCTATGTCAGAAAACGTTGTTGTTATTTACTCTGGGGGTATGGATTCTTTCACTGTGCTGCATAAAGCACTGCGTGAAGGAAAGAAAGTACATGCCCTTAGTTTTAATTATGGTCAGCGCCATAAGAAAGAGCTCGATTATGCCGCGAGAGTGTGTGATTCACTAGGCGTACCTCATAAGATTGTTGATATTAGTGCAATTAATTCACTGGTAGGTGGCTCTGCACTGACTTCTGATATTGAGGTTCCTGAGGGTCACTACGAAGAGCCAAGCATGAAGCAGACTGTTGTACCTAACCGCAACATGATCTTGCTTTCTCTTGCAGTAGGGTACGCAGTAAGCCTAGAAGCAAAAGAAGTGTATTATGGTGCCCACGCTGGAGACCATGCAATTTATCCAGATTGCAGACCAGAATTTGTACATCGAATGAATGATGTATGCGGTATTGCAAACTACACGCCTGTGGAAATTGTTACCCCTTACATTGATGAAAGTAAAACGGCTATTTTAACCGATGGGTTAAATATGGGGCTTGATTACGGCAAGACGTGGACATGTTACAACGGCCGAGAAAAAGCCTGCGGCAAGTGCGGTGCTTGTGAAGAACGACTAGAAGCCTTCAGAGACAATAACACCACCGACCCGTTAGAGTACGAGTAGTAACAGTTAATTTATTCATGTAGCGTCCAACTAGAGGCCTAAGCGCTTTTAATTGGATGCTTCTAGCTGGGCGCTTCTCGCTGAACAAAGTCGCCCCCCCCCTGCTTTATTTTTCAAGGGTTTCTCATTTTAATAGATAGGCGTGTCGCTACCATTTTAATGAGATGCACTGCTGACACTGAAATGAACGCGCAAACACCTAATGCTCCGCCAACGCCCTCAAGAAAGGGCAACAACAGCGAGCTAATAACACCAAATAAACATGCCGCCGCCACGACGCCTTTACTTGAAAGGCGATGAGATGATGTCATTCCTACAAAGCTTCCGCCAAAAAAGATGCTGGTATACGTATTAGCCGTCTCTGTGCCTGCTGTGTAAGCCAACAGTAAGTAACATATTAACGTACAGGTACTGCTTGCTCGAATAGCATTCATCCAAGGTAAGATAGACAGCTTATACGTAATAACACCCCCTAAAATAGCAAATAGTAACACTAACACTATTCAATCACCCATTTGCTAATCACCATTTACTAATAACCATTGTACAAAGCACGACACTTGCGACAGAGACAAAGGCGATTGCACCTAGCTTTCCCCCAACGCCAATAAAATGATTTTTTAGCGATGTGTAAATTGCCGCCCCAATGAGGCTAATAACAACAAGTTCATAAGGGGAATTAATAACATCAGACGAGCACATGCCCGCAAACGCGCCTGCATACATGGCAGCCTGTGGATGGTATTGAAATTGCGTGGTCGTGGGAAGGAAGCTGCCTATAAGCCCTATTGAGGCGGCACTCACCACAATAGGCACTTCCAATAACTGATGAAGCATAAAGCAGCCGTACAAACCCAAAAAGAAAGAAAGCAGTTTTACACTGTAAAAAAGACTCACTTTCTTAATGGCTTGCACTGCTTGGCTCCAAGTTAGTCATTGCTAGCGCCAAGTTAGTCATTGCTAGAACGCAAATCCAAGCACTTTTGAGAGGACGAAAGAATGCGACTACTTTTGGCTCTCAGCAATAAAGTAGCTTAGCTCTTTAATGCAGTGGCGTAACACGGGGTTCAATCGGGTATTTTTACCGTTCATCACAAACAATTCATGACTGAAGTTAAATAGGCTGCCATTGGCGATAGGTACAAGCCCTAGCGCGGCGCCCTGCTCTTTTGCCATATAATCAGGTAAAAGGCCTACATACTCTCCTGTCATTATCGCCGACATTGAAGCGTCAAAAGAGTCTGAGAATGTTTGAATGGCTAGCCTCGACTCATCTTCAATATAGTTCGCTGATGACAGCCCAGAAATTCCGATAGCGGGATAATCTTCAATATTCACATTATCAGGAAGCTCAGTATCTCGATATTTCGCTAGCACATGGGTAGGAGAACAATACAACCGGCCTTCAACATTCAAGCCTACCGGGTGGAAAGTCACTGATTCAGGTTTCACCATGTCGTAGGTAGACACTACCAAATGACACTCACCTGATAGGGCCACATGCTCTACTTCGTTGTAAAGACGAGTTTGAATATTCACGTGAATATCATCAAACTTTTTCATGGTGCTTTTAACCGCTTTACTCACTGCTAAATGCATTGAAAGTGGCAAACCAGCCATTAATACAAGGGTAATGTGTCCCGAATAATCATCGTGTAACGATTTGAGGTTAAAGACAAAGTTATCGAATGCATTAAAAATGCGCTTGGTTTCTTGAAAAACAACCTCGCCTTCTTTGGTCATTTGAAACCCGCCCCGCCCTCGGTGGCAAAGCACAAGATCTAGCCGTTCCTCTAACTTTTTGATTGCCGCACTTATATTTGGTCGCTGCATTCGTAGAACGGGTTCAGCCGCCGTAAATCCATTACAACTTGCTACTGCATAAAAAACGCGCAGTAACTTTATATCCGATTCTTGGAGACGATTTAACATAGTAGCACCTGTTTTAGGTATAGTTATTGATACTCTTTCACTAACTATATGAAACAACACAGGCTATTACAACGACAAATTGAGTCTTTTCATCGCAATGTTGTACATTTTAACGACTTGCCCGCCTACCGCGTGTTATTCAGCTTTATACTGAAAAACACGCGGTCTGAAAACGGCTTAAGACAAAGCGACGACTTGCTTTCTTAAAGCCTCTACATCATCGCGAAGGGAAGCTGCTTTTTCAAACTCCAACTCTCTGGCATATTCGAACATCTGTTTTTCAAGCTCTGCGATTTGGTCCATAAGATCCGTCGCATTCGCCGCTTTTTTCTGTTTATTCTTCTCTTCAACCTTACGCAGTCGAACCTTACCAGACGCAGGATGTGCACCTTCTCCCAAGTCCATAATATCCGTAATTGGCTTATTCAAGCGCATTGGCGTGATGTTGTTGGCTTTATTGTGTGCTAACTGCTTCTCGCGACGCCTATCAGTTTCATCTATCGCTTTGCGCATAGATTTCGTTATTTTGTCTCCATACAAAATAGCGCGACCATTTAAATGGCGGGCGGCACGACCTATGGTTTGAATTAACGAGCGCTCTGCACGTAAGAAGCCTTCTTTGTCTGCATCTAAGATTGCAACTAATGACACCTCCGGCATGTCCAACCCTTCCCTCAGCAGGTTAATGCCCACCAACACATCAAATTTGCCTAGGCGTAAGTCGCGAATAATTTCAATTCGCTCTACCGTATCGATATCAGAATGGAGGTATCGCACCTTAACGCCGTGCTCGTTTAAGTACTCACTTAAATCTTCAGCCATGCGTTTTGTTAGCGTGGTAATAAGCACCCGTTCATCTAGCGCAACACGCTTGTGGATTTCGGACAACACGTCATCCACCTGCGTAGCCACGGGGCGAACTTCAATAATTGGATCGAGTAGCCCGGTAGGTCGCACCACCTGTTCAACAATGTCACCTTCGGTTTTTTTCAGCTCGTAATCGCCAGGTGTGGCAGAAACATAAATAGTCTGAGGACAAATTTGCTCAAACTCTTCAAACTTCAGCGGGCGGTTATCAAGGGCCGATGGCAATCTGAAACCAAACTCAACTAATGTTTCTTTGCGAGAGCGATCGCCACGGTACATGGCGCCAACCTGAGAAACGGTCACGTGAGACTCATCGATAAACATGAGCCCGTCGGCAGGAAAATAATCGAGTAAGGTTGGAGGTGGCTCTCCTGGTGCACGACCAGAAAGATAGCGAGAATAGTTCTCGATACCCGAGCAATACCCTAATTCCATCATCATTTCGATATCAAATTGGGTACGTTGAGAAATTCTCTGCTCTTCAATAAGTTTGTTCGCTTCTTGCAACTGCGTTTTGCGCTCGCCCAATTCAACTTTGATATACTCAATCGCATTGAGAATTTTTTCTCTTGGCGTCACATAGTGAGTCTTAGGGAAAACCGTTGCCCGCACTACAGATTTGTCTACCGCACCCGTTAACGGATCAAATAAGCTTATCTTGTCTATCTCATCGTCAAACAGCTCTACGCGAACGGCTTGCTTTTCAGAGTCAGCAGGAAAAATGTCAATCACATCACCGCGAACGCGAAACGTGCCTCGCTCAAACGCCAAATCATTTCGTTTGTATTGAAGTTCAGCAAGTCTGCGCAGTATGTCACGCTGGTCCATCGTGTCGCCTTGGCGAAGATGTAGCAGCATTTTCATATAGGATTCGGGGTCGCCTAGGCCGTATATGGCGGAAACACTTGCAATAATGACAACGTCTCGACGCTCCATAAGCGCTTTTGTCGCAGACAAACGCATCTGTTCTATGTGATCGTTTATCGACGCATCTTTTTCAATAAATGTATCGGTGCTCGGCACATAGGCTTCGGGTTGATAATAATCGTAGTAAGACACGAAATATTCAACTGCATTATTGGGGAAAAAGTCTTTCATTTCCCCATAAAGCTGCGCTGCCAATGTTTTGTTGTGAGCAAGAATAAGCGTAGGACGCTGCACTTCTTTAATCACATTGGCCATGGTGAAAGTTTTACCAGAGCCCGTCACACCAAGCAGTGTTTGACCTGCTAAACCACTTTCCAATCCGTCGACTAGCGCCTCAATCGCAGCGGGCTGGTCACCGTCGGGTTTATATTTCGAATGAAGTTCGAAACCTCTACTCATTACTACACCTTTATTTTGTGCTAACTGGGTTGGCGTCAACTAAATTAGCATGCTCTTTAGTTACGGCCTGCGCTAAGGCTCTTTTAAATACAAAGAGTGATACACCTGCCATTGCCACATTAGCAATCACATTACCGACGAATAATCCTTGTAGACCATATAAATAACTTCCTAAAACGCTAATGGGTACGAAAAAAACGAACAAGCGGATGACGCTGAGAACAAGTGCGGTCATCGGACGATGCATTGCATTTAACGATGAATTAGTCAGAACAATAACTCCCTGCATGCCATAACCTAGGGGTACAATCATTAAAAACAACTGTATTAAACTACCCACTTCAGCCTCATGAGCAAAAGCTTGCGCTATCCACCCTGATAATCCCCACATAGCCAAAAAGACAATAAACTGCCATATCAATACGAACTTCAAGGTAATGGAATAGGCGCGTTTCACTCGCTCAATTTGCAGTGCGCCTACGTTTTGACTGATAAAAGGAGGCAATGTCATTGATAGCGCGAGTACAACGATACTTGCAATAGACTCCATTCGATTCCCCACTCCCCACGCGGCAACCGCTTCTGCGCCATAACTCGCCACTATTGCAGTCATTACGCCACCAGCAATTGGCGTGAGCATATTGGCACCTGCAGCGGGTAAACCAATTTTCAGAATGTCTCGGCTGCTGCTGCGAAGTTCACTCAGCGTCAGCAAACGAGGCAGCATTAATTTGCGGCGTACTGCCAGTATATAAATTATCCAACACGCTCCCACGAGCCATGCAATAAATGTGGCAAGTGCCGCGCCCTGAATTCCCATCGCGGGAATTGGACCAAAGCCAAAGATAAATAAAGGGTCTAACAAAGCGTTTAAACCGCCAACAGAAGCCATCACTATGCTCGGTGTTTTGGTATCACCGCAGGCGCGCAATACGCTATTTCCAACCATTGGTAGAGCAAGAAATACGCTCGACACGTACCAAAGCCCCATGTAGTCAGAGATATATGGCATGAGTCGTTCAGAAGCGTTTAATAAAGAAAATACCGGCGTTATAGAAAAGAAACCTATGGTAGCCAACACGCCAACCAACATTGCTGACAGCATTAAAGAACCGGTGGCGTAAAGTTTCGACTTCTCTATTTCCTTACTGCCCTGCAGCCGGCCAATTATTGCAGAAGTACCGATACCCAGGCCGATAGTTAAACTGATCACCGTAAACGTCACTGGGAATGTAAAGCTTATCGCTGCTAATTGCTCAGTGCCTAGCAAGCTAACAAAAAACGTATCAATTAAGCCGAAGCTCATCATCATTATCATGCCCAAAATCATGGGGATGGTCATACGCTTTAACGTGGACGCTATATTTCCCTCTAAAAGATTAGACGCTTTTGAGGATGACTTATTTTTTATCACTTATGCTCCTGATTCATGGTGTTTAAGCGCTCACTGATAATTTTACGTGTATAAACCGCACAATGCGATGACGGTGTGTGTAATGATGATGTTCTATGTACGCGAGCCGTTTGCGCGTGCATTGCCGGGTTTGCATTACCGATTTTGGCAAACGCACCATCGACACATCAGTGTAAAAGAGTACCCATCGTTACGCCACGTCAACACGATGAACTATGGGTTGAAAACGTCTGCTGCAATTTATTAGAGTGAAAGAGGAGTATGACCCTTTCTGTTTACTTGATACTAGGCTTCAGTAAATACTGGACTTCCTTTGATACTGAGCCACATGTTAACAATTTTTAGAACGCTAACTTCGCTGGTACCAAATATGCAAAACAGCATTATTTCTTCAGCTCGAGCTAGATTTGGGGACGAATTGGTCGAAATGTATATTTAGCCACCAAAATTAATCTTTGTTAGTAAAATACCCTATTTTTAATCATCTATTTTCTATCAGCTATCGATGCCGGCAGCATATTCCTACCTTATACGTCAGCAAAACTGGCTTTTTAGCCCTTTGCACTCAAAATTCGAAGGTTTAGCAACACGTAAATCTTGTTACAGTAATGTAACAACCTTTGATAAAACATAAATTTAGCTGCATAGCATTTAGTCAGTCGTTGAATTAACACACAAGCTAAATTTTGTCCATGAGATCTATTTCGATCTTATACTGAGATCGCGAATATGAATTCAGGTTATTGTTTTTACTTATTATTTATAAGTTACATGCAATTTAAAACAGAGATCAAAAGGACAAGGATCGTGCAATGAATTAGCACCAAATCAATCTATCAACATAGTTATCCACAGATTTAGTGGATAACTAACGCAAGACCATAGTTGGCGGGATTTTATGACCTAAAAGCAAAATAAAAGGTAAGTAGTGACTAACCTTTTAATCCTTACGTTCAGGTTACAGTTTTATTAAAGACTGTATATAATATCAGTATCAAAGCTTTTTTTTATTCTATTTTGTTATAGTAATTTCAAGTAATGGGATATAAAAAACAAAACATTCTAAGCGTGTTGTTCAAGTGACCGTAAAAACGTAATAAAGGTGATATTGAGGCTTTCGTTCACTAATTAATCATTAATTTTAACCCATTGGTGACAAATTAAGCATCAAGACGTTAAAAAGTTATTTTTTGTGCAGTCAGTACAAATATTTTAGATATATTGTTGACAGCAACTAAGTACCTCTTTAATATTCGCCCCCGTTGAAGCACAGGTCCCCCTTAGCTCAGTTGGTTAGAGCGACGGACTGTTAATCCGCAGGTCCCCCGTTCGAGTCGGGGAGGGGGAGCCAACTTCAGCAGCAAATTAAGTGTCAATTCCCCCTTAGCTCAGTTGGTTAGAGCGACGGACTGTTAATCCGCAGGTCCCCCGTTCGAGTCGGGGAGGGGGAGCCACTTGATTGGCTCCAAGCAACTCCCACATCATCAATGCCGTATTTATACATCTCTTTTATTCAGTTCTTGAATTACTCCTCCATATTTTCATTATTTAACCCAAATTCATTAAATTACCCTAATTCAATCAAGTTGTTAAAACGGCTGTAAAAAGCGATAATAGCGCTGCTATTTTTTCTTATTTATTTGCGATTAGAGCGCGCATAAAATTTACCAAAGATCCCCTCGCCTTCTTGAGCGTTTCTATTGGTTATTCATTTGGGTTTTTCATGACTGATTTTTTACTGCTATTGATTGGCACAGTATTAGTAAACAACTTCGTATTGGTGAAGTTTTTGGGCTTGTGTCCGTTCATGGGCGTTTCAAGCAAGCTAGAAACGGCTATGGGCATGTCTATGGCAACCACATTTGTGCTCACGTTAGCATCAGCGTCAAGCTATCTCGTTGAAACCTATTTATTGGCTCCTCTCGGGCTAAGTTATCTTCGCACCCTTGCCTTTATTTTGGTCATTGCAGTAGTTGTTCAATTCACCGAAATGGTAGTGCACAAAACGAGTCCTACGCTTTACAGACTATTGGGTATTTTTCTCCCCCTAATCACCACTAATTGCGCAGTACTTGGCGTGGCGTTACTCAACCTAACCGAACAGCACAACTTTATGCAGAGCCTCATTTATGGATTCGGCGCAGCCCTTGGCTTTTCATTAGTACTTATTTTATTCGCCGCAATGCGAGAGCGCCTTGCGGCCGCAGATGTGCCCGTTTCTTTCAAAGGAGCCTCCATTGCAATGATAACAGCAGGTTTAATGTCCCTCGCCTTTATGGGGTTCAGCGGATTGGTGAAAGTGTAATGTCTATTTCATTTGCTGTTATTACTATTGGTGTTCTTGCCGTTATCTTTGGCCTTATTCTTGGCTACGCCAGTATCCGTTTTCATGTTGAAGGCGACCCACTTGTAGAGCAAATTGACGAAGTTCTGCCTCAAACTCAATGCGGTCAATGCGGCTACCCAGGATGTAAACCCTACGCCGAAGCCATCGCTAACGGGGATGATATTAATAAGTGTCCTCCTGGTGGTGAATCAACAATTAAAAAGCTTGCGGATTTAATGGGTGTTGAAGCTAAACCCCTTGATGCTGCTCACGGTGAAGAAGATACAAAAAAAGTAGCGTTCATTCGCGAAGACGAATGTATTGGATGTACAAAATGCATTCAGGCCTGTCCAGTAGACGCTATTTTAGGGGCTGCTAAGCATATGCACACCGTTATTGTCGATGAATGTACCGGTTGCGACTTGTGTGTTGATCCCTGCCCCGTAGACTGCATTGATATGGTTCCATTGGTTCAAACAACGTCCACCTGGAACTGGGATTTTTCTTCATCACCGAAAGGTGACATTCCAATAAAAATGGTGTCTTAATCGTGTTATCTCCAAGCTTTGATTCCATTATTGAAACGCTGAACAACAACAAGCTGTATTCGTTTCCAGGTGGCGTGCACCCCGACGACAAAAAGTCGCTATCCAATACAACGACGATACAAGTGCCTTCTTTACCAGCGCATCTTATTATTCCTATGCGTCAGCATATTGGCTCTGATGGCGCGTGCTGCGTTGAAGTGGGCGATAAGGTGCAAAAAGGGCAAATACTGTCGCAAAGCGCAACGCCGTTTGCGGTGCCGGTGCACGCGCCCACATCCGGCGAAATTATCGCAATTGCACCACATGTTGTTGCCCACCCTAGTGGGTTAACTGAGATGTGTATCACATTGAAACCTGATGGAAATGATACATGGTGTGATTTAAGTCCTATTCCCAATTACACAGAGGTCAATAAAAACGAATTAATTAACCATATCTGCCAAGCAGGTATTTCTGGGATGGGCGGCGCAGGGTTTCCAACACATATAAAAACATCAACATCGAAGCCTATAGAGTTTTTGGTGTTAAACGGCATTGAGTGTGAGCCCTATATCACATCAGATGACCGTTTGATGAGAGAGCATGCCTGGCAAATTAGGCAAGGGCTCGACATATTAGCGCACCTTATTAACCCCAAGGCCATTATTGTAGCGATAGAAGACAACAAGCCGGAAGCACTTCAGGCATTAAACATTGCCTGCCAAGACAAAGATGCTTACCGAGTTGTTAGTGTGGAAACAAAGTACCCTGCCGGCGGTGAAAAGCAGCTTATTCAAGTGCTCACTGGCAGAGAGGTTCCCCGCGACGGCTTACCTGTTGATATCGGCGTGGTCATGTTTAACGTCGGTACTTGCTACGCAGTAGCCGATGCCATTTTGCAGGGAAAGCCTCTCGTAGAGAGAGTGGTGACGGTGACGGGAGAAGCCGTTAAACAGCCAGGCAATTTCAAAGCACTTATTGGTACACCTGTTGCTCATTTACTTGAACAGGCCCAGTACAATCCAAAAAAACAAAAAGCACCGAAAGTAGTAATGGGCGGCCCTATGATGGGGTTCACTTTATCAGATGCCACCATTCCTATTATAAAAACAACAAACTGCTTGCTAGTACCCAGCAAAAAAGAATTGGTAGACGACAATGCTGAGCGTCCTTGTATTAGATGCAGCGCCTGTGCTGATGCTTGTCCAGCGTCTTTACTGCCACAGCAAATGTTTTGGCATGCGAAAGCCAAAGAGTATGACAAAGCGGAAGAGTACGACTTATTCGACTGCATAGAATGCGGTGCATGTGCGTATGTATGCCCTAGTGAAATTCCACTGGTGCACTACTACAGACAGGCTAAAGCTGACATTCGCACCCAACGAGATGAAAAGAATAAAGCTGAAAAAGCTAAGCGGCGTTTTGAAGCCAGAAATGAGCGCCTAGAGCGGGAAAAACGCGAAAGAGAAGAAAAGCATCGCAGAGCAAAAGAGGCGCGACTGGCAGCAAATCAAGCTAAACCGGCAAACACTGACGCACCAGCACAACCGGCGAGTGACACCAAAGACAAAGTGGCGGCGGCACTTGCCCGAGCTAAAGCTAAAAAAGCAGCGCTACAAAGTAATGTCAGTAATCAAAGTCAATCTGAGCCTAAGACGCAAGAAAGCGCCCCGGTAACAGTAGTCGATTCAAGCGGCGGTTCAAGCGGCGAATCAAGCGAGGGATCGGGTAGTGATAAAAAGGCGCAAGTCGCGGCAGCAATTGCCAGAGCAAAAGCAAAGAAGGAAGCTCGGACGGCAAACGCATCCGAGGTGTCATCTTCGGGCACAGCAGACGTTGATGATAAAAAAGCGAAGATTGCTGCTGCCATAGCGAGAGCTAAAGCCAAAAAGTCAGCTCAACAGTCATCTGCGCCATCTAGCGATGAGCCCTCGTCTTTTGAAGCTAAGCCTTCTGAAGCTGAGCCTTCTAAATCTGAGTCTTCTAACGCTGAGCCCGCTAAAGAAGCGGAACTTGCGAGCACCACGGGTGACACTGAGGTAAATGATACGCCTTTAAGTGAGGCTGATGAGAAGAAAGCCCGTATTGCAGCTGCGGTGGCTAAAGCAAAAGCGAAAAAAGCTAGTGCAAAGCAGAGCATTAATAGCGGTGCAATAAGCAAAACCAGCAGTGAAGAAAGTCATATCAGCAAAAGAGAGAGTAATGAAGCCGCTGAGGTGTCAAAAAACGAAAGCATCAGCACACCGAGTAATAAGGAAGAGACTGGTTCGCAAGAGCACGGTTCACAAAATCACCATCCACAAAAGAATAGTACCGCAAATTCTAACAGTGGCGGAGATGCTAAAAGTGCCGCAGATGCGAAAAAAGCGCGTATTGCAGCTGCGGTGGCAAAAGCCAAAGCCAAAAAAGCAGCTATTGATAAAGAGAAAGAGTTGAAATGAAATTAAGTTTATCAAGCTCACCACATCAGCGCGTAAAACGAGATACGGGCCAAGTCATGCGCATAGTCATTTATGCCATGATCCCTGGCATGATAGCGCAGTCGTGGTTTTTTGGTTGGGGCATGCTTATTCAAGCTGTCATCGCAGTGGCTAGCGCGCTCATATTTGAAGGCGTGATATTGTATTTGCGAAAGCGCCCTATTGAGAGAACGCTTACTGACTATAGTGCGGTGCTAACGGGCCTGCTTATCGCTATCAGTATTCCACCTACCCTACCTTGGTGGATGACTATTATTGGGGTGTTTTTTGCCATTGCCGTTGCAAAACAAGTTTACGGTGGGCTTGGTTTCAATATATTCAATCCCGCTATGATAGCTTACGTGGTGCTACTTATCTCGTTTCCGGCAGCGATGAGTTTGTGGCTTCCTGCTGCAACACATGCCGCCATTACACCTAGTTTTCTCGACTCGGCATCACTTATTTTTACCGGATTTACCACCAGCGGCTATGATGTTACTCAACTTAGAACGATAGCCGGCGGCGCATCCATGGTTGATGGAGTCACTATGGCCACGCCTCTAGATACATTAAAAACTGATTTAACGCAGGGGCTTACATACTCAGAGTCATTAGCGAAACCCACATTTGACGGTAGCCTATTTGATGCAGCAGGTGCTGGTTGGGGCTGGGTTAGTCTCGCTTACCTACTTGGCGGTCTGGCCTTAGTGAAAACCCGCGTAATTAGCTGGCATATTCCTGGCAGCATGATAATCAGTGTGTTTGTTTGCGCAGCGGTACTGCACTTAGTTAACGGCGACCTGTACGCTTCACCTCTATTTCATTTACTCAACGGCGCAGTCATTGTCGGTGCATTTTTTATTGCCACCGACCCCGTATCGGCATCCACCACCCCAAAGGGCCGAATCATTTTTGGTGCTGCTATTGGATTCTGGGTCGTTATTATCCGTGTATTTGGTGGTTATCCCGACGCCGTAGCGTTTGCAGTTATTATCATGAACATGGCAGTGCCCTTAATTGACTACTACACACGCCCACGAGTTTATGGAAAAAATGTGAGTAGCAAACGGGGGGCTAAGTAATGTCAAAAGACAGCTTTTTTAAAGATCGTCCAATAAAAGATAGCCTGATTAAAAACGGCGCGATGCTAGGTGCCTTCGCGATTGTGACTACCGCACTTATTGCCGTTACTTTCTTTGGTACAAAAGACACTATTGAAGAGCAAAAAAGACGCAAGCTTTTGAGTGTTCTTAACGAAGTGGTGCCAAGTAGACTTCACACTAACCCGCTCTACGCCGACTGTACTGTTATTGATTCTTCGGCCCTTGGTCCAGGCAATCATGCTGTATATCGAGCCCGCCTTGACGGTCAACCCAGTGGGCTTGTTGTACAAGCCACAGCCCCTGATGGATATAGCGGCAACATCGACATGGTTATTGGCGTTGATGTTAATCTCAATGTGCTGGGCGTTCGTGTTGTTGAGCATAAAGAGACCCCAGGGCTTGGCGATAAGGTAGAGCTTGCCATTAGCGACTGGATAAAAACATTCGCAGGAAAAGACTTTTCTAGTGATAACCTCGCACCGTGGCAGGTAAAAAAAGACGGTGGTGAGTTCGATCAATTTACAGGGGCAACAATTACCCCACGAGCGGTGGTTAATGCCGTTAAAAATGCACTGATTTACGTGGAAGAGAATCAGACCGGCTTATTTGACGCCCCCAATCAATGCCGAATCGATAATGATATAAACGCCGACAGTCAGGAGCAGCCATCATGACAGATTTTCGCGATTTATCGCTTCAAGGACTATGGAAGAATAATCCTGCTCTAGTCCAGCTTCTCGGGCTATGTCCATTACTTGCAGTCACCTCTACCTTTATAAACGGGTTAGGGCTAGGTTTGGCGACCATGCTTGTTCTTATCGGCAGCAACGTTACTGTGTCGCTTGTGCGTAATATTGTGCGTAACGAAATCCGTATTCCCGTATTCGTTATGATCATCGCCTCATTTGTTACTATTGTTCAGCTACTAATGAACGCCTACACCTACGATCTGTATTTGGCACTGGGAATATTCATCCCTCTCATTGTTACCAACTGCGCCATCATTGGCCGCGCAGAAGCATTTGCTTCCAAGAATCAACCTCTCGCCTCGGCCTACGACGGCATGATGATGGGACTTGGATTCACCGCAGTTCTCGTAATTTTAGGCGGTCTCAGGGAAATTTTAGGGGCGGGTACCTTGTTTACCGGTGCCGATAGGCTATTCGGTGAGGTCGCACAAAACTGGACAATCACGCTGTTTGAAACAGACAGTCCTTTTTTACTGGCCATTTTGCCACCCGGCGCATTTTTAGCCATGGGCTTATTAATCGCAGTCAAAAACATGATAGACGCGAAAATCGCTGAAAAAGAGACAACACCGAAAGCGAAAGCTGAACGGGTGAGAATTACCGCAGAAACATAGCCATCAGCGGACCGTTCCTTAAACAGGGTTCAAGTTAACTATAATTATTATTAAGAGAGCACATTCATGGGTGACGCTGTAAAAACATTGTCAAAACACGAAAAAGTCCAGGCCATCATGGATATTCTCGACGAACTTTACCCTGAAATTCCTGTTCCTCTTGATCATACCGACCCATACACTCTATTAGTCGCCGTATTACTTTCTGCGCAATGTACCGATGAACGTGTTAATCAAATAACACCGAAGCTTTTTGCCAAAGCAGATAACCCATTCGACATGGTCAAAATGAGCATTGAAGAAATTCAAAATATAATAAGACCCTGCGGCCTATCGCCAATGAAGTCAAAAGGTATTTGGCACCTCTCTGACATGATCATTAAGCAGCATGACGGCAAGGTTCCTCAAGATTTTACGGCTCTTGAAGCTATGCCTGCTGTGGGCCACAAAACAGCGTCCGTAGTCATGTCTCAAGCATTCGGCGTTCCTGCCTTTCCCGTAGACACACATATTCATCGTTTAATGTATCGCTGGGGTTTATCAAACGGCAAAAGTGTCGAGCAAACAGAGCGTGATGCTAAACGCCTATTCCCTAGAGAGAGATGGAACGACTTACATCTACAAATAATTTTTTACGGCCGTGAATATTGCCCGGCTAGAGGCTTTTCGTTAGACCGATGCCTAATAACAAGAGAGTTTGGGCGAAAAAGCTTCATCAATGAAGTTATTAAAGAGCAGGAAAAGAAGAAAACACTAGCGGCTAAGAAGAAAGCAAAGCCCGTTAAGCGCAAATCGTAAAAATCGGAGCCACCTGTCCTCTGAAATCACGTTCTTGCAGCATGCAATATCGACATTCACTATGCAGTCGTTATGATTGAGTCATGCTTCAAAAATGTACAGTAGAAATCAAAACGCACTACTAACAAAAATAAAAACACAAAATTGACAAACAAGAACTTGGAGATGTCATGCTACAACTTAAAGCAGTAACACTGAGTGCATTAGTGGGAGTGTTTAGCACATCCTTACTCGCCGCTCCCTCCCCCATTACCGATTCACAAAAAGAAACCGCAGAACAACTCATACAAACAGCTCTTAAAAGTGATATGGGGTATGACATAGTCACATCACTGACAACAGAAGTCGGTCCTCGATTAGGTGGTTCAGAGGCTGAGGCTCGCGCAAGGAACTGGGGTGCTGAGCTTGGAAGAGAGTTAGGTTTTGATAGGGTATCTATAGAAGAGTTCACAATGCCTTTTTGGGATCGTGGTCACTTACATATTACGCTCACCTCTCCTTATCAACAGCCGCTTTATGGAACAGCCCTTGGCGGCGCTGCCCCGAGCGAGAGTGAAGTTAATGCCGATGTTGTTTATTTTCGCGACATTCACGCCTTAACAGATATCAAAGACTCAGAGCTAAAGGGAAAAATTGCCTTTGTTGACGGCGACGCCATGGTTAAAAGCCAAACTGGTGCGGGCTACGGACAGGCTAATCAGCGTCGACGCATTGGATGGCAACATGCACAGCGTGGTGGAGCAAGTGCGCTTGTTGTGCGTTCTGTTGGCTCTGACTCCCACCGTTTTCCCCATACAGGCATGATGAGTAAAAACGGCGACGAATGGGCAAACATACCCGTTATTGCTGTTTCTAATCCAGATGCCGACCACCTTCGCCGCCTTCATCAAGCCAATAAACCGCTTTCCATGTCGCTTCACAGTGAATCCAAGTGGAAAGGTGAAGTGAGCAGTGGCAATGTGATCCTCGATATCGTTGGTAGTGAGAAGCCAGAAGAGATTGTACTCATTGGCGGACATTTAGACAGCTGGGACTTGGGAACAGGTGCGGTTGATGACGGTGCTGGTGTTGCGATTACCACTGCAGCCGCAGCGCTTATTGCTAAGCTTCCAAAGCGACCTAAACGCACCATACGCGTTGTTATGTTTGGCGCTGAAGAAGTAGGCCTATTAGGTGCTTTTGCCTATGCAAAACAGCACGAGGCAAATTTAGCAAATCACGTTGTGGCCACTGAGTCAGATTTTGGCGCGCAAACAGTCTGGCAGCTAGTATCAAATGTTAATTCAGACGCAACGCAACTCGTGGACGATATCGCTAAGATACTGTCACCATTAGGCATTATTCGAGGCGGCTCTGACATCGCAGGCGGAGGCCCAGATATTATTCCATTAGCAGCGAAAGGCGTACCCACTATCAGACTGAATCAGAATGGACGTGATTACTTTGACTTACACCATACACCTGATGACACGCTGGATAAAATCAATCCTGAGGAGCTCGCGCAAAACATTGCAGCTTATGCGGCTAGTATCTATCTCTTGGCAGATACAGACGTAGACTTAAAAGGCGCAAAATAGCATCAAGATACGAGATAACAGTTAACATGGATGTTGGCTGTTCTATTTCGCGGCTTTTCTTATGCGGTTATTCCTACGAGCTTTTAATTACGCGTTTCTGACACGGGCTTTTTGGAAATTTGGTTTATGAGAATGTATTAAGCACTTTTCTCGAGCTAGGCTAGCTAATCAAATACGAATTTAATCAACACTGAAAGCGTTATGAAAAGTTTAATAACCAATTAAGGTAGGCTCTAGTTTCTTTCTTAGAACTGAATTCAATATGACGTTTGCTGTTTACTTCGGTAAAAGCAATGCTGTTTTTATAGACTGAAATATTGGAAATTGGAGTTTGTACTGGGGAGTTTTTTATAGATTGGATGTGCAAATTAATTACTTCTTTTATCATTATTATATTGTTGTTTTTAGTATTCCTTTTGTGGTCAGCAATTGGTAGTAAGAAATTTCAAAAACTTTATGTTAGGCTCTCATAAGAGAGCCTAATCACTTCAAAGACTCTAAGCGTCTTTTAGCTTATCGAACAACAACGTTAGCTGCTTGTGGGCCTTTTTGACCTTGTTCTACTTCGAAGCTTACCGCTTGGCCTTCAGAAAGAGTTTTGAAACCGTCAGAAGCGATTGAACGGAAATGTACGAATACGTCTTTACCGCCGCCGTCTTGAGTTAGGAAACCAAAACCTTTTTCTTCGTTAAACCATTTTACTGTACCGTTTACAGAATTAGACATAATATATACCTTTTAAAAAATTGATGTTTAAGTGGTGAAATCACCGATAGCGATAGACATAAACGAGCTAGTAAAGCAGATGTATATCTATATAAAACTTCAATTGAAGGAATAAAAGAGTGGTACAAAGCAGTATTAGGTAAAGCGTAAAACATATCTAAAGCCCGCGTAAGATACATGCAAAGCATGGGCATGTCTAACCTTTTCACCATTGATTTATCAACCTCACCCAAAAAAAAGCCAAATTAAATAGCAAGAAACTGTTTTATATGGATTTTATTGATTTTTTTCATGTGATTTTAATTTGGTTTTATTTTCTCCTCGTTTGAAAAAATTTGTGATTTACGTTTAAAACCCTTTTATTTTCGAAAATTGAGAGAAAATTAGGGTGTGAATAAAGGCATGCCGTCAATAAACCACTCATTTTCTTATCGGCTTATTAAGGCATGCCCTAATATAGACCGTTCGATTTAACCCCATCGATTTAAATCCAGCAATTTAAACTGTGTCTTCAAGTATTAACAATTACCTATTACTCTTAATCAAACGTGTTTCGATAACGTATCAATGACTTATCAATACTATATTAATGAAAGGAACGACTATGAGAATGCTCCACACTATGCTTCGCGTTGAAAATCTAGACGCATCACTTCACTTTTACACAGAACTAATGGGTATGCGCCTGTTGCGCCAATCTGACAATAAAGACTACGAATACACCCTCGCTTTTGTGGGTTACGGCAATGAGGAAGATTCTACTGTACTAGAGCTCACCTATAACTGGGGAGAAAATACCTACGACAAAGGCAATGCTTACGGCCACATCGCCATTGGCGTAGACGATATTTATGCATTTTGTGAAAACCTTGAGCAAAATGGCGCTGACGTTTACCGTAAACCTGGACCAGTAAAAGGCGGCAATACCGTTATTGCCTTTGTCCGCGATCCCGATGGCTATGCCATTGAGTTAATAGAAGGTCGCTAATCCCATTCAAACTAATTGCTGTTACCGTTTTTTTATTAAAGCGCTATTTATAATTGTGCAACTGATAAATAAAGCGCCCCGACTACGCACAATTCTTTTGGAGAATTCTTTTGAGTCTATTGATGAACAATCGCCACGGGATTTCGTTGTTTTTATTTTTCTGCTTAATGTCTTTGCCTTTTGCTAAAGTATCACAAGCACAAGGCCCATCAGCTGGGCTAAGCCCAGAAAAGATAAACAGCAAGACAAGCAGCAAGGTAAAGAATAATGAGGAAGGCCCTGAAAAATCCAGTAAAAGCCAAGCCTTTGAATTTACTGTCATCGCTCATCGGGGCGCCTCTGGCTATTTGCCCGAGCATACCCTTGAAGCAGCGACGCTTGCTTTTGCACTTAACGCAGATTTTATTGAACAGGATGTTGTGATCACCAAAGATGACATTCCCATTGTGCTTCACGATATACATTTAGAGACAGTCACCAATGTGGAAACTGTCTTTCCCGAAAGAGCACGAAAAGACGATAGGTTTTATGTTCGGGATTTTACATTAGCAGAGTTACGCAGGCTTAACGTGCACGAACGAGAAGATAAAAGCCAAAACAGAGTATTTCCATCACGTTTTTCCGCCACGACTTCTCGCTTTAGCATTGCGACTCTTTATGAGCACTTTGATTTAATAAGCGAACTCAACCGCCAGCTTGGCAAAAACATAGGGGTATATCCAGAAGTTAAATCACCTGCTTTTCACTTAGCTGAAGGAGTAGACGCAAGCCGCATTGTTATAGACGCACTCCAAGCATTTAATTTAGACGGTGCACAAGACAACAGCTACTTGCAATGCTTTGACTTTAGTGAAGTGAAAAGAATTCGCAGTGAGTTAGGCTACAAAGGCAAAGTTGTTATGTTAATTGGCGAAAATGATTGGAAAGAAAGCAGTACTGACTACACGTGGATAAGAAGTGCAGAAGGGATGGCAGAAGTCGCTAAATACGCAAATGGTATTGGGCCTTGGGTACCTCAGCTTTTCAATCAAGACGACGCAAAGAGTAAAAAAATTAAAGCTGCAGACTGGGTAACACATGCACACAGCAATAATCTGACCATTCACCCTTATACCTATCGTCAAGATGCACTGCCACCTGGATTAACGGGTCCGCACTTGCTAGACGCGTTGCGCAACATAGTTAAGGTAGACGGCATATTTACCGACCACGTGCCTCCTGTATTAGCATGGCGTGAACAAAGGCGTTCAAAGGTTGATGGCGCTCAATAATGCACCTATCACTTCTGACGGCTAGCCCGCAGCAAATACAGCGTAGCTAGCCAATCAGCCAATCAGGCAATCAGGCAATCAGGCAATCAGGCAATCAGGCAATCAGGCAATGCTACTATAAGGGCTCTGTCAGGAAAGGTTGTCTGGAAGCACTATTAATTAGAGTTTTTCAATAAGAGCCGCCCACCGTAGGCTACGGCGGCTATGACTTAGAAAGTCGTACTACAACTCGTCGATTTTGTGCTCGTGACTCTCTCGTATCATTAGGCGCCACAAAACGCTTTTCGCCATGGCCGGTTAGCTGAATACGATCATTGGGTACGCCAATAGCAGTGAGGTAATTTTTAACCTCATTCGCCCTTCTAATAGAGAGCTGCTCGTTGTTCCATCGCCCGCCGTAGCTATCGGTATAACCGTCTAGCAGCACGAGCTCTAACTCACCATCTTCTTTCAGATACTCGCCTATCATTGTCAGTCGCTTTTGCGAGTACTTAGTCAGCTCTGTGCTGTTATTTTGATAAGATAATACTGTGTAAGCTATATCATCGAAGGTATAAGGAAGCAGGTTAGAAACACACTCCACGAATTGTCTATAAACGCCGGCAAAATTACTGGCGTTCAGCGCCACGCTCACTTTGTCGTACTTATTGTACCAATCTTGGTAGTAGATAGTGGGCCAGAACCCTTTTTCAAGCTCTGAAAGCATGGTCCATGCCGCATCTTGAGGCAAGTCGCCGTTGTACTGCTTTCTCATTGTCATGTCCGCTATTGTTTTTGGTGCGACACCCGGCATCCACCTTGGCGGCACAGAGTATACCGCAGCAACATCAAAACGATTGGGCAGCAAATGCATATCAAGCTCAAATTCCATATTCAGCTGTTTAGACGCCACACTCGTAAACATGGCATCACCGTATCCGGGCAGTTCATGATTTAACGTACACTGCAAACGCGATTCTGTATCGACTTGCCAGTTAGACGTTTCCACTGTTGCTGAGTATTGGCGCATGGCCGCATGCGCTGCTGTCGAGCTCATCACAACGGCCGCGGTGACAACAAGCATGCAAATATAAGGGAGCCCCGTTAACGAAACTCTTCTTTTAAAATTCCACACTACTTTAGATGTCGATAGCATAACAAAAGCCTAGAAAATGAAAATTTAACCACGCAGCCAACGCGTGCTTGAGTACTTGATTAAGTACTTGCTTAGGTACTTGCTTGAGTAGCTGTCTTAGCACCTGCAAATACGAACTATAAACAGTATATCGCCTTAAGCACAAAAAAGTTTAGACGTGATTTATTAATTTACATTCTATAGGAGCGCATTACCCTTTTTAACACCGGGCGTTGCGATTTACCAAGCAGTGAAAAACCGGTGTTTAACAACGTTAACGCTGCAGGTTTATAAATTGCTTAATAAAGTGCAGCGCTAATTCGTGCTAGCACTTGCCTATTATCCTTGCGATAATCTCGTTCTATTGTTACCCGTGTCTGCGATTATCCTCACGACACTTCACATTCACTTGTCTTGAAAAGAGAATCTATGTCTTCAACCGCAATGCCTACTTTATCTCAGCGTTTCAGAGGTTATTTTCCCGTCGTAATTGATGTTGAAACAGCGGGTTTCATCGCTGGAACCGATGCGTTGTTAGAGCTTGCTGCTGTAACGGTAAAAATGGATGAAAATGGTCTGTTACACCCAGACGAAACCTTTCATTACCACATTGAGCCCTTCGAAGGCGCAAACCTTGAACCTGCTGCGTTAGAATTTAATGGTATCGATCCAAATTGTGCTCTACGAGGTGCTATTGAAGAAAGCGATGCAATGAAAGAGTTATGCAAAGGCGTTCGCAAGGCGCAAAAGAATGCCGATTGTCAGCGCTCGGTCATTGTGGCTCATAACGCCGCCTTCGACCAAGGCTTTGTGAATGCAGCCATAGCCCGATGCAATATAAAACGCACGCCGTTTCACCCTTTTGTCTCTTTTGATACCACAAGTCTTGCAGGTTTAGCTCTTGGCCAAACGGTACTAGTGAAAGCGTGTAGAGCTGCCGGTATAGACTTTGACCAAAACGAAGCACACAGCGCGCTTTATGATGCACAAAAAACCACAGAGCTATTCTGTTATATGGTAAATCGTTACCAGTCACTGGGCGGTTGGCCCCTTGCTGAAGAACAATAATCGGAAAACTCGGGCGTATTGGTAAAGTGCGCCTTATCAAGCACCATAAATTTAAGCCAATACGGGTAAATAAAAAGACTCAGTAAACCATTAGTCGTATTTAATGAAAATTATTCTCAACTAGCCTTGCCAAAAGCATGAATAACAATTATTATCATTTACAGATTCATTTGGAGTATTCGATAATGTTTGTATGTATGTGCTACGGGGTAACCGATAAGAGTATTCGTGCTGCTGTTGAGACTAACGGCGTAGGCAACATGCGTGAATTACGTGAGCATTTAGAGCTTGGCTCTCAGTGCGGCAAATGTATCGGCATGGCTCAGCAAATCATTGACCAAACGATCATCGACGAATCCCTATTCAAAAACGTGGGCTAATAATCGCTTCGACGCTTCGCAAATATCAATAGCTTGTTACAAACCATAGCTAGTTTTAAACCAAAGCGATTTTCAAATCATAGCCCGCAGCATTGAGTCCGCCTTTTTCATTTCACTACTTAAATTCAAACTCCAAACCTGCATAGAAAAAGTTTCCGTTTATACCGCCCGGCGTAGTCGGCGGATACAAAGCACCAACCTCTCCTTTGAAAATATTACTATCTGGCAACGTATTGAATAAGTTTTGCGCCCCTACTGTAAAGCGAGTTTCCTCTGACACTTGCCACGAAAACTGCGCATCCATTGTCAGTCTTGCACTACCGTATATATCAAAGCCTGCAGATGCATCTAAGTGATCTTCATAAAATGAGCCAAAGTAGTTTAAGCGCCATGTAAATGCGAATGACGAAATAGCTTGTTCGAGGGTAATGCTCCCCCTGTGGGCCGGCAAATTATCCTCCAGCATGCGTATCCGCGCATTGGTCAAATTTGGCGTAAGCTGAAGCGCGCCATTGACTAATGCTGGGTATAACGTCACTCGCTCTACCTGCGTATCGGTCCAGTTGTAGGCAAACAGCAGGTTGTTTTGCCATTCTCCTGCTGCAAATTGATAATTTACAACAACATCAACACCCTGTGTTTTCGTATCAAAATCGTTAGTAAAATATTTTGCAGCGTTGTATTTAGCCGCATCAGGTCGCCCATCGGCAATAAGTGCACTAATGTCATCTTCTGTGAGCGGGATAGCTGACGTAGTGCTGATCCTATCTTCCAAGCGAATATTGAAATAATCGACGGTGGCAAAGAAATACTCACTCACGTGCATTACCGCCCCTACACTGAAATTGACCGATTCCTCTGGTGTCAGCGGTGTCGCGCCAAGCTGTACGGATATTAAATCTGTAGGCGGCAGTGTGGCTTGGTCTTCTAGCCCGTTAGGGCCGTAGGCCGTGGTCACGTTAATAACATTGCTCTGCCCTACCGTGGGCGCTTTAAAGCCTGTATTCACTGAGCCTCTTAAAGCAAAAAGATCGGTAAGCTTGTAGCGCGTACTCAACTTGCCATCAAATGTAGTGCCAAAGTCACTGAAGTGCTCAAGCCGTGAGGCAACGCCAAATTGCAATGCTTCGGTAACGAAAAACTCAATATCGGCGTACATAGCCCAATTACTGCGGCTCCAATTTCCAGCAGACTGAGGCTGATAGCCTGGGAAACCGTTGGAGCCAATTGAAAATCCTTCGTTTAAGCCTAGCGGGGGCTCAAATGCGTAAGGCCCTGCAATATATGAACTCTCATCGCCTGCTTTTTGAAAATAGGTTTCTTTTCGCCACTCTATGCCAAGGCCAATACTCACAGGGTCGTCAAATACTGTTTGAATTAACTTTGAAAAATCCAAATTGAGCGTGCGTTCGACCTGAGACACGCCGCCAGGGTCGAATGACGTAGGAGAAAGTGGACCTAAGGACGGATTCACCGTGTTGGAAATGTCATAGTCTACGTTACTGTAGCCCAAACTCGCACTGACATCGAAAGCCCAATCGTAAGGAAGCTCTTTTCTAAGCCCCACAGCTAGTGAGGCATCTTCGATGGTGCCACCAAAGCTTGGCGTAAATCCACCTGGATAAAGTTCGTTAAAAGCAAAGCAGTTTGCGCCAAGCTCTGTACTGTTATCCGCAATCTGCTGATAGGTGGGATTTTGAAGCACATCGTTATCAGTGAGGGTAATTGAAGGGCATTGTATGCCAGAATCGATACCATCTAAGTCGGCAACAATTAATCGCCGTGCTCCGGTTTCACCATCAGTGCGGCTAAACACCCCGTCCCGTGTTTGGGGATTGCGGTAGTAAAATCCACCCGATAGCTTTCGAGTGGCTGCAGTGAGAAAGCCGTATACGGCCGTGGTGGAAGACGGACTATAGCCTGCGTTAATAGCGAGCTTCATATCGTTGTCAACATCAAGCGCTCCCCATATTTGCACGGGATCTTGAATGAAACCATTACCCTGTTCCAGAAGCGCTATAGCGTCGTCTCGCTGTACCGAGCGCGACGTCCCGCCCTGTTGACGATACTCACCAGTTACATTGATAAAACCAGTGTCGCCCAATGCAAAGCCCCGATTACCCTGAAATTGGAATAAAGCACCATCTCCCTCGCCATAGGCACCTGATTTCAAGGCAAAGCTTCCTCCTTCCCTATCATCTTTAAGCACAAAATTAATGACACCGGCAATAGCGTCTGAGCCATATTGCGCTGAAGCTCCATCTCGCAATACTTCCACCTGCTTTAACGCATACGCTGGAATAACTGAAATATCAGGACCCTGTGCGCCATCGCTCAAACCGCCACCTAAAAAGGTGATGACCGCAGAACGATGCCGGCGCTTACCGTTGAGCAATAGCAACGTATGGTCAGATGACATGCCGCGTAAATTTGCTGGCCTTACCAAGCTGCTTGCGTCGTTGATTGGTTGGTCGTTCACATTAAGAGATGGCACCATAACACTGAGCATTGACAGCACGTCTGCATTGCCTTGAGAGCTTAACGACTTAGCGCCAATAATATCCAGCGGAACCGGTGAATCAACAGCGCTTCTAGGAGCATTTCGTGTGCCAACGATAGCAATGCGTTCTAGGGCGTTACTATTGTCCTCTTGCTTTTCTTCTTTGCGCTCAACGGGCTTTTTAGCAACTAAAGATGCCCGCGAACGTATGCTTAGTACACCTGAATCATCAGCAATTACCGCAAGTTCGGTTCCTTCAAGCAGCTGCTCAAGTGCTTCATTCAGCGTATAGGTGCCATTTAGCGAGTTGGTTTTAACTCGCTTGGCTAAATCGAAGGGAAAAAGGAGTGTGGTATTTGCCTGCTTAGCCAACTCGGTTAGGGCTTCATCTGCCGATTGGGATTGCACCGAAAACGTAAAAGAGGGCGCTTCCGATAGAGCTAGGGGCTCGCTATCGCGGCTTGCAGGTATAGATTGCTGAGCATGGCTTACGCTTTGCCACCCCATGCTTGAAAAGGCTATGCATATCGCCAGCGCCACTTGGCTCTTTTTATTGCTGCTGTCATGGGCGTTACGAACGGCGATGTCATGGGAACCACGATAAGCGCCGAGATAAGCGCTGCGACCGGCGCTTTTGTGAGCACAGTGATGAGAGCCCACAGCACGAAAACACCAACTAAAAAGTTGACGTTTCATAGAATGAGTAATGTCTGCGAAATGCATGTACTGCAAGGTAAAATATCGATGTGCTGTTATTCTTTCGTATATTGTCACATTCAATAAGCGGATGCCAATAGGCCAATGCCAGCACGCTAATTATTTTTATATAATATTAGGGCGTGTTGATCTTTGCTGTACATTTTTGCAGCGGCCTGTGAGCTATTTAGACCAGGCGAATGGTTGAAGGTCTAGCGGGCTAAATCGAAACCATTCAACGCAGAGTAAATAGCTCACAGGCGCTGCCCGAAGGGGGCGTTATGGAAGCATTTTACTCTTTGGCACAGCCCTTTGACTTAGCCCACTAGGCCTACAGGACTGTTTCGCGATTAAAATGCTTCCATTTAGCCCAAAACTCGTACAACAAAAATCAACACGCCCTAGCCCCTGCCGCTCTTTTCTCTGTGCTTTTGAAGCTGCCCAAGCTATCCAGTTTCATACAGGCATTATCAAACGGCCTAAGAAGCGACAGATAACTGAATGCTTGTATCGGTTATTTTTTCATAATTGATATTAAAACTGCTTTTCAGCGCTGCCAGTAAGCCGTCGATATCGCCCACTTTAAAGTAGCCTGCAACTCGGCGTTTACGTAAGCGGTCATCCGTTATGCTAAATCTTACAGGCGTGTAGCGCCCAATTTCAGCAAGTACCGCTTCTAAAGGCTCGCCTTTAAATACAATCATCCCCTGCTGCCAAGCTAAATCATCATCGATATCGTTTTTCGACATGCTTTCGCGAGCTTCCACCTTGCCTTGCACCGTGGCTTTCTCACCCGCAAACATAAGCAGACCTTCCTCGGTAACAGGCTTCTTCCCAAACAAAGATTCGGCAGATGTGGAATCTCTGAACCGATCTTTAACTAACACCTTGCCGTCTGTCACAACCAATTCGAAGGCGTTATCGTTAACGTACTGCATATTAAATGCTGTTCCTACCGCGGTAACCGTGTTGTTGCCTGCGGTTACTGAGAAGGGGCGAGATGTGTCGTGGGCCACTTCAAAGTGAGCTTCACCTTTGAGTAATACAATAGAGCGAGCGTTTTGGGAGAAGTCTACCGTAACGATAGAGTTCGTATTTAAATGCAGCACCGACCCGTCAGCCAAAATAATATTTTTTTGCTCTCCAATACCCGTCTCCACTTTTTCGCTTATGGCGGCAAACTCAGGTGTATTGTCTAACCACACTTGCTGAACAATCGTCCCTATCGCTAACGTCATTACCAAAAAGGCAGCGGCAATACTCCACTTACCACGATGTTGAGAAGCGTTCTGGCGCTTTGCTCTGTTTCCATCACTTTTACGCATGTGAGACTCGGGAAACAAGCCACTTAACTCGTTGAGCACAGACATATCGTCCCAGAGGCTAGCCGCTTCAATAAGAGACTGACGATGGGCGTTACTCTCGCTAAGCCAGCTATCAAGTTCCGCGAGCTCTTCATCTCTCAAACCGCGGTCTAAGCGGCTTACCCATAAGCAGGCATGCTCTTGGATATCTTCTTTACTGGAAAATTGGCGAATGTTATTCATATCAACTACTGCTTATGTCCTGAGTCGCACTTAAAGGTGCTTGGGGTGACGAAGTATCTTTTGACAGGTCGGCCAAATACCGAGAGCACATTAAAAGACCTTTGGCGACATGCTTTTCCACAGTGCTTTCACTCAACCCCACGAGTTCGGCAATTTCTTTTTGTCGCATGCCATAGACTTTTTTCAATAAAAATACGCGCTTCACATCCGCAGACAGCGTGTCTGTGGCTCGGCAAAAGTGAATGAAGCGCTCTTTACTTTCTACGTTTTTTTCTAAGCTGTGCCCTATCAACTCATAGGGCAGCATATCCATATCGTCTAAATGCTGTTTATTTTTATTTTCAGCCTTCGACACATGGTTAAGCGCTAAATTACGCGCAGTTTTAAGCATGTAGGTCCGTTCGTACTGTATTTCTTGTTTTAGTTCGGCCTCATAGCTCTTAATAAATGCTTCTTGCACTATATCTTCAATATCATCAGTACCAACAATAGTGCCTACCGCGCGCATTAACTTGCTGCGGTATTTTAAGAAGGTTTCAGCTACTGTCGACTTTCTGGTCATAAATCTCTAATGAATGTGTTTCGAATTGCTTACAGATGTTCAAGAAATATAGATTTTGGGATAACACCTAAAATCTATAGCCCCTAATCATGCCTGTGTTTGTCAGGCTTTTCACGCTTTAAATATGGATTTTTGGTAAGTAAAAAGGGAGCAAAAGCTCCCTTTATTAGACGTACAAGTTAGAACGTGTACATGCCTCGTAGGTAGTAGAACCCACCATTAATACCAATAGGTGCTGTTGTTGGGTATAACGACCCAGCAATGCCCGCATATTGCGTATTTTCGTCTGGGTATTCATCCAACGCGTTTTTGGCGCCAACAGTAAGCGTGAAGTCTTCTGTAAAGCTATACGCTACTTCTAAATCAACGGTAAATTCAGAACCCACCTTGTTAATAGGAAGGGCTGAGTCTAAGTGATCTTCAAAGATGCTGCCAAAATAGTTAAGACGAGTAAGGAAACGCCAGTCACCGTTTGTGTGGTTAGCCGTTGCGCTGTAACGTACCGCTGGAAGGTTGTCTTCTAGCATGCGAATACGGAAATCTGAAATATTATCAGACGCGCGGTCAACTACTGTCGATGTCCAGTTATAAGCAAGTGAGAACTTAGTGTCTCCACCCAGCATTTCCATGCTGTAGTTTGCTACTACGTCAACACCTTCCGTTGTAGTATCAAAGTCATTGGTAAAGAAGCTGATTTCAGAGAAGCTAGACGCATCATTGATACCTTGAGAAATTAAGGTCGCAATATCTTCATCAGTTAGTGCAATGCCCGAAGCAGTACTTAAACGGTCTGTAAGTTCGATATTGTAGTAATCAGCTGTGATAAATAACCCGCTGTCGAACTGTGCAACAATACCAAATGTGATGCTTTCTGATTCTTCAGGAGTGAGTTGCTCACCGCCTTTAAGCTGCGATACTGGATCCGTTGGTGGAAGTGTCGCACGGTCGATAAGTTCGCCGCCAGTACCAAACGCTGTTGTTACGTTACGAACGTTACTTTGTCCCAGTGTTGGCGCTTTGAAGCCAGTTGAGTAAGCACCACGAAACGCGATGTTCTCAAGAGCTTGCCAACGGAACGCAATTTTACCTTTTGTGGTGTCACCGAAGTCTGAGAAATCTTCATAACGAAGCGCACCTGCTAACATGAAGTTTTCAGTGATGTATGCTTCTGCATCAATATAAAATGCAACGTTATGACGAGACACAAGGCCTTGGCTATTAGCTGCTAAGCCAGGGAAACCATTTGAACCAATGCCAAAACCTTGTGACGCCAATGGACCTATTTCATAGGACGCGGTATCACCTGCAAAACTTTCGTAGCTTTCGTGACGGTATTGGAAACCCGTTGCAACGAAAAGTGGCTCGTATAGGCCAACATCGAAAGGTTTAGTGAAATCTATATCTAACGTTTGTTCAGATTGCGTGTAACGACCTGGACTGAATTCAAACGGTGTATCTGGACCAAGAGATGGGTTGATAGTGTTGCTAATTTTAAAATCAACTTCGTTTTGGCCTAAGTTAACGCTGACGTCATAAGTCACGTCGTTGTCTAACTCGCCTTTCGTACCGAATACCAAAGACATGTCAGTTACTTCACCGCCGAAGCGTGGCGTGAAGCCGCCAGGAAGAATTTCGTTAAACGCAAAGCAATCAGGATTGTTCGCCACTTCATTGATGTAACGGTCGTTAGTCAACACATTTGCGCCTGGTGCAATATCAGTTGGACAGTTGCCCGACATATCACCAGTTAAGTCACCCACAAGAAGCGAACCGTCATTAGCGAAAACACCGCCGCGAGTGTGTGGGTTACGGTAGTAGAAGCCACCTTCAACTTCGCGCACCGCATAGTTACCAAACATGTAGGCTTCTGAAGAGTCTGATAGCTCTAGTCCCGCATTCGCGAAAAGCTTAATGTCGTGCTTAATTTCAGGCGAACCCCATATTTGTGCAGGGTCTGCGACAAAGGTGTTGCCAGCAGCAACAAGCGCTGCGGCGTCATCACGCTGCACGCTGCGAGATGTATCGTCTGCAGTACGATATTCAGCAGAAAGGTTGATGAAGCCCGCATCAGACAGTGGAAGACCAATGTTGCCTGAAAGCTGGATCATGTCACCATCGCCTTCATAAAATGAGCCGTAACGGGCTTCGAACGTACCGCCTTCTGATGCATCATTAAGGACGAAGTTGATAACACCTGCGATGGCATCTGAGCCGTACTGTGCAGCGGCGCCGTCACGAAGTACTTCTACCTGCTTTAATGCAGATGCTGGGATAACTGAAATATCTGGACCTTGTGCGCCGTCAGAAAGACCGCCACCAAGGAAAGTAATGACTGCTGAGCGGTGACGACGCTTACCATTGACTAAAACAAGAGTATGGTCAGCTGCCATGCCGCGTAAGTTTGCTGGGCGTACTAACGTTGATGCATCGTTGATTGGCTGGTCGTTCACGTTAAATGAAGGAACCACCGTTTGCATCATAGATACCATATCGGTGGCACCCTGTTGCTTAAAGTCCTCACTGGATATGATGTCAATTGGCACTGCTGAATCGCCAATTGAGCGTGGTGCTGCACGTGAACCAACTACCGCAATTTGTTCGTAATCTTCCGCTTTCTTTTCGTCGTCTGCTTCTTGCGCATAAACAGGCGCGGCAGCAATAACGGAAAACGCAGCAGAAGCAGCTAGTACGCTGCGTACGTTTTTAGTCAATAAAGACAAGTGTGTTTTCATGGTGTTTTCCCGGAGTTTTCTTTATCAGCTTTGGCGCTTTGGCGCCTTAAACCATAACCAGAGTGATTACGATAAAGTATTTTTTTATTAGACCTTCAACACTGACGACTGCTGTGTCAGCACAGGTTTTTTATAGAGGGTAACGTATTAAAAAACAAACCTTTTTCGATAAAATAAAAATATTTTTTCAAGGCGTAGAGGATTTATTTTTCTGGCTTGTCTATATAGTTTTAGCGGAATTGAAAGCAGTGTATTTTTGGGCGGTTTTAATCAAAAAAGCCGACTTAAAGCCGGCTTTTCAATAGAGAATTAAGATTTCCTAATTACTCTTCAGTTTTGTGTTTTTCAGCCGTTTCTTTGACTAAGGGCTGCAGCTCGTTTTGCTGGAACATTTCAATAATGATGTCACACCCGCCTACTAGCTCGCCATCAACCCAAAGTTGTGGAAACGTTGGCCAGTTTGCATATTTTGGCAATTCTGCTCGAATGTCTGGGTTCTGAAGAATATCAACGTATGCGAATGCTTCCCCACACGACATAAGCGCCTGTGAAGCTTGTGAAGAAAATCCACAGCTTGGAAGCTTAGGTGAGCCCTTCATATAAAGTAGGATTGGGTTCTCTTCAATTTGTTGCTTAATTCTGTCAATCGTCGATTGGCTTTCAGTATTGTCCATTGGATCCTCTCAGCGGAATAGTTAATACTCAGGAAGTGGGATTGCTCATCACATTTATCAAGGGCAGAATAACACAAATTATCTTATTGTGATGTTATCCAGTGTCTAACATAATCGCTAATATGCTGACTAATGAATAGAGTAACGCGGCAGTCGCTTTACCAGCGCCGATAAAACACGCGTTACAAAGTGATCTGTTAAAAGGTCATGTGGCTATCTATTGTATTGCTACTTACTTCTCTCAAGCATAGACAAAAAATTCATAATTTTGTCATTGAGTTATAAGACTTTATCCCCACTTCTACGTTATGCTTTATTTCGAAACTCTTTATTTCGAAACAAAACACATAGCGATATTAGTGAGCTAAATTAGCACGTTGTCCTCTATTTGCAGGCTTTAGAGGGTTAATAGCGTTATATCTATAAACTAATCATGGAGACCGACATGGCTTTTGAATTACCAGCATTACCATACGAACAAAATGCACTAGAACCGCATATTTCTGCTGAAACACTTGAGTACCACTACGGCAAGCATCACGCTACCTACGTAACTAAGCTTAACGGCCTAGTGGAAGGTACTGATATGGCGAGCAAGAGCCTAGAAGAAATCATTAAGGCTTCTGAAGGCGGTGTATTCAATAACGCAGCTCAAGTTTGGAACCATACTTTCTACTGGAATTGCCTAAGCCCAAATGGCGGCGGCGAGCCAACAGGTGCAGTAGCTGACGCAATCAATGCAAAATGGGGCTCATTCGCTGACTTCCAAGCAGCGTTTAATGACAAAGCAGTGAACAACTTCGGTTCAAGCTGGACGTGGCTAGTAAAAACAGCTGACGGCAGCCTAGACATTGTTAATACAAGCAATGCTGAAACACCTATTTCAGGCGACTCGCTAACGCCAATCCTAACTGTTGACCTTTGGGAACACGCGTATTACATCGATTACCGTAATGCTCGTCCTAAGTACCTGGAAAACTTCTGGGCATTGGTAAACTGGGAATTTGCGAACAGCAACCTAGCGTAAGCGACCTTTCTTTCTAGACAGGGTGAGCGCTATACAGAGCGGTCTCTGAATAGAAATAAATCGCTACAAACAGTTGAATATGAAAGCCTCGCACTAGCGAGGCTTTTTTGTGTTCAACGACAAAAATTCTCTAAAAAAGTTAACCTACAAAACCTTACCTTTTTAAGAATACCTACTAACATGAAAGTACGGGGTTCCGTTTTCTAAGGGGTATTTATGGGTATCTTTGAGCACTATCAAAGTCGCTATGAGGAGCGTAAACAGGAAGAATTTACCATTGGAGAATTCCTTGAAATCTGCAAGGAAGATTCTCTGGCATATGCCAACGCCGCCGAACGTCTTTTAATAGCCATTGGTGAACCTGAGCGGATTGATACCGCCAGCGATCCACTACTCAGTCGCATTTTTTCTAACCGCGTCATTTCTCGCTATCCAGCTTTTTCAGAATTTTATGGCATGGAAGAGGCGATTGAACAAATCGTGTCATATTTAAAACATGCCGCACAGGGATTAGAAGAGCGTAAACAAATCTTATATTTGCTAGGTCCTGTTGGCGGCGGTAAATCGTCATTGGCCGAACGGCTAAAAGAGCTGATGCAAAATGTCCCAATCTATATGCTCAAGGGCTCACCAGTAAATGATCACCCTTTCTGCCTATTTGATGAAAATGAAGATGGTGACATTTTAAAACGAGAATACGGTGTTCCCAAGCGCTACCTTAAAACCATTATGTCGCCATGGGCGCGCAAGCGTCTACACGAATTTAATGGCGATATTACCCAGTTCAAAGTTGTTCGGGTTTATCCTTCAATACTCGACCAAACTGGTATCGCAAAAACCGAGCCTGGTGATGAAAATAACCAAGACATTTCTGCGCTGGTAGGAAAAGTAGATATTCGCCGCTTAGAGCAATACGCTCAAAATGATCCAGACGCTTATAGCTATTCCGGCTCTCTATGCAAAGCTAATCAGGGGCTGATGGAATTTGTTGAAATGTTTAAAGCACCTATCAAGGTGTTACATCCTCTGCTTACAGCAACGCAAGAAGGTAATTACAATCCGACAGAAGGATTTTCGGCATTGCCGTTTGATGGTCTTATACTGGCTCATTCTAATGAATCTGAATGGCAATCCTTTCGCAACAACAAAAACAATGAGGCGTTTCTAGACAGGGTGTACATTGTCAAAGTGCCTTACTGCCTGCGGGTGAGTGAGGAAATTAAGATTTATAAGAAGCTGCTCGACACCAGTGAGTTACACGGTGCGCCCTGTGCCCCCGACACATTGGAATGTTTGGCTCAGTTTATTGTTCTCTCCCGTCTTAAAGAGCCTGAAAACTCAAGTCTATTTTCTAAAATGCGGGTGTATGACGGAGAAAGCCTAAAAGACACAGACCCAAAAGCGAAGTCTTATCAAGAGTATAGAGACTACGCGGGAGTTGATGAGGGCATGGAAGGCCTTTCCACTCGCTTTGCGTTTAAAATTTTATCTAGAGTGTTTAATTTCGACAGCCAAGAAGTGGCAGCAAACCCTGTGCACCTATTCTACGTTTTAGAGCGACAAATTGAGCGCGAACAGTTTAATCAAGAAGTTGCAGACAGATATCTCGAATTTTTGAAAGGATACCTTACTCCTCGCTATGTAGAGTTTATTGGAAAAGAGATACAAACGGCCTATTTAGAAAGCTACTCGGAATACGGTCAAAATTTATTTGACCGTTATGTCACGTATGCTGACTTTTGGATCCAAGACCAAGAGTATCGAGACCCCGAAACTGGCCAATTGTTCGACCGTGAGGCGCTTAATGCAGAGCTTGAAAAAACAGAAAAACCAGCGGGAATAAGCAACCCAAAAGATTTTAGAAATGAAATCGTAAACTTTGTGCTTCGCGCCAGAGCGAATAACAACGGTAACAACCCTTCATGGACCAGCTATGAAAAACTGCGCACCGTGATTGAAAAGAAAATGTTTTCAAATACTGAAGATTTGTTGCCCGTCATTTCGTTTAACACAAAAGGCTCCACTGAGGAGCAGAAGAAGCATGACGACTTTGTTAACCGCATGACCGAAAAAGGCTATACGCAAAAGCAAGTAAGATTACTCTGCGAATGGTATCTCCGAGTGAGAAAAGCATCGTAAAGACGCGCTTTCTCTCTGCCTATCGAATTCTCATTCGTGCGGATTTTCATTGTATGAATTTCCATTGTATGAGGTCGAAGTTTAATACATGAGTATCATTATGTAAGTAGGTGTTTATGGCCCATTTTATTGACCGAAGGCTCAACAGCAAAGGCAAAAGCACGATAAACCGGCAGCGCTTTATTAAACGCTATAAGCAGCAAATAAAGCGGGCGGTGTCAGACGCAGTAGGTAAGCGTTCGGTAACCGATGTGGAATCTGGTGAACAAATTAGTATTCCCACACGGGATATTTCAGAACCTGTATTTCACACTGGTAAAGGCGGGCGGCGGGATATGGTCCATCCCGGCAACGACCAGTTTTCAGAGGGAGATAGAATTGAGCGTCCCCCACAAGGAGCAGGCCGGGGCAATGGAGACGGAGACGCCAGCAACGACGGCGAGGGGCAAGACGAATTTGTCTTCTCTATTTCTAAAGACGAGTATTTAAGCATTCTGTTTGAAGATCTTGAATTGCCTAACCTACAAAAAAACCAATTCAATCACGTTACACAGTACGAAACGTATCGGGCAGGTTATCAGACCGATGGCATTCCCTCTAATTTAGATGTTGTGCGTTCGCTAAAAGGCTCTGTGGCCAGGCGCATTGCGTTGACTGCAGCAGACAAACGCAAGCTTAGAGAATTAGAGGAACGCTATGAGCAACTAAAAGCCAACGAAGGCAATAATACTGACAGCATAGATGAAGGCATGCATGCTAATTCGGGTTTAGTAACGGAAGAGCGAATCGCTCTAGAGGCGGATATTGCCGCATTAAAAGCCAAAATCGCCAAAGTGCCCTTTATTGATACCTTTGATCTGCGCTTTAAAAATTATGACAAACGACCGCTTCCCAGCAGTAAGGCCGTGATGTTCTGCTTAATGGACGTATCTGGCTCAATGGATCAAACTACAAAAGAGACGGCGAAGCGATTTTATATTCTGCTTTATCTGTTTCTCAGTCGTACTTATGAAAATGTTGACGTGGTGTATATTCGCCACCATACACAGGCTAAAGAAGTAGACGAACAAGAGTTCTTTTATTCACAGGAAACCGGGGGCACCATTGTTTCTAGCGCATTAAAGCTAATGAAAGACATCATTGAAGAACGATACAGCGACGGCCTTTGGAATATTTACGGGGCACAAGCCTCTGATGGTGATAATTGGGCCGACGACTCGCCAAAATGCAGTGCATTACTTGCCCACCATTTATTACCCGTTTGCCGCTACTACACTTACATTGAGATTACTGAACGGCCTCACCAAAGTTTATGGAAAGGGTTCGAGCAAGTAAGCGCCTCCCACGACAACTTCATGTGTAAGCATATTGAATCTCAAGCTGATATCTATCCCGTGTTTAGAGAGATATTTAAGCGCGCAGATGCTGACGCAAGTTAAGGAGCATTCTATGTCAACTCCCCCCTTATCCCATCAATTTTATAAGCTTAGTGATGGACCTGACTGGAACTTTGACCTCCTTGGTGAGTACGAGGAACATATTGACCGAATAGCAAAAGCATTCAAGCTAGACACCTACCCCAACCAAATTGAAGTTATTACCGCAGAGCAAATGATGGATGCCTACGCCAGCATCGGCATGCCGCTCAACTACACCCACTGGTCATTTGGTAAAAAGTTTATTCAGACTGAGCAGCAGTATAAACGGGGGCAAATGGGGTTAGCGTATGAAATAGTCATTAACTCAAGTCCTTGTATTGCTTATTTAATGGAAGAAAATACCATCACCATGCAGGCGTTAGTTATGGCCCATGCATGCTACGGCCACAACTCCTTTTTTAAAGGCAACTATCTATTTAAAACCTGGACCGACGCTGGCTCAATCATCGACTATCTAGTGTTTGCTAAAAACTATATTGCCGAATGCGAACAAAAATTTGGCTTTGAAGATGTAGAGAATATTCTTGATTCGTGCCACGCGTTAATGAACTTTGGCGTAGATAGGTATAAGCGGCCTCAGAAAATATCCCTACAGGAAGAAAAGAACCGTCAGCAAGAGCGCGAGACTTACCTGCAGTCGCAGGTCAATGAGCTATGGCGAACACTGCCGGATAACGCACAAAAACATAATGCACACCCTCGTCGCTTTCCTAGTGAACCACAGGAAAACTTACTCTATTTTATTGAAAAGAATGCGCCGCTATTAGAGCCTTGGCAGCGTGAGATTGTAAGAATAGTGCGCAAGGTGTCGCAATATTTTTATCCGCAAAAGCAAACCCAGGTAATGAATGAGGGATGGGCCTGTTTTTGGCATTATCACATTCTAAACAAGATGTACGACGACAAACTGGTAAGCGACAGGTTTATGATGGAGTTTCTGCATAGTCATTCAAGCGTTGTCATGCAGCCGGAATACAACAGTCCGTATTATTCCGGCATTAACCCTTACGCACTTGGCTTTTCTATGTTTATGGATATTAAACGGGTATGCCAATCTCCTACTGAAGAAGACTATTACTATCTTCCCAGCATCGCAGGGAAAGACTGGTTAGAAACAGTACATTTTGCCATGCAGAACTTTAAAGACGAAAGTTTTATTAGTCAGTTCTTATCCCCAAAAATCATTCGAGACTTCAAGCTATTCGCTCTTGAAGACGACACTTCAAAATCGTTTATAAGCGTTAGTGCTATTCACAATGAAAAGGGGTATCGCACAATCAAAGAAAAGCTCTCGGCCCAATATAACTTGAGCAATTTAGAGCCTAATATTCAGGTATACAAAGTAGATATAAGCGGCGACCGTTCGCTAACATTACGCTACATCCCTCAACACGATATCCCTCTTGCCGAGTCAAAAGATGAGGTTATGCGTCATTTGCATCGACTGTGGAAATTTGATGTCAGGTTAGAGCAAGAGCATAAAAGCGGTAAAATCGAAGTGATTTCACAATGTCCTAGCCCCACTTCTTTTGATACGTAGCCTTCCAAAAACTTGGCCTTCTGAAGCTTAGACGTCAATTTAGTGAGGTGATTAGGTTTATTGCGGTGCTTTACCATCCATCACTTTCTTAGAGCACAAGAAGAGAGACAGGGCCCCTACGGCCGCAAAAACGGCTGCAGTCACAAAGGCTTCATAGGCATTGGTGCCTTGTGACCACTGCTGACCTGCAAGGTAATTACCAGACGCGCCCCCTAAACCAAAGGCAATACTGATATACACTGCTTGCCCGCGGCTGTGAAATGCTGCGGGTAAATACTGATGAATAAAGTGCACAGACACCGCGTGAGTCAATCCAAAGCTTAATGCGTGAATAACTTGGCTAAGCACGATGACAGATATATGTTGAGCAAAGTCGGCAAGCAAGTACCACCTTAGAGCCGTCAACGCGATACTCGCAAACAGCAAATTCCACACGCCAAAACGGCTAATAAGATGTCTGGCAACCAAGAATATGCCCACCTCAGCCAGCACACCAAGTGCGATAAATACGCCGGTTTGCTGACCAGAGTATCCGAGATCTCGCATGTACAATGCAAAGAAGCCATAGAAAGCACCAAAGCTAATTTGTAGACATGCAGAGGCAAAAATAAATACCGCAAACGGTTTTTGCTTAACGAACGTCCAAATACTTCCAGGCTCACTTTCAGTTTCTGATTTCTTAGCCGGCGCAGTAATGAATAATGTACTGATGAATAGTAGCGATAGCACCCCAACACTGACATACACCGGAGTTTCGGTGGAAAACATATCAAGGGCTTTACCCGCAGTCACGGTCAAGCAAATAAAACCGATGCTGCCCCACAGTCTTATTTGCCCGTAGTTAGCGGAGCTCGTAGAGACTGCGTTCATTGTGATCACCTCCAGCTGTGGCAATACAGCAGTCCAAAACATCATCATAAGACCGAAGGCAAGAGTGAGGCCCCAAAAGCTAGAAAAGTAAAACACCGAGCTAAAGGTGAGCACCGTAAGCAAGCAGCCAAGTCGCATAATGCCAACCGCATTACCCGTTTTATCTGCCACACCTGCCCACAGTCCAGGGCCTAAAATACGCGCTAACGTAATAACAGCAAATAGCTCACCAATGTCCTGCGACGAAAAGCCTCGACCGTCTAAAAAAATACCTAAATAGGGAACAAGCACACCAAGTTGACCAAAGTAGAGCCAATAGGTTAATGCTAAAATAATGAGGGACTTTTTACTGGTAACCGAAGAATGGCTAGAAAGCGTCAATGCGTATCTCCATATGTATAAATTCCATTTACACCGACCATATAAAAAGGCGCCACTAATGTGATATTAGGGCGCCAATAACGTAATACAGGAAGCCAAGTGTTATAAACGATAGACAGTAGCGTTTAACGGCTGCCGGAAATCGGGGCTGTCGTTGATACAACGCCCATATTTTGTGCGCGGTGGCGCAATAGATGGTCCATCAACACTAGCGCCATCATAGCCTCAGCAATAGGCACCGCGCGAATGCCAACGCAGGGATCATGGCGACCTTTTGTCACAATATCAATTTCTTCGTTTTGCTTATTGATGGTCGTACCTGGCACAGAAATACTCGATGTTGGCTTTAATGCCATGTGAACTTCAACGTCTTGCCCCGTAGAAATACCACCAAGTACGCCACCGGCATGATTAGACGCAAAGCCGTCAGGCGTCAGCGTATCGCGATGCTCACTGCCCTTTTGATTGATAACGTCAAATCCATCACCAATTTCAACGCCTTTAACCGCATTGATACCCATCATGGCATGAGCAATTTCTGCATCTAGTCTGTCAAACACGGGCTCACCAAGGCCTACAGGCACGTTCTTGGCGACCACTGACACCTTCGCGCCAATACTGTCACCAGACTTCTTTAAATCGCGCATGTATTCGTCGAGGGCTTCTAGCTTGCTTTCATCTGGGCAGAAGAAAGGATTGGTATTGGTAATAGAATGGTCAACGTTCTCTACGGCAATGGGACCCAACTGAGATAGGTAACCCAACACTTCGATACCGTGAACTTCTTTAAGGTATTTTTTTGCAATACCACCCGCGGCTACGCGAATAGCTGTCTCACGGGCAGATGAGCGACCGCCGCCGCGATAATCGCGACTGCCATATTTTTGATCGTAGGTATAGTCGGCGTGGCCAGGACGAAACCGGTCGGCGATATTGCCGTAATCTTGGCTTCGTTGGTCTTTGTTTTTAATTAACAGGCCAATACTGGTTCCCGTTGTTTTGCCCTCAAAAACGCCTGAAAGGATTTGTACCTCATCATCTTCTCTACGAGCAGTGGTATAACGAGACGTTCCCGGCTTTCTTCTGTCTAAATCAATCTGAAGGTCTTCTTCAGTAATTTCCAATCCTGGAGGACAACCGTCTACGACACCGCCAATGGCAATACCGTGGCTTTCTCCGAAGGTGGTTACAGTAAAAAGTTTCCCGAAGCTGTTACCTGACATAATTAACCATTAATCCTTACTACTAAAATACTGAACCAGTGTGTCTTTATTCACAGCAAAAATGCCTTGGCCGCCATTTTCAAACTCTAACCAAATAACTTCTAAGCCAGAAAATCTCTCATTCATGTGCACTTCGCTATTGCCCACTTCGATAAATAGCCAACCGCCATCGTTTAGATACGTAGGGGCCTGACGCAACATGGTATCGACCAAATCAAGGCCATCTTCCCCTGCGGCTAGCGCGAGTTCTGGCTCATGATGATACTCTTCTGGGAGGTCTGCCATATCTTGTGCATCAACATACGGCGGGTTTGAAATGATTAAGTCGTACTTTTGCCCTTCAAGGCTTGTGAATAAATCAGACTGAATGGGATAAACGCGATGACTAAGGCCATGCTCTTGTATGTTGATATCTGCCACTTCAAGTGCGTCTGAACTAATGTCCACCGCATCTACCTGCGCTTCTGGATAAGCATGTGCAAGTGCAATTGCAATGCAGGCTCCCCCAGTACACATATCAAGAATGTTCGACGGTTCGTTCTCTACAAATGGCGAGAAGTGGTTTTGAATTAACTCAGCAAAGGGTGAACGAGGAATTAGCACTCGTTCGTCAACATAAAACGGCATACCGCAAAACCATGCTTCGTTGGTAATGTAGGGCAAAGGCATGCGTGTTTGTACGCGCTTTAATACAAGCTCTGCTATTTTCTCACGCTCACTTTTTGTAAGGCGAGAAGACAATATATGTTCTCCCACTGACGATAAGATTGGGTGTGGAAGGTGAAGGGCTTGCAATACCAAGCTTGTGGCTTCGTCCCACGCATTATCAGTGCCGTGACCAAAGTAGAGTTCAGCGTCATTAAAACGGCTTGTTGCCCATCGGGTCATATCTAGCAATGTGTGCAGATCGTCAATGGCTTCTTCTAGGTAAAACTTATCGGTCATAGCGTTTGGGTACATCAATATTTTGAAAGCTGGTATCATACCCAAACTTCATGCTAATTCACATAATTAACTGTGGGTGCAGCAGCGTCGAAAGGTATTTTATTAACGCTCGCTTTTGACAGAAGCATCTTGCTTCTTTGAAAGCCCAATGCAGATTAGATTCATTATGAAAGTGTTTAAAAAAGAATTGAAAGCGTTGAAAAAGCAGCAAAGTACGCACGCGCCTGCTGTTCAAGAAGAGACCTTTTCGTTTACCGACGCAATGGCTGGCGTAAAGCCGCTGGCTCAAGATAAAGTAGAGCCAAATAAGCAAGTAGAGCTGTTTAAAAAGAAACAGCAGTCGTCGGCTAAAAACCTTAAACACAGTAAACAACTTGCTGCGTCGTTTAACTTTTCAGACATGTACCAAGCCGTATTGCCACAAGAAGGCCCGATGCGTTATTGCCGCAGTGATGTGCCCACCCATGTCTTAAAGCAATTGCGACGAGGTGATTTTTCGCCAGAGCTACATTTAGATCTTCACGGACTGACCAGAGAAATGGCAAAAGACGAAATTGCCGCGCTCATTTACGCCGCTAGAAAAGACCTTGTAGACTGCGCCTGTATTATGCATGGCTTTGGTCAGGGCGTACTGAAAGCCGCCCTGCCCCATTACTTGGTTCAACATCCCCACGTTAAAGCGTTTCACCAGGCCCCATTAGAATATGGCGGTAAAGCCGCTTTACTGGTACTGCTTGATGTGCCGGTAATGGCTGGCAAACAGTAGCTACACTCTACTTTTTAAACTAGAGGTATGACTGCTTCTGCCGTTTAAAGCAACCAGCTTTATTTTCCAGCCGCGCTGTTGTGCATGAACAAATAAGTGTAGTACACCATCATTCCAACAATAATACCTATACCTAACAGCGAACCCCACACTACCGGATCTTTAATCATTGTCCACAACATAATTGTTCTCTCCATTAGTACGTAAAATAAACACGCAAACAAGTACATAAATAAAAACGTAAACGAGCACGTGAATAAAAAATCTATAGTTGGAGTGTATGGAAGTGTGAGAGCTGTGGTTATGATCTAGATCAACAGCGTAAAAAGGATGAATGGTTTCGCATGAGTATCTTGATCTGCATCAAGAAGTAGAAGGGTCACAAAAAATACATAAAAATGCTATTGCAAATCATTATCATTTGCAATACATTAGTTATGCCTGTTCGACGTTGGGTCAAAAAAACGGTCTTAGCTTAGCGTCGCTGAGGGGGTAGAGATAATCTACCCCCTCTTTTTTTGTTCTAATGTTTTATGATTTTGTTTTGAGATATGCTGTTTATTAATATGATAATTTCGAAGAGCGTGTAACAGCCCGCAGAGTGACAAGAACAAACGCCTTACGAAGTAGCTTTAGCTGAATAGCTTCATAAACCAACCTTTCTGAAGATCTTCTTCACAGGTTTTTAGCTGAGTGGCATAGCGTAACGAGCGCGCTTTGACCTTTGATGCCACCTTTTTAAGCCATGGCTTTCTATCGTAGCTGCGACGCTTATACCCGCCCCAACCTTCGTGATAATTAAGGTACTGGGCGTAAGCATCCCACTTAGACACACCATTGACCTTTTGGGATTTGTAGATAAACCAGCCCATAAAATCAATGGCATCTTCAAAGTCGTCTCGATCTGCGCCACCGCTATCTGTTTCTCTTATGTAATCTTCCCACGTAGGCGTTTTCGCTTGTGAATAACCATACGCCGAACTCACTCTTCCCCAAGGAACTAATCCAAAAAAAACATAGTCTCTGGGAGGAAGTGCGTCGTGTCTAAATGAGCTCTCTTGGTACATCATCGCCATGGGAATGTGAATTGGAACGCCCCATTTATCCCTCGCATCGGCAGCGGCATCGTACCAATCTTCTTTTTCGTAGAAGATTTCACACAAGTTACTGCTGTTTTTCGGGGGTGTTGTGGCACACCCTGCGATTAACAGCGGAAAAAGAACGATAAGGGCTGATAAAAAAACAACCCATTTTTTGAACTTTTGGCTCATAGCGTGTCTTAATTAATGTTCTAGTAAAATGTGTGTTTCCCTGGAACCCTTTAATGCCTGACCTATGTCAGGCATTTTTTTTTGCTTGGGGCTCGGCAAAATAGTCAGTAATAAAGGTATCAAAGTCTTTTTCATCTGACGCCTCTATTTCTCGCTGTGCGTCAAACGAACTTTCGCCCTGTCTAACAAACTCAGCACTATCGGTAAACGTGTAGTCAAAGCTTTTCATTTCGTTGCTGTATTTCTGCGCTAACTCTAACCCAAAAATACTATTGTCTTTGTCACCATCTAACAGAGACTGAAGCATTTTCCCTGAAGGCGTTAAAGCGGGGTTTTGAATTTTAGCGTATTCGTCACTCACCGCCTTGGTGTATTGTTTTGTGTTATTCGCTTCATCAAGCAATGTGGCCGCTTGACCAAAGTATGCAAAAAGCTTTTCGCTCCATTGAGGTAACGATACCGCGTTGCCGTTTTCTGTCAGCATTAGCTCCGGGTTTCGTCCTTCCAACACAACGCGATCCATATTTTCTTTTGCTTCATTAAGCTGTTGTTCGTCTAACGCTTCACTGGGCATCAGCAAACAGGAAAGCAGAAATACATCAAGAAAATCAAACTGCGAATCAGAGATGCCTATGGCAGAAAACGGGTTTACATCTAATGCGCGCACTTCTATGTAACTAATACCGCGCCTTACGAGAGCGTCGGTGGGCTTCTCCATTGACTCAGTAGGCTGCTTAGGACGAATAGGAGAATAAAGCTCGTTCTCAATTTGAATAATATTGTGATTGAGCTGCTGATAATTTCCGCCTTCACCTGAGGCAAATCGCTCAAAACGAGTGGAAGGTGTGCTCATCGCTTCGCGCAGCAAACGAACGTAATTATCCAATTCGTTGTAGCAAATTTTTAGCGAAGATTGTTCTGCGCTGGTATAGCCTAAGTCGCTCATTCTAAGCGATGTGGCGTAAGGCATGTACAGAGTACCTTTACCCACCTTCTTAAACGGTAGACTGTGCTCCTTGCCTTTTAAGAATGAGCTGCACAACGCTGGAGACGCACCGTACAAATAAGGAATTAACCAGCACAAGCGACGATAGTTTCTAATAAGGCCAAAATACTCTGCCGACGTTTGCTCTTGTGAGTGAGAAGTTCCATTTTGTTTAGCCCACAGTGCCCAAAAGCTCTCTGGTAAGGAAAAGTTAAAATGAACACCCGCGATAGCCTGCATCATACTACCGTAGCGATTTTTAAGCCCGATACGATACACGCGCTTCATTTTACCCACGTTAGACTCGCCAAAATAGGCAATGGGAATTTCCGTCTCATCATCAATAAAGCAGGGCATGCTAAGCGGCCAAATTTGCTCTTCTTCAATATTATCTGCAACAAAGCGGTGAATATCTTGAAGTTGTGCAATGGTCTTTGCTGAGCTTGCCTCTGGAGGAGTAATAAACTCTAACAAAGACTCAGAAAAGTCTGTCGTGATAGATTCGTGAGTCAGGGCCGAGCCCAACGGCTTAGGATGTGGCGTTTGTGCCAACGTACCGTTTGGATTGATTCGAAGCGCCTCTCGCTCTACACCACGCTTTATGTCTTTTAACGAGGCTAAAAATTCTGGCGATTTAAGCGCCTTAACGCGCGCGTCGAAACAAGTGTTGTCTGCTGTCAAAATGGTATTCCGTGATGTCATTATTGCGCCCAGTTTAGAAGTCATGGGCGGCAATAGTGTAAATTCAAGATACGTTGGCTGTTTAGTCTAACGCTTCTCGCTTGTTGTCCTCTACCGATAATTCAACCATCGGTATATTTAATGAGCTCAGCTGTGGCAAAATCTTCGTTTTATCACCCACTACAATAATTTGCATCTTATCAGCATTCAAATATTGTTTTGCTAGTCTGTTAATAGCAGCTTTATCTATGCGGTTAATGATGTCGAGCTGCTCGTCTCGATATCCTTTTTCCAAGTCATAGCTGAGCAACTGTCGTAAAAAGCGAGCTTTGCTAGAGGGCGTTTCAAATGCCAATGCATCACTTAATGTAAAGGCATTTCGCATAAATTCAATTTCAGACTCAGTCACGCCATTTTCTTTATACGCATTTATCTCGGCAAAAATCTCTTTGATGCCCAGTGCAGTATCCTTTGCGGTTAAATCAGTGCTCACTTCAAACCAACCTAAGGTTTTTCCACCAACAAAGCCGGTGCTCGCACCGTAGGTTATACCTTTATCTTCTCGTAGATTTAAATTGATTCTACTGTTAAAGGCTCCACCTAGCGGGAAATTCATAAGACGAGATTTAAAATATTCGCCTGTGGCATCAAAGGGTAAACCTCTATCCACAATATACACCACCGACTGCACCGCATCAGGACTGTTTACTACATACAGGTTTTTTTCTTGATACTGAGGAAATTCATGGTAATCGACAAAATCATAGTCTTGCCCTTCCCAGTTATTTAAAAAGCCAAGCGCTTCTATGGTCTGCTCTGGGGTTAGGTTACCCACAACAACAATGCTGGCCTTTGCGGGTGAATAAAAGCGCTCATAAAATGCTTTTACATCATCCAAAGTAATATTGTTTACCGACGCTATAGTGCCTCCATCAGGCAAACTTACTCGATTTTCTTCCCCAAACAAAATTAAGTCTTTGGCTCTCTGCGCTAGGCTAGAGGGCGTTTTTGCTTGCTGCTGCAAGCCCTGCAGAACTCGTTCTTTCATGCGCGAGAAATCTGCTTCAGTAAAAGCAGGGTTAAACAGTTTCTCTTCCATCAACGCCAGCGTGGGTTTAATATTTTTCGTCAAGGTAGACACCGACATCTGAGTAAACCTTCCACCAGTGCTAAAGCCAATTGAACTGCCTAGCTTTGCAAGTTCGTTTGCTAAGTCTTCATTACTGTAGTTTTTCGTGGTCTCGTTCATCAATAGCGCCGTAAGGTAAGCGGTGCCTGCTTTGCCTTCTGGGTCTAGCAACATACCACCGTCCATACCTAAGGTTATGGTTACCGTGGGCGTTTCATTACTGGTTACGCCAAGTACCTTAATATCATTACGTAGCGAACGTTCCCAATAGTCTGGCACTTTAGAAACCGGCGCAGGCCCAGCACTTGGCATAATGCTTCTATCAAACGTTGACGCTGCGCTAGCGAACGACTCATTGTCACCTTTGTGCTTATCAGAGGCTGATTGATGCTCAGATTGTAATTGGTCATCGGGCAGTGTGCGCGTGGGTCGCTCGAAAGTGGGCTCTGCTGCAGCAAGCTGAGGGCTGCCATTTGGCACAACACTTAATACAACGCTGTTGGCGTCTTTAATATAGTCGTTGTATACACGCATAATGTCGCTAGCGGTAACCGAATTGTATCGCGCAATGTCTTCTGCAATGAGGTCGGGCGTGTTGTAGTAGGTTTCATTTGCTGCAAGCGCAGAGACTTTACCTGAAACGCTTTGAAGCCCAAATACCGTCCTAGATTCTAGCTGACCTTTCGTTCTGGCAAGGTCATCGGCGGTAACCCCTCGGGTTTCAAATTCTTTTAATGTATCGTTGAGCGCTTGTTGAAGTGTCGCTAGCGACGTCACTTTAGCAGGATTGGCCAATGCCAATAGCTGAAACTCACAGGCTAGCTCGCGACAGGGGTGAGACACAGCGGCCTGCACCGCCATTCCTTGCTTTACCAAGTTCTTATAAAACAACGACGTTTTACCACCGCCAAGAATATTGGCCAACACATCTAAGGGTGCTTCATCAACGTGGCGGGCATATACCGTGGGGTACGTTATTTGCAGCAGGGGCAAATGTACTTTGTCTTCTAAGGTTAAGTAACGCGTTTCATCAAGCGTCACAGGCTGAGGCTTAGCATCCGTAACCTCTGGCCCTGCGGGTATATCGCCAAAATACTGCTGGATAAGTGCTTTTGTTTTGGCCACATCAATATCGCCGCCAATGGTGAGCACTGCATTGTTTGGTCCATACCAACGTTTAAAGAATGCCTTTAAATCGTTAACGTCTACGCGGTCTAAATCTTCAACGTAGCCTATTGTTAACCATGAATAAGGGTGCCCCTCGGGATAGAGCGCTTCGCCGTTTAGCTCAAATCGAAGGCCATAGGGCTGATTATCGACTCGTTGAGCCCTTTCGTTTTTGACGGTCTCCCGCTGGTTCTCAAACTTCTTCTGGTCTACCGCTTCAAGTAAATAGCCCATGCGATCAGATTCAAGCCACAAAACCTTTTCTAATTGATTAGCTGGTACGGTCTCAAAATAATTGGTTCTGTCTGTATTTGTTGTGCCGTTTAAGTTTCCACCTGCTTCGGTGATAACCTTAAAATGCTGTTCGTCGGCAACGTGCTTTGAGCCTTGGAACATCATGTGCTCAAAAAAGTGGGCGAATCCTGATTTGCCAACTTCTTCTCGCGCAGAGCCAACGTGATAAGTCACGTCTACGTGCACAAGTGGGTCTGAGTTATCTTCGTGAAGGATGACGGTTAGGCCGTTATCCAATGTGTACTTCTCAAAAGGAATAGAAACGGAGTTTTCTTCTTGCGGTTGTTCTACCTGCACCCGTTGGCAACCGCTACTGATTAATACTAGAAAGGCCGCACAGAGGATACGAAAGGAGGGGTTACCCGGCATGTTTTTTCCTTTTTAACTAACAACGTTATAAACCGCGCTTTTTAAAGCGGTGTTTTTATTATTTTACAACAGGAGGAGGGCGTCGCATTTGCATTGAAGATTAACAGAATTTTTAATGCTTTACTTGTACAGGCAACGCTATGGCTGTATTAATTTGTGCGATCTTGAAATACACTATCACCACTATACGCTCTATCATCTCTGGTAATGTAAACCAGTGCCATGTTGTTTCGCTCAATGGTAGTAAAGCAATGACCAACGACGTTGGAATAACGTCGCCTTAACGTGTTGTAGAAGGATACTTGCATGGACAAGTCAACCACATTAGTCGATCTCGAATTTGGAATGTCGCAGTTAAGCGGGAACAAAAAACTCTTATTTACCCTACTTGGTAAATTTACAGATGAATACCGAAATTTAGATGCAAACTTACAAGCGCTTATGGAAAAAGAGCAGTATGACGACGCCTACTCTCTTATGCACACGCTTAAAGGTGTAACCGGTAACTTGGGCTTATTCGCACTTCACAATGACAGCAAGCAAATAGAAAGCGCAATTAGAAACGAGCAACAGCTACCCGATTATTACCCTCAATTTGCTGCATTGCTTAATGACACGGTTGCCGAGATAGACAGCGTGACTGCTGAGCCTGCTGTATCTGAAACGCAAACTAATGCGACGAATAATGTGACAAATAGTGCCGCCGCAGAGCGCGCTGAAAAGCAGCTTGTGGCAGCGCTAAAAGCCAGCGAGTTTATTTCACAAACTACCCTCGATGACTGGCTAAATGCCATGAACCTTAGCGATGAAAAACGTGCAGCAATTATTGAGGCGGTGGACGAATTAGACTACGAAGAAGCTCTAGCAACCCTAGACGTTAAGTGAAGCTAGGTAGTGCAGCACATTCCTATTATTTATCAAAACAACGGGATTATTGTTGTCAATAAGCCCGTTGGCATTGCCATGCATACTAGGTCACCTACGCATAGCGAGCATGGAACAGAACTCGATGCAGAACTTAGTTCAGAGCTTGAACCGGAGTTGGGTATAGTCGAGTTATTAAAACGGCAGTTGAATGTACCTCAATTATTTTTATGCCACCGCTTAGACACCGGCACTTCAGGCTGTTTATGCCTTACTGAAAATGAGCATTTGGCAGCAGAAATTGGTTTGCTATTCGAGACTCGCCAGGTAAGTAAGTACTACTTAGCGCTCAGTGATAAAAAGCCTAAGAAAAAGCAGGGCTTAATCATCGGCGACATGAAAAACCGACGAGGTGGTCAACATATTTTGTTAAAAACCACTGACAACCCTGCCATCACTCAATTCTTTAGCCAGTCGGCAAAACAAGGGATCCGCGGGTTTTTATTAAAGCCCCATTCTGGTAAGACTCACCAAATTAGAGTTGCTTTAAAAAGCATAGGCGCACCTATTTTAGGGGATTCACTTTACGGCGGTAGCAGTGCCGATCGATTGTATTTGCACGCCTTTATGCTTTCATTACCTTTGAAAAGCGGCACATTGACCTTTACTGCGCCTCTATTAGAGGGCGATGAATTTAATGACGAAACCGTTAAGCAGTGGCTTTTGACTGTCGCAAACCCCGAGAATTTTGCATGGCCGGCACTGCCCTCTCGCTACACTCATGAGAGTGCCCCTAGCGCGGCCGGACAACCTAACTGATATGACGCACTTACATATTGTGGGCAGTGGTGCCATTGGGAGTCTTTTGGCGGCGGGCGCTGAGAAGCATAAGGTGACTTATACTCGCTACCCTCGTTTTTTTTCGTCTTCGCACCGCAATGAAGCTACCAAGCGTTGTGATAAACCAACACACGCTATACCTTTTAGCATTCCAAACAAGTCTAGCATTCCAAACGAAGCAACATGGCTTGATGGGCACTCTTTTCCCCTACAAGGCGCTATTGCATCACCCACAGAAATTGATGCCGACCATGTGCTAATATTTCCGCTTAAAGTGTATCAACTGGAATCGGCTCTTCGCCAATGGCTACCCTTTTTACACGCCAAACCGGTTATCGTATTGCTACAAAATGGCATGGGCGGACACGAAATAGCGCGGACTTTACTAGGTGATGACTATCCACTGTTATTAGCGACAACGAGCCACGGTGCGTTGAAAAAGCAGATAAACGATGCACAGCAACAGCTTATGTATACGGGCTTGGGAAGTACTACGCTAGGCAGTATAAAACACCCTAACTTATGTGCGCTAGCCGACTCATTCAATGCTGACATTCTATTGAAAACAGACAGTTTAGGGAAAACCGGCAAGCTATCAAAAGCAGACCCGTTTTTAAAATCAGAGTATGAAAGCAGACAGCTGGTGAGAGCCTATACATTACTGAATAAGACGTTGCCACCAGTGGCACTCTCCAACGACATCCTACACGCCCTTTGGAGCAAGCTTGCAGTAAACGCAGTCATAAACCCACTAACTGCGCTTAATAATGTCCCAAACCTTGCTATTTGTGATGAGAGCTACAGCGAACTGATACACGATATTTGCCAAGAATTTGTAGCAGTGGCTGAGGCTTGCGGTGAGCACTTTGACCTTAGTGAAGTTAAAGACAAGATAATGCAGGTAGCAAAGGCGACGGGAAATAATTTTTCCAGTATGCATCAAGATGTACAGTATAAACGTGAAACTGAGATAGACGCGATCAACGGCTATATTGTGTCTATGGCAAAGAAAAAGGGTATTAGCGTTCCCACCAATACCCTTCTTGTTGAGCGCGTAAAAGCGCTTCGTTTTTAGCTAGTTACTTGGCTTCAGGCGCTTCTGAGCCTTTTGCCTCAGCGTCGTTGCCTGCTTGAGGCTTCATGTGAGGGAATAAAATAACATCTTTAATAGTTGAGCTGTCGGTAAACAACATTGCTAATCTGTCGATGCCAATACCTTCACCCGCTGTAGGCGGTAAGCCATACTCAAGGGCGCGGATGTAATCGTCATCAAAATGCATAGCTTCATCGTCGCCAGCGTCTTTCTCTACCACTTGCTTAGCAAAACGTTCCGCTTGATCTTCTGGGTCGTTAAGCTCACTAAAGCCGTTGGCCAATTCACGACCGCCAACGAAGAACTCAAAGCGGTCAGTAATAAACGGGTTATTGTCGTTGCGACGCGCTAGCGGAGATACTTCCCACGGATATTCGGTAATAAACGTCGGTTGTTCTAGTTTCTCTTCTGCAGTGGCTTCAAAAATTTCACACAAGTATTTACCTGCACCCCAAATACCATCTACCTCAGGCTCTTTAATATGAAGCTGCTTTGCCATGGCTTTCAGCGCATCGAGGTTCGCTTCTGGGTCGCGGATTGCGGCTTCATTGGCCTCTGGCCAATATTTCAAAATGGCATCGCCCATGCTTAAACGCTCAAAAGGCTGGCCAAAGTCGTACTGAACTTCACTGGTTACGTTGCCATCAGTGTCTTTTGTGGTATTGGTAATAATGCTCGTGCCAAGGATATCTTCTGCCAGGGTGCGAAGCATATCTTCGGTAAGATTCATCAAATCGTTGTAATCAGCGTAGGCTTGATAAAATTCAAGCATAGTAAACTCTGGATTGTGACGAGTTGATAAACCTTCGTTGCGGAAGTTGCGGTTAATTTCGAACACACGTTCAAACCCACCTACAACCAAGCGTTTTAGGTAAAGCTCAGGGGCGATGCGCAAATACATATCAATGTCTAATGCATTGTGGTGCGTAACGAAAGGCTTCGCAGTAGCGCCGCCTGGAATAACCTGCAGCATTGGGGTTTCTACTTCTAAGTAGTCACGCTTAGTGAGATAATTGCGAATACCATTCACAATTTTGCTGCGGATCATAAAGGTTTTACGGGTTTGTTCACTGGTGATCAAATCCACATAGCGCTGACGATACTTAGTTTCCTGATCGCTTAAGCCATGAAACTTCTCAGGCAATGGGCGCAGTGCTTTAGTCAGCAGTTCGTATTCGGCCATGTTAACGTATAAGTCGCCTTTACCAGATTTGTGCAAATCACCGGCAACACCAATAATATCGCCAATATCTAACGCACCGTATTTGGCTTTAAGCACTTTCTGCGTATCTTTGTCAGCATAGGCCTGAATACGTCCAGTCATGTCTTGAAGCAACATAAATGGACCGCGTTTTGCCATTATACGTCCGGCAATGCTTACTTTATTACCCTGCTCTTGCAGCGTTTCTTTATCGAATTCACCGAACTTAGCTTGTAATTCGTCGGCGTAATTTTCGCGACGGAAGCTGTTAGGGAAACCGTTTGCACGGCACTGCTCACGAATAGCGCTTAACTTGGCACGGCGCTCTGCAATCAATTTGTTATCGTCAGTTTGTTGGTCAGTCATAACCTTTCACTTCGTTGTTCGGTCTACAGCCCAGATTTCAGGCTAGCTACAATGAATTTATCCAAATCGCCATCAAGGACAACCTGGGTGTTGCGTGTTTCAACGCCAGTACGCAAATCTTTTATGCGAGAGTCGTCTAATACGTAAGACCGTATTTGGCTCCCCCACCCGATATCTGACTTACTGTCTTCCATCGCTTGTTTTTCAACGTTTTGCTTTTGCAGTTCAAACTCATAGAGTTTAGCCTTCAACTGCTTCATGGCTTGATCTTTGTTTTTGTGCTGCGAGCGATCGTTCTGGCACTGCACCACAATTCCGGTGGGCTCATGGGTGATACGCACAGCGGAGTCCGTTCGGTTTACGTGCTGTCCACCGGCACCCGAGGCTCGATAGGTGTCAATACGCAAATCGGAAGGATTGATATCGATATCAATATCGTCGTCAACTTCAGGGTATACAAACGCCGAAGAAAACGAGGTGTGTCTTCTATTGCCAGAGTCAAATGGTGACTTTCGAACAAGGCGATGAACACCTGTTTCGGTACGCAGCCAGCCAAAGGCATACTCACCTTGAATGCGTAATGTCGCACTCTTTATGCCGGCAACATCACCGTCTGATACTTCGATAAGTTCGGTTTTAAAACCGTGAGCTTCACCCCAGCGAAGATACATGCGCAGCAGCATATTCGCCCAATCCTGAGCTTCCGTACCGCCCGAACCAGATTGAATATCAATGTAGCAATCGTTGGCATCGTTTGGCCCAGAAAACATACGGCGAAATTCAAGTTTCTCTAGCGCCTCAATTAAACTATTCAGTTCATTTTGCGCTTCTTCGAATGTCTCTTCGTCTTCGGCTTCTACGGCAAGTTCAACCAAACCTTCAACATCTTCGGTGCCTTGGTCTAAATTGTGAATGGTTTCCACAATTTGCTCTAAGGCTACCTTTTCTTTCCCCAGTGCTTGCGCTCTGTCTGGTTCATTCCACACATCTGGGTTTTCAAGTTCTCGACTTACTTCTTCTAAACGCTCTGACTTCGCATCAAAGTCAAAGATACCCCCTAAGCGCGTCGGTGCGCTCGCGGATATCTTTTATCGCATTAGTAACCGGGTTAATTTCAAACATAGTCCGCTTATTAATTAAAAATTAAGACCGCGGATACTACCGAATTTAGAGCAATTTTGATAGAGGCTGCAGTAAATAAGACTCAATTTAGACAGCCTATTTTACCAGCCCTTTTTGTCTTAATTGCGCTTGTCGTGTTTGAACATTTAATAATCGCCCTCTTGCTTTTTATTTTTTTAAGCTTACACTTGTGCGCTGATTGAGCGTACAAGTGTAAGCCAAAGACTGTACATATCTTTGGTGATAGTAAAAACGCTAACCGTACCTGTTTTTGAAGGCTCCCAGAGAGCTAATACAAAAGCTAATACAAGAGCAAAGAGTAAACATCGCAGTGAAAGCATTAATAAATAAGGCCGCAGCCATTTTCTTCCACCACGCTACGTGGGCAGGATATTGGGAAACGGTTTTTCAAATGGTGAATCCATCATGGCGGGACGGGTATTATCAAGCCCGTGTAAAATCGGTATCTACGCTAAATGCCACAACCGTTCAGCTTGTTCTCTCACCGCAAAAGCGCTGGCCAAAACACACGGCTGGTCAACATATTGCGCTTACCATAGAAGTAAACGGCAAGTTAGTCACTCGTGTATTTACCATCGCCAGCGGCCAAAAGAGCCGTCAGGATGATGGCACTATTCGATTGGTGATACGGGTTAAGAAAGACGGTGCGCTAACGCCATATTTGAGCGCCCTCTTATCAAAAACGGCATCAAAAAAGGCTTCAAAAACGGCGTCAAAAGCGTCAGTGAATATTTCTGCACCCATGGGCAACTTTGTTATGCCAAAGGCAGCGCTTTTAGATAAGCTTGAAACCTCTTCATTAGAACAAGCAGCACCTGAGCAAATCAAACCCATTGTAATGATAGCTGGCGGCTCAGGCATTACGCCTTTCATCGCTATGCTAGAAGATCTTAACAGTGCAAGTAGCGATATTCTGCAAAGTCGGCCTGTTCACTTACTGTATTTTGCTAAAGAGAATGAGCATCTACTCACACAAGAGCTTGCTGAATATAAGCGCCTAAATACTGACTTCACCTATGAATTACTGTGTCGCCAAAAAGATGGCGGGTTAGAGCAGCGTTTGGCTAGCCACACTGATGCACACTGGATGGTATGCGGCCCGCAGTCTCTCTATGATGAAGTGGCAAATACACATGCGAATCTTCCCCCTGCTAATGATGTGGCATTAGATAGCGAACATTTTGCAGCATTTCCCGTGGCAACTGCGCAAACCAGTGGTGAAAAAGCCTTTTTCTCTTTAAGCCATAACGGAAGCTCTCTTTCTGTAGATAACCAGCAAACCCTATTAACACAACTTCAGCAAGCTAACCGACCTGTTACCTACGGATGCGGCATGGGTATTTGTCACCAATGCCAGTGCGTAAAAAAACGTGGCGTGGTTCGAGATACACGAACCGGCGCGCTATCAGATAACGCAGAGCAGCTAATTCAACTTTGTGTATCTCAAGCCGTTACCGATTTGGAGCTTCAAGCATGATTACGACATTGAATACAAACACCGTAGATACAAGCACGGTTGATAAAAGTATCGTTAATGAGGGACAAGTCTCTAAAGGTTCAAGCAACCGCTCAAATAGTGGAGAAAATGCTAACGAACAGACTTCACAACATTCATCAAAAGATATCGATGTTGGCACTAAAAAAACACCTGACTATACCAAACTTGCTACTCAGCTTGATGCCATTAAAACCGACGTGAAAAGTAAAATTGGCAGTGAAGATGCAGCCTACATTAGACGGGTAATATTGGCCCAGCGTGGGTGTGAGTGGACAGGCAGAATACTGCTTATGTTAGGGTTTATACAACCTCTACTTTGGGTAATAGGTGTGCTGAGTTTAGCAACGGCTAAAATTTTAGATAATATGGAAATTGGTCACAATGTTATGCACGGTCAGTACGACTGGATGAACGATAAGCACATCAACTCCAAAGCCTATGAGTGGGACATTGCCTGTGACGGCTCTAGCTGGAATCGTGTGCATAATTACGAACACCACACCTATACCAATATTATTGGCAAAGACAGAGACTTTGGTTATGGCTTGCTGCGTTTGTCGAATGACTTTCGCTGGCGAGTAAAAAACCTGTGGCAGTTTATTATCTACGTAATGCTTAGCGTCATGTTTCAATGGGGAGTGTCGTATCATGAGATGGCGGCAGAGCGCGTATTTTTTGGTAAGAAAAAAGATAACCGCAAAAATCAACTGTCACATGCTGAGTTAAAGCGTCGCTTTTTTAGTAAAGGAGCCCGTCAATTAGTTAAAGACTACGTGTTATTTCCTTTACTAGCCGGCCCATTCTTTCTTTACGTTTTCACCGGCAACTTGGTGGCTAACTTACTGAGGAACTTATGGACGTCTACCATCATCTTCTGCGGGCATTTTACGGGGGATGTGCAAACCTTTAGTGCTGAAGACTGTGTTGATGAAACCCAAGGTCAATGGTATTACCGACAAGGGCTTGGTTCGTCCAACATAAAAGGCGGTACGTTATTTCACGTACTTACCGGTCACTTGAGCTTTCAGATAGAGCACCATTTGTTTCCAGATATTCCGGCCCGCCGCTACAAAGAAATGGCTCCTCGGGTACAGGCCATTTTCAAAGAGCACGGTATGCATTACAACACGGGCGGATTTTTTAAGCAGTATGCCAGCGTGCTAAAACGCATCATCCGCTATTCATTTCCGTAAAACAGCTATTTCCGTAGCACTGCCTTGAACCCTAACCAGCCTGCCATCGCGCTAGCGCTGGTTAGGAATGTTCCCCATGCCCAATCTATCAGCATGATAAACAAGGTGAACCCTTCGATAATACTGTACGCCGTGAGGTTGTAAGCGCCATAGCTGGCAAGCCCAAGTAATGCACCGTCAATGCCTGCGTACAATAGTGACTTATCGCGGTTTGCTACCACTGCCAATACAAATACAACACAGCCGTACATAAGATAAAATATTAGCCACGGCCACGTAATAAATTGCGAGCGTAGCAACGGCGCCATTTCGGTTTGATACCAGCTATCGGCAATAATGCCTAGCCACAGGAAATCGAGCACGCCAAAACAGATAAGGATAGCCAACAGCGAGACGACGATATTCTTTGCAAAACGTACGATATTACTCAGCAAGGTATTTGTTCCAGTTTTATACATTAAGAAGAAACTTACACTTTAAAACTGGTTAAGTCTTGCTTAATGTGTTGACTAAGCGAGCTTAACTGCTCGGCTAATACCGTTGACGACTTAGCATTTTTCGCAACATCATTGGTTAATTCATTTATTGAAGATACTTTGGTATTGACGTTAGTCGTAACCACGCTCTGCTCTTCGGTGGCCGTCGCAACACCTGAGTTCATATCATTGATAATTTGTACGTTTCTTATTATATCCTCAAGGGCTGCTATTGCATGAGATGACTCGTTAATTGTGTCAACTAGTCTATCCTTGGTGGTAATCATCAACTTATTTGCGCCTTCAGATGAGATTTGTAAATCGTTGATAATCACTTCAATTTCTTTTGTAGAGTCTTGAGTACGCTGTGCTAGCGCGCGAACTTCGTCGGCGACTACGGCAAACCCACGACCCTGCTCTCCAGCCCTTGCAGCCTCGATGGCAGCATTAAGAGCCAATAAGTTCGTTTGCTCTGCGATCCCCTTTATCACCGTGAGCACTGTATTAATCAGCTCACTTTTTTCTTTTAATTCCGAAATTTTAGTAGAGGTATCACCAATACTTTCACCCAAACTGTGAATATCATCAACGGTTTTCTGAACTATCTGATTACCCGAGCTTGCTAACTGATTACAACTTTTTGTTTTGTCGGAAGTTTGAACAGCATTATGAGACACTTCTTCGGTCGCTTTAGACATCTGACTTAACGCAGCTGATACTTCTTCAATTTCGGATAGTTGCATCTGAGTTTCAGTCACATTGTTATCAGAGTGCCTTCTTATCTCCTCGGCACATACCGAAAGGCGCTCTGCGTTTTCAACGATACCTGACACCAACATTTGTAAATTTGCCACGAACTTATCAAAATTGTTAGAAAGTTGGCCGACTTCATCATTCGCCTCAATATTAAGACGCCGAGTAAGGTCTCCTCCTCCCTGAGCAATCTCAGACATTGCGTCGGACACCCTTCCTAGTGGCGTAAGCACATAGTGTGATAATACAAACCAATTCGTAACACCAAGAGCGGCAATCAAAACCAGGCCTATGAGTAAAAACATCCACTTAACTGTAGAGAGGAGCGCCTGATTGGTATCTAGGAGATAGGAAACTTGAAGATGACCAATTTCTTTTTTACCCTCCCACGTTATTGCTACCCTTGCATCGCTGATATCGTGCGGCATTGCGTTTGAGGCTTTATCCACGGCACTAGCAATCGCCTTCCCTCTGTGATCGAATGCCTCTATTTCTAGTATGTGAGGATATGCCACAAAGGAAGTCAGTATGTCTTCGGTTAGCTTATTATCGTATGCAAATATGGGCTCTTGCATAACAATAGACAGCGCTTGGTTAGTATCGCGTATTTCCTTTTCTAATTGCTCATCAAAATACTGGCTAGTTGTAAAGTAACCAATCCCAAACACTAACAGCATCACAACACATGAAACGAGGGATAGGGTTACCATTGATTTTTGTTTTATCGATTGCATATTTTCATCCGTAATTTCGCCTTAAACTAAACTCTCATTTTGAATAATTCAAAGTCCCGTTTACTGTAAATTATTTATATCCAACCAAAACTCAGCTCTGTCGAGGGGAGTATCAGGATGTAAATGAGGGTTGCCCACTCGAAAGACTGTTCGTTGGGCTATATTTGCTTTGGTAAGCACGTCCTGAATCATGGAATTGCTGAAAAAGAGTTCGTCGTAACTACCATCCTCTATCGCCATTTCAAACCCGCGGTATAACAGGCTATGTAGCCGTTCGTTATTCTTATTGACGTAAAAGTACATAGCATAGGGGTATACCAGCATAACGTTGCTATCCACAACGAGGCCGAGGTGTTTATGGTTTTCAGCTTCAATAAATGGTTCGTGAAGCGCCCTCGGGAAATAATCAAACCTACCGCCTTCTAGCATGGGAAATAAGTTTTTATATTTAATTGTCGTGACGGTTGGTATCTCCGCACTCTTTAAAATTTGTGTATCTCCCCAGAACCTTCCCTGACCCGCTTCAAATTGCAGTAAGTCTTCAAACGTTCTAATGGTGGCAAAACGGGCTTTGTCTCGCTCTCGAATTAAGAAAATACGATGTCCTAACAGTCCTTTTAACACCGGAATACGCACTGCTTTAAGACGTTCGTCTTTTTCTTTATCTCCTCCGGACCACATGACATCAACATGTTCTGATTCAACTTCACTGACCAACTGTGCTTCATTAAGCACTTCCGGTAGAGTGGATAGGGTTATTGATGGCGCACTTTTACTTAGCGAAAGCGCCAAAATATCGTAAAGAATTTGCTCCTTTTCGCCTTGCACCTTTGGAACGACTACTGTTTGAGCATTGGCAAGAGAGAGAGAAATAGGGAGTAAACAACTAAGTAGTAAAGAGTACTTTCGCCATATCTTCATTGTAAAAAATTTCGCTTAAGATGCACACAGTTACCAAGTGTAGTACAAAGTAAACAATTTGGAGTATTGAAAACTCAGAGTGACTAACGACTCGTTAGTGGCATGGAAGAGGGATAGCTTCCCACGTCGAAAAGATGTTACACCGTTAGATGAGACCACGTTCTCTCAATCTTCGCAGAACGCCGATTCAGTGATGCCGTCAGATAAATAAATATGACACCCGAATAGATCCGTTGAGTGTAGACATACACCCTCGGCGCGGGCTCCTAGTTCAGCATCGCTATTTTGAGCCACGCAAGCTACCTCACATTCAGCACTGTCCTTGCACGCTTTCCCTGCATCGCTTGCAGGCAAAACACAAGATTCGTGCTGCTGCATACCCAGCTTTTTCCACGTTCCACCTTCCCTTTCACACACAGTTTCATGCGGAATCGCATAGGCTCTTTGAACAAGTGGTAAGGTGTAATCAACAACATGCTCTAGTTTTGCAATGTCTTTTGCGAGTATTTCAGGGGGTGGTTTGGCCCCACAAGCGGTGAGCGTTAATAGCAGTACAGATAAAAGACAGGCTACTTGAAAATAAATATTGGAATAAGCAATGCTTCTAAACAGCAACCTAATTTCACCCATGTTGATTTGCATAATAAAGAGCCTATTCTCATAATTAAGCAGCCCACTATCATCATTAGCACTATTGTATTTGCTAACCCCGCACTTACAGTAAAAGCTAAAATACATCCTGTGCAACCACAATCGTGTACTTTTATTTTTCTTGTATCATCTATGTGCTCAAACGATTGGGCAGTGCTTAGCAGTTAGCGGCTTTTAGTGTTTGAGCCAACGGACAATTTTGGCGACGCCGTAACTAAGAAATACCAAGTTTATATCTCGACCTACCTCTGTATTCACAAAGCATTTCCATACTCTTCACTAACAAGTTGACTAGCATAATATACCCAAAGGTGACAGCTTAAAGAAATATTGTCGCATTTTATCTTGTAAATCTAGAAAACATTGCATAAATAAACTGAAAAACCATTGCTATTCTACTTTTATAATTTCTACTTCGGCATGCTCCAAGGGGGTAAAATGACAGATTGGGTTTCCCAAGCGATAAAAAAGATAAATGCGGACTATCAGCGCTCAGCGGATACGCACCTTATCAAACTCGATGCACTCAAACTTAACGGTATCGATATCTACTTAAAAGATGAAAGTACCCATCCTACCGGCAGTTTAAAGCATCGCCTCGCCCGCTCGCTATTTTTATATGCCTTGTGTAACGGCAAAATAAATCAACACACTACCGTTGTGGAAGCATCTTCTGGAAGCACCGCGGTATCTGAAGCCTACTTTGCTCGTATGATTGGCGTTCCATTTATCGCAATCATGCCGCGCTCTACCGCCCTTAAAAAAATTGCGCTTATTGAGCAATTTGGAGGTCGCTGTCATTTTGTCGACTGCCCAACACAAATGCACGATGAGGCAATTCGTGTTGCTACGCAGAGTAACGGTTACTTTATGGATCAGTTCATGTTTGCAGAGCGCGCCACAGATTGGCGAGGAAATAACAACATTGCTGAGAGTATTTTTCACCAAATGGAGGCCGAACCTCACCCTCTGCCCCATACCATAGTGATGAGTGCGGGCACGGGCGGCACTTCTGCCACCATAGGGCGTTACATTCGCTTTAAAGGTATGACATCCAAATTGGTGGTGGTAGACCCTGAGTTCTCCGTGTTTTATAAAAGCTATAAACAACGAGACTCCTCATTAACGGCCAATAGAGGCAGTAGGATAGAAGGTATAGGCAGACCCAAAGTTGAGGCTTCATTTCAGGGTGATGTTATCGACGATATGATTCAAGTTCCTGATGCAGCAAGCGTGGCCACCATGCATTGGTTAAATAACACAATGGGTATAAAAGCGGGCCCGTCCACGGGGACCAATTTGTGGGGTGCGCTGGCAGTTGCTCAATCTATGTTAGAAAAAGGTGAGCAAGGCTCTATTGTTACGCTTATGTGTGACAGCGGAGAGCGCTATCTAGATACCTATTATAATCGCGAGTGGATTGACAGAGAAATAGGCAATACATGTGACTATGAAGAGATATTAAACGCCCTAGAAGTGGGTTAATCTCTAAGAAGGTAATTTCACGTTTACTAAAAAGGAATCTGTATGCGAAAGGTCAAGAACGCCATTCTCTGCTCTCTAACTGCTATTTTATTTTTCGCCAGTGCTATAGTCAGCGCGAGTGCTTCTTTTAACACTAGCGCTTCTTTGAACGCTAGCGCTGATGTGAACGCTAAAGGCCTTGCTACCAGTTTGAAGACTAGCGATGCAACGGCTGTTGCACACTTCAGTAACAACGCAAAAACTAGTACCAGTGCAGCATATGACTCAAGTAACAGTGATATCAAACAAGATAGCGGCTACGAGAAGGTATTTTCAGACCTCGCCCTTCAATGTATTCACCAAGAATACCCCAATATTATTAAACACACTATGAGCAGCAATGCCGATGCAAAGACGCCGAAAGCCCTTTACCCTGCATTTTATGGCTGTCTCGATTGGCACTCTTCCGTACACGGCCATTGGTTATTGGTTCGCATGCTCAATACCAGTAGCGATAACATTGCCACAGACACGATTATTGCCAGTTTGAATAAAAGTTTTAGCCAGCAAAATATCGAGGGCGAAGTAGCAACAATACAACGGCCAAATAATAACGCATTCGAACGCCCCTACGGCCTTGCATGGTTCTTACAGCTAACCGCTGAGCTGCGCCAATCGTCGTTGCCTGAAGCTGCCGTTTGGCTATCGCGACTAAAGCCGCTAGAAGCTATTATTGTCAAGCGAATAGAAAGTTGGTTACCCAAGCTCGCCTACCCCATACGCACAGGTGAACACAGTCAAACTGCCTTTGCATTTGGCTTAATGTTAGATTGGAGTCGTATTGCAAACAATGAGTCTTTTGAAGCTCTGCTTACATCCAGAATAAAAGATTACTACGAAGATGACACCACCTGCCCAATAAGCTATGAGCCATCAGGGCAAGACTTTCTTTCACCCTGCTTGGCAGAGGCGGATTTAATGCGCCGAGTTTTATCTAAAAAAGAATACGGCGAATGGCTCAATGACTTCTTCCCTACGCTTACCAGCACAAGCAACAATTGGTTGCAGCCCGCTACGGTAACCGATAAATCTGATGGAAAATTAGCACATTTAGACGGTTTAAATATCAGCAGAGCGTGGATGATTGAGGGTATGATAAACGCGCTAGACCCCAATGATCCGCGAGTAAGCGCTTTGCAAAATGTGATGAAAGCACATCGCGATGCAGGACTAAACGCAGTCCTTGAAGATATGCACTATATGGGAAGCCACTGGCTTGGCAGTTTCGCAAGCTATCTGGAAACGTCGAGAGGGATAAAGTAGAGGCTTTTTGTTATTGTCGTAAATTGGAACGCGGTTGACGATCAACATGGGCATATGCCATCTTTTAGTGAATTCTTTGGTTTAAATACCAAGGGGCTTTGTCGCTTGGGCTCAAAAGCTAAAATCGTTTTTACATTCAGGCAGGTAGTCCATTTATTCTTACTATAACCTTTAGCCGTATATCTTTTATCTAAATTCTGGAATGCCTTATGACCGAAACTTATCACCCTGGAAGCTTCTCCGCATTTTTTCTTATTGGAGTTGCCATCCTTGTACTGTTGATAAACATCAGTGTTTCGATAAATTTGTATAATTACAGCAAAAAGTTATACGAGCGAGAAGGTACGCACTTAATGTTCATTCATTCAGTCCTTTGGATACCTATCGGCTTGCTATCCGGTATGTTTGCAGCTGTATTAGTGAGCCTTATTTTATCCATACAACGTCGCTAGCGTTTCTGTGGCGTTTCTATAGCTTTGATGTAACTTTGATGAGACGTTAGCAGCAGCAATATTAGCCCCTTCACCACTGAAATTTCAGCGTTAATAAATAGCCTATAAACTAAAAACGCAGCTATAGAGCTGCGTTTTGCTTTTCACTAATTCTGCAAGTAAATAAAGCGTTGGCTATTTATGTTAGGTCAACTGCTTTACCCACAATCAATATTAATCGGCTAATTTACGCGCAAGCTCTGCGGTCTCTTTGCCTAAGTTTTTAAGCTGCTTTATTGTCTTTTCATCGCTTACGCTGCCTGAATCATCAAGCAAGGTGTTTACTTTCGCAATGGCCTTTTGATTTGGGCTAACAATAACGCCGATGTTTTCTAACAGCATTCTAAGCACTACCAGCACTCTTAAGCCACCTAACCCACCAGCAGATGCAGCCATGATACCAGCAACCTTTCCTTTGAATGCTTGAAGCGGCTTTTCACCTTCACTCATTCTAGAAGCCCAGTCGATAGCGTTTTTCAGCAAAGCAGGATAGCTGGAATTATATTCAGGCGACGCAATGAGAAAACCATCGTGCTCCATTAATAGCGCTTTAAACGCCAATGCTTTTTCTGGAATACCAAACTCAGCCTCTTCGTCTTCATTGAATATTGGCATTTGATAATCAGCTAGGTTGATAACGGTTACATCGGCCCCTGCTTCTTTTGCCCCTTCAGCGGCGACTTTTACGATAGCATTATTAAACGAACCGTCTCGAGTACTGCCAGCGAATGCGAGTATTTTTGTCATTGGTTTTCCTATTGTTGTTTTGTCGTTAATGTCTTGTCGTTATTTTTTTGTAATGGCCACGCTGTTTTTAGTATCAGCTTGTATGTAAACAAGCTGACCGGTTTACGCGCTTTAATATAAGCTTCAATCCATAAAGACAAAGCCTTGTTGACCTAGCTTGCAGAAATGAAAAAAGGCTGACATTACTGCCAGCCTCTTACTCATATAACTACTTTATACTGTGCAATGTATGACGTAGATTACATTTTTTCTAGTGTTTCGATACCGAGAAGGGTCAAACCTTTTTCCAACGTATTGGCAACTAAAGCTGACAATGCCAACCGGCTGTCGCGAACTGTTGGCTCTATGCCGTCTTTAAGCATTGGGCACGCTTCGTAGAACGTCATAAAGGCCGATGCCACATCGTACAGATAAGTACAAAGAATATGCGGCGTTGCCTCACGAGACACCATGCTGATAACTTCTTCAAATTGTAAAAGAAGTACCGCTAGCGCATGCTCTTGTTTTTCCACCAATGAAATATCAACCGGCAAAGACGCCATGTCTACCCCAGCCTTTCTAAATAAACTTTTCACTCGAGTATAAGCATACTGTAGGTAAGGCGCTGTATTGCCTTCAAAACTCAACATCGAGTCCCAGTTAAACATATAGTCAGTGGTACGGTTCTTAGATAGGTCGGCATATTTCACCGCACCAATACCTACCTTGTAGGCGACTTCATTCAGTTCGTCTTCGCTTAAATCGTTGTCACGTTCAGCAATCAGTTTGCCAGCACGCTCAATAGCTTCGTCTAGCAACTCTACCAACTTAACCGTTCCACCCGTACGCGTTTTAAAAGGCTTGCCATCGCTACCTAACATCATGCCAAACGGACAGTGCTCATAGGTTTGTGTTTCAAGCATAAAGCCCGCTTTGCGGCCTACAATTTCAGTTTGCTTAAAGTGCAACGCCTGACGGGCATCGGTAAGTATCAGCGTACGATCGGCATTTAACTTACCGCTGCGATAGCGCATTGCTGCAAGGTCGGTAGTGGCATAAAGGTATCCGCCGCCAGACTTTTGAACGATATAAACAGCAGGATTACCCTCTTTGTCGGCAAGTTCAGGAATAAACACCACGTGCGCACCTTGGTCTTCAACAGCAATTCCTTTTGCTTTAAGATCGGCAATGACATTAGCCAGATCGCTGTTGTACGCCGACTCACCCATAATATCGCTGCGAGTTAGACTGACATTAAGCTTTTTGTACACTTCTTCTGAATGAGTAATCGATACATCGATAAACTTTTCCCAAAGTGCTAAACATTTCTCGTCGCCACCTTGAAGTTTCACTACGTACTCTCTAGCGCGGTCAGCAAACCCCTCTTCGTCATCAAAACGAACTTTGGCTTCGCGATAAAAGTCTTCTAGGTCAGACAGCGCGGTTTCAGCCACTTCTTCTTGAAGCTTGTCAGACAGGTGTGCCAACAGCATGCCAAACTGCGTACCCCAGTCACCCATGTGGTTTTGGCGAATAACTTTATGCCCTAAAAACTCAAGCACCTTCACTACCGCGTCACCAATAATAGTGGTTCGCAAGTGCCCCACATGCATTTCTTTAGCTAAGTTTGGTGAAGAATAATCAACAACAATATTTTGTTCATCCGACTTAGCGATGCCCAAGCGAGGGTCAGCAAGTGAAGTTTCGCATTGGCTTGCAAGCCATTCGTCACTCAAGTGAATATTGATGAAGCCTGGGCCGGCTACTTCTAGTTTTGAAGATACGTCGTCAAGTTCTACTATTTCGACGATTTTCTCTGCAATGTCGCGAGGCTTTTGACGCAATTGCTTAGCCAGCGCCATAGCGCCATTAAACTGATACTCACCAAATTCTGGACGAGCACTGCGAGAAACGGGAATAGGCGCGTTTTCAACGCCCATTTTTTGAAGTGCTTCGCTGAATCGGTTAACTAATAGAGCATGTATATTCATAGTGTGTTCTTAATTTTCGCGCGTGTTCGTAAACTGAATGTCTGGGTAGCGCTCTTGCGCTAACTGAAGGTTCACCATAGTCGGTGCAATGTAAGTGAGGTTGTCTCCGCCATCTAGCGCAAGGTTTTGCTCACCCTTTCGACGAAACTCGTCTAACTTTTTCTCGCTATCAGAATAAACCCAGCGCGCTGTGCTTACATTGATATGCTCATACAAGGCTTCTACGTTGTACTCAGCCTTAAGACGCGCAACCACCACATCAAACTGAAGCACACCAACGGCGCCAACAATAAGATCGTTATTCGCAAGCGGACGAAACACCTGAACTGCGCCTTCTTCTGAAAGCTGTATAAGGCCTTTTAACAATTGCTTTTGTTTAAGGGGATCTTTTAGACGAATGCGTTTAAATAGTTCAGGAGCGAAATTAGGAATACCGCTGAATCGATAGTTATCGCCAGAGGTGAAAGTATCACCTATGCGAATAGTACCGTGGTTGTGTAAACCGATAATATCGCCGGCATAAGCCTCTTCAAGTAAAGAGCGGTCGCCGGCTAAAAACGTAAGCGCATCAGAAATACGAACGTCTTTACCTAAACGGCTATTGCGCATTTTCATGCCTTTTTCGTATTTACCCGACACAATTCGGCAAAACGCAATTCGGTCTCGGTGTTTCGGGTCCATGTTAGCTTGTATTTTAAATACAAACCCACTGAACTTGGCGTCTTTGCTGTCAACTTTGCCTGCTTCAGTATCACGACCTAAAGGCTCTGGAGCCCACTCGACTAAGCCATCGAGCATGTGGTCAACGCCAAAGTTACCTAACGCGGTTCCAAAGAATACTGGGGTTAATTGCCCCTCTAAAAACAGCTCTTTGTCGAAGTCATTTGACGCACCGCGTACTAATTCGAGTTCATCACGCAGTATATCTGCTAACTCGCTGCTTACTGCCTCATCAAGCTCAGGGTTATTCAGCCCTTTGATAGTGCGTACTTCTTGAATGGTGTGACCTTGACCACTTTGGTACAACACGGTTTCGTCGCGATACAGGTGATAAGTACCTTTAAATCGCTTTCCGCTGCCAATAGGCCATGTAATAGGAGCGCACAGAATATCTAGCTCGGTTTCAACTTCATCAAGAAGTTCTAACGGATCGCGAATGTCACGGTCGAGCTTGTTCATAAAGGTAACGATTGGCGTGTCGCGCAGACGAGTAACTTCCATCAACTTACGGGTTCTATCTTCTACCCCTTTTGCGGCGTCAATAACCATTAAGCAGGAGTCAACAGCGGTAAGTGTACGATAGGTATCTTCAGAGAAATCTTCGTGCCCTGGGGTATCGAGTAGATTCACTAAATGGTCGTTGTAAGGAAATTGCATAACCGAGGTCGTCACGGAAATACCACGTTCTTTTTCCATTTCCATCCAATCTGATTTGGCATGCTGGCCCGACTTTTTCCCTTTAACCGTACCTGCGGTTTGAAGAGCACGACCGAACAACAACACTTTTTCAGTAATGGTGGTTTTACCCGCATCAGGGTGTGAAATGATCGCAAACGTGCGTCGCTTTCCTATTTCTTCAAGAAGCTTTAGATCTGACATTAATAATAATCTTTTTCTGTGCTTTTGGATGTCGTGCTGATTAGCCAACTCGACTCCGACATTTGAACCACAATGCATTGAATTTCCATTTAGCGAATGTAATGAAAAAACAAAATTCGGGTGGTGTATTAATTGTTGGTGATTTTAGCATCTTACCGTCGGTAACAGTAGAGCCTTATTCCAAGAAATATTTACACGCTTAGCAGCAAAAGGATTTATTAACCTGAATCATAAAGAGTTCAATTTTAAACATATATTTTGTAAATATTACATAGCTCAGTTGATTATATGACAGCTTTGTGTATACATTAGATGTGCGCAAAAAAAACGCACACATAAAAAAAATCAAAAGTTCTAAGACAACACACAGTCTAGGGAGACTACAATGTTTACAAACCACAAGCTGGCTAAGTCAGTCAGACTAGCTTGCGCTTTCGGAGCTGCGGCTTCCATAGCATTATCCGGCAATGTGTATGCACAAGAAGATGCAGACAGCGAAGACGAAAAAGTCGAAAAAATTGAAGTTACAGGTTCTCGTCTACTTTCAAACCCAAATATTGCAGCTGCTACACCAGTACTAAGTGTATCAGGTGCTGAAGCTGCTGCTCGTGGTAACTTACGTGTAGAAGACTTCGTAAACGTGCTACCTCAGGTGTTCGCAGGTCAGGCCTCTGAAGTATCAAACGGCGCAACAGGTACGGCAACGCTAAACCTACGTGGTCTTGGTGCTAACAGAACTTTGGTGCTTATCGACGGTAAACGTCTGCCTTACGGTTCATCAAGCACAGCGGCAGCTAACGTCGATTTAGTGCCTACCCAAATGCTTGAGCGTGTAGACATCCTAACCGGTGGTGCATCGGCGGTATACGGCTCAGACGCTGTTGGTGGTGTTGCTAACTTTATTCTTCGTGACGATTTTGAAGGCGTAGAGTTCGGCGGTCAGTTTAGTTCAAACTACGCCGATAACGACAATGGTCTTTACGAAGGCGTTTTAAACGCAGCTAACCAGCCTATTCCTGGTTCAACCATGGATGGCGACGAAACTCTTATCTATACCATGTTCGGCGCCTCAACAGGCGATGGCAAAGGTAACGTAACCATTTATGCTTCTTATGAAGACAGAAATGAAATTGTTCAAGCAGACCGCGTATTCTCTGCGTGTACTCTTGGCCAAAGCAGCGGCGCATCTAGCTTTGAAGGTCTAGGCTGTGTTGGTTCTGCTAACTTCCGTTTATTTGGCGGCCCGGGTGGTTTTGCATTCCAAGAAGAAAATGGCAACATCATTCCTTACGCTGGCGGACCTGCGCAAACCTTTAACTTTGGTGCGCAAAACTTCTTCCAACGGCCTTCAGAGCGTTATCACTTTTACGCGAAAGGCGATTACGATTTAACTGAAAACCTAGAAGCTTATGCAGACTTCTCATTTATTAACAACACCAGTAACGCACAAATTGCTCCGAGTGCATCATTTGGTATTGGTGCTTATGACATAAACTGTGGTAACCCACTAATTCAAGGCAACAGCGGTATTGCGTTTACAGATATCTTTGGCTGTTCTGCTGATGATATCGCCAACAATGCCATTGTTAGCGGCGTGACCGCTTCTCACCGTAACGTGGAAGGTGGAGCTCGTGACTCTCGTCTTGAAAACAGCACATGGCGCTTTGTGGGTGGCTTAAAAGGCTTTATCGACGATACATGGGCCTGGAACGTATTTGGTCAAATCTCTGAAACTCGCGATCAAAGCGCTTCTACAAACGATTTTGTTGTAGCTAACCTACAACAAGCGTTACTTGCCACTACAGATGCCGACGGCAATGTCGTGTGTACTGACCAATCTGGCGGTTGTGTACCTTACAACATTTTCCAACGCCCAGGCGGTGAGAGCCAAGTTACGCAAGACCAGCTCGATTTCATTCAAGGTATTGGTATCGTTAACGGCGAAACCTCACAGAAAGTGTTTGGCGCAGACATTCAAGCTAACCTAGGCGATTACGGTATTCAGTTACCTACTGCTGACGATGGCATTGGCCTATTGATGGGTGTTGAGTATCGTAAAGATACGCTAGCCTCTTCACCTGATGAAATCAGCCAAGTTCAAGGCGGTGGTTTTACCGGTGTGGGCGGTGCGACTCTTGCCGTTGAGGGTTCTATTGAAGTTCGCGAATTCTTCTTAGAAACACAAGTTCCTTTACTTTCAGACGCACCTTTTGCTGAGCAGTTAGTGCTGAGCGCGCAATACCGCTTCTCTGATTACGATGCAAACGGCAATGGTACAAGCAACAGCTTTGATACCAATGCATACGGCTATCAGTTATCGTGGACACCGGTTGAAGACGTTAAACTACGTGCACAGTTCCAACGAGCGGTGCGTGCTCCTAACGTCATTGATTTATTCACAGGTCAAAACACCGGTCTTCCAAACTTAAGTCCTAAAGGTACTGATGCAAGTGGTGAGCAGCTATACGATCCGTGTGCGGGTAGTAACCCTCTTGCGTCACTAGAAACTTGTGCGCGCACGGGTGTAACTGCGGCTCAGTATGGCGGCATCCTTGACGTAATTTCAGGTCAAACACAGTCTCTAACAGGTGGTAACCCTAACCTATCGCCAGAAACTGCTGACACAGTAACCTTTGGTGCTGTAATTACACCTGAAAGCATTGAGGGCCTTTCAATCAGTATCGATTACTTCGATATTAAAGTAGATGACGCTATCTCTGCCGGTATTCCAGCACAGACTATCTTTGACAACTGTCTAGAAACAGGTGATCCAACATTCTGTGGTCTAATCACACGTTCATCTGCAGGTTCACTTGCAGCAGGTACGTTTGGTGTTGGTTTCCAGCAAACAAACTTGAATATTGCAACCCTTGAAACATCGGGTGTGGATTTACAAGTTGGCTATAACTTTGATACTGAGCTTGGCAACATCAAGCTAGATTACGCAGCAACATTGCTTGATGCGCTAGATACAGTGCCATTCCCTGGTGGTGATGCAGTTGAATGTGCGGGCTTCTTTGGTAACGCGTGTGGTGCGCCAAACCCAGAATACCGTCATAGATTTATGGCAACGTGGAACACCGAGCTAGACATCGATATTACAGCAACGTGGAGACACTTTGGTGCAACCGATAACGATGATGAAAACGATAATCTAGAAACCGGTTTCAATGCTATTAACTACTTAGATATCTCGGCAACGTATTACATGTCAGATAACTTCGAGTTTACGCTTGGTGCACTTAACTTACTTGGCGAACAGCCTCCTGTTTACTCAGGTGCTGGCCCAGCGCTAGGTAACGGTAATACTTACCCTACAGTGTATGATACAAGCACAAACTTCTTTGCTGGTCTTAGAGGTAAGTTCTAAAACACGTTTAGAATATAAGTTTAAAACATAAACATGTAGTCAAAGCCCGAGATATTCTCGGGCTTTTTTTTGCCTTTATTATTTTTGCCTTTACTATCTTGGACGTCAGCCTGCAGTTTTCTGATATTGTCTGATTTTTTTGGGGCAGGGTTGAAATCTTGTCTCTTGCTTCTACTCGCCGCCACCTAACCTTATTGACACTAAAACCGTTTATTCCTATGAAAGAATATGGGAAATTAGGGTAAAACATTAACGCATTGGCATGGTCAATTTACATGCAACGCCATGTATTAATTTGAAAGTGTTAAGATTAGGATCCATTCTTGTGCTAAAAAGACATAGTAGAAAATTATATTAAAAGGATGTTTTCGATGGTGAGGTTGAAACTGTTTCTTACATTCATGCTCTACAGCGTGTTTGTTTTTTCAGTAAACAGTAATGTAATTTTCATTGATACGAATGAAGAGTTAGCACTCACTGAGCATGCACAGTTCGCCATATCTAACACCTCTGTATTAACCGGTCGTGAAAATTGGGTTGATGACCCAAGTGGTTTAGACAGGAAGCCCAGTCAATATCTGCACTTTAAAATAGAAGTAAAAAGTAAGAGTAATAGACCTACACCGGTATGGTTCAATATTACGTTTCCTGCTATTAAACACCTACAGGTATCAGACGGTAGACGGGTATGGAACACAGGTGATGCACTCCCCTTTTCTACAAGAGAGATTAACCTACCGAATTACCACTTTCCATCAATATTACCCGCTAATGGCAGCGTGACGTTTACCGGCCATATGCGGGGTGAAATTCTTCGCTACAACTTCTCTCTTGCCACACCAGAGAAAGTGATTAATGACTATGTCGATACCCTACAGCGAGACATGGCCTTTTTTGGTGCCATGGCCATATTGACTGCCTTATCATTTTTGGTCTTTTTTGCCACGCGCAAAATTGCGTTTTTAAGCTTCGCGCTTTTTATCTTTGCAACCACCTTTTGGTTTTTCAGAGTGTTCGGTTACGCGTTTGAAATACTATGGCCTCAAACCCCTGAACTTAATGATATCAGCTACGCTGTCAGTATTTACGCACTGCTACTTTCTGCCTTCGGGGTGATAGTAACGGTATTGAAAAGACCAGGCAGACAGATTTACGGTGAAAAATTTATCAAGTGGTTTTGCTATTTACTGCCGCTTATTGGTATCGCTGTATGGCAAACCTTGGGATTAGATTTAGCGTTACGGCTTCCCGTTTTACTGTTCTTTCCCTACCTAATAATTTCTGTTGTGGTAATTATAGTGGAGCATAAGCGAGGGTCAGACATAGCAAAACGGTTTGCACTTGCCATGTTGCCCATAACAGTAAGCTCTTTGTTTTTAGTGCTTATCGCGCTCAATAATACACTCTCAACCTGGGACCCTGTTGCCACCTTCATGGCTGGGATCTTACTGACCTGCATGTTCATGATAGTAATAACTTCCAATTACTTGATAAAGCGACTTCAAAAAGAAAGGGATGCAGAAAAGGAGGTGGCACGAATGAAAAGCGAACAAACGTCCATCTTAGAGTCGTTAGTAAAAGAGAGAACCTTAGAACTCGAGCAGTCAAACAGAATGCTTGCTGAATTAGCATCTAAAGATGCGCTTACCAACCTACCAAACAGAAGAAGTGTCGACTTATTTGTGGACGCAAGTTTTGAAGACCTAGTAGGAGGCGACCGGAATATTGCGGTAGCGCTTATCGACCTTGATCATTTTAAAACCATTAACGACACCTTTGGTCATAACGTGGGCGATATTGTATTGAAAAAGGTTGCAAACACATTAGACGCGCTTAATGGCGATAACCTGTTAGCGGGCCGTTTTGGAGGAGAAGAGTTTGCCATTATTGCGCGAGATATGGATGACAATACATTTTATAATATGCTCAATAACGTACACGATGACATCAACGGGCTTTCTCTTTCAGAATTAGGGGATAGAACAGTGGGTGCCAGTATTGGCTTTACCATGTGTACAGGCCAAACTGATGTGGTCGACGCATTTAGACGGGCAGATAAAGCCCTTTACATTGCGAAAAACAAAGGTCGAAATTGTATAGTTCGTGCCAAAAAAGGGGAGTAAAGCAGCCCATCTTCATTTATATCTGAGCATGCAAAGACACACTCTATTTAAGAAGTAAACAGCGCCTAGGGCAGCCGGAACACTTTTTTCAACGTGTGCGGTGACAACCCGTTCACTATCAGTGCAGCAATCATCAACACTGCGCCAGCGACCACCATTGGCAATAAGGTTTCCTGTAAAATAATCACTGAACTTACATAGCCCACTATTGGAGTCAGCGTAGAAATAAGCACAATTTTTTCAGGAGGAAGCTTAGGCCCAGCAGCCACCATTAACCCAAACCCCAATCCTGTCGCCACAGGACCAATGTAGGTTAATAGAAGCCAGTCTGCCCATGTGTAAAGTGCAAAGTCTGGGATAGGTTCAAAAGCCAAGGCTAATCCCACCATAGCAATTCCTGCGATGGCGAACTGCCAAAATACTGCCTCGATTACGCTACCTTGCCACTTGTGAAATGACACTCTGCGGATTGCTACAGCCCAAAGCGCAGAGGCGACTAACATTCCCAACAACGGCAGGCGTGCGCCCGGCTCACCAGATGCAAACAAAATCATTGCGCAGCCAATGGTGGATATACCGGTAAGTATGAGTCGCTTTGATGGTGCACGCTGTTTGTACCATAAGGTGTCAATTAGCAACATCCAAAGCGGCGTGGTGTAAATGAGAATACTCGCCGTTCCTGCAGGAATAAACTGGAGGCAGACCGTAATTAGGCCCATAGATAAAATAAATTGAAAAAAAGCGACAACAAGAATGACGGACCTGTCTTTTCGATTGAGCATAGGTAACCGCTTCTTGGTTAACACCACAAAAAGCGCTAATACTGGTAAGCTGAGTAAAAAGCGTAAACTCACCATCCACAGCGGGGAAACTATCTCAAGCCCTACTTTCATTCCGGGCCAGTTAAACCCCAAGCACAGCACGGCAACTAAAAGCATTTTAATGCCTTTAGACTGGGTTTTATCTATTGTGGAAGTGTGTTGCATGGTTATTAGATCCAATTGGCTACATTTGCGCTGTTGCTGCGCACTGAGGTATTGAGCACCTCTTATACCAGCCCGCATAGATAATTACCCACTCAGCGAGATTTAAAATGTGCGTCATCGCGGCGTGTTACCGCAGTTGCACTGGTATTATCTGTAAAAAGCGCGACTATAAGGTAAAACCAGCCTAATTGAAATGAAGGGCGGAAAAATGCAAAACGGAATATGACCAAATGGTCAACTTTTAGTTACAGCTTAACAGGCTAAGATACCTTGGGGCTTCATCATCAAAATCGAGCATCTTTGCTATCGAATGCGATTGTAATTAGGGCGTGTTGGTCTTTGTTGTACGAGTTTTGGGCTAAATGGATGCATTTTAATCGCGAAACAGTCCTGTGGGCCTAGTGGGCTAAGTCAAAGGGCTGTGACAAACTCTACGGCTCAGCATTACTCCACTTCATAACTAAGGCATTCTCTCTGCCTGTTTCTGTGGGATAGTAATTTTTCCGTGTATCTATATAGGAAAATCCCAGCTGTTTATAAAGGGAAATAGCAACTTCATTACTTTTCCTCACGTCAAGCCACATCTCATCCATGCTGCGTCGTTTAGATTGCTCTAGTACGAAGGTAAGCAGCGCTTTACCAAGTCCTTTACCTCTTGCTTTCTTGTCTACAGCAATATCCATTAACGTAGCTTCTGACAGCACTTCAAGCACAATGGCGAACCCCACAACCTCTCCCTCAAGATAAGCGAATACGCCGTAATAAGGTGCTGTAAGGCAATCTTCAAAAGTAGCAAAAGACCACGGTTCTACCTGCACAGACTCGTGAATGCGATGGGCCTCGGTAAGAGAATCTAATGGCGTATGCGAGTTTACAATCGTCAAGTTTGGCACTCGTGCTTACTCGCTATTTTGGCTAGTTGATATTAACGCCTGCCATAGGTCTCGTTTTTGCTGCGTATTGAGCTGCGTTGGCGGTGCAGGTAAAACTATAGCGTCATTATGAATACTGAGTGTTGTTCCAATGAATACATTTACCTGACTCGAAGAGAGGCCTAGCTGCACGCAGGCTAAAGTGAGATCGGAAAGCCATGCTGCGCTTGCTACTTTCTGACTAGCACTTAGCGGTATACCCAGTGGTTGAGACTGGGAGCTGGTATCGCTTTGAGTAGGCTGTGGTTTATTGGTGGCTGAGCTTTCTTTAGCGGCTGAGTTTTCTTTAATGGGTTGGCTTTCTTTATGAGTAGTCGCTCCACCAACATGGGCTCTTAGCTGATCAAGTCTCGACTGCTTTTCTTGCTGTGAAATAGGCTTGCTAGATACTGGAGCAGGCGCATTTTCTCTAGAAGGCAATTTAGCTGTATTCTCACCGCCCGTATTCTTATTAGCCCCATTGCCTTCTTTACTATTTTGTGCGGCAAAATATGCCTCTTTAGATATCCAAACGGGAATACCCATCTCTTGCAAAACAGCGTGTTGATAAGGCGTAATGAGCATAATAATACCGGCAAATTAGATTAATGCTTTAAGCAGAAATAGCGTAGTAGAAACGTATCCGTAGTGTACTGCAATGACGTGAGATATTGAATGACTAATCGTATTCCACAGACTTTGCACAATTGGAAAACATTAAAAATGGGGAACTAAATAACAAGGAATAAAAGGGAATTACATTAAGGTTCGAGGCTCTACGAGAATTTGTAAAAGAGTAACCAGAAATAAATCAGAGGGAAAGTGGCAGGGGTGGAGGGACTCGAACCCCCAACCATCGGTTTTGGAGACCGCTGTTCTACCAATTCGAACTACACCCCTAGCGCGCTGTGCATTATACGTATGACAATTAAAAGGTAAAGACTTTTTGTTAGCTGCCCTGCTCTCATGCTTAATTTACACTCAATGCGTTGAATTTTCATTCAAAAGTGTCTCATTATTCGCTGTCGCATCCATTGCTGCGCGCCATAACGCGTTGGTTACATCCACGATGTCAGTGAACAACTTATGCTGCGACAATGCCCTTTGTGGGCAAATGCCCATTTCATCGGCGTAGGTGTTAACTAGCTGAAGGCTTTCGGCATCTGTAAACCCATTGATTAAACAACATGATGCTAAATCGAAATAGCGATTGCCAATGGCAGCGTATTCCCAATCAATCAGAAGAGGGGGTGTGGCCGTCGCTTTTAATACATGAGCTCTCAATAAATCGTTGTGGCAAATAACGATGTCGCTCTCACCAACACTATCATTGCTTCTGTTTTCGGCATCAGAGTCGCCACAGGACGCTCTTTCGCTATTAATAACGTGGTGTTTTAGCTCACACACTTTATCGAATAAAGCACTTGTCGATGTAATGTTTGCCACTTCAAGATAATGCTGCCAACGTTCATACAAATTCAGAGGATGACCGCTAACAGGTAATGCATGAAGCTGTGCTAACACCTGCGCCATTTGCTGAGGTGTTAACGCCTCTGGTTGACTATTTGCCTGTTTATAGTTTTTCTGCACAGAGCTCTTTTGAGCACTGTTGCCCTGTTCTATCTGATTGGCGTCACAATCTACCCACAGCTCTACCCAAATTGTTTCGTCAGCACTCAACCAAATGGGTTCTGGCGCAGCGCCTAAACGGGATAAGGATTGCTGCAATACAAATTGCTCACGTCGTTTTACGCCACTGAAGTTATCGTCACCAAGCCATTTTACCGCCGCGCTAAGGTTGGCATCTAGCAAGTGATACACATGGTTAACCGCCCCTGCAGGACAGCGATACAAACTTGCCTTAGCAGACAGCCCTAGAGGCTTATGTAACAGCTGTAGCAGTTGATTGTCTGTCATCTTGTGCTTTCCATTGGGAGAACCATTGATAGTAACCAAATATAGAAAAGCCCACATACCCTAGGAAAAGACATGCAGATAACGCATACCCTACCTGAAGATATAAATAGGCCGAAGCCAAGTTGATAAAAAACCAGTACACCCAGTTTTGTAATATTTTGTGGGCAACCATAAAGGTAGTAACAACACTGAGTAAATTAATACTGGCATCTAAGAGTAAGTAATCGCTAATAAACTGTGAGCCCGCAACTTGAGCTAACGCCCACGCAAGCAGCAGCATAGCAGGCACGATTAAACAATGAACCCACAGAGCCCATGAACGCACAGGCTTAACCTGCCCGTCTGCTGTGCTGCCCTTCGACCATTGATAGTATCCATAGCCGGCCATTGCCATGTAAAACAGGTTTAAGGCAGCTTGAAAGGGAAGCGTGACTTGCCAGAATAACCAGGTGTAAATGCCAGTGCTCACAAATGCACACGCCCAGCACCAACTGTTTTGCTTTGCGGCAAGCAGCACATACCCTAGTGCGAGCACAACGGCCACCCACTCTAATGGAGAGGTGCCCGCTATTTGGGCAATAAAATCAGAAAGAAAGCCGTCCACTACGACGACTTTCTTGATTGCATTGCATCAAAGTTAAGAAATTTGGCGACGAAGATCGCCTGCCCTACTTCCTCGTGTGTCCGTTGCATCTCTTTTCCTAAAATTTCCATCACCTTTGTATAATCACCAGTGACCTGAGTACTGGTGGAACAGGTGTTAATGCTTAACTCAGTATAGCTATTAAGCCTATCAATAAAATTTTGGATAGGAGGAATATACTCATTCACCAACGGATATAACGACAATTCAACCATGACTTGCATATTCATACTCCCTTAAAATTCATACTTAGCAGTTACGCCAAATTGACGGCCATTACCAAGCTGATAATACGGCTCTTCAAACGCATATTCATCTCTTGGATCATTGCTAAAGCCGCCAAAGCCCCGCGTGTAATACTCTCTGTCGAACGCATTTTGGATCCACACAGAGGTTTGCCAGTTGCCATGGTTTACTACCAGCTCTGAGTTCACCAACGTGGTAGATGGCGACGTCACATTGTGTCCGTCTGAAAAGCGATATTCGTCTTTATAATCTATGTCTACTCGCCACGTTACATTGTCGGTTAACGCATATTCACTGTATAGGTTACCTGTCCACTTTGGTGCCTGAGCCTGACGCTGCTCATTTACTTGCGTGCCATCGGCTAACGTATAACCTTCAAATGTGGCTGACAAATATCCTGCACTCGCACTTAGCTGCCATACATCGGAAACCAACCATGACAACTCAAGCTCAGCCCCTTTGTTGGTTCCAAGATCGGCATTATCAATAATATCGATAAATCCGGCCGTGCCGTCTTCACGAGTAATTACATCAAAATCGCTAACTTGAGTGTCTGTCCTGTCCATGTAGAAAATAGCAGCGCGGGCCGTTAAGTCAGGGGTTAACAGCGGCCCTTTAAATCCTAGTTCGTAATTGACGTTGTATTCTTCATCGAAGAACCGTTGTTCGTCGTTAACCCGGTTATCAGGGTTAAAGCCAGGTCCTTTATAGCCACGTGAAATACTGCCGTAGTAAAAGTGCTTGCCCAGTGTGTACTGCAATGCCACTTTGCCGCCCAGCATATTGGTATCGTTATCGCGGGTCAGGCCACGATTATCCGCAAAATCGAAATCATAATTTTCTGCGCGAATACCGGCTACCAGCGTTAAATCATCTCTTAAGCGGGTTTCGGTTTCTAAATAAAGCGCGGTTGTTGTGGGGGCAAACTCACTGGCGTAATCACTGTCTAAATACGTATATTGACGAAGCAAGTTTTCCTCAGTTTGTTTATAGAAAGCCCCTACCGTCCAATCTGTCATGCCATTGAACAGGGCAGCATCGCGAGAGGAAACAAAGCGGATTTCACCTGTCTGTGTTTCTACATCACGATAGTAAGCATCAAAGGATGTGTAGCCGAAAGGGTGGAAACCAGTGAATGTCCAATCTTCGTCGTAGCCATAGGCGATGTTATGAGAAGCATGTGTCGCAATTAAGATAAGGTCGCCTGCGCCAGTGGTGGTGGTAGAACGGGCACTTACTGCGTGGGTTTGGTGCTCGTCAAAACCCGGCTCGTCAGACAACGTTCTGTTGTCATTGTCTAAAGAGAATGCGTCGTAGCCGTTATCAATATCATACCAACGATAAGCCAATGCCAATGTGCTGTTGTCAGCAACATTTCCATCTATAGCGAAACGAAGCGCAGTCTCATCAATATTATTCGTATCGTCTCTATTTAAAAACGTATTCTCAACGAAACCATCGCTTCGATTATGAACCAGCGCTACGCGATAGCCCCAATTGGTGTTGATGTCATCACCAGTGGCAGCTTCAACGCGATAGCTATCTTTATTGCCAATTCGCGCTTCAACATAGTCAGGCGCCTCGCTGCCTGTTTCATTGCTTGATAGCTTAACGGCTCCGGCTAGTGCTCCTGTGCCATATAGCGTGGCCTGGGGACCGCGATAAACCTCAAGCTGCTTAGTATCAAATATAATGCCCGACGCAGCGAGACCAGAAAAATCAAACTCGTCAACGATAAAACTGACAGACGGATTAATCGGCTCAGCAAACTGGCTACGCTCACCAATACCACGAATTTGTATAAAGCGGCCGCGAGAGGCACCTGCCGCAAAATTTACGTTGGGAATACTATTGAGAATACTGTCAACATGAGAAGGCTGTCTGCTGCGCAAGCGCTCTTGATTCAGTATGGTTGCACTGGCGCTAAGCTGAGCTAGGGTAGTTTGACGAAAATTGCCCGTCACCACTACTTTTTCAATATCGTCATTGGTGTCAGTGCTTTTTTGAGCGTTATCAGAGGCTTCAGTTTGTGCTATCGCACTTATTGAGGTTGCCAATAGAGTGAGTGTGAAAAGTTGTTTGTACATGGGATCTCTTGTTCTCTTAATAAGAAAAAAGATCCGGGTTTAGCGGCAGGTGATCAGGCTATATTGTAAACCATTCCTACGCCGGTATTATCCGGATCAGGTTTAAGGGTTCCCACTAGTGTGGATCTCAGACCGAAAAACGGACACCCCTTGGTATAATTCGCAAGTGACTCACTCGTCATGTGCAAGCTGCTTGAATTAAACGAGCACAAGTCATCAACTTAACGAACGCCGTGGAGTCTACCACTTCGAAACACGCCGTCAAGCGCAGCGCTCGTTAAGCTAAGTTCATATTTAATCTAGGTTATTACAAATCTAAGCCGTTACAAATTTAGTGTGACGAACTAAACTCGACTTAGCTATTCTCTATATTAAGATTGAGCTTGCGCACTTCATCATCAGTTTGCGCAATTAACCCTTCTAATGTCTTTCCGTGAGAAGCCGGCTGTCTCGTCTCTGGGTCCACCTTAACGAAAACAATATCGTCTGCAAAACAAATCGTCTTTTTAGTGGCTTTATTACGCACTAAACAGCTCACCGTAATAGACGTGCGCCCTACTGCCTTGGTCTCAAGACCAAACTCAACGATATCGCCCTGTAAAGCTGGTGATTCAAAACTAATTTCGCCTATATGCTTGGTGACCAAACAATTGGTTTCTAACTGACAAATAGCCCATATGGCGGCCTCTTCATCTATCCATTCTAATGCTCTACCGCCGAACAATGAGTTGGCGTAATTGAGGTCGTTTGGCATCACTAAACGCCGAGAAAGAAAGCGCATTCGAATTCCTTAATATAAATCGCTACTATATGCGTTCAATTATACAGAAAAAAACTCTTCATGGCGCTACAACAATTACGTGATTGGCTACTCGCCCCCTACTACACGCAGGCTGCAAAGCAAAAAAGTGATGTAGAATATAATGCACAAAACAATGCAGAACGGCCACAGATTCATCGCCGACTCCTTGTTATATCTGGCGACATTGAGTTTATCGAGAATACTATTGATGTATTGCTCGCTGAACTACCAGTCCAGTGTCGTGCAGAAGCGTTTAGCGAGAGCCAATTAAAAGGTAAAAACAGAAAAATGCTATTGGGCTCTGAACGGGACATTGCCATTTTTCATTGCCATGAGTCTTTTAATCCAGGCAACTTTTTGGCGCTGGCTGGCACTATTAAGCATGGCGGTTGCCTCATTGTTACCTGCCCTTCTTTTAATAAGTGGCCACAGCAACACCATGCCTCTTTCATTTCATACGGCTACGAAAGTAATGAGAGTGCTTATTTAAAACGATTTATAACATTACTTTTAGATGACAAGCACACCGCAATTCACAGTCTTGAAGGTACCCGCCTACCGAATCAAGATATACCGTATCTTGATGCAAAGCAGGATATGGGTTATTTAGAGACTTACCAGGATAGCCAACACTTTATACCCTCTTTATTCAGCTCTAAAGACCAAAGAGCCGCATTTAATGCGCTGAGTGCACAGTTTAAAGAGGATAATTTGCATACTCTCGTAGCGGCACCCCGAGGGCGCGGTAAATCAAGCCTATTAGGAATATTCATATGGCACTTGTTAAATGAAGGCCAACATATTCTGCTAACAAGCACACTGTTTGAAAACGTACATTCTGTTTTCCGCCAGATTGACCGAATGTGCGAACATAATAAAACTACCAAAGGTGATAGCAAACATCCGCATGTTGAGCCTTTTTCTTCTTCAGATAAAAATTTGAATAAAGTATTGGATAAAACGCCCGAGAAAAAACGGTGCGTTGGCGAGGGAACCGTTGAATGGGTTGCACCAGATAACCCAGTCCTCTCTAGCGGCCATTGTAATATCGTCTTTATTGATGAGGCAGCTTCATTACCTATACCCGTAGTGCTTAATATAATCACAAATCATAAGCAGTGGCTGCTTAGCACCACATTACAAGGTTATGAGGGCAGCGGTAGCGGCTTTATTCATAAACTTATTCCGAAATTACACGCTCACTCAAACGAGAGTGAAGGTAAATCTGTCAACATTGTTGAGTTACACACGCCACTTCGCTGGTTGCACCATGACCCGATTGAACGCTTTATCACTAAAGCATGTTTATTTGATACAGGTGCTGAAAATTCAGAATCGTTTCTTGGATGCGATAAAGAAGACGGCGACAAAACAGTCGAAGCGCAATTAGTCCCGACTAACTCGTTTAGTGACACCTCGTTGAGCAAAACAAGGTTTCAACGGCTCAGTGAGACAGCGCTGGGCGACGTGATGAAGCTATTAACACTTGCCCATTACCAAACCACGCCTGATGACTTAATGCGCCTCTTAGATAGCCCAGACCTCATAGTGTTTTTATTGTATCAGGATGCCAAAGTAATTGGTGCCGCGGTTGTTAACGAGGAAGGTGGCGAGAAACTGAAAGACATTGCTGAGAATATAGCAACGGGTGAACGTCGACCTAAGGGACATTTAGGCGCACAGCAATTAACGCTTATGAGTGCAAACCCTACCCTTGCCACGTTGAAGTATTGGCGTATTAACCGTATTGCGGTGTGTCCAGAACTTCAGGGAAAAGGGTTTGGTACCTCTATTTTAACGTCCATAGAAAAAGCTGCTAAGGAAGCTGACATTGATAGCTTAAGCACGTCGTACGGTTCAGAGGATAAACTAGATAGATTTTGGCAACACAATGAATTTGTATGCGTACACAAAGGTGAGAAAGCCAACAAAGCGAGTGGTGAAACAAGCGTATTGCGAATAGCGCCTCTTTCTGACCGAGCACGAACACTTTCATCAGAAGTAGCCAGCATATACGACGCAAAGAAAAAGCAAACCACCTATGATTCTCTCTCTGCTTCTCTGCAATTACTTTGTATTACCAAACTTCGTCATTTTATAGCGGGTTATCGAAGCCTAGATAACATCTGGGGAGAGATAAATGCAATTGCACTCTGTTGCACTGAATACCCCGAGAGTTACCTGAGCGCCCCCTTACATGACAGAGATACCGCTACAGTGGATGAACTATCTGCACAGGCAGTAAGCGCAAATAAGCTGACTGATATTGAATCTAACGCTGATACACAAAGCCAAGATTTATTAAACAAAAACACATTGGACAAAAGTACATTAAACACAAGTACATTAAGCAAAAGTACATTAACCAGACGTACACCAAAAAGAGATCAGCAAAAAACGCGTTCTACTTCAGATTCATTCTTTGATGCACTCTTTACTGCAATAGGAGAATTTACCGGCAACCAAGCTAATGAAGTACAAAGTGAATTGATAAAACTTCTACAACAACCCCGCCCTAACTATGATTCACTCTCTAACACGCTAAAAACAAAAGGGAAAAAAGGAACAACTGCTGCGTTAAAAGAAATTATTAGCCGCTTTATCATCAGGCTTGAGATGGCAGATTAGGCACACTGTTATTATCGGCACGCTGTTATTATCTTGATAGCGAATAGTTAGGCTGGTAACTGCAGCAAAGCAGGCTCTAATTCTTTTTTCTTTGATCTTTCTTCTTTGTTCTACTCTCACTTTGACTATAGCTTCAGCCTCCGCTTTTATACCGTCGGCTTTTATACAGGCCTATAGAAAAAGTGCACCTGATTAGTTCATCTATAAAATGCTCAGAAACAAAAAAGCCTCCGTGAGGAGGCTTTCTTACTAAGCGTTGGTATTAACAATTAAATGTTGATACCACGGTTCTTCGCTTTTTCCTTGATGTAAGGTTCCCACGCTGAGGCGTTACGGCGTAGTGAGCGATCTTTCTTAGCTTCTTGGATGTGTCTGAAGGCTTCTCTGTAGTTGCCTGCATAGAAGTTCGCTTCCATAAGCGTGAAGTGAACTTTAGCCGGCTTCTCGATACCTCTCTCTAGCGCATTTTCTAGCGCAGAGATAGCACCTTTATAATCTTCAGCAACAAGTAACAATGTACCTTGCTTCTTATAAAGGTCAGGATCAGAACTCATTTTAGCGGCTTTGCCATAAAGTGACGCAGCAGTTTTGAATTCTTTCGCAGAGTGATAAGCGTTAGCAAGACTTGCTAACAACTTCTCATCTTCTTCTAGCAAACCAGACTTCATGAACTTTTCCATTACCTTGGCACCGCGATACGGCATGCCATTAGTTTGGTAAAGCTGAGAAAGTGCTTTAACTTCACTTTCTTTTTCTAGATAGCCCTGCATGTGTGCTAGTTCAAATGTAGAAAGTGCTTTCTTATAATCTTCCACTGAAAGATAAAAGAAACCTAACTGACTCCACCAACGTGGCTCTTCAGGGAAGTTACGCACCAACTCTTCTGCTACAGCAACTGTCTCAGGAAACATCTTGCGCTCGTAGTACGAAGTAAGCTTTAGCACATACGGGTTTTTATTTGGCTCTTCGTATAAAGCAATCGCTTTATCCGCTGGCTCAATCATTTTATCTAATTGCTTAGATTCATAATAAGCCTGAGTTAAACGCGTATACACATCAGCGTCTTCTTTACACGTGAAATCCATCCACGAGTTGTACCACTTAACCGCGTCAGTAAACTTTTCTTCCTGCATACTCAAGTCACCTAATAATTTAAGTGTTTGAGAATGCTCTAGGTCGTTAAGTACCTTCGGTTGAACTGAGTCTGCAAGATATCCATAAGCCTTGGCACCTTTACCTTCTTGCGCTGCAAGCAGGTTTCCGATGAAGCGCTTTACATAAGACTTGTCAAAGTCATCAGACGGGTCAATATCATAAAGGATATTCAACGCTTCATCGACTTGGTCTTCATTGTAAAACTCAAAGGCTTTCTGAACTTTCTTACCAGTACGCTCGCCAACCAGTGTTGTTTTGCCCTTTTCGTATCCAGGACAAACTACAGCAGATGACTGCGCTAAGGCAGCAGACGATGTGAACATCGCCCCTGCACCTAGCACTAAAGCAACGGCTGACATTTTGAATGAACGTTTCATCATTATCATTGCTCCAGTTTGAAGTCTAGCTGTACAAACATGTTGGTTTGCTTAACAGCTTTGCCATCAACAATTTTAGGCTTGTATTTCCACTTGCGAAGAGCACGACGTGCTTCGCGGTCGAATACACGCTTAGGTTCTGCTTCGATAACTTCGATATCGTCTACACCACCAACTTCGTTGATAGTGAAAGATAACCTAACCCAACCTTCACGGCCATCTCTGGCTGCTTGCGGCGGATACTTAGGATCGATACGAACGATAGGCGTTGCTTCACCGTCACGCTGCATAGCACCAACACCACCGATGTTTACACCTACGCCGCCAGTATCGATAGCAGGAATAGCTAAGCTAAACCCATCTGCATCTGGCTCCGCAGCTTCTGGCTCTACTTGCTCCATTTTAGGAGGCTGTGGAGGCGGAGGCGGCGGTGGAGGCGGAACACGTTGACGTGTTTGCGTCTGGTCGTCTGGTTCCTGCATCACAATATCGATTACGGGTGCAGGCGGCACTTCGTCTGCTGGCCTAGATGAGTTTTCAATCAGCTTGGCCATAAGAACGAATAGGGCAAATGCAACACCAGCACCTAATAATATAGATACAATTATACGTAACATCTTATCCCCTTGCCGCTACCGAGACTCGGTCAACGCCAGCGGCTTTGACCTGATCCATGATCTCAACTACTAAACCATGCTTCGCTTTAACATCAGCTTGAATGATTACATAGTCAGTTGGCTGCTCGGTAAGCAGTCTTTCTATATTCGCTCTTACGCTATCTGGCGCTACTTCACGTTTATCTAACCAAACATTCCCATCTTCCGTTACGGCGATAAAGATGTTTGCGTTTTTGTGAAGAACCGCCTGATTCGCATCTGGCTTGTTAACTTCAATCCCTGCTTCTTTAACGAAAACAGTGGTAACGATGAAGAAGATAAGCATGATAAAGACAATATCCAACATGGGAGTCATGTCAATCTGTGCATCTTCTTCCTCGGTTCTGACTTTTCGAGGCATAATCTCTCTCTCTAATGATGTGGCAGGCTATCAACTAGCCCTTCTCTTGCCAGCTTCACTTTCGCTTCAAGACGTGAACTGATAAACAGCCCAGATAGCGCCGCTACCATTCCCGCCATTGTCGGGATTGTAGCCATAGAGATACCAGATGCCATAAGACGTGCATTACTGGTTCCTTGTGTGGCCATTGTCTCGAAAACGCTGATCATCCCGGTTACTGTTCCAAGTAGTCCAATTAAAGGACACATTGCAATAATCGTTCTTATGATTAGCATTCTTGCGGTTAAGTCGTCTGACGCTTGAGAAATCCACGCGTCACGGATTCTATGCGCATACCATGAAGTAGTATCTGCTCGTGCATCCCAATTAGCGATGATGTTTTTCTTCACCTTTGGAAAAACAGAGGTTAAATACCAATAACGCTCAATCATTAAAACCCACATGAGAAAGAGCGCGGCAGCGACGAAGTAAAGCACGTCACCGCCGGTAGCGATAAAGTCCCTGACCGATTCAAATAATCCAATCAGGTAATTCATATTACGCCTTCTCCGACTCTGAGTGAGCAGCTACGATACCCGCAGTTTGCTCATCAAGAATATGGATGATTGACTTGCTGCGAGAAGCTACGATGCTGTGAGTAAGGATTAGCGGTAGTGCCGCAATGATACCCTGAGCTGTAGTTACAAGAGCCATTGAGATACTTCCTGCCATCATACGTGGGTCACCAGTACCGAACAATGTGATGGTTTGGAATGTCTCAATCATACCAAGTACTGTACCTAGTAGACCTAGTAGAGGTGCAATCGCTGCGAAGATCTTAATTACGTTGATACCGCTTTCGATACGTGGAAGTTCACGAAGAATAGCTTCATCAAGTTTAAGTTCCAAGTTTTCTGCGTCAGCATTTTTGTTCTCGCCGTATACTTTAAGGATACGACCAAGAGGGTTGCCTTCAGACGGGTTGTTTACGTTTTTAAGCTGTGAGCGCATTTTGCCGCCAACAACAGTAAGCGTAATTAGCTTGTAAACACCGATAAGCAAACCGATAACTAGCATCACTGTAATTGTGTAACCTACCGGTCCACCAGCGTGATAGCGCTCAGACATAGTTGCTTTTTGCTTTAACAGACCAAGGATCGCACCTTGAGAAGGGTCAGCATAAAAAGGAACTAGGCCAGAAGTAGCAGATACTAAGTCATTTGCTGAAGATACAAAGTGACCATCTGGCTGACGGCCAAGAGGCTGTACAACTTCTGCTTCTGCGTCGTATGCAAGATAACCGTCTGCACCAACAAGGTTAAACGTACCTACACGTACGATTTCTTGTTGAGATGAACCGCCGTCTAGGTTTACAACTTCAGTAGTAAACTTAACAACTTCACCGCCTTCAGTCATTTCTTTCTGAAGTGCAAACCATAGGTCTTCTAGTTCTTGAATGTTAGGAAGACCTTTAGAATCTTCTGACATTGCAGCAAGGAACTCACCACGACCTGCGTATTGAGCACTTACAATTGACGTAGAGATACGACCAAATGCTTCTGATGACGCTTGACGTACAACACCAAACATCTCACCAAGAGTACCTGTAGCTTGGTCTAGTTCAGCCGCTTTTTCGTTCAACGTTACTTCGTTGTCAGAAAATTGCTGTTGTAGACGATCGCCACGATCTTCTTCTGCTTTTAGTTCGTTTTGTGCTTTTCTTAGAAGCGCTTGCTTGTCAGCACGAGCAGACTGAAACTCAGCCTCACGTTGCTTGTCTAAGCGTGCTTCAGAAACACGGTTCTGCTGAACCTGGTCAAGCAGATCCTTAAGGCTCTTTGCTTCCTGAGCCTGTGCTCCGGTTGCCGCAACTGCAAGTGTCACAGCGGCTAAAAGAGATTTGAATACTGGTTTCATTAACTATTACTCCGCTGCACTAATTGGTAGTTTGATGAGATCTGCAGGAACGACGCCATTAGCCATCTTAACTGCATCAACAACTGATGAAAGGTATTCATCACCAAGTTTTTCCCATGCACGGCTCTCGTTGTTCCAAACCCACGCGTGAGTTTGATCAAGAGAAAGCGCAAGCAGTGCTGCACGACCAAGGTTGAAGAAATCAACAGTTACTTCTGTACCTGCATCATCGATTGTACCTTGGTATGAATTGATCTTAGTACCGTATTCAACTTCTACAAGGTACGCTTCAAGTACCTGGCGGAACTGCTCTGATACAGTAACGTTAGAGTTAGCCATTAGGTCGCGAAGACGCTCAACGCGCTGAAGACGCTCGTCTAAGTGAATAGGACGATCTAGTTTGATAAACTTCTCTAGGCTATCAATCATGCGGAACATAAGCGGAACGATGCCCTGCTTAGTTTCTTCAATGCTGTCAATCTGACGTTGCAATGAGTTGATGCCGCGCTGCTGGTCAGCAACAAGGCTAGCTAGATAATCATTGTAGATTTTGAGGTTTTCTGTCTGGTCTACTGTTTGACGATACTCAACAAGTAGTTCTTGAGATTGTTCAAACAACGTGTTGATTTTTTCTTGCGATTTCGCTGCAGCCGCATGAATTTTTGCTTCTTCTCTGTGAAGATCATCAAGGGTATCTGCAGAGACTGCGCTACCTGTTAGTGCGAATGCACCTGTAACAGTAGAAGCAATAAGAGTTCTCTTGCTCATTTTGGACATAGTTCCCAACCAAATTTCTTATTTGAATCCTCGCCGATAGGAAAATATTCGGGCAAGGGGCGTATTAAATTTTTACAATGTTGTTTCAAATATGTAGTGCATGAGGCGCTAACCAGCACTACGAACCTATTATACTCACACGGAATGTGAGGGTTAGTCAAGCAACACTATGTTTACACCATTGAAATGAAGCGTCGTCTGACTAAAAAACAAACGTTATGCCAACAATGCATTTTGTGTACTGTTAGTTTGTAAATAAAGTCTGCGAAGAAGCGCCTTACCGAACCGTCATCGCTTGCCAAACCAGCCTGTTATTGAAAACCTTGGTTTTTTAGCAAACGGAGTTAGATACGTCACGCTGTGAATATTTTCAACGGTAAACAGACTGAGCGTATTAAAGTTTGGCGTCCAACTTTCACTGGTAGTACCATCTTCATTAAAGAATTGAAGCAGTCCTCCCCAATCTGGATGCCACTCGGGAGATAGGTTAAATACATAGGCCAATTTACGTCCCTCAGCATCTACAACATCTTTATGACGAGTAAGAAACTGCCCGGGTATAAAGCGCGTTACCTGCATACTGGCATAATTGAGTTCTCCAACACCAGTGAGGTCGCTCATCACATTGAGAACATCTTCACTGTTTAATACCGTATAAAACGACCTAATAAGTTCGTCGGGCTCATCAGCGGTAATGTATTTTCTTCCGTAGGAGAATCCATTTCCTTTTGCCGCGTTGTCCATTAATTTGAAGTAGGTCTGCTTTTTCTGCTCGTCTGTAAGCGCTTTCCATTCATCTGGCGAAACAACAATATTTTGTCCATCTATCGCCATAGCATTATCAAATACAAATCGCTCACTCAGAGCTTGATATAAATGCGCAGCATTTTCGAAGGGCAATATATCGTTAACTCTTACTTTGCCATTATCAGCGAAGGTATTTTTAAAATCACTCAGGTCTATGTCATTGTTAAAAGGGGTATTCATTAGTTACTCGTCAATGATTTGAAGTAGGTTAATTAGGATGAAACATCGAAGGCGACAGTCAGTCGTTTTTCTGATGAATGAAAAGGGATTGTTCCGTGCCAAAAGTAAGAGGGAAACACAACCAGCTTACCTATTTCTGGCATGACTGAATATTCATGGGTTAAATCTTGGGGCAAATCAAAGTTAGGCTTGCCAAACACGAGATGCCCCTCTTCATTACTTTCACTAAGAGTATTAGGTATATCTACGTAAAACACCGCACTCAAGCCGCCTTCTGGATGCACGTGGTTTGTGTGGTACCCCTTGTTACTCAAATTTACCGACCAGGCACCGACAAATTTTATGTCGTTAGACAACGCGGGTAGATATGGATGAGCCTGCGCGACTCTATCAAGTTCGCTTATATAGTCTTTAATTGACTGTTCGCAAAATGCTTTTAAGCATACAATGAGCTCGTTGTCAGTCTGAGAGAATATATTGCCCCTAGTCTGAGTTCCTCCGTTCAATGTCTGTTGCAAAGGCGCAGATTTGGCTGTGTGTTGAGTGGATAGATAGGCACTTAGCTTATTACAAAAATCGGCAGCACCATCACGAGATATAGCATCGGGAAGTTCAAAAGTCTTAACTAGGCTTTCATAGTGACAGTAACTTTGCCTATGGGCGTTTTGGCCTGACAAACGCTCGGCAAGAGTGAGATAGGCTTTTGCCATCACTGCACTGTCTTTATTATTGGTGAGTTCAGGCATGTGTTCTAAAACAAAAGACGTATTGTTTGTTTGAATTGCATACTTTGCGCACTGAAGCAGTACCTTGTCTGACTTTATGTCCTTTGTTGTGCCAAATAGCGCATCAAAAGCACCTGCAATATCATTTTCTAGATATTTTATTTCGGCATTAACCAGCGCAATGTCCCCGTCAGTGTCGGTGTCGGTGTCGGTGTCAGTGTCATATAAATCAACACTGTCTTTTGCAAAGCCCTCGCCAGCAGAAAAATATTTTGAAATCAGCAGTTTTGCTTTTTCAGTGTTTCCTACACGTAAATAGTTTCTTATCAATTCTAGAATGATGTCTTTAGATACTGTATTGGCAGATATAGCGTTTTCATACAGCGCGACTGCAGAGCCAATGTCGCCTGATTCACTGTAAAGGGCGGCTAAATTTTTGTAGCTATCAATATAATAGGCGTTAAGCGATATCGCTTTTGAATATGCGGCTATTGCGCTGTCGATATCATTGAGATCAGAAAAAGCATTACCCAGATTATGGTGCAACTGAAAAGAGTCGAGACCCAGTGTTTGTGCTCGTTTAAGTAACACAAGAGCGTCATTAGGCAACTCTAGCCGTCTCTTAATTGTGGCTAAATTATGAAGAGCTAATACATTGTTAGGGTCTTTATTGAGAATCTTAAGGTAGATATCACATGAAGCAGTGTGCTCTCCCCTATCATCACAAAGCTGAGCCATCACTAGCATCAGGCTGCTTGAGTCATTCCAGTACGATAACTGTTTATGATAGTGCTGGGTAAGTTCGGCGGTATTACACACAAGGTGCTGCGCTTTAAGAAAGAGCTTTGACAGCTCTACCGATGTTTTACAATGATTCGACAGTAGGCCAATGACGTCCTCGCCTTTACCTAACGACAACATGCATTTTGCATACTCTGTTAAAATGCCCACATTTGTCGAGACCGCACTATATGCTTTACGCAATAATGCCTCTGCCCTTTTAGGCTGCTGTGTATCGTTGAGCAGCTTTCCATACAGAAAATTGACATTGATATCATTAGGGCTCTTTGCGAGCAAAGCCTGGTAACTCTTTGCCGCGATGTCTAATTTACCCTCTTGATGCAGGCTCAAGGTTTTTTGTAGGTCGTACATAGTTGCTACACTTTTTTGAATCTTAGTTCCCATGCTACGGGAAGTTTGCTACTAGCCATATAAAAGGGCTTGGCAGTCCAACATTGATGGTCTTGATTGGAAATAGCAATAATATCGTCTACATCTTGCATTGAAAGCGCAACGTCACATATGGCCGATACTCTCTGGTAAGCAAGCTGTAGCTGCTTATCCATACCCTCTATCCAATTCACAATATCATTCTTATTGTATTGCTTATAGTTTCCAAGCAGTTGGTAAGCGCCTTGAATAAAGTGTAAAGCCCCCCCATTCCAATGCTGCTTATTAGCCTCAAGAGTTTTGAAGTAAGCCGACATCGACGGCAAAACACTGTCTGGGTTCACAAATAAGTCAGTTGCCAGTTGTTTTGCTTGTTCAACTGCCTTTAATTCAGACAGCAACACCAGCGCATTTTTTTCAGCGGCATAGCGGCTGTGAATGTGTCCATCTTGATAATGACAAAGCGCGACGAATTCTGCGCCTTTCTTTAGCTGCGACGGCAATTTGGCTAACGTCTCTTTACCCAAGTATTCAATACCGAACTGGCTGACAACCTTATCAAAGGTGCCTATAACGTCGCTGGGAAGCTCTTTAGATGAATTTAGCATAGTGCGGGAGTGAGGAAAGGCTTCTTTAAAAAGCGCTAGTGCATGCTCACTGCAATCAATCCCCGCGATATTGCTAAAGGGTAAGTTAGACAGACTTTTGAATAACGCACCAGAACCACATGCTACATCAAGGATGTGCGAGTCTTTATCACTGTCGCTAAAGCAGTCTTCCCAAAAGACAACAAAATCATTTATCGCTTTACCTTCAGCGTCTGTAAACAAGGCATCGGATTGAGGTGCACTGGCACTGTTCCAATATTGGTTCCACTCTTCTACTGAGTTCATTATCTACCTTTTACGTAAAAAAAAAGGTGGGCAATAATGCCCACCTTTTTGTCTAACAACTAAGCTTAGAAGCTAGCAGTAACACCTACGAAGTAAGTTCTACCGAACACATCGTATGTTGCAGGGTAAGTGTTTGACTGCTCAGCATTACCACCAAAACGTGGCGCTTCACGATCGAACAAGTTACGAATACCTGCATTCAAGCGATAGTTTTCGCCTAAGTGGTATGTACCAGAAAGGTCGAAGTAGCTGAATGAACCGGTGTCTTCTTGGAAGTATGTAGTACCGTCGGCGTCATCTTCTGTTGCACCGATAAAGCGCCACAGTAACTGAGCGTCGAAATCATCCATACCCCAGCTAACTGTCATACGGTGGCTGTACTCTTGAGTAGGCTCGCCACAGGTATTACCGAATGTACCAGCACAATCTACTACTGGCTCACCAACAGCTGTTTGGAACGAATTCTCGGTTGTGTATGTACCAAGGTAGTTAATACGCATGTTGCCGCCAGCAACTTCCGCTGCATAGTCAGCTACAACGTCGAAGCCAGTTAGCTTAAGCGCACCAACGTTCTGGCTAAGGATTTCTACGAAATCGATAGAGCCATCAGGGCGACGATTTACTACGTCACAGAATGCTGAGCCTGCACCGCCTAGCTCATCTTCTGGATCATAACACTTCTGTAGAACGTTGTTAGTACCACCACCGAAGCCGAATACTGCGTCTTCAATTTCAATGTCGAAGTAATCGATTGATACACTTAAATCATCCATAGGCGTAACAACAAAACCTAAAGAGAAGGTATCAGCAGATTCTTCCTGAAGATTCGGATTACCACCACTTATCTGGCGAGTCTGACCAGAAATTGCGTCTAATGTAGGAGTAAATACTGCATCAGCTGGAACACCAGTAGCTGTACAAATTGCACTTACTGCAGCTGATTGGTCAGTTGCTTGCGATGAACATGGATCTTCAGCAGGCGGGAAGCCTTCGTTCTGAGGAGAGAACAATTCACCAATGTTTGGCGCACGTACAGCACGGTTAAAGCTTGAACGTACACGAACTACGTCGTTGATTGTCCATGAACCGGCAATTTTAAACGCGTCTACACCACCAACTGTTGACCAGTCAGCGTAACGATAGGCTAGTTCTAGGTCGATTAGCTCAGCAAACTCAAGACCTTCTACAAGCGGTACGTATGCTTCAACGAAATACTCGTTTACATCAAACTCACCAGATACTGGACCTGAACCGTTAAAGCCTGCAATGGTGCTTGCAGCCAAATCTTGTGACGGGTCAAACGAGAAGCTTTCTTCACGGCGTTCAAAACCAAATGCTAGACCAACTGGACCGCCAGGAAGTTCAAAGAAATCCATGGTGTCGCCGCTGATGTTAAAGCCATAAAGCTTTTGTTCATACTCTGATGATGAATTAACACGTGTACGAAGGAAGTCTGCTGCTTGGTCAGAGATATTGCCTTCACCAAATAGATTCATTGGTGAGCAACCTACTAACCCGCCGTTCGCACTTGGATCGGCACAGCTAGGATTACCGTTGGCATCAAGTATCACTTCGCCCGTTTCTTGGTCAGTGTTAAGGAGTAAGGATTGCTGGAATCGACCAACATTTACATTACCTAGTTGGATAGAGTTTTGATTTACACGGCCAGTTTGGAAGTATGCATCATAAGTCCAAGCAGAATCACCGAAAGAACCTCGAAGCCCAGCTAGCATAGAGAACATAGTATTGTCATCTTCAACAATACGTGGACCAACTTCTAGAAGACGACGACGAAGGAGTGCAGATGCAGTATCAGCAATTCCGTCACCATCAATGTCAGCTAGAACCTCTTCACCAGCAGCATTAAGTACTGGGTTGCCGTTTGCATCAAGTTGCGAGTCACCGAAAGCATCTGAAAGTATTTGCTGTGCTGCCGGGTCGATGAACGGGTTACCATCAAGTGTAAAAGTAGAAGTTTCAAATATCGGTGTAGCGGCAAGTTGCTGAGGAACATCACTATTTGCAAAGCTTCCGCGTGCATACAGTTCAGTTGTATCATTTAATTCAAAATGACCCATTGCTGTAATGTTATGGCGTTGCTGAGGTAGCTGAAGGTAGTTTACCGGAGCAAAGTTATATTGGTCGTTTACCGCACCACTTCTAACGAACGGTCGAATACTACCGTCTTGATTGAATATAGCTGCACCGCCAAATGAATCAGGGAATGCACTACTGAAAATCGATGTCCCAGGGACACCTGACGAACCAAATGGTTCAAGGAAAAGGTTGCCGTTTTCGTCTGCAGCATCAGTTAACGCAACGCTTGAAATAGCGCGAGAATCAGCAAAAAGCGCTGAACGTTCAGTGTACTGCATGCTTATTACAACATTACCACGGTCGTCAGCGAAATTTCCGCCAAGTGTTAATGAACCGTTCCAAATTTCAGCATCGCCTTCTTCGGTGGTTTCAAAACTTGTGTTGAAATCTACGCCTTCAAAGTTTTTCTTAAGCGAGAAGTTAACAACACCTGCTACCGCGTCAGAACCGTATACCGCTGATGCACCACCAGTAAGAACTTCAACGTTCTCGATTAGCGCCGCTGGAATAGTGTTGATATCAACCGTACCGCCAGCTGTGCTTGGAACAGCGCGAATGCCGTCTACAAGTACAAGCGTTCTGTTAGTACCTAAACCACGAAGGTCAACAGTTGCAATACCGCCACCTGGGTTGTTCGATGAACGGTCAAGACCAGGAACTGTTTGAGGAAGTGTGTTAAGAAGTGCTTCAGTGTTAACTGAGTTAGTTAGTTCGAACTGCTCGATGCCAACTGTTGCTACTGGTGCGTTACTTACGAAGTCAACTTTACGGATACGCGAACCAACAACCTGAACTTTCTCTACGCTCTTTTCATCAACTTGAGCGTCTTCTTGAGCGAAAACCGGTGCACTGATGCTTGCAGCAGCTGCAAAACTAAGTGCGCCCGCCAACTTTATAGAAGTGGCGATTTTAGATTTTTTAAACATGTATGTCTCCCTGGGCTACCTACTGTCTGAGGTAGTTATGAGTCGTTTAGAACGATTTATTATAGTTAAGGTGGAAACCTCGAGCCGGATAATACCCACAACACAAGCGAGCGGTCAACACACCATGCATTACGAAACACGTAGAAAGTTCAATTTTTTTTCACTTATTTGCAAATTTTGTACAAATAAAGATACGAAATTTACAAAACCTCACATTATTTAACATGTTACGTTTTTTGATTACATTTTAAAAAAAATTTCATTTTTGGCGAGAACGCCGGACGTAATTAATTAATTTGTATTTTTTTTAACCGCAGAACTGCGTTAAGAAGTGCATTGAAAAGGAATTTAAGGTAAGCGGTGTGTATCGAAGAGAAATACCTGTTATGAGATGCGTTTTACAATAAGCACATCATGAGCGGGACATTACTGGTATAAAAACTGGTATAAAAAAAGCCTGCTTGCGCAGGCTTTTCACTTTAATTTTCTAAAATAACACGTTAGTTAGAAGGAGCTCTTAGAAGCTCATACGAACGCTAGCTGTTATTCTGCGACCCACTAAGTCGTAAAGTGGGTTGAACGTGTAACCCGGAGGTACTTTATCAAACACGTTACGCATGTTAACGAATACGCTAGTGTCATCGTTTACATTGTAACGAACGCCTAAGTCATGAGTCCAGATTGAACCAACGAATGGAATATCCAAATCTTCAGTTGAACCTGCACCACCAAGTGCCTCAGGTGTAACGTCAAAGCGCGCTGCTCTTTCAAGGAAACGGCTTGACCAGTTGAAGTTCCAATCACCAACGTTGTAGTCAACACTCGTGTTTAGCTGGTCACGAGAATCACCTACTTCGCCAGCTTCAGCATTTGCTTCATTTGGACGGTCTTGGAAAGCAAACAGGTTAAGTTCAAGGTTTCTAGTACCGAACACGTTGAAACGAACTTCACCAGGAAGGTCTAAACCAAACTCTGCTAAGTCAGCAAGGTAGCGAACTTGGAAGTCAACACCACGTGATGTACGAGCACCGGCGTTAGCATAACCAGACGTTACAAGGTCAACATCGTTGGTAGTAGGGTCACGGGTAATCTGTCCACAGAATGCAGCGTCTAGACCAGCAGAACCATTAACACAAAGGTCTAGAATATCTTGCGGCTGGATAAACGTAATCGCGTCTTCTACTTCAATATCATAGTAATCTACTGTAACAGAGAAGTTCTCAAGGAACGTAGGTGTATATACAACACCGTAAGTGAAGCTTTTCGCTGTTTCAGAATCTAGGTCTGGGTTACCGCCAGAAATGATGTCAATACTTACGTTATCGTTTGCTTGGAAGCCTTCAGGAATACCCAAGGCAGCACAGTTTGCCGCTCTATCTGGATCTTCCGAAATGTTGTCGGCATCACACGGATCGTTGATATTAGCGAAACCAGGTGATTGAGGACTAAATGCTTCAGTCACGTTAGGCGCTCGTACCGCTTCACCAATCTGTGCACGTACTCTCACGTCGTCAAACGGTGCGTAGACTAAACCAACCTGCCAAGCGTCGGCAGTACCCGCGTGAGAGTAATCAGCCGTTCTGAATGCAGCATCTAAAGACAACTCTTTAGCGAATTCCATATCTGCTAAGATGGGAAGACGAACTTCCATAAAGAATTCATCTACATCAAAGCTACCTTCTTCATCTGGCGTCGCTGCGCCTAGGAAGAAACCTGCTTTAGTAAATTCATCAGTGGTTGTTTCAGACGTCTCAGTTCTGTTTTCATAACCAAATGCAACGCCAATCGCGCCACCTTGTAGCTCTAGGAAAGCAGACGTATCAAAAGAGAACTGGGCTAAGAATACTTCTTGTGAAATGCTATCCTCACGCGTTACGTTGCCAGAAACAAAATCTTTTGCTGCATCTGAACCTTGGTTGAAACCGAAGATGTTCAGCGGTGCACAGTTGCCGCCATTAACCAGCGCAGGATCTTCATAGCCTTCACCTTGCGCTGAAGGCACTTGGCTACGACAAGCTGCTAAACCAGTTTCTGGATCGATGACTGAGTCAACTGCTGCTACAAAGTTGGTTGGGATTAGGTCGTTAAGCGTGCGACGAGTGTTGTCTGTTTGACCATAGTTATACGAGATATCGTAATCTAACATGGTTTCACCAACATCAACGAAGCCTTCAAAGCCTGTCACAACTCTAAACATAGAGCGGTCATTAGATGCAGAACGGTTACCAATATCAGTGAAGAAACGCGCTGCGCTCACACTTGTTTGACCGCCGTCTAGTAGACGCGCTCTAGTAGCTGGGTCTAGGAACGCATTGTCTTCAACATCAATAGTGATATTACCGAATCGGAACGATGGCTGGAATTGTTGCTCGATGTCAGTATCAACATATTTAATATCGCCATATACGCGAACATTGTCGCTTATGTCGTATTTGAACGTTGACGCAACCGTTACTCGGTCTTGCTTAGGCGTAAAGTTTTCAAAGTCTTCGCCGAAGAACACTGTGTCAAATCGCTCAGTAAAGTTACCGAATGCGAAGCTGTTTGTAAGGTCACGAGATACTTGGTCAACCGGTGAACCGTCTGGGTTGAAGGTAATGCGAGGACCACCACCAAATGGGTTCAAAACGGTGGTGCTGTTAATAAACTCTGAACCTACAAAAGGTACTGTCAGTCTATCTGCAACGCCGTCGTCTTCAGCTGTATCATCTGGGTTAATAACTGTACCAAACGCTCTCGCTTGTTGAAGCTCAGGTGTTAACACCTCTGAAATTCTTTGATTCTCAACGAAGAAGGTAACGTTACCACGTCCGTCATCCGTATTAGCACCGGCAAGGAAGTTATAGCGGAAGCTTTCAACGCCAATACCATTGGTATCTGTACTGCCTTGGGCATTAACTTCGAAGCCTTCATAATCATCACGCATCACAAGGTTGATAACCCCAGCGATTGCATCAGACCCATATACTGCCGATGCACCACCTGTTACAACTTCAACGGTTTTGATAAGAGATACTGGAACCGTACCAGTATCAACCGCAGATGAGCCAGGCGCACCAGCAACGTGACGTTTACCGTTTACAAGAGTTAGTGTTCTGTTAACACCTAGGTTTCTCAGGTTTGGAGAACTTAAACCCGCGTTCGCGTTGCTGTTGTTGTTCCCGATAAGCGTTGAGCCTGCGCCAACTGCTGGAAGTTCTGCCAATATACTACCCAAATCTGGAGTATCGAAACGGGCAAGCTGCTCTGCGCCAATTGACACGATAGGGGCTGGAGTAGAAAGTTCAGCACGGGCGATGCGTGAGCCTGTTACCGAGATTTTCTCAACTGCTTCTTCAGCAGATTTGTCATTCGTTGCTTCTTGTGCCATGGCAAGGTTGCTTGCAGATACTGCGAGTGCAGAACCCAATACGCAAGCTAACTTGACTGACGTAGCCAACTTAGAATTTTTAAACATGTAAGTCTCCCTGGACCTAGTACTTTATTTGTGTGTTTTTTATTTCGTTTTTACGAACTTTTTATGATCGGGCTTTGCCCTGTGCCTTACTTAATACAAAAAAAGGCCGGGGGTCAATACATGCAGTTACAAGTGCATGCTGAAAAGTTCAATTTATTTTTTAACAAAGTCAGAAAACGTAAAGCCTAGAGTACACAAACGGTACTCATTACATTTTTTTCAGAGTACCGTATAGTTTTAATGCAATGTGCATTTTTCATACAACCGATTTTCAATTTCTCGCACTTTGACGACACGTTTTGTTACATTTGCATCAATTTCACTTTATTTTGCTGGCACTCTCTTATTTACTCACTCAAGTAAAAACCGAGTTTACGTTTAATGGCATCAGGTAACTCTGGCAACGCATCTTTAGGCAAAAGAAAGGTCGCCATGTTAAAGAAGTCGAGGAAAATGCGATTTGATTCGGTTGTTCGCTTTAAGTAGTGATGTCCCGACGAACCGCCTGTTCCAATTTTTGTGCCGAGCATTCGCTGTACCATCATGGCATGACGATAACGCCAGATAGTTAATTGCTCATCAATTTCAGTCAGTGCAGTGATAAGTTGAAATGGAAGATTAAAAACCGGCTCTTCTGAATACTGCTTTATAAATAGTGCAGACAATAACGCCTCGTGACTCAATCTAAACTTATCTTCTTTGCGAAGCGCTTCAAATTTTGCGTGATCAAAAAGCGCATCAAAGTTTTCTTTAGTCGACTGCCAGTCTTTTAACTCTTGGCGTTTATCTGTTGTCGAGAGCGTATCGTTGGTTGATATCGTCTCGTGGTCGTCGCTTAGCATTTCATCTGTGGCTTGTTTGTAATAGTGCCAAAAGTCAAAGTCATCTGTTTTTAGCAGGGGCATTCTCGATAGCCATTTGTCTACAAGGTCAAATAAACTTGGCTTTGCTTCTAAGCCTTCTAATAATGCTCTGTCATCGTCGCTTAATCGGCTATAAAAACTTTGCTTATCAAAATCCACCCGAAACTCACGCTTTAACCCCAGCGATATTTCTAAGCGCTTAAATTGGATGCTTTGAAAGCCAGACGCAGGTACAAGATAATCTCTGAATGAAAGAAATTGCTGTGGTGTCATAGTTTCCATTACCGCAATTTGATCATTCATCAATCGCTGTATGGTAATGACCCGCTGAAGGCGGTGGACAACTTGAGTGAGCTGCTGGTCTTTTACTACCTTTTGATTGAAGGTATCTATGGTCGCGTTTAATTCATGCAGTATTTGTTTAAACCACAGTTCGTAAACTTGGTGCACTATGATAAACAGCATCTCTTCATGGGCCGCATCGGAATATTTCGCACTTTGGAGTTTTTGTGCGCCAAGAATTTTATCCAGCTGCAAATAATCACCGTAGTAGCAGGGTTCGATATTCTTTTTCATCGTGTTCTTCTCTGTAATTGCTTTATTTTAGTTATTTTGCGTGTTTTTGACTGCTTTTGAGATAGTTAAAGGTTTGAGATTCAGTCTCACCTACTCGACTTATATAGAATACAGGCTATACCTTTATAGTGATAGAGCACTCTCTATTCAGTAGTTAAGGGCGTGCTGACCTTTTCTGTACATTTTTGCAGCGGTCTGTGAGCTATTTAAACAAGGCGAATGGTTGAAGTTCTAGCGGGCTAAATCGAAACCATTCAACGCAGTGTAAATAGCTCACAGGCGCTGCCCGAAGGGGGCGTTATGGAAGCATTTTACTCTTTGGAACAGCCCTTTGACTTAGCCCACTAGGTTTACAGGACTGTTTCGCGATTAAAATGCTTCCATTTAGGCCAAAAATCGTACAAAAAAGGGCAGCACGCCCTAGTGTTGTGCGTATAAAATACTGTCCAATATTTAAAAGAAGTATCGCCCGTGACCGTCGATACTCAATGTGTTTGAGGTAAGTAAAATGAAACTCGATGATGATATTCATAACTATTACGAGCATTTGGTGTTAGAGCGAATTGCGAAGCTTGGTCTTGATAAGACCAAAACAGCGGATTATTTGGCCGACTTATGCTGTTTAGCGTTAAACCAAGTACCGCCGCGATATATTCGCTTTGAAGTAGACATGGCATTTTATCTACCTCAAAGCGAACGTAGACAAATGGAAATGAACGTAGAATATGCAATCAGCAAGGCGCTGCGTTTTTTGAACGATGCTGAGAAGAATGAAAAGCCACACGGGCCAGACTCTGAAGACACTGAATCCATGAATATGGAAACGGAAGCTTCTGTAAATTTAGCGGCTGAAGACTTAAAAAACGATTAGTTTAATTCTATCGTCGTAATAGTAAGCGCTTTGTTGAGTGAGCTTATATTACATCGTAAAACAGAGAGTATGGACTCAAAAGAACTTAAAACAAAAAAGTTGACAGTGAAATATTGGGGGAGGTTTGGGTGGCGGGCCTCCAGCCACATCCCGGCACATGAGTCGTCTGCTGCGGCTGCTCCCTTCCAGGCCTGACCGAGTTCACAGAGTATCATTGCGGGAGGACCAAAAGCCCACCATAGAAAACTGCAATTAGTAAGTAGCTTGCGCCCTCCTCATTGCGGGGCGCATTATGACTATTTGAATGCTAAGTTTCAAGCCTTATTAGAAAATCTCTCTTCAGCTATCACATTAGCAATGCGGTTAGTCGCTGTATTTTCCTTTTCCGCGCGCTCATAAATTTCTTTGAGCGTGTCGCCGATTTGCTCAATGTGAGCACGCAATGCTTCATTTGAGCTCGATGCCATACGCTGATGGAAGATATCGATAACACCACCGGCATTAATAACGTAGTCAGGTGCGTAAAGAATGCCACGCTTGCTGAGTAACTCGCCCATTTCTTCTCGTGCAAGCTGGTTATTTGCCGCGCCCGCAATGACTTTCGCTTTTATATCTGGCAGCGTTTGGTCGTTAATTGCAGCGCCTAACGCACACGGTGCGAGCACGTCTACGTCTAAACTTAGAATATCTTCTGGCGCTACCACGGTGGCGCCAAATTCTTTTTGCGCTTTTTCTATGCCTTCAGGGAAGATATCTGCAACATAAAGCTTTGCGCCCTGCTCATGTAAATGCTTAGCCAGTCTGTAGCCAACATGCCCCATGCCTTGAATAGCAACTGAAACACCATCTAGGCTGCGCTTTAATCCAAACTCAACAGACGCCTTTAAGCCAACGAACACGCCATAGGCTGTAGAAGGGGCTGGGTTGCCGTTTGGTACTTCACCTGCATAGTGATATTTCGCGCTAACACCAGCAATATAGTCAGACTCTTCAGCCATTGTTTGTAAGTCAGTTACAGCAATACCAGAATCTTCTGCGGTGAAATACTTGCCGCCTAAAGAATCTACAAATTTCCCCATTGCCTTCATCATTTCTGGTGTTTTTGCTTTTCTAGGGTCGCCAATAATAACTGACTTGCCACCGCCTAATTCTAAATTGGCAAGCGCTGCTTTGTATGTCATCCCCTTTGATAATCGAAGCACATCCGTAAGTGCTTCACTACTATTCACGTATGGCCACATGCGGCAACCACCGAGTGCAGGTCCAAGATTGGTATTGTGCACTGCAATAATGGCACTAAGGCCCGCTTTTTCGTCGTGATAAAAAGCCACGTGCTCGTGATTATCAAATTCTGAATGATCGAAGACTGACATACGTTCCCTATTTTTATTTGCTGTTTAATCCGTCTAGTCTAGCTGAATACGCTGAGGACAAGCGTTGCGAGTTTCTCATGTGGTTTTTACAAACCGAAACGGAAAAGAAATGAACACTATTTTACTAGGACAGCTATCCTATAATTTTTTTTACTATATAATGAACATCATAAAAACGATGGACATAACTGTTATGAAATTAGATAAGTTTGACCGTGAAATTTTACGCGTCCTACAGCAAGATGCCACCGTCTCTATGGCTGATTTAAGCCAACAAGTCGGGCTCTCTCATACTCCGTGCTGGCGACGTGTGAAGCGAATGGAAGCAGATGGCATTATCCTAGGAAAAGTGACCTTGCTAAATAGCAAAAAACTTAACCTTGGTGTGTCTGTTTTTATCTATGTCACGCTTAAAAATCACGATGGTGACTCACTGACAGATTTTGAAACGGCAGTGCAGAATATTGATGAAATCGTGGAGTGTCATACAACCAGTGGCGAGAAGGATTATTTGCTTAAAGTCATTGTAGAAAGTATTGAAGAATATGAGTTTTTATTGAAAACAAAACTGACACATTTACCGTTAGTTGATCACCTCAGTTCTACATTTGCACTCAAGCAAGTGAAAAACACCACCGAACTTCCAATCAAGCGCCAGTAGATACAAAAAGGGGCAGTAAAAAACCGCCCCTCTTTAGCTCTAAATCAAACCCAAAGCTTCTTCTATACGAAATCTAACTAGCATCGATTTGATTTTCTGGCTTAGCCTTTTCAAAAGCTTCAAGGGCATTGCAGTTGTCCGCTATTTTGCTTATCAGGGGATATTGGTCCATATCAATATTAAAGCGCTTCGCATTGTAAACTTGAGGCACTAAACATATGTCGGCCATGGTTACGTCAAAATCAAAGCAATACTTTCCTGACTGAGTTTGCAGTCGTTTTTCAATAGCATCGAACCCCAGTGTTATCCAATGGGCTGCCCACACAGACACATCATCTTGGCTGGCATTAAACGTACCTTTTAATGCATTTAACACACGAAGGTTTCCCACAGGCTGAATGTCACAAGCAATGTCCTGGGCGAGCGCCCTTACTCTCGCACGCTCTGTTTTATGCTCTGGAATTAAACGAAAGTCGCTCTCATAGCGCTCATCGAGATACTCTATGATGGCTAACGATTGATTCAAGATAATGTCTTCGTCTTCATCCACAAACGTGGGAACAAGATGAGCCGGGTTTAAGCGGGTGTAATCCATACTGTGCTGTTCGCCGCCATTGGCAACTAAATGAACCGGCACATATTCGTAGTCTACACCTTTTAAATTGAGCGCTATACGCACGCGATAAGTAGCAGTAGAACGCCAGTAACCGTGAAGCTTAATACTCATCTTATAGTTCCTCTACACATGTTAACGATTGATAGGTTTAGCGCAAAGGCTTAACTTGCTGCTCGATAGCACCAAAAATACTGACGCCACTGTCATCAAGCATTTCCATGCGAATACGATCGCCAAACTGCATAAACGGGGTGGTTGGCTTGCCATCTCGTATTGTCTCAATCATTCTCACCTCAGCAATACAGGAATAACCTACACCGCCTTCGCTGATTGCTGAGCCGTGCTCGGTGCCTTGCTTATTCGATACGGTTCCCGAGCCTATGATGGCGCCTGCACCTAAGTTACGGCTTTTAGCGGCGTGGGCAACAAGCTGACCAAAATCAAAAGTCATATCTTGTCCTGCTTCAGGCTTACCGAATAGCTCACCGTTGTAGGTCGAGCGCAACGGCAGATGTACTTTGTTATCTTGCCATGCATCACCGAGTTCATCAGGCGTAACCGCTACTGGCGAAAAGCTAGAGGCTGGTTTGGATTGGAAAAAGCCAAACCCTTTGGCTAACTCACCCGGAATTAGGCCGCGAAGGGAAACGTCATTTACCAGCATGATTAAGCGAATGCGTTCAGCGCCTTGCTCTGGTGTGCATGCCATAGGCACGTCGTCGGTAACTACCGCAACTTCGCCTTCAAAATCTATTCCCCAGTCATCGCTTGGCAAAATGATATCGTCGTTTGGCCCAATGAAATCGTCAGAGCCACCTTGGTACATCAGTGGATCGGTCCAGAAACTCTCCGGTATCTCAGCACCCCGTGCTTTTCTTACCAGCTCAACATGATTCACATAAGCACTGCCGTCTGCCCATTGAAACGCTCTCGGCAATGGAGATTCACAGCGAGTTGAGTCAAATTGCACACTGTCACCGTCATTATCATTTAACTGCTCGTATCGGCTCTGTAGCTGCGGCGCAACTTCTTGCCAGTTATCGAGGGCATATTGCATTGTTGGCGCTATGTCTAACACGGCACTCGCTCTAGACAAATCTCGTGATACCAACATAAGGATCCCATCGCGGGTTTCATTTTTATATGTAGCAAGCTTCATTCTTTTTTCCTCGATAAGCACTAAGTAAATTAGGGCACGTTTGCTTAAGTATAAGTACAGTTATGCCATTACATGTAGGGGAAAGAGAAGTGTGCACAGCCACAAGTTTTAATAAGCTGTAAGAAAGGATGTACGGGGCGTAAGGGAGAATTGCTGGCAATTGCCTGCCGACGCTAGCTGCAAGGGTGTTGTAAACTTATCACAACACGCTTGCAACAGCGAAAAGTGAGCGCTCTACAGTTTAACTGTCGCCTTATTAATGCCATATTCGCGCAGCTTATTGGCAATGGCGGTATGACTAAGGCCCAATTTTTTAGCAAGCTGCCTGGTACTGGGATAGAACGGGTACAGACGCTTTAATAAATCTTTCTCAAACTTCTTCACTTCTTCATCCAGCGTACCCTCAAAATTCTCATCAATGTAGGTAACGCTTGGGGCGCAGCTTGGAAGCTGAATATCTTCTTTGGTTATTTCTTTGCCATCGAGCAAGGAAAGCGCACGATAAAGGGCGTTTTGCAGCTGCCTCACATTTCCTGGCCAAGGATATTGCTGCAAAAAGTCGACGCAAGATTTACTTAACTTAGCAGGTCGTCGACCCAGCTTGGTACTGTGCTGCAAGATAAAAGACTCTGCCAGAGGAACAATATCTTGGCGCCTATCTTTGAGCGACGGCATTACCAGGCTTAACACGTTTAAGCGATAATAAAGCTCTTTTCTAAAGCGCCCCTCTTCTACCAGTTGGCCTAGATCGCGGCAAGTAGTACAAATAAAGCGTACATCTACAGAGACAGGCTCCACATCCCCTACGCGTCTGAACTCACCGTCTTCAAGCACTCTTAATAGTTTTGCTTGCAGTTGCGACGACATATCAGCAATTTCATCAAGTAGTAAGGTGCCGCCCTTTGCTTGCTCGAGCAAGCCCACTTTGCCGCTAGACTGGTTGTAGGTTCCTGCTGCACAACCAAAAAGCTCAGTTTCTGCAACACTGTCGGGTAACGAGGCACAGTTTAATGCTAAAAATGCCCCTTCACTGCGACGACTTGATTGATGACAAGCTCGCGCGATCATCTCTTTACCTGTGCCAGTTTCACCGAATATGAGGATAGGTGCGTCTAAGTCCGCTACTCTTTTGGCTTCATGAACCGCACGTTTCATAAATGATGACTCTGTTACAAAACGATCGAAACTGTCTGTGGGCGACTGGTGAAATGCCGTGAACTGCTGGCCGAGGCGCATTTCGGATTTTAAAATGACCACCGCGCCAGCCATGATACTTTTCTTCTCTCCGTCCGCTACCGTAATAGGCAGCATGTCGGCCAGATAATCCTGCTGGATGAACTTCACCTTTGAAGATTGGGGGCCTGGACTTTTTCCATCCATCCACTTCGTAAAGTTAAACCCTTTAACAACCTCGGCAATCTCCATTCCGTCTATATCACTGGCAGGAAGCTCTAAGCCAGCACTTACTGCTTCATTACACAGTAAGATATTGCCTTTGGCATCAACAGAGAAAACAGGGTCTGGTAGCGTGCGTAGTATTGCTGAAAGCTGATTCTTCTCTCTTTCCCCTGGCATAAAAAGCGTGGTCTTGACGTCGTCTATACCGTCTATTCGACGAATTTGAGGCATGAGATGCTGGAAGTCTTCAAATTCTATATTAGGAAAATTGAGGAAGATTTTACCCACAGGGTCTATTTCGATTCCCCGAAGGTCTATTTCTTTAGTCACGAGAATATCCAGAACATCTTGGGCGATACCAAGGCGGTCCTGACAACTGATTTCTAGGCGCATAGGGTATGTATATTGTTGTAAAGATTTATGTACAAGATATCACACTTTTACAAAAAGATAACAAGATAATTGTTACTAAAGATTAAAAAACTGTGAGTTTGTAAACAGTGGGATACGAATTGGTGCAAATAAAAAAGGAGACTGAGTCGTCTCCTTTCTGCCAGATATACTTTTTATTCAGTATTTTGTTTATGCTTTTTTGTTAAGTATGCTTTTTCGCTTTTGTGCGACCGTTCACAAAAACTAGCCTGCCTTTTTCTCTTTTGGTTCGAACAAGGGTGCGAACAAACCAAGAAACTTCGCTTTTTCTACTAACGCCATAATATCCATTTCCGCTAATTCAAACAGATGGTCAAACTCTGGCAAAATGTAATACAGTGGCTGCATGATATCGATGCGATAAGGGGTTCTTAATGCGTCTGTAGCGGTGAGTGGCTTTCTTACTGGTACGTCGCTGTCTAGCGAATAAATAGTTTCACCCGGTGAAGAGAGAATTCCTCCGCCGTAAATCTTCAGCTCGTTCTTGGCTTTCACCAAGCCAAACTCAACGGTAAACCAGTAAAGGCGCGCCAAATAAATTCTATCTTCTTTACTCGCTGCCAGCCCTAATTTTCCGTAAGTATGCGTAAAGTGCGCAAACGCAGGGTTAGTCAGTAGTGGACAATGCCCGAATACTTCGTGAAAAATATCTGGCTCCTGCAGGTAATCAAACTCTTCACGTGAGCGAATAAACGTTGCCACAGGAAACTGCTTATTTGCTAGCAGACGAAAAAACTCACCAAATGGAATTAACGCAGGTACTTCTGCGGTTTGCCAGCCGGTTCTCTCTAGCAATACACGGTTAATATCGGGTAATTGAGGAATGCAGTTTTCGCTCAAGTTAAGCAATCTCAAACCCTCGATGTATTCGTCACACGCGCGCTCTTTTACCAAGGGTATTTGTCTTGAATAAAGTTCTGACCATATTTGATTTTCTTCTGTCGACCAGGCGATATGGCCGCTACCGTCAGATTCTCGCGATGCATATTGAGTTGTTTTTGGCATAACTTCTAAAACCAATGAGTTGCTAATTACGTGGACTGTAGTCTAACCAAAAACCGCTTTACGAGAAGCATTTGCCCCTATTGAGCCACTAAGATCACTGTAACAATGTTTTTACATCAAAATCTAACTCTATGATATAAATTAAAAAACCACCCATAAGGGTGGTTTTCAATCAGTACATTGGTCAGGCTTACAGTCGACTAATTTCTTTGTTCAGCTGATACTCTTTTGACGTTACATAGGTTTCCATTTTACGTAATCGATTCTCTGTTTTTTCAAATCGATTTCTAATATCGTGAAAGGCTTGTTTTGGTGGTTCGCCAGCCTGCCACACCTTAGTCTTCACCTCGACCTTCGTTTCTTTTACCTGCCCACGGTTTGGGTTTGTCCAACCTTTACCCCGTGAAAAAGCTTGAGGCGTAGGCTGTGCGTTATCCAAATGCTTTGGCTTTTTGTCTAAAATAAACCACGCGGCAATGTAGGCGACAAAGATGAAAGGCCCAGCAAGAAGGAAGAAACCTGTGACAACTAAAATTCTCACTAACCATGTTTCTAAGCCGAAGTACTCCGCAACACCTGAACAAACACCCGCTATTTTTGCCTTTTCCGGGTTGCGGTAGAGCTGCTTACCGTTTCTCATGCTCTATTCCTCCACTCAGGAGCCTCGCTATCAAGAATCGCTTCTAATGTCTCAATACGCTCGCTCATTTTTTCCGCTTTATCGGCTAATGTGCTCAACGCTGCGTACTCTTCAGCACTTAATCCCTGATTGACTTGTTTCTTGCTGCGATAGTGCAAAATTAACCATATGGGTGCTACAAAAATTGTGAAAACCACTAGTGGCATTACAATAATTGCGATCATGCCTTCTTCCATCTCGAATTCTCCTACAAACTCTGATCAGTCTGCTCCGCATAACGTCGGAGCAGCTCGTTATTTTTTATTATTCAGACTTTTCAGTATCTTTCTTGGCGTTTTGCATTTTTGCTTTCAACGCTGCTAATTCGTCTTCTACTTTGTCACCCGCTTCTAACTCTGCAAATTCATCTTGCAGCGACTTCTGACCTAAGTCATAAGATTCAACCTGCGACTCTAGGTCATCAATTTTGCGCTCGTATTGCTCGAACCGCCCCATTGCGTTGTCCACTTTGGTGCTGTCCAAGGTTTTCTTAACTTCAAGACGAGAGCTCGCTGTTTTCTGACGCATAATGATGGTCTTTTGACGGCTTTTGGCGTCAGCAAGCTTATCTTGTAGCTGGCCAATTTCATCCTGCAGTTTACTGATCTGAGCATCAACAATAGCCAATTCTTTGGTTAATGTCTCTGCTGCTTCTGCAGACTTTTTCCTCTCTTGCAGTGCCGCTCTTGCAAGGTCTTCGCGATCCTTACTCAGTGCAAGCTCTGCTTTTGACTGCCAGTCAGCTGCGTCACTTTCGTACTTCGCTATTTGACTGACAATATCTTTTTTATTGGCAAGGGTCTTAGCTGAAGCAGAGCGCACCTCTACTAACGTATCTTCCATTTCCTGAATGATGAGACGAACCATCTTTTCAGGATCTTCCGCCTTATCTAATAATGAGTTTATGTTTGAGTTCACAATGTCTGTAAAACGCGAAAAGATACCCATAATAATTACCTCTTAATGAAAATCTGGTCGTCATGTATTCTTGTGAAACTATGACTGACATATTGAATAATTCTGTATAGAAGAGTATTCAATATGCTTGCCAATCTGCTCAAACTCGTAAGTACCTAAATACAAAACCTTTTTTTAAATTTAAATAATGCTCGTTTATCAATTTTTTTTGTTCTACACTATTTATTAGTCGAAATGACTAACTATTGAGAGATTTAATGAGTCGATATCGCCAACAAGATAATTTGCTAGGCCAAGCAAATAGCTTTTTAGAAGTTTTAGAGCAAATTTCGCAAATTGCCCCTTTAGACAAACCCGTGTTAGTTATCGGCGAACGCGGGACAGGTAAAGAGCTAATTGCTGCTCGCTTGCACTTTTTATCGAAGCGCTGGGACCAGAATTACGTCAAGCTCAATTGCGCTGCACTGAATGAAAGCCTTTTAGAAAGTGAGCTTTTTGGTTATGAAGCGGGCGCATTTACCGGAGCGGCTAAGCGTCGCGAAGGCCGCTTCGAAGTGGCTCATAACGGTACGCTTTTTCTCGATGAACTTGCAAACACATCAGGGCTTATTCAGGAGAAGTTACTTCGCGTAGTCGAATATGGCGAATTTGAACGTGTGGGTGGCAGTAAGTCGGTCAAAACTGATGTACGCCTTATTGCAGCGACAAATGAAGATCTCCCGGCCCTTGCTGATGCTGGCGAATTTAGAGCAGACTTGCTCGACCGCCTTGCCTTTGATGTTATTACTATTCCCCCTCTTCGCGAAAGAAGAGAAGACATCATGATGCTAGCTGAAAACTTCGCAATTAATATGGCTCGCGAGCTGGAAATGGAGCTTTTTAGCGGATTCACCGAAAAAGCCAAACGCACGCTACTCGAGTATGAGTGGCCTGGCAATATTCGTGAACTTAAAAATGTTGTCGAGCGCGCTGTATACAGAACGAATAACCCTCACCTGCCAGTGCATGAAATTGTACTCGACCCCTTTGAATCTGCGTTTAGGCCAAAAAATAGAATGCGAACGCAGGATAGAGTCTCAACGCAGGATAGAGTCTCAACGCAAGACAGAGCCTCAACGCACAACACAGCAAATAGCACAGCAAATAATGCAGCAAATGACACAGCGAACTCAGAAACACTGCCGCAGAATACAGGCAATGCTGCAGATGAGCAGTCTTTCCAAGAGCTTTCATCAAAGGTAGATTCTATTGCTGTTGATTACCCTATCGATTTAAAAGAGCGTTCACAGCAGTTTGAAATTGATATTATTAAGCAAGCGTTATCAGATAGTCAGTTTAATCAGAAAAAAACAGCAGAAAAACTCAGCCTAACGTATCATCAGCTAAGGGGTTACTTGAAAAAGTACAACCTGTTAGATTCATCTGCGCAGGACCTAGAAGCGTGAGCTTATAGACAGCTGCATAAGGCTTTATCCGCAAAGGCTGAACCGTAAAAACTGAATCACAAAGGCTGGGGCGTAAAAATTGAGGCAATTAATATGATGAGCAGTGTTATAAAGCGCGTTGCTGTTTGCGCCGGCACGGCCTTACTTGTGGTGTCCTGTGCAAAGCAAAACAAGCAGCCCTTTTACAATACTGGCGTAGTGTATTGTTCTGAAAGTAACCCGGTTACTTTTAATCCCCAGCTTGATACCTCAAGTACAACGTCAGATGCCACTTCCCATCAACTTTACGACCGATTACTTGACTTCGACCCCGACTCTGGCCGCATAGTGCCAAGTTTAGCAAGCAGTTGGTTAATCTCAGAAGACGGTTTAACGTATGCGTTTCAACTGCGAAGAGACGTTGCGTTTCACACCACTGACTTTTTTACACCAACCCGTACTTTTAATGCCAACGATGTCATATTCAGTATCGATCGTTGGAGACTTGAATCTCATCCATTTCACAACGTATCAAGCGGCAGCTATCCCTATTTTGAAAGCTTAGGTTTAGCAGACAACATTGCTGACGTAACGCGAGTGAATGGCTATCGCGTTGAAATTACTCTTAAGCGTCGAGACAGTTCATTTCTAGCCAATTTGGCCACTGACTTTGCCGTCATATTATCCGAAGAATATGCGGCACAACTTTTCGAACAAGGTAATCCTAGCCAAATCGATCAGCTGCCGGTTGGAACCGGACCCTACCGATTTGATAGCTTTCGCAAAGATAGCTACATCAAATACCTCCACCATGAGGACTATTGGCGTGCTCTTGAAGAAAATAGTGATGACAATGACGGCATTTTGGCTAGCGACCGAGATCTTTCTGCCGAAGAGAATGTTGCGAACGGCGAAGACCTCAATCAAGCGACAGTTGAAAAAGCCCCAAGCGCTAGCGTAAAACAACTTATTTTTGATATTACTCCCCGTAGCTCACTTCGCCTGGCTAAGCTGATGACGGGAGAATGCGACGCTACTGCATTTCCTGCACAAACAGAGCTTGAAGTAATCAGGAATAGAGAAGATCTCACGTTAGCAGAAAAACCAGGACTGAATATTGGGTTTTGGGCCTTCAACACACAGCGGCCTCCTTTTGATAACCCAAACGTAAGACGGGCACTCGCTTTCGCTATCGATAAAAATACGTTGTTAGAGGCGGTGTATTTTGACAGTGCATCTCGTGCGAAGAGCCTGTTACCCGCCGCCAGCTGGGCTTATCAAAACGATGCAGACGATACGGCGTATAATCCTGTGCTAGCGCGAAGCTTGCTTGCTGAAGCCGGCATTGAGCCGGGCTTTTCAATGACGATTTGGGCTATGCCTGTAGAACGGGCCTACAATCCCAATGCAATTAAGATGGCAGAACTTATTCAGCGATACCTGCGAGAGGTGGGTGTTGAAGCCAACATAGTCACGTATGACTGGAAGACGTTTAGACGCCACCTACAAGAAGGTTTGCACGACTCGGTATTGATAGGTTGGTCTGCGGATAACGGCGACCCCGATAACTTTTACCGCCCTCTGCTTAGCTGCGGCGCTATTCCCTCAGGCACCAATAGAGCCATGTGGTGCGATGAGGATTATGATAGGCTTATTAACGAGGCATTGAAAACAGAAGACCTCGATAAACGACGGGCTATTTATCATCAAGTGAACAGGCTCATGTATGAGCGACTTCCGTTGGTGCCAATTGCCCATGCCTATCGCTATCAAGCCTACAGAAATGAAGTTAAGGGAATGACCATTAATCCCTTTGGCGGTGTCCGTTTTGGTGGAGTTGAAAAAGTACTGTGATTCGGATTTTAGCACGCTACAGCATTCTCTTTGTCCTGACGCTTTTAGTGTTAGCCGTCATGTCGTTCTCGCTGGCCTATTTATTTCCTGGTGATGTGTTAGAAAACCTCACTGGCATTGTTCCTGCCAATGACGCTCAGCGTCTTGCTTTAGAACGTCAGTTCCGCCTTGACCAGTCTTATTTTATCCAGTTTTTCTATTACCTCTCTAACCTATTTGCGGGAGACTGGGGGTATAGCTTTACCTCGGGCATTGCCTTGAGAGATGAGATTGGCATAGCAATGCCCGCTACCATTGAGCTTGCCACTTATTCAATCATGATTGCCCTTTTTGTTGGTATTCCTCTGGGGTACTACGCTGGAATGCGCTGCTACTCAACTTCTGACTACATAATTAACACGAGCAGCATCACCACCTATTCTTTTCCTGTTTTTTGGCTAGCGCTCTTGCTAATTCTTGTGTTCAGTCTGCAATTAGACAAAGCGCCTCTTTCTGGTCGAATAAGTTTGCTATTCGATGTAGAGCCTGTAAGCGGCTTCATACTGCTGGATATTTTACTTTCTGACATGCAAAACAAAAGCCTGGCATTTAAAGATGCCCTGTCCCATTTAACCCTTCCCACCGTTGCTATTGGCGCAGTTTCAACCGCTTCCATGGTGCGAATAACTCGGCGCTCGGTTATTGATGCTAGGCATCAACCCTACATTGCTGCAGCAGTGTCTAGAGGATTGTCAGGTTGGCAGATTTTCTTTCGACACATTTTAAGAAACGCTTTGCTTCCTATATTGCCACTGATGGCAATTCAGATTACGACCCTTATAACCAACACAATGATCGTAGAGACACTATTTTCGTGGCCGGGAATTGGCAATTGGTTAATTCAGGCTATTTATCAGCGGGACTATCCTGCGCTACGAGTAGGCATGCTGGCAGTATCAACGCTGGTTATCACCCTCACCATTACGGTTGATATGTTTAATCGACTCATCGATCCTAGCAGAGAGAAGTACGAGCATGCCGCAATATAGTTTGTACGAAGAAGAATTTCACCCCTCGCCATGGCAGCGCACGTGGCGCGCGTTTAAAGAGAGTCACATTGCAATGGCAGGTGCTGTGCTGCTTTGCGTGTTTGTTGTATTTGCGTTGTTTGCTCCGTTGTTAACGCCTTATGGGGTTAATGAACAAAATATCGATGGCCTGTTAGTACCACCAAGTTGGACGGGTAATGGTTCAATTTCCCATTTATTCGGCACCGACTCCTTAGGGAGAGACCTCTTTACTCGTGTAATCTATGGGTGCCGAGTAACCCTAGGCTCTGCATTTATTACCGTGGTATTGGCCATGCTGGTTGGCGTAAGCCTCGGCGCTTTTGCGGGCATGCTTCGCGGCGTTCGTTCAAGTATTGCCAACCACCTGCCAGACGCGCTAATGGCAATTCCCACCTTACTTATCGCTATTATTATTGTGGCTATTTTTGGTACTGGACTGGTGAACAGCATGTGGGCAATTACCCTTGCGCTCATACCTCAGTTTGTGCACCACACCCGAAGCCTCGTGCGTACTGAAATGAAAAAAGATTACATTGTGGCGTCGAAGCTAGACGGTGCGAACAAATGGCAATTATTTACCTATTCCATTTTACCCAACATGACTGAAATGCTGGTAGTGCAAGGAACAATAGCGCTGTCTATCGCCGTTATTGATATTTCGGCACTGGGATTTTTAAACCTCGGAGCACAATCCCCGCTGCCGGAACTCGGGGCAATACTATCAGACGGACTGGATGTGACCTATTTAGCCCCATGGAATGTCGCGCTTCCCGGTATGGCAATTTTCTTCTTAGTGCTTTCAATCAATGTGGTTGGTGACGGTCTTCGCTCAGCCTTGAGAAAAAGGGTAAATCACTAAAATGCCAATGTTAGATATAAAAAACCTGACGCTAGAAATGCATAGTAGTGAGGGCACCATTAAAGCTTTGGATAAAGTCAATCTAACGGTGAGCACTGGAGAAATTCGCGCATTAGTGGGTGAGTCTGGCTCAGGCAAGAGTTTAATCGTATCTGCAATATGTGGGGCCCTGCCCTCAGAGTGGTCGGTTACCGCAGACAGAATGAGTTGGAATGGTGAAAATCTTCTCGGTATGTCTTCTCAACAACGTCGTGAGGTGATGAGACGGGAAATTGCGGTGGTATTTCAAAACCCGCAAACCAGTTTAGACCCCTCTGCAACGCTTGGTGAACAGCTAGAAGAAAGTATTCCCAGTGAGTTTATTCAGGGGCGATGGTTTTGGCAACGCGCTCAACAACGCAGAAAAATTGCGATCAGCACGGTACATAAAGTAGGAATAAAGCATCACAAGCACTATTTAAGCGCCTATCCCCATCAAATTCCAAGCGATATTGGTCAAAAATTTATGATTGCCATGGCGCTGGTTTCACAACCTAAACTGCTCATTGCTGATGATCCTACACGTGGCATGGAGCCAACGACAAAGACACAAATTCTTAAGTTGTTCACTCGCTTAAATCAAACCCGGTCTCTATCTATTTTATTTGTGAGTCACGACCTTCTTGCCATCGCCAGCATGTCGCATACGATGACGGTGCTATATGCAGGGCAAACGGTGGAATCAGGTAAAATGAAGCATATTAAAAAGCGGCCGCTGCATCCTTATACAAAGGCTCTGCTTGATAGTGCCCCAAGCTTTAGGAAGGATTTACCGCCTAAGTCTCATTTGCCCACCATTGCTGGGTCAATACCCACCTTGCAGCATTTGCCTATTGGCTGTCGATTAGGTCCACGATGCCCCCGAGCACAACGTGCTTGCGTACAAACACCAGCAGTAAGGCGCATCCACGATCACAGCTACAGTTGCCACTATCCTTTGCATATGGAGAAACTATGACCGACGTTATGCAGGTAAAGCAACTTAGGTTTCTACACAATGAAAACAAGCGCTGGTTAAAACGGCCTGAAGTTTTTGAGCTTGGCCCCATTGACCTAACGGTTAAGCGCGGAGAAACCGTAGCTATTATTGGCGAAAATCGCTCTGGCAAATCACTGTTAGCCAAGCTACTCGTGGGTGCCGTTCGTGCTGACGAGGGCGAAATTGAAATTAATGAGCACAAGTATTTAGCCAAATATAAATCGAAAGACGGTCAGCGAAAACGAACGCATGACATTCGGATGATATTGCAGCACAGCAACGAAACCATGAACCCTTCGGTTCCGGTGGGCCGTATACTCGATGAGCCTTTGCGATTGAATACCACGCTGGAATCTAACGAGCGTAAGAAAATCATTGAAGATACCCTCGTCAAAGTAGGATTGTTAAGAGAGCACTTCTACTTTTATCGGAATATGCTCTCAGACGGTCAGCAGCAGCGTATTGCACTTGCTCGCGCAATCATGCTCAAACCCAAAGTACTGGTAGCAGATGAGCCTTTTGCCGCCCTTGATCCCTCTATTCGCTCGCAAACTGTCAATTTGATTTTAGAGTTGCAACAAGAGCTTGGTTTGGCGTTTATCTTTATTAGTCACAATTTGGGTATTGTGCGCCATATTGCAGATAAAGTTATTGTAATGGAGCGCGGTCAAATTGTTGAAGAGGGCAAAACAGAAACTATATTTCGTTGGCCCCAACACACTCGGACTAAAAAACTCGTGACTGCCTACCACTCTCTTGTGCCACAGCAAACCATTCGCTAATCAATAATATCGAAAGCGAAAGTCAACATTAAAAACGGCCAGAGCCTTTGGTTTGTTAACATAATGTAACTCATGAAAATGAACGTTTACTCTGTGTCGAACGAAACAAGCACTACACATTTAAATAATGGGAAAATGTTATGTTGATGACTTACGTGAGCTATGCAGTTATTGCTGGTGCAATTTTTATTCTTACTTCGTTTTTTTCGCAAAAGCTGCCAGCGCAGGCAAAAAGTAGATCGTTTGCTAAGAAGTTAGGTACGTTTTTAGCCGGTGCTGGCGTGGTTACGTTACTGGGTGCGGCAACAGCGGCCGCAGCAGTACACACATCTTCTGGATTCATTTTGTAAGTCAAATAGCCTGATCCTGCTGGTTTATATCCTGCTAGCACCATGCTTTGCTAGCACCTTGCTTTGCTGGCACCTGCTCTATTGGCACCCAGCCCTGCGCGCACTCTATACTTCTGGCAAAAGCGCGGCAGGGTTGAGCTCTACCGCGCTAATCATTATTATCCTTCGAGAGCTAGTTATCCTACGAGAGCTAGTAATATACCTGCGGCCACTGCTGAGCCTAACACGCCAGCCACATTAGGCCCCATAGCGTGCATAAGTAAGAAATTATGAGGATTGGCTTCTAGACCCACTTTATTGACTACTCGCGCGGCCATTGGCACAGCAGATACGCCCGCGGCTCCAATCAACGGGTTGATCGCATTGCCACTTAACCGACTCATTAATTTTGCCATGAGCACACCGGTTGCCGTACCAATTGCAAAAGCAATAGCACCTAGCCCGAGAATGCCAAGGGTTTCTACCGTGAGGAACGCCTCAGCCGATAACTTCGAGCCAACAGCAAGACCAAGAAAGATTGTCACTGTATTAATAAGTTCGTTTTGTGCTGTATTGCTCAGCCGGTCTACAACACCACACTCTTTCATTAAGTTACCGAAACAGAACATGCCTACAAGAGGGGTTGCCGCAGGTAAAAATAAAATCGTTAGGAACAACACCGCCAGAGGAAAAATTATCTTTTCTCGTTTAGAAACAAAGCGCAATTGCCCCATCTTAATCTCTCGCTCAGCTTTGGTAGTAAGAGCTTTCATAATAGGAGGCTGAATAATGGGCACTAATGCCATGTACGAATATGCCGCAACGGCGATGGCACCTAGTAAGTCCGGCGCTAAACGAGAAGCAAGGAATATTGCGGTAGGCCCATCGGCTCCACCGATAATAGCGATAGCACTGGCGTCTTTTAAGGTAAACTCAAAACCTGGCAGCAAATTTAAAGCGATGGCACCGAAGAGCGTAGCGAAAATGCCAAATTGAGCTGCCGCGCCCAGTAATAGCATTCTTGGATTAGCAATAAGCGCACTAAAATCGGTCATGGCCCCAACCCCCATAAAAATAAGGAGTGGGAACACACCGGTGTCGATACCGATTTTATAAATATAGTGGAGCAACCCTCCCGCTTCGGAGAAGCCCGCTATGGGGATATTAGTGAGAAGCGCGCCAAATCCTATGGGTAACAGCAAAAGAGGCTCAAATTTCTTAACGATGGCTAAATAGAGCAACCCAAAGCCCACCAACATCATTACGAGTTGGCCAGCCTCAAAATGGGCAAGTGCGGTACTATCCCAAAGCAGTAGTAAACTATCCATGTATTACCCCAACGAAATCAGTGATTGCCCACTGCTTACAGCGTCGCCATCACTAACGAGAATATCGCTAACTGTGCCTGTATAGGCCGAGCGTATCTCTGTTTCCATTTTCATGGCTTCCAAAATAATGACCACATCTCCCTCGGCTACGCTATCACCATTGCGCACCAAAACCTTGAATACGTTTCCGGCCAATGGCGCATCAATAATTTGTGCAGCGCTTGCTTGAGATGCTGATGCAGCTTGATTTGACGCTTGGGTTTGATTTGCAGGCATAGCAGCACTGGCTGTAGTATTGCCGTTAACCTCAGAAACTTGTTTTAATGCGCCTGAAGGAGCTACCTCTACGTGATAAAGCTTTCCATCAACGTTAACGTCATACGCGGCTGCATTTGCTTGTGAAGACGTCACCTGCTGGGTTTGGCCCTCTTGTGCAGCGTTTTTAGTAGAAGATGAGTTCTTGGTATTGCTCTTAGTATGGTCCTTTGAATTCTCATCGAGCGTCGGCGCAGCCTCAAATGCATCAGGGTTCCCTCGAATGGTAAGAAACTTAAGACCAATTTGAGGGAAGAGTGCATAGGTCAACACGTCATCAATTTTGCTTTCACACAGAGCAATGTTCTTTTTGTGAGCAAGTTCATCTAATTCTTTTTCAAGTTTAGTGAGTTCAGGTGAAATGTTATCAGCAGGGCGACATGTTATTGGCTCTGCTCCGTCTAGCACCCGCGCTTGTAACTCGCTGTTCACCGGCGCTGCAGTCGCACCATACTCACCTTTTAAAACTCCGGCGGTTTCTTTAGTAATACTTTTGTAACGCTCTCCCGTGAGTACGTTTAATACAGATTGGGTGCCTACTATTTGAGACGTAGGTGTTACTAACGGTATGTAACCGAGGTCTTCACGAACCCGCGGAATTTCTTTTAATACTTCTTCAAATTTGTCTTCTGCACCCTGCTCTTTTAGCTGGCTTTCCATGTTGGTAAGCATTCCACCTGGCACTTGAGCGAGAAGAATGCGCGCATCCACACCTTTCAAGCTGCCTTCAAACTGACTGTATTTTTTTCTGACCTCGCGAAAATAACTGGCGATCTCTTCTAAATGTGGAAGTGATATTCCCGTATCTCGCTGAGTACCCTCAACAATAGATACCATTGTCTCAGTGGCCGTATGACCATACGTCATGCTCATAGAGGAAATGGCGGTATCCAGCATATCGATACCTGCATCAATAGCCTTTTGATAAGTGGCCGTGCTTAACCCTGTTGTTGCATGACACTGCATTGCAATAGGAACATTCACTGTCTCTTTAAGCCCTGCGATCAAAGCTTCGCACTCGTACGGTTTAAGCAGTCCTGCCATATCCTTAATGCAAATAGAGTGAACGCCAAGGTCTTCTAACTGCTTGGCCATTTCTAACCACGTTTCTAGCCCGTGGACAGGGCTCACCGTATATGAAATGGTACCCTGCGCGTGGGCTCCGCTATCAATGGTAGCTTTAATGGCTGTTTTTAAATTGCGAATATCGTTCATCGCATCGAATATTCTAAATACGTCCACACCGCTTTCGTGAGCCCTTTCGACAAACCGCGTCACTACATCGTCGGCGTAGTGACGATAGCCGAGTAAATTCTGTCCGCGTAATAACATTTGTTGCCTGGTATTTGGCATCGCCTTTTTCAGTTTTCTAATACGCTCCCAGGGATCTTCCCCTAAGTAGCGAATGCAGGCGTCAAAGGTGGCGCCTCCCCAAGACTCTACAGACCAAAACCCAGCGCTATCTAATTTTTCAGCAATAGGCAGCATATCCTCTATTCGCATCCGAGTGGCGAGCAAAGATTGATGTGCATCACGTAAAACAAGCTCGGTAAGCGCAAGTGGCTTTGTCATGGTAGTTCCTTGAAGCTATATATTTTTGTTAGATTGACGGTGAGTATGAACAGCAGCGGAGATGGCGGCGATGATATTGCCATCAATACCCGGCTGCGCTGAATGCTTGGGTCTACTGGTAGAAACTGACTCTGAGTCAACCTCGCCGGGGAATGCTTTACAAAAGCGCGCAATAAGATGGATCCCTAGGATAAGCAAACCAAGAAAGGAAAATACAAACAGCATACCTATTAGCATAAGTGAAGCCGCTTCCATTAGCAGGCTAGTGACTGAATCGGTGTCCATGTGAACTCGCTTTAATAAAATCTAAGATAAATAACTATCATGGGGTTTATCAAAACTCAACAACACAATGTGATAAATGCCATAAAGATGAAAACTGTCGGTTTTTGATTGTGATTTTAGCAAGTGCAGAGGTGCACAATTTTTAAAAGAGAATAATGAAAAAGAGTGCATTAGTGCACGCCATGTAGAAATGAGGGAGCTTGGGTCATTTTGAGGCAGGCATAAAAAAACCCACCTCAATGAGGTGGGCTTTCTTATATGGCGCGTGTGGAAGGATTCGAACCTCCGACCGCCTGGTTCGTAGCCAGGTACTCTATCCAGCTGAGCTACACACGCGTAAACTGTTTTACTTTCGACTTTTACATCAAAAGGTGACGCTTCAAAATAAGTGGCGCGTGTGGAAGGATTCGAACCTCCGACCGCCTGGTTCGTAGCCAGGTACTCTATCCAGCTGAGCTACACACGCGCAATAAACTTTTTGTCGACCGCCACTATCAACGAATAATGGCGGAGAGGGAGGGATTCGAACCCTCGGTACGAATTAACGTACGGTTCCTTAGCAGGGAACTGGTTTCAGCCACTCACCCACCTCTCCTTGAGTGCGGGATGCATTTTACGGATTCATTGGCCTGAGTCAAACCTTTTTTAGGAAGAAAGTGTTCGTCCGCTGTCATTTTAAACGATTCGTTTAAAAAACACGTTAATTGTATACCAATCACACGACCCACGCCTACTGTTAACTCGTCAATCAATCATTGCCGGCAAATTTTGGGCTAGTACCATCCTTTTTAAAATACAGAAACAAAAAAGGCCGGCGTGCGCCGACCTTTCCCAATGAAGCTATATTAGCGTTTATTCTGCAGAGTCCGGCTGTCCGCCTTTTTCTGCCTGAATACGCATGTATATTTCTTCACGGTGCACAGAAACTTCTTTTGGTGCATTAACACCTATTCGTACCTGATTCCCTTTGACGCCTAACACAGTAACAGTAACATCGTCACCAACCATAAGCGTTTCACCAACTCGACGAGTCAAAATAAGCATTCGCTTGCTCCTGTTCCTTTATATTTAACGTTTCCATTATAGTTTGCTAACTCGCCGGCACGACCCAGCGGAAGCACAGTGATTCCATGTTTCTGTGTCACTTCAAAAACTCACTGTTATATGCACTTATCATTATAGCTTATCTTGTAACCAAGCGTTAACCGAATCTAACGCCTGATTGAGATTCTCAGGTTTGTCGCCACCTGCCTGAGCCATGTCAGGTCTACCGCCACCTTTGCCGCCAACTTGCGAGGCAATGAAGTTCACCAACTCGCCGGCTTTTACCTGACTAGTAAGGTTTTTGGTAACACCAACAATAAGATTAACTTTTGAATCATTTGCTACACCTAATACTACGATGCCTTCGCCGATTCGGTTCTTTATATCATCCATCATTGAACGCAATGACTTAGCTTCCACACCTTCTAAATTAGCGACTAGCACTTTTACGCCATTTATTTCTACCGTATTACTAAGCATATCAGCACCTTGCTGACTTGCCAGTTTTTGTTTGGCCGCAGTGAGTGCTTTTTCTAACTCTTTAGTATGATTTTGTAATGTTGCTACCCTGTCTAGCACATTGGCACTGTCTGTTTTCAACATTGCCGATAGCGACGCAAGCGTAGCCTGCTGGTTTTGGATTACACTTAGGGCCTCTTCGCCTGTCACTGCTTCTAAACGACGCACGCCAGATGCGATACCTGCCTCGCTGGTAATTTTAAGCAAACCAATATCACCGGTTCTCGTTACGTGAGTACCGCCGCAAAGCTCTACAGAAAACGGTCCCATCTTTACAACGCGCACTTTTTCGTCGTACTTTTCACCGAACAACGCCATTGCGCCTGACGCTTTTGCGTCCTCAAGCTCCATTAGCTCTGTAGATAGGACATGGTTTTCTCTGATTTGTTCATTGACTCGACGCTCTATTTGCGCAATTTGCTGTGGCGTCACGGCTTCAAAGTGAGAGAAGTCAAAGCGCAAGCGAGGAGCCTCAACTAAAGAGCCTTTTTGCGTTACGTGCTCGCCCAGTATCTCGCGAAGAGCAGCATGTAATAAGTGAGTCGCACTGTGGTTCTTTTTAATTGCTTCTCGGTTGGCCACATCAATAGATGCGGTAGCTGTATCACCTTTTTTCACTGTACCTTTAGCAACCCCTCTATGAGCGAATGCTTTACCCATCTTTTGAGTGTCTGATACAACGAATTCACCACCTGCTACGCTTAGTATGCCTTTATCACCAGATTGGCCACCGCTTTCCGCATAAAACGGCGTGCTGTTTAGCACCACAACACCTTCTTGACCGTCTTCTAAGGTGGCGACGAATTCATTGTTCGCAATTAGCTCAACAACCGTTGCACTGCCGTCAATGTCGGTGTAACCCGTAAAGGCGGTTTCTTGTTCAACTACCAATCTATTATTGTAGTCGGTACCAAAATTACTCGCTTGTTGCGCCCTTGCTCGCTGCTGCTGCATAGCAGACTCAAAGCCTGCCTCGTCAATTTTAAGCTCGTGCTCTCTTGCTACGTCGTTGGTCAAGTCAACAGGGAACCCGTAGGTGTCGTAAAGCTTGAACACAACATCGCCTGGGATAGTATCGCCTTCTAATGTTTCAAGGGTCTCGTTAAGCATTGCCATTCCGCGGGCAAGTGTCTTACTAAACTGCTCTTCTTCCACGCGAAGTACTTTTTCTACTACTGGCTTTTGGTCAACGAGCTCTGGGTACGCTTCGCCCATCTCAGTGGCCAATGAGGCTACCAGTTTGTAGAAAAAGATATCATCAGCACCTAGCTTATAGCCATGGCGAACAGCACGGCGGATAATACGACGAAGTACATAGCCACGACCTTCGTTAGACGGCATAACACCATCACAAATTAAGAAGCTACACGAACGAATATGATCAGCAATCACTCGCAATGATTTATTCTCTAAATCATCGGTACCGACAATTGACGCCGCTGACTTGATAAGATTTTGAAATAAATCGATTTCGTAGTTGCTGTGCACGTTTTGCAAAATGGCAGAAATACGCTCAAGTCCCATACCGGTATCGATAGAGGGTGCAGGTAAGGGCTCCATGCTGCCATCAGCCTGCTTGTTGTACTGCATGAATACTAGGTTCCATATTTCAATGAAACGATCGCCGTCTTCCTCTGGCGTACCAGGAGGACCGCCCCAGATATGTGCACCATGATCATAAAATATTTCAGAACATGGACCGCAAGGCCCTGTATCACCCATAGACCAAAAGTTATCAGAGGTACTTATGCGAATGATTTTCTCTTTGGGAACGCCAATGTGATTTTCCCAAATATCAAAGGCTTCATCATCTTCAGAGTAAACAGTCACTAATAGCTTCTCTTCAGGAAGGCCCACTTCTTTTGTTAAAAAGTTCCAGGCAAATTCAATAGCTTCTTTTTTGAAGTAATCGCCAAAGCTAAAGTTACCCAGCATTTCAAAGAATGTATGGTGACGAGCGGTGTAACCTACGTTCTCTAAATCGTTGTGTTTACCACCGGCTCTTACACAGCGCTGAGAAGACACTGCACGAGAATAACTGCGCTTATCTGCGCCTAACAAGGTGTCTTTGAATTGATTCATGCCTGCGTTAGTAAAAAGAAGCGTTGGATCATCTGCAGGTACCAGTGACGAGCTAGCGACGGCGTGATGGCCATGACTTTTGAAATAATCTTTGAACTTGTTGCGTAAGTCAGCAGTTGATATTGTCATTGAAAACCTAACTTCCTTTATACATTAATGAGACGGTGCGAAGCCCTTACTCGACATTGTTGCTTAAATCACTCAGTTGCTTAAATCACTCACAATTCCACTGCCCAAAAATTTTATAACCCAACAATTTCATAGCAAGGAAAAGTGCGTAAACAACAAAGTGAAAAGTCGAGTAAAAATAGTGAACAAAGAGATATCCGCGTCACGTGGCGTTATGCTCGCACAATTTTGCGAAACAATAGCACGAATAGTGGTTTTCTGTTAAGCCTAAGGGGGCTATGTAGTGGGCAATTTTTTACTAAACATCAACAAAACTGCAGCTAAAATAAAATTGTCGGCACATTTACTTGTTACTTACAGCATAACATCTCGTTGCTTACCACTTAGTCACTCGTTGCTTACCGCATAGTCTATATGCTCTTGGTAAAACCCTCGGTATTGTAAAAAGCGCTTTTGTTTTTGACGTAAGGTGAAGTCTGTTTCAAAGAATGCGCCAAATTTTTTCACTTTTGCCGTTTTGGCGCTTTCAAACCAATCCGCTTCAATTTCTTCAAAAGCCTCTCGAACATACCCTTCATCAACACCGTATTGTTGCAGGTCTAGCTTTATCACTCTTGGGCCCTTACCCTTTAAATACAGCGCCCGCGCTCTGCTTTGAGCAAATCGCTCGTCGCTTTGAATATCGGCTTCACGAAAAGCATCTAGAATTGGTAAGAACGCTTCGTTCTCAATGCCTTTTTGCGTAAGTTTACGCACTATCTCACTGTAGCTATGCTCTCGTCGTGCCAGCATGCGGGTAATCGCGTCGATAATGATCTTTCGGTCAAACTCTGACATTTTTGTGACCCTACTTGTTACTGTTTTCCGTAATTATTCAAATACTAAAATTACGGCATGGGTGATGTGGTTTGATTAGGTTCCGTTGACCTAGTTTGAAGCAGTATTTTATTTCGTAATACCGACGACAGTCTAGCCTTAATAAGAACAGAGTCGCATTACTAGCGCTTGATATACTTTAAATGAAATTATGAATGAACAAGTAATAATACACGACAGCATAGCAAGTATCTCCAAAGCGCATTGGAACTCTCTCGCTGAGAATGCAGGCCCATTTCTCCAATTTGAGTTTTTGCATGCATTAGAAACGTCAAAGTGTTGTAGTGAAGAATCGGGATGGCGCCCGTTTCATGTGACGGTAGAGCATGAGGGCCAACTTGTTATGGCGATACCTGGCTACCTTAAAACACACAGCTATGGCGAGTACGTATTCGACCACGCATGGGCAAATGCTTATCATCAACACGGTATAGACTACTACCCCAAATGGATAAGTGCCGTACCTTTCACTCCGGTAACAGGCAAACGGTTACTAATAAAAGAAGGTTTAACGTGCGCCCCTGCTCTATTAGCGCAAATTGCAGATACTTTAAGAGCGCAGTGCCAATCGAAACACAAAGAGCATATCTCGTCACTACACTGGTTATTTGTTTCAGACAGCGAAAACAACTTCCTAACTAAAGAACACTATTATTTAACTCGCCACAGCGTGCAATTTCAGTGGCACAACTATGGTTACACGCACTTTGATGATTTTTTGAATGCCCTCACCTCAAGAAAGCGTAAATCGATAAGCAAAACCCGAAAAAAACTGACTGAAAACGGCATCCAATTTTCACATTACAGCGGAAGCGACATTACCCCAGAAAGACTCGCCTTCTTCGTCAAGTGCTATCAATCTACCTATTTAAAGCGCAGTGGCCACCTTGGCTACCTCAATACCGCCTTTTTTGAAACGCTTGTGTCGACTATGAGTGAACGCCTGCTTATTGTTACAGCAGTTGAGCACGGAAATCCGGTGGCTAGCGCTTTATTTTTTCACGACGAATCTGGCCTTTATGGACGTTATTGGGGAGCACTCAAAGATATCGATAGCCTGCATTTTGCATGCTGTTATTTCGAAGGTATCGAGTTTGCGATAAACAATAAGCTCACTCGTTTCAACCCAGGCACTCAAGGCGAACATAAAATATTGCGGGGGTTTGAGCCTATTTACTGTCAGTCCAAACACCAGTTGTTTGAGTCTGCTTTCCACGATGCTGTCGCAAATTTTTTACAGCAAGAAAACGAACATATCGCCCACTATTTTAATCAGGCACAGAATGCTTTACCTTTTAACCAGGAATTTGTGCCTACTTTAAAAACAAAAAGTGTCATTCATCCTAACGACGACACATAAAACTAAAATGAGAAACCATATGAAATATAAACTCCTTGCCGTAGCGATTGCGGCATCACTTGGCCTGGCTGGTTGCTCTCAACCAGAGCAAGTCAAAGAACAAATGACCAAAGCAGAGCCTGCTGAAGCAAAAGCCGAAGCAGAACTTGGCTCGTTTGGTGTTGATCTTTCTGCCCGAAATGAAGCGGTTAAGCCAGGTGACGATTTCTTTATGTATGCCAGTGGCACTTGGTATGACAACTATGAACTCCCTGCTGATAAAACGCGCTATGGCGCATTTACAGGCTTAGCTGAACGCAGCGAAGAGCAGGTAAAAAGCATTATCGATGGTCTGACAGAAAAGGAAACGCTTAACGCTGATGAAAAGTTAGTAAGAGATTTCTACGTTGCCTTTATGGACACAGAGAGCATCAATGAAAAAGGCCTATCTCCTATTAGTGATGTATTAAGCGACATTGATAGTATAGAGAGCACAAAAGACCTAACCGCAGCCTTCGGTAAAAGCTGGCTATACGGTTATAGCACGCCTATTGGTGGCGGCATGTGGTACAACCGTCTTGACCCCAATGAATATCAGTTAAGTGTAGGTGTTGGTGGTATTGGTCTTCCCGATCGCGACTACTACCTAAGCGATAGTGAGCGCTTTGTAAAAATTCGTGAAGCCTATGTAGCACACATTGAAGAGATGCTTACCTTAGCTGGCGTAGAAGACGCGGGCACAAAAGCAGCGAATATTATGGCACTAGAAACTCAGCTAGCTGAAGTTCAGTGGCCTCGTGAAAAACGTCGTAATCGTGACCTAACCCTAAACCAAATTGAGCGCAGCAAGCTATCTGATGCATACCCTGGTTTCGATTGGGATGTCTATTTCGCACAGTCAGGCTATAAGGTACCAGAGCTCAATATTTCTCAGCCTCAGCCTGTGAAAGATGTGATCAAATTGATAAACCAAGTTGACTTAAACGACTGGAAATCTTATTTGAAATATCACACGATTTCTAACAATGCTGACATGCTTGCCGAAGATGTGTACATGGCCAATTTCGACTTTTACGGTCGTACGCTTAACGGTCAACAAGAGCCGCGCCCTCGTTGGAAGCGTGCGTTAAGTCAAATGTCTGGTACGCAATCGCTTGGTTTTGCCATTGGCAAGATTTACGTAGATGAGTATTTTCCTGAAAGCTCTAAAACACAAATGGCTGAGCTAGTTGAAAACTTACGTGCTGCATTAAGCGAGCGTATAGATACCCTTGATTGGATGGGAGAAGAAACCAAGGTTAATGCCAAAGAAAAGCTAATGGCATTTCGTCCTAAAATTGGTTACCCAGATGAGTGGCAGTCGTTTGATGGCGTAACTATTAGTGACAACGACCTTATTGGTAATGTTCGCAATTTACGTGAATTCTTCCATGCTGAATCGGTAGAGCGTGAGCTTGAGAAAACCGATCGTGAGCGTTGGGGTATGACACCACAGCGAGTCAATGCTTACTACAACAGCTCGTTCAACGAAATTGTTTTCCCTGCGGCAATTCTTCAACCACCATTTTTCGACCCAAATGCAGACGCAGCGGTTAACTACGGTGCCATTGGTGCTGTTATCGGTCATGAAATGGGTCACGGTTTTGATGACCAAGGCTCAAAGTCTGATGCCATGGGTATACAAACTAACTGGTGGACAGACGAAGATCGCGCGGCGTTCGAAGAAAAAGCAGATGCCCTTGCAGCTCAATACAGTAAGTACGAGCCCATTGAAGGCAACTTCGTCAACGGTCGTAACAGCCTAGGTGAAAACATTGGTGATGTAGGTGGTCTTGCAATGGCCTACCACGCTTACAAACTTAGCCTTAACGGTGAAGAAGCGCCAGTTATTGATGGTCTTACAGGCGATCAGCGTTTCTTCCTTGCTTGGGCTCAAGTTTGGAAAGAAAAGCGTACTGAACAAAGCATGTTGAACCAGCTTCGTGCCGGTACACACGCACCAGGCCGCTTCCGTGCACAAGCACCTCGCAACCATGATGCGTGGTATGAAGCGTTTGATGTTAAACCGGGTGACGCGCTATACCTAGCGCCAGATGAGCGTGTACGTATTTGGTAATAACCCTATACTGGGTGTCAATTAACCTGAGACAGCGCCGGTTAGCACTATAATCGGCCTATTTCCTGACAGTGCATTAGCTATGAAGTAGCAATTCTTACGCTATGCAACGGCACTCTAAAAAACCTAAAAAGCACCCTACGTAAGTACGGTGCTTTTTTATTGGGCTAAAAGCCTTGTCTGATCTTACCTATCTATTCTTAACTTCTATTTTTACCTTTCATCCATTGCCAACGACGACTACCTAATAGCGACTTGTAATGAATAGAGGCTGGCTATTGGCTATTGGCTATTGGCTATTGGCTATTGGCTATTGGCTATTGGCTATTGGCTATTGGCTATTGGCTATTGGCTATTGGCTATTGGCAGTCTGGTTGTAGTGGGTCTTTGTTTCAAACACAATACGTAACTTAGAAGGTATTTCAGTGAGGGCACAAAAAAGCCCCCGGTTCTTTACGAAGCAGAGGCTTTTAACCAGTGTAATCTATTTATTACGACTGAGCAGCGGCTTGCAGCGATGGTTTGCTATCGTCACTCCCGCCTACTTTCTTTTTTGCGTATAAAAGCGCATCGTGTAGCGTCTCAAAATTAGGAATGCCAGGGTGAGCTTCATTAACACCCTCAAGTACTTTGTTGAGCTTTTCGTTGGCACCACAAATTATCAACTGTCTTCCTGCCGCTAGTGCGTCTGATGTTACTGTATCAACTGCCATTGCTGCAGATACATCCATCAAAGGTACCCGTGAGAAGTCCAAAATAGTGAACTTACTGCCAGGCTGAACACGCTCGCGAACACGGTGACCTAAATCAGCTGCCGCACCAAAGCTCAATGGACCACCGAAGCTAAAGATAGACACTTTGTCTTTTAGTTCTTCAAGTAATCCATTCTCTTTAGGGTCGTTAAGATCTTGAGGTATCTTTTGCAGCTCTTCAATTTGAAGCTGTGCGACTTGTCTAACATACGCTAGAGCTCCAAGCACAACACCTACGCCCACTGCGGTGATAAGGTCTACAAATACCGTCAGTGATAATACAAGAATCATTAAGGCGAAGTCCCAACGCGGGCCTTTGTGACCACGTTTTAGGTAGCCCCAGTCGATAATGTCTAGTCCAACTTTTACCAATATACCGGCTAGCACAGCGTGAGGAATTTGAGCCGCGAGAGGACTTAAACCCAAAACGATGCCAAGTAATACCAACGCATGCACCATACCAGACACGTTGTACTTACCGCCGCTTCGGATATTTACCACAGTACGCATGGTTGCACCTGCACCGGCAATACCACCAATTAGACCAGCAAAAGTGTTACCAATACCCTGACCGATAAGCTCTTTATTACTATCATGACGAGTACGCGTCATGTTATCTGCAACAAGCGAAGTCAAAAGACTATCGATAGCACCTAACAGCGCAAGAACAAATGCAGCTTCAACCACTAGCCATATTTTGCTTTGGTCAAATACAGGCAATTGAAGGCTAGGCAAGCCAGTTGGAATATCACCTAATACTGGTACGCTTAGCGCGAGACTTACTAATGTTCCGATAATAAGTGCAGCAAGTGCACCAGGTACATACTTACCTAAAGACGCAGGCCATTTGTACGCTACGATTAAGGTACCAAGACCCAATGCAAGGGTTGAAAAGTTGATATCAGCCAACGCTGTTGGGAGATACGAAAGCGCACCGATGGTACCACCTGGAGGTTCATGACCTAGTAAACGGCCGATTTGCAAAATTATAATAATGGCACCGATCCCAGACATGAAGCCCGAAATCACTGGATAAGGGACGAGCCTTATATACTGCCCGACCCCAAAAAAGCCAAACGCTATCTGGAATAAACCAGCTAGCATTACCGCCGTAAATATTAGGCTTGCATCGCCAGACAGGCTGGCAAATAAGCCAGCAAGTACCACCACCATTGGCCCAGTAGGACCAGAAATTTGAGCTGGTGTGCCACCAAAAAGAGCAGCAAAAAAACCAACAGCTATTGCACCATACAGGCCAGCCATAGGTCCAAGACCTGAGGCTACACCAAGCGCTAATGCAAGAGGCAATGCAACGATACCGGCGGTTAAACCGCCAGTGAGATCACCTCTTAAATTTGAAAAATTTATTTTTACCACAAATGTTCCCTCTTATTCAGCCGATTTTGCACGTTTGAATCGCGCTTCAGCCTCTGTCTGGTCCATAGTAACAAAGTCGCCAGCTTCGCTGCTGTAACACAACATGTCGCCGCTACCGATATTGTAAACCCAGCCGTGAAGCTCTACTTGTCCAGTCGCAATTTTAGCTGCCACTGCAGGATGAGTGCGAAGGTGCTGTATTTGTTGCAATACGTTTTCTTTTGTCACCGCCTCTAGATCGTCAATCGATAGTTTATCGTGACCACAACGTTCTTTAACAACGTCGGTCGCTGCGCGGCAGTGACCTAACCACTCCTTTACATGAGGTAATGAATCTAAACCTTCAGGGCTGATAGCGCCTTTCATAGCACCACAATCTGTATGACCACATACAACAATGTGGGAAACGCCTAGGGCAGCTACCGCAAATTCAATAGACGCTGTCATGCCACCGGTTTGATTGCTATGAGGAGGAACAATATTGCCCGCATTACGACAAATGAAAAGCTCGCCCGGATCGGTTTGAGTAACTAAGTTCGGGTCAATACGAGAATCTGAGCACGTGATGAAAAGAACTTCTGGGTTTTGACCATTCGCTAACTTTTGAAAGGTTGCTTTTTTGTTTGGATAAACTTCTTTTTGAAACTTCGCAACACCTGAAAAGACGTGTTCCATAGAATACTCCCGGTTATTTTTAATAGTTATAACAATGTTAATACTCTAGTGTCACTTGATAGATTAATAGTTTAATATACCACCTCGTGATAACCAAAAACTATCAAGCGAGTTAATTGTTAGATGGATTGCCCATTAATTATAGCCAAAAGTAGGAGTTTTAATTATGCAATTAGGTGGTAAAGCCCCCTCGTTTAACCAGATTCGCTACTTTGTGGCCGTTGCAAAATACCTCAATTTTCGACAGGCAGCGGGGGCACTTGGCATTAGCCAACCTACGCTGACTAGCCAGATAAATGCGTTAGAAGACACACTGAATTTAACGCTTTTAGAACGTTCCCGTACTGGCACCTTGCTTTCGCCACAAGGAAAGGCGCTTTTAGCAAGTGCAGAAGAGGTCTTGCAGTCTACTCAACGCTTCTCGGAAATGGCTCGCGATCTCTCAAAAGGAGAAGTAATCACCTATCGGCTGGGTATTCCTCCGACACTTGGCCCTTATTTATTGCCTTTTGTTTTACCCGATTTGCACAGACTAAAGCCGGGACTGCGATTTTACGTAAGAGAAGCGTCACCCGATGACTTGCAGCACGGATTATTAAGAGGTGAGTACGACATTATCCTTTCCCCCCTTTCAAGTGATAACTCACAGCTTATTACCTCGCCGCTGTTTAAAGAACCGCTAAAGTTTGTTACTCCGTCTGATCATTTTCTATCGGGAAAAGCATTTGTGCACCCTGAAGATATCAGCGGTGAAAAAATACTTACGTTAGAAGATAAGCATCATTTTCACCATCAAGTGCAAAGAATATGCGAAGACATAGGTGCAGACTTACAGCGAGACTATGAAGGCACTAGCCTTGATACATTAAGACAAATGGTGGTTATGGGTATGGGTGTTGCCTTTTTACCCGGTCTTTATATTCATTCTGAATTACACAAACCTGAAGCTTTACACGTGTGCGAAATTGCTAACATGCCTATTGAACGCCAGCATTCTCTTGCATGGCGTAATACATCACCTAGTCGAAAGACCTTCCGTGAGATGTCTATTATTATTAGGCGTATTATTGAAGAGCGGCTGGCTGATGCTGTCACTATGTGTGATTAGGCTTGGTGAGTGAAAAGATGCTCGTTATTTAATTAAAACCAGTTATTTAAATAGGGTTATTGAATTAGCGCTTTTAACACATCTATTGATGTTATATTGACTACACACTCACAAGCGCTTTTATACACATGATTGATAGACAACACCTGCGTATTGTCCACGCAATACACCAGCATGGCACGATGACTCAAGCCGCGAAATCCTTGTACTTAACCCAGTCGGCCTTAAGTCATGCTATGAAAAAGCTTGAACACGAGTTTGATGTTCCGCTGTGGCAAAAAGAAGGCAGGCGTTTGTTTTTAACTCAAGCAGGTGAAAGTTTACTTGGCCTTGCACAGCGTATTTTACCTCAGTTTGAACACACAGAAGCGCAACTTCGTCGATTTGCCGAGGGCAAGCAAGGCACACTGCGCATTGGAATGGAATGTTACCCCTGCTTTGAATGGCTATTGAAAATAGTCGCTCCCTTTCTAAAACGCTTTCCTGATGTAGACGTAGACGTACGACGTGCCTTTTCTTTTGGTGGCCTACAAGCGCTGCATGGTTATGACATTGATGTACTCATTACTCCCGATCCCCTGCACTTAGACGCGATTACTTACACACCTGTGTTTAGCTATGAACAGGTTCTCGTTATGCACAGTACACACAACTTGGCGTCGAAGGCATTTATAGCACCTCGGGACCTCGCTCAAGAGACGCTCATTTCTTACCCAGTTGAAAACAGTAGATTGGACATATTCTCTCAATTTTTAACACCGGCCAATGCATCTGTTAAAAGTCACAAAACTATAGAGACCACTGAGATTATTATGCAAATGGTTGCAGCAGGAAGAGGGGTAACTGCGCTGCCTAAATGGCTTGTAGATGAGTCGAAAGAAAGTGAACTGCTGTGCTGTCGTCCCCTTGGCGAAGAGGGGCTAACAAAAACCTTATTCGTGGGGCACAGAAAGCGTACTGACACACTGGGTTTTATTGATAGTTTTGTAGAGATGGCAATGGCGCAAGGATTAAAAACAAACAGCCCGCAGCAATAACGGCGGGCTGTTGAAGCGAAGGCGCTGTTGAGAATCGAGGCCCTTCGTCCATATAGGTATTAGCTAGGGCTAAGGCTTTCTGTGCATTTAGCCCAAAACTCGTACAACAACGTTCAACACGCCCTAACTAGCTGTAAAAGCAAAGGTAAGCCGTTGGCGATGATACTTTTACGTCAAACGACACATTGGCATCTACGTTAAATTCAGTGCCGGCCGGAAACGATTGCCACTCATCGCTACCGGGTAGTTTTACGGTAAGCTCACCCTCGACAACTTTCATTAGTTCTTTCTTTGAAGTATCGAAAGTATACTCACCTACAGACATCACACCCGATGTACAGGGACCATTTGCTGAATCAAATGCTATTGAGGTGACTTTATTGTCGAAGTAGTGGTTAACTGAAAATGACATAGTATTCCTTGATAGTTTTTTAGAAAATTGGTTTTAAATGTTATTATTCTTTCGTCCACACTAACATAAGATTGTTAGCAGGCATCGTTATCATTTCTTTCAATGTGAGTCGTTTAGCCCATGCTTTGAGTTCATCAATATCTCTGTAGCCGCCACATCCCCGCTCGACTAACGATTGATGAAACTCAGCATTACTTTGAGATGAGAAAACACCTGATTGTGTGAACGGGCCATATTGGCAAAATGTGCCGCCTTTAGGAAGTTTCTGCGACACTAATTCCATAAGCAGTTTTGCCTCATGCTTTTGCATAATATGGGCAGTATTGGCGGAAAATATTCCATCAAAGGGCAAAGCAGGAAACGGATCTACACCCACCTTAAATCCGATTGGCTGAATAAGATTGGATAGTGAAGACTCACTTACCCAAGCGTTTATTCCGTCGTGGTACTCGTATTGATCGCTCGTATGCCACATCAAATGAGGCAAATGAGCAGCAAGGTAGGATGCGTGCTGCCCGGTTCCGCTGCCAATTTCAAGCACCTGTTGAGTATGGGCGAACGCCCTTTTTAGAATATCTAAAATTGGGCGTTTGTTATTCTCACAGGCTTGGCTAAATGGTTTTTCCATTACTGTTATAACTTCCATCTTACAGATAATTTAGCAAAGCGGCAGATTGACCTAATCACTCAGATTAGGCCCAAGCCATTTCTCGGCTTCTTCCAATGTCCAGTTTTTGCGCTTGGCGTAATCCTCAACTTGGTCAGGTTGGATTTTAGCCACCGCAAAGTATTTTGCTTCTGGGTGAGCGAAGTACCATCCCGATACGGACGCGCCAGGCCACATTGCATAACTTTCAGTAAGCGTCATGCCGGTGTGCTCTTTTGCAGATAACAAATCCCAAATGAGCTGTTTCTCAGTATGCTCTGGACACGCCGCATAACCTGGCGCAGGTCGAATACCCTGGTACTTCTCCCTAATGAGTTCTTCATTGCTTAAGGTTTCATTAGGCGCATAGGCCCAATACTTCAAGCGCACCTGCTGATGAAGGTATTCAGCAAACGCTTCAGCTAGGCGATCAGCAACGGCTTTTACCATAATGCCATTGTAGTCATCACCGGCCTTAATATATGCATCGGCAAGGGTGTCCTCACCTATGCCGCCAGTAACTGCAAACGCGCCGATATAATCTGCAATTCCGCTTTGCTTTTCAGCCACAAAATCGGCAAGGCAGTAGTTGGCAAATTTATCTTTTTGGGTTTGCTGACGCAAATGATGTGCAACCCCTTTTACCGAAGTGCGGCTCTCATCTGAATAGACTTCGATATCGTCGCCCACCCTATTTGCGGGAAACAACCCTATCACGCCTTTTGCTTCAAGTGAGCTATCAGCAATAATTTTATCTAACATGGCGTTGGCATCAGCAAACAATGACGTTGCTTCTTCACCAACCACGTCATCATTAAGGATTCGTGGATATTTCCCTGCTAATGACCACGTTAAAAAGAAAGGCGTCCAGTCAATATAATCTCGTAATGTAGCCAAGTCTGCGGTGATAGGCGTTACACCAAGCTGCGCTGGCTTAACAGGGTGCTCAGCAAAATTGACTTTGCAGCCATTAGCTCGCGCAGCCTCAAGTGTAACAGGCTTACTGCGGGGCTTTTTACGAGCATGCTGCTCTCGTACCGTATCGTATTCTTTCGCTAATTCTTTTGCGTATATATCCCGCGAACCTTTGTTCAGCAATTTCTGACACACGCCTACTGCACGACTCGCATTAGGTACATAGGCCACAGCTGGATGATAGTTTTGCTCTATCTTAACGGCAGTATGGGCTTTCGACGTTGTTGCACCACCGATAAGCAGTGGCATATCAAAACCTTGGCGCTCCATCTCTTTAGCCACGTACACCATTTCATCTAGCGACGGTGTAATGAGACCCGAAAGGCCAATCATATCCACATTTTCTTCTTTCGCTTTTTGAAGAATATTTGCCGCGGGCACCATGACACCCATATCAATAACTTCAAAGTTATTACACTGCAAAACAACACCAACAATATTTTTGCCGATATCGTGAACATCACCTTTTACGGTGGCCAGTAATATTTTACCGTTACTTTTATTATCGTCAGACTTCTCAGCTTCAATGTATGGCTGTAGGTGAGCGACTGCTTTTTTCATTACTCGGGCAGATTTAACTACCTGAGGTAAGAACATCTTACCTTCGCCAAATAAATCCCCGACGACATTCATCCCATCCATGAGCGGGCCTTCAATAACGTGTAGCGGGCGTTCAGCCTCTAGACGCGCTTCTTCGGTATCATCAATAATGTAATCGGTAATCCCTTTTATCAAAGCATGCTCTAAGCGTTTACTTACGTTTTGTTCTCGCCAGGTAAGATCTTCTTTTGCCGCAGCCTTTCCATCGCCTTGGAACTGTGGCGCAATATCGAGTAGCCGCTCGGTGCCATCGCTGCGCCTGTTTAAAATAACGTCTTCTACCGCTTCGCGAAGTGCCTTGGGAATCTCATCGTACACCTCAAGCTGACCGGCATTAACGATGGCCATGTCCATCCCCGCTCGAATAGCGTGGAAAAGAAAAACCGAATGCATAGCTTCGCGAACAGGGTTATTGCCACGAAACGAAAATGAAATATTGGAAAGGCCACCTGAAATGTGCGCATAGGGGCACGTTTTGCGGATAACACGTGTTGCCTCAATAAAGTCGACCGCGTAGTTATCATGCTCTTCAATGCCGGTTGCGACAGCAAAAATGTTCGGGTCAAAAATAATATCTTCGGGAGGAAACCCAACTTGTTCAGTGAGGACCTTATAGCTTCGTTGACAGATTTCAACTTTGCGCTTTTGGGTGTCTGCTTGGCCTTTTTCATCAAACGCCATAACAACCGTAGCGGCGCCATATCGTTTGATTTTTTTCGCTTGTGCAATGAAAAGTGCCTCACCCTCTTTAAGGCTTATGGAGTTTACAATGGCTTTGCCCTGTACGCATTTAAGCCCGGCCTCAATGACGTCCCATTTTGAGGAGTCAATCATGATAGGCACTCGGCTTATGTCAGGCTCAGACGCAATAAGGTTTAAAAACGTCACCATTGCCTGCTCTGAATCGAGCATCGCCTCATCCATGTTGATATCGATGATTTGCGCACCGTTCTCAACTTGTTGACGAGCAACGTCGAGTGCAGCTTCGTAGTCACCGTCCAAAATGAGCCGTTTGAATCGAGCTGATCCGGTTACGTTGGTTCTTTCACCAATATTTATAAATGTAGAAAAATCTGCGCTCACATTGCCCTCCTAGTGTACAAATGGCTCTAGGCCTGACAGACGCATTTTAGGTTCAAATGCTGGAACTTGACGAGGCTTAATGCCCGCAACGGCGTTGGCTATATCACTTATGTGCTCAGGCGTACTTCCACAGCAGCCTCCCACAATATTGACTAAGCCAGATTCCGCCCACTCTTTGATATGTTCGGCCATTTCAGGGCCTTCCATATCGTATTCACCAAACTCATTGGGCAGCCCAGCATTGGGGTGTGCTGAAATTAAACACTCTGAAATAGTGGCAACTTCATCAACATACTGTCGCAGAAGATCAGGGCCTAATGCACAATTAAGTCCGAAAGAAAATGGACTAATATGACGCATAGAGTAATAAAACGCTTCGGCGGTTTGACCTGATAGTGTGCGCCCCGATGCGTCGGTAATAGTACCCGACACCATAACTGGCAAGGTTTTACCCACTTTCTCAAAGGTTTGCTCAACAGCAAAGGCCGCCGCTTTGGCATTTAGCGTATCGAAGATGGTTTCAAGCATAATGAGGTCAGCACCACCTTCAATGAGTGCTTCGGTAGACTCGCTGTACGCGTTAACTAATTCGTCAAAGGTGACGTTTCGTTTGCCCGGGTCATTTACATCTGGGGATATTGACGCGGTGCGGTTGGTAGGCCCAAGTACGCCGGCAACGTAACGAGGCTTGTCCGGTGTTTTTAGACTGTATTGTTGCGCAGCTTTTTTAGCCAGTTTTGCAGCTGCCACGTTAATATCACGAGATATGGCTTCCATGTCGTAATCGGCCATGGCGATGGTGGTGGCATTAAACGTGTTCGTCTCAATAATATCGGCACCTGCGTCTAGGTAGTCGCAGTGAATTTGGTAAATGAGGTCGGGCTGAGTTAATACAAGAAGGTCGTTGTTCCCTTGAACATCGCAATGCCAATCGGCAAATTGGTCGCCGCGATAGTCATCTTCTTCCAGTTTATGGCGTTGGATCATGGTGCCCATGGCGCCATCTAGAATTAAAATTCTTTCTTTTGCGGCACTGGCTAAACTAGCTCGTGCTTTCGAATCAAAATCGTTACTCACGCGTTACCTCTTTGGCTGTGGTTTTTCAGCTAACTGGCTTAAATCGTACGGCGTTGTTTGATAAACGTAATAGTTAAGCCAATTTGTAAACAATAGACTTCCATGGGAGCGCCATTGAACTAAAGGCGGTTTAGTAGGGTCATTGTCAGTGAAATAATTGTTCGGCACCGCTGGGTGTTGACCAGCCTGCACGTCACGCAGATATTCGTCTTTTAGCGTGTCCGGTTCGTACTCGGGGTGTCCGGTAACAAACACCATCCGTTTGTCTTCAGAAGCTACAATGTAAGCGCCCACTTCCTCTGACTCAGCCACTACATTAAGACCTTCAACACCATTATAAAGTGATGTGTCTATGTGACCGTAACGAGAGTGTGGTGCTGCAAAGGGAGAGTCAAATCCACGCAGTAATTCGTTGTTTGGATCGTTGACATTGTGCTGGTAAACGCCTGAAAACTTTTCGTTTCGAAGCTCCCGCGTCACGCCGTAGAAATGATACATTGCCGCGTGAGCAGCCCAGCATAAATAGAGGGTTGAGTTAACGTGGCGCTGGGCCCACTCCAAAATAGTTTTCATATTTTCCCAATACTTTACCTCTTCATAATCGAGTAAAGCAAGGGGGGCACCCGTGACAATCAATCCGTCATACTTTTTATTCGCCACGCTGGAAAACTCGTGATAAAAGGCATCCATATGAGACTGTGGCGTATTTTTTGGTGCTTGGTTATCGATGCGAATAAAGTCCACATTAATTTGCAATGGCGTATTAGACAACAATCTCAGTAACTGCACTTCTGTCTCTATCTTATTGGGCATTAAATTAAGAATACCCACTTCAAGAGGACGAATTTCCTGACTCGCCGCTCTATCCATATCCATAGTGAATATGTTTTCACCTAACAAGACATTCTGAGCAGGCAGTTGCACAGGGATACGGATTGGCATAAATAACTCCAGTCGAAAAAAACGATAACTGTATTGTGGCGAATACTGTGAATATGTCAACATCTTTACGTCTAGACGTCTAAACGCAAAGTTGGTAGGGAAGTGGAGGAAACTGGGAGGGAAGTGTATGAGCGCTAGATAAGAGTAAGAAAGATTAGAAAATATATAAGTGGCATGCGCGCATCACGCACCATTAAGACAAACGCAAAGAAATACTGAAAGGTAGCAGCAATAAAGAACTAGCAGCCCGACTTGTGCACCATAACAAGCATCTCGGCTTCGGCACGGGGAATATCGCAGGTTTCAATGATTTCTTCAATCGTGGCGCCTTGTTTGACTAAATCAGCAGCCCGCTGATACAGCTTTAACGATGGATCTTGAAATTTTAGCTCTCGAAGCTGATTGTCCACGTCTTGCTGCTTTTCATCAATACGCTGTAAATGCTTACTGATCACAACGCTTCTAGCCTGAATTTCAGATTGCTGGTTGTTAGCATCATTAACTTGGACAGCAATGTTCGACAGCTCTGTTGAGACCTTGACGGTAAGGTTTTCTAACAATTCAGTTGTTTTGCGAAGTTTTGTATAAAGCACTATAACGGCGATAATAAGTAAAAAACTGATTATCGCGAGTATACATTCAACCAGTGACAGAGCAGCAAGCTGCAAGTCCATATGCGACACACCTAAATGAGACAGGGATACAAGGGGGAGCTGACGGCACACGTGCCATCAGCTCTACTTTCACTACATAGTACTTACTAAAGCCTAGTCACTAAATACTACTCAGCTCGTCCCACTCTTCATCGCTTAGCAACTTGTTCAAATCGACTAAGATAAGAAGCTCGCCATCGCGATTGCTTACGCCTTGTATAAACTTAGCACTTTCTTCAGTGCCTACGTTTGGCGCACTATCAATTTCAGACGACTTCAGATACACCACTTCAGCGACGCTATCGACGAGTATGCCAACGACTTGTTCATCAGACTCTATGATAACAATACGCGTATTGTCGGTAACTTCGGTAGGAGGTAAACCAAAGCGTGCTCGCGTATCGATAACCGTAACAACGTTACCACGCAAGTTTATTATTCCTAACACATAGTCAGGCGCACCGGGCACCGGCGCTATTTCGGTATAACGCAATACTTCTTGTACCTGCATTACATTAATACCGTATGTTTCATCACCTAGGCGATATGTCACCCACTGAAGGACTTCATCGTTGCTGTCAGTGCCGTTATTTTTCATCTTTTCGTCGCTCATGAACCTGGCTCCCGTACTATGGCGTCTGGTCGTTGCTGCCTAAGCCTTTGTTAAGCATAGATATTAATTCTTCAACGTCAATTAATGCACACATCTTTTCTTTAACCATCCCCGCTAACCAAGGACGTTTACCAGTGGATCCGCGCCATTTGACATCATCTTTTGTTAAATTAACGGTGTTAACGAGCTTTTCGCTAGCTAATCCCCATTCGCTTTCTCCCAACATGATCATGTATCGATAGTTAAGAGATTCAGCGAGTTCTTCGGTATATTTTTCTGGCATTACCCACTTTGCTGAGTCTACTACACTTAGTTTAGACTCTCTGTGCAACATTACACCCATAAACCAGTCAGGTTTTCCAAAAAGTGGTGCAATTTTATCTATTTGGTGAATTCCACCAAGGGTGGTTAATGGAACGGCAAGGGTTAACCCTGCCACTTCAAAAAATAACGCCTGAAAACGAAAGTCTAGACTATCTTGTAGTGCAACCTTCGTTTTTGCAGCTATTGTTTCTTCATCGCGACTTTTTTCAGTAGACGAAGAATCTCTAATTTCCAGTTCATCTGTGGTGATAACCCCAGGCGTTTTTACACTGGAATCAGCTACGTTTTCGTGTTCTGTTAATTGACGGCTATCTTTCGCACTACTTAGTTCACGTAAGCTATTCTTTTCATAAATGCCGTGCTCAGAAACGTTTTGCTCAGCTTTCAATGTAACGGCATCAATCACATCGTTATCTTGAGGCAGCGGTATAGTATCTTTAACTAACCGCTCCTCAGTAATGTGATGAGAAGCTTGCTCAAGCAGCTTAGCTGCCCGTGCGGTTGCGTCGTCAGCCACTGCAGGCTCTTTGAGCAAACCATCTAAATACGCTTCCATCACGTCTTCACGTGCAAACGGAGACTGCTTACTCATCGCTCATTATTTCCCTAACACTTCAAGCAGTTTACCGTAGGCCGCAACGCCTCGTGTTTTCGGATAGGCCGCTGAAATGGGCAATTGCACCAAGCTAGCATCTCTAAAATGCGTATCAACTGGAATAACGCCTTCCCAAACACGCTCACCGTAATCGCTCATTAAGCGCTTACGCGATTCAAGGGCCGCGTTTGTTCGTTTATCGAACATGGTTGGAATAATGCAGGTATCAAAACTTTTGCCCAATGAGCGCCCCATTATTTCCATTGTACGAATCATTCTATCTAAACCTTTTAACGCCAGGTATTCGGTTTGTGTCGGCACGATAACCTTGTCACACGCTGCCAGTGCATTCACCATCAACACACCTAATACAGGTGGACAGTCGATAATAGCCACATCAAATTCGTTGTCGACTTTTGCCAGCGCTTTCTTAAGCACTAAGCCCATGCCCTGTTCACTCCCCATGGTTCTATCAAGGGTAGCAAGCGCCATTGTTGCCGGTAGTACATAGAGATTATCTATTTTGGTTGGGCAAAGGCAATCTAAAACGTTATCGGCCGTTAAACTGGCAGACTTAATAAAAATGTCGTAAACCGAATGACTTAGCGCTTCAGCATCTATACCAAAATAGTAACTTAACGATGAGTGAGGGTCGGTATCAATGAGTAACACGCGCTTACCTTGCTGCGCGAGCAAACCGCCTAAACTCACGGTGGTAGTAGTTTTACCTACCCCACCCTTTTGATTTGCTACTGTCCATACCTTCACGACATAAAGTCCACTACACGATTAATACACTAACGCATTTCACAAAGAATGCAGTTGCTCATATCATCAACATTAATATTTTGCGTTGATATATTCGCCACGGCAACCGCTTGAGGCATGCCGTAAACCACACAGGAGTCTTGATCCTGGGCCCAAATTGTAGCGCCTTTCTCTTTTAACTTTCTACAGCCCTCGCGCCCGTCGGCTCCCATACCAGTGAGAATTATCCCCAATACGTCGCCAGAGAAAGCCCGCTCTAACGAGCTAAAGGTAAGGTCAACACTTGGCTTGTAGTTAACCTTGTCAGCACTGCTAGCATCGACAATAGCAATCTTTTTTTGCCCGCCCACAGTTTCAATGAGCATTTGTCTACCGCCAGGGGCCAAGTAAGCCTGACCAGGCATTAAAATGTCTCCGTGTTCAGCTTCTTTCACGCCTATTTTACAGTTTGCATCTAACCGCTGCGCAAACGCCGTCGTAAAAGTGCCAGGCATGTGCTGAACTAAAATAATTGGATACGGAAAATCTGAGGGTAAAGGCATTAGCACTTTTTGAAGCGCTACCGGACCACCCGTTGAAGCGCCAATGGCAAGGCACTTATATCGCTTACCCGTTGCTTTAACCGACGAAACCGTAGGCTGCTTAGCTGCGTCTTTATGACCCGAAAGCAATCCAGACGTTTTAAAAAAGGCCTGTTTCGGTGCATTAGGGGGTAATCGTCGGGTTTCCTCAGATCTAAACGTGGGGCGTTTCAGCCCTATACCTCTGCGCGCAATCAAACGAACTTTAGTACACAACAGTCGCGTCGCATCTTTTCTATCTTGCGCTATATCTTCAAATTTCTTCGGTAGAAAATCGAGTGCACCTGCTTCTAATGCATCTAACGTTGCTTGCGCCCCATGATGGGTTAACGAAGAAAACATTAAAATAGGGATGGGCTTATTTTCCATGATGGCTTTAACCGCCGAAATGCCGTCCATAACGGGCATTTCTACGTCCATCGTAATTACGTCGGGAGATAGCTCTTTAATTTTATCAAGGGCATCTCTGCCGTTTCTAGCTTCACCTACAACCTCTAACTCTCTATCTTCATCGAGTATTTCTCTTACTCGACGACGATAAAACGTTGAGTCGTCCACGACCAGGACTTTAAAGACCATGGATTACTTTTCCTATTGTTTGTAAACCAGCTTATTATGGCTTACGAGCATACCGCTTCAGAAGGCTTGGAATATCTAAGATCAACGCAATACCACCGTCTGAGGTTATCGTTGCGCCTGCCATTCCTGGAGTGCCCTGTAGCAGCGCATCCAATGGCTTGATCACCACTTCTTCTTGCCCTATTAATGCATCGACAACAAAACCAACTTGTCGGGTACCAACTTGCACCACGACCACATGCCCTTTCTCTCTCTCGATAGACTTAGGCCCTCTGATTAGCCAGTCGCCAAGGAAAAATAACGGTATGGCTTTAGAGCGAACTATCATTGTTAACTGTCCATCAACCGTATTGGTCTTTTTGATGTCCATGTTAATTATTTCACTGACAGAGCCTAGAGGTAATGCAAAGGTTTGCTTACCAATTATAATCATCAGTGTTGGCAAAATAGCTAGGGTAAGTGGAACTTTTATCTCTAAACGAGTGCCCTTACCAAGCTGAGAGTCGATATTTACCGTACCGTTGAGCTGATTTATCTTAGTTTTCACCACGTCCATGCCAACGCCACGACCGGAAATATCGCTGATTTCCGTTTTCGTAGAGAAGCCCGGTGCAAAAATAAGATTAAACGCTTCAACGTCTGACATTCGCGCTGCGGCGTCGGCGTCTAGCACACCGCGACTGATAGCAATTTCCTTTAATTTTTCAGGGTCCATGCCCTTACCGTCGTCTTCGATGGTAAGTAAAATGTGATCACCTTCCTGCGATGCAGATAGCTTAACCGTTCCCATTCTTGGTTTGCCAGAAGCTGCTCGGTCATCTGGCATTTCCACACCGTGGTCGACGGAGTTTCTCACCAAGTGAACCAGCGGATCGGCAAGTGCTTCCACCAAGTTTTTATCTAAATCTGTTTCTTCACCTTCAAGCTCTAGGGTAATCTCTTTTTTGAGACTTCGCGCTAAATCACGAACAACCCTTGGGAAGCGGCCAAATACTTTCTTAATTGGCTGCATCCGAGTTTTCATTACCGCGCCCTGTAGGTCTCCGGTAACCACATCTAAGTTTGCTATCGCCTTAGACATGCTCTCATCGTTGGTGTTTATACCAAGGCTTATCAATCTATTACGAACGAGTACCAGTTCGCCCACCATATTCATTATTTGATCTAAGCGTTTAGTATCAACACGAACGGTGGTTTCAGCTGGCGGTGAGCTAGGTGAAGCTTTCTTCTCGTCTTTCTTACCAGCATCTTTACTTGCTGGGGCTGCAGATGCTGCCTTACTGGGCGCTGACGCAGCAGGTGCCGCTTTAGCCGCAGCGGGTGCAGATTGCTTTGCCTTTTGTATAGCTTCAGTCGCCGCTTTATCAACATTAGGCTCTGGTGCTTTGGTATCTGAGGCGCTTTGAACGGTTGGGCCTTGCCCTGAACCGTGAAGTTGGTCTAGCAGCGCTTCAAATTCATCGTCAGTAATTTCTTCATCGCCGGACGCAGATGTGGATTTTGGCGCTGGCTGACTGGGTGCAGCGCTTTCTTCTGCGGCGCTGAACTTGCCTTTACCGTGAAGGTCATCAAGAAGGGCTTCAAACTCATCGTCGGTAATATCATCGCCACTGCTCGAAGATACATCAGGGCTTGTTACATCAGAGCTTGGCGCAGCAGATGCTTTCGCTTCGCTTTTGGTGCCTGTGGTCGATTGGCCTGGGGCCGATTTCCCAGGCGCAGAGGAACCGTGGAGTTCATCAAGTAAAGCCTCGAATTCATCTTCACTGATTTCGTCAATATCCCCACCAGAGCTTGCCGGAGCAGGCGCCTCGTCTACGAAGTCGAATTCAAGTTCAGGTTCAGAGGCTATTTCAGGTTGAGCACTTGGTGCAGATTCATCGGTATCAAAAATATTTTCGTCCGGTGACTCTGGTTTGCTCAACTTGTGCAGAGTATCTACAAGTTTGGCGTCGGCAGGTTCCAATGGTTCTTGGGATTTTACCCGCTCAAACATATCTACCACTACGTCTGTAGCCTGTAGAATAATATCCATTAATTCTGGCGTGAGCGTGCGCTGGCCATTTCTCATAACATCGAAAACGTTCTCGGCGCCATGACAAATTTCAACTAACTCGGTGAGCGATAAAAATCCCGCTCCGCCTTTAACTGTATGATATCCGCGAAAAATTGCGTTAAGCAAATTCGCATCTTCAGGATTGTTCTCAAGATCAACGAGCTGTTCTTGTAATTGTTCAAGTATCTCTCCAGCTTCAACTAGAAAGTCCTGTAGTATTTCCTCGTCAACATCAAACGACATGCGCCCGCTCCCCTAAAAACCTAAGCTCGACAGAAGATCATCAACATCATCCTGGCCCGATACAACATCATCACGCGTTTCAGCGTCAATAATCGGACCCTCTGCTTTCACACCTTCAGCCTTATCGGCCTCAGGGCTTAATGGTTTAGTTTGTTCTGAACCATCTCGCTCGCCAAACATGGTAAGCATGTTGACTAAGCTCTCTTCAACTTCTTTTACTAAGTCGATAACGCGGCGGATAACCTGACCTGTAAGGTCTTGATAACCCTGTGCCATTAATACTTCAGTTAGCAGTTGTGTAAGTTTAGCCGACTGCGAAGCACCGTCTTCTAACAATTCGTCTAAGTCTTTACATAAAACTTTGAATTCACCCACTTCAATCTGGCGAGTCATGAGCTTTTTCCACTCAGGCATCACGCTGTCAATGCGAGAAGCTAGCAGTTCAGCTATAGGCATGCTCGCCTCTACCGCATCCATGGTAGTGTTGGCAGCTTTCTCAGTTTCTTCAATAACGTAAGTTAGGCGAGATTGCGCATCGGGAATATCGTCTGTCGCTAAATTCTTTATGCGATCGTCTATTTGAAAATTGTTTAGCGCGTCGTGAAGTTGGCGCGTTAGCTTTCCTACCTCAGCGAAAAGCTCTACATTTTCTTTCATTGACGCCGCTTCAAACAGCGCATTAGCCGACGCATTATCACCAGCTTCAAGATAAACAACGAGTTGCTTAGCTTCTTCTAATGAAAGTGGAACGTTTGTATTCGTTGTCATCCAGTAAACCTCGTTTCTCTGGTGAGCGTCTGGATCAACCTAAACGTTCGAATATTTTATCTAGCTTTTCTTTCAATGTAGCTGCAGTAAATGGCTTAACGACATAGCCATTCACGCCTGCTTGCGCAGCGGCAACGATTTGTTCTTTTTTCGCTTCAGCCGTTACCATTAGTACCGGCAAGTGCTTCAGTTTGTCATCGGCGCGAATTGCCCTAAGCAAATCGATACCCTGCATGCCTGGCATGTTCCAGTCGGTTACAACAAAATCGAAATCACCCTGCTGTAGCATAGGTAACGCCGTATTTCCGTCGTCCGCTTCCTGGATGTTTGCGAAACCCAAATCTTTTAGTAGGTTTTTTATGATACGTCTCATGGTTGAAAAGTCATCGACCACGAGAATCTTCATGCTCTTATCCAAAATAGCCTCCAGTGAGGGGTTAATTGTTTTAATTTCTATTCTTCGTCAGCTTGCCACGACTTCATTCGAGATTTGAGTTTTAACATGGCCTGACTGTGAATTTGACTTACTCTCGATTCACTTACATCAAGAACTTCACCGATTTCTCTTAGGTTCAATTCTTCATCATAGTATAAAGAAAGCACGATCGCTTCTCGCTCTGGTAACGTGGTGATTGCTTGCGCAAGCGACTTTTGAAACGCCCCTTGCATAAGATCTTCCAGCGGTGCATCACTACCTCTACTTTGCTCAGTAGTAATCACATCTTCTGAAACACCTAAATCTTCAATCCCAACTAGCTTACCTGCATTTACCTCGTTGAGCATTTGATGATAGTCCTGCAAGCTTACGTTTAGCTTAGCAGCAATATCAACATCTCTTGCATCTCTTCCCGTTTCGCCCTCTACACGAGAGATGGCGTCTGTAATGGCGCGCCCGTTTCTATGCACAGAGCGCGGCGTCCAGTCACCTTTGCGAATTTCGTCTAACATAGCACCGCGAATGCGAATACCCGCGAACGTTTCAAAGCTTGCGCCTTTCGAACCGTCAAAGTTTCGAGCGGCCTCTAGCAATCCAATCATGCCAGACTGAATAAGGTCATCAACGAGCACACTGGCAGGGAGTCGCGCTATTAGATGATGCGCTATGCGCTTCACAAGAGGCGCGTGTCGCTCTACTAACTGCGACTTATCAGTTTGTTGTTGATAAGCTGCCGCCTTACTATTCAACGCTGATTCCCTACTGCTTTTTCTGCAATTAATTGCTCAATGAAAAACTCTAAGTGACCACCTGGCTGAGCCGGTATTGGCCATGATGCCGCTCTATTCGCTAGCTGACTTATCGCAACAGCAGCAGGTGAGCCTGGATAGGCATCGACTATAGCAGTTTGCTTTCTAACTGCACGGCGAATATTTTCATCAAACGGTATTGTTGCAACTAATTCTAGCGCAACATCTAAGAAGCGCCCTGTTACTTTACTCAATTTGCTGAATAGTTCTTGCCCCTCACGCACGTCCCTCACCATGTTCGCCACTATTTTGAAGCGAAATACACCGTGCTCGCGGTTTAGCAATTTAATAAGCGCGTAGGCATCGGTAAGTGAAGTGGGTTCATCGCACACTACTACCATGATGTCTTGAGAGGCTTTTGCAAAGCTGAGCACCATGTCAGAAATACCCGCGGCAGTATCGACAAGCAACACATCAATAGGCGTACGAAGTTCACTAAACGCACGTATCAAGCCCGCATGCTGGGTCGTTGAAAGCTCTGCCATCGACTGAGTTCCCGATGTTGCAGGTGCAATTTTAATACCGTGGGGACCAGTAACCAGTACATCATCTAGCGTGCACTCACCGGACAAAACATGAGATAAGTTCTTTTCAACGCGAAGGCCCAACATGACATCTACGTTTGCCAATCCTAAGTCGGCATCAAGAACCATCACACGTTTACCTTGCTTAGCCATAGCAATTGCTGTGTTAAGCGTAATATTTGTTTTACCTACGCCACCTTTGCCTCCGGTGACGGCGATAACTTTGATTAACCGTGATTGCTTCATTTTTCTTAAGCTACTCGCTTGGTCGTCAATCATACTACTTATGCTGTTTTAATATCGTTGTTATTACTAGTATGATCCAAACCATATTTTTTATAAAGCTTTGCAGCAGCTGAAACTAAAGATTTCGCTTCTGCAATCTTAATGTCTTCAGGTACTTTCTGACCGTCGGTGACATAGCTAACCGGTAACTGATACTCGACTGCCGCACTGAGTACCTCTCCTAAAGAATAGCACTCATCTAACTTTGTGAAAATACAACCACTTAGTTCGATGTCGTCATACGCTCTAATGATACGCTGTAATGCAGGATATTGTGTATTTGCCTGCGCGACTAAATATTTTTTCACTACGGGCATCTGACCGTTGTCAAAATGCTTTATTTGCTTAATTAATCGACTATCTCGTTGACTAAATCCAGCCGTATCAATCAATACTAGTCGTTTATGACGAAGTTGGAACAATAAATCTGAAAGTTCTTCACTTGATTGCGCTTTTCTCACCGTACAGCCAATAATCTTGCCGTAAGTTGCAAGTTGCTCATACGCCGCAATACGATAGGTATCAATGGTGATCATTGCCACAGAATCTGCGCCATACTTTTGTGCATAGCGAGCGGCCAATTTCGCCACTGTGGTTGTTTTACCCGTACCCGTTGGACCGACTAATGCAACAGCACCCTGCGCGGTAAGTATATCGTTACCTGTTACATTTAATCGATTAGCCAATAGGTTAAGAAGATAAACCCACGCATCTCTCTCGTTATAATGCGAAGGCGTGTAACTGATTAGTTGCTTAGATAATGCTTTGCTAAGCCCCATATCGGTTAAGCGAGTGATCAAATACTGATGAACGGGTTTTTGACGAGTCTGCTTTGCCTCCATTAAGTCAGCCACTTGGTGCTGTAGTACCCCTCTTAACGACGCTAGCTCTTCTTTTATCTGTGCAAGCTCATCAGACGGTGCAGCTGGCGCTTCTTCAATGCTCGACGCTTGATGAGAAGGGAATGCTTCGCTGTGTCTTTGGTACTCACTTGGGCCCGTATGTCTGTCAACAGGTTGCTGTGCTTCAACCTCGTCAATGAATGCGTCGGAGAAATTAAGGTGGGATGCAATATCATTGGCATGTTGTGCATTTGCGGATGTAGGTTGCACGACATCTTTTGATGCGCCTTGTCCTGCGCCATGTTGCTTTTCAAGCAGCGCCTTTAGGCTGTCTGGACCATCATCGCCAATAATCTCGCTAAGACTCGGTGTAGGATTTTGCTTAGAAGACGTTGGTGAAGAAGGTGCACCGGAAGGTTTACTAATATTTAGCTTTGCTTCTGGCTCTTTATCATAAGCTGCTACAAGTTCGATGCCATCAGCCACTTTGCGATTTGACATGATAACCGCATCGCTACCTAACTCAGCCTTTACTTGGCTTAACGCCTCGCGCATATCTTTGCCAAAAAATCGTCTTATTTTCATTGCAACCTCTCCACTCACCCAGCGTCAGATTATTGACCGACCGAACTGACTATTTTTATCTGCTTGTCGTCGGGTACTTCTTGATAAGAAAGCACATGTAACCCAACAACAGAATACTTAAGGAAGCGTGATAACACCGGTCTTAGCATTCCTGAAGTAAGAAGCACCGCGGGCTCTCCTTCAAGTTCTTGCTGCTGACTGGCTTGTTGCAGTGATTTTTGCAACTTATCTGCCAAGCCTGGTTCAATACCAGCGCCATCTTCGCCACCTGCTTGAAGTGACTGGTGCAACATCTGTTCCAACTCTGGCGCCAAGGTTATGACAGGTATCTCTTTAGAACCTTGAGTAATTTCTTGAACTATTAGGCGCTTAAGGGCAATTCGCACCGCCGACACCAACACATCTGGGTCTTGGCTGCGGGTTCCATACTCACTTAACGTTTGAACGATAGTTCTCATGTCACGAATTGGCACACCTTCAAACAGCAGCGTTTGCAGTATTTTAACTACCGTACTAAGAGGGAGTATGTCAGGTACTAATCCCTCTACGAGTTTAGGATGCTGCTTCGCTAGCATATCGAGAAGCTGCTGCGCCTCTTCGTGGCCTAAAAGCTGATAGGCATTGTTCGTCAGCAGCTGACTTAGGTGGGTTGCGACTACCGTTGCAGCATCGACTACGGTGTAACCAAGTGTTTGTGCGTGCTCTCGCTTGTTCGGTTTAATCCATACCGCATCAAGACCGAAGGCAGGGTCTTTTGTTGCCCTTCCCTCTAACTTGCCAAAGACTTGCCCTGGATTGATTGCTAACTCTTCATCATGGCTTATTACTGAATCGCCAATGGTAACGCCAAGCATCGCAATGGTGTACGTATTGGGCTCTAAGTCGAGGTTATCTCGAATATGCACAGGGGGAATGAGAAAACCCAATTCTTGAGACAGTTTTTTACGTACCCCTTTAATACGGGTTAATAGCTCGCCCCCTTGGGACTTATCGACTAACGGTATTAGGCGATAACCCACTTCAAGACCGATTGTGTCTACCTGCTGTACATCGTCCCACCCAAGCTCTTTCACCTCTGGCGTAACTGACTCGTCTCGTGACAGCGTGTCTGGCACTTGTGGCTCAGCCGCTTTTTTCTTCGCGTTGTGAGTTTGAAAATAAGCAACACCAGCAATAAGAAAAGAGAAACCAAGAAACGCAACATGGGGCATTCCCGGTATAATTCCCATGACGAATAACACGCCTGAGGCTATATACAGCGCTTGGTTATTACCAAGCTGCCCGCGAATTTCTTTACCCATTTCTTGAGACTCATTCTCACGAGTCACAATAATCGCGGTAGCGACGGACAAAAGCAGTGAGGGAATTTGAGCAACTAAGCCGTCGCCAATAGTCAGTAGCGTATATATTTCAATTGCATCGCCAAATGACAGATTATATTGAATTATCCCGATAAACAGTCCGCCAACGATGTTGATGAGCATAATAAACAGGCCAGCAACAGCATCACCCTTAACAAATTTTGATGCACCATCCATAGAACCGTAAAAATCTGCTTCTGCGGTTATTTCTTCACGGCGCTCCCGGGCTTGGTCTTGGTCGATATATCCGGCGTTTAAATCGGCGTCTATGGCCATTTGTTTTCCAGGCATTGCATCAAGGGTAAAGCGAGCGTTCACCTCAGAAATTCGCCCTGCACCGGCGGTAACTACTTTAAAATTGATAATCAGTAAGATAGCAAATACCACGATACCTACCGCGTAGTTACCACCAATAACCACTGCACCAAAAGCTTCAATAACCTTACCCGCAGCGTCGCCGCCTTCATGGCCGTACAACAACACAACCCGCGTGGAAGCCACGTTCAAAGCAAGGCGCAATACCGTGGCGATAAGCAACACAAGTGGAAAAATACCGAAATCGACAGGTTTTTGAGTTAAAACCGCCACCAGAATAATGACCAAGGACAATGCAATATTGAAGCTGAACAACACGTCTAGAAGAAAGGGGGGCATGGGTAGAATGACCATACCCATAATGGCAAGCAAAACTATCGGGGCACCTAAGCCACTGGTGAAGTTTTGCAACTGATTCTTATCGAACCGCTGAAGATAGCCGGATAACTGCATCGTTGGATGTCTCTCTATCAGAAAATTGACGCTTAACGTTAATCTGATAGAGATATAACAACTAACGTGCCAGCTTTAGGTTTTTTATAAAATAAAAAATGCTCTAGCGACGATATTCTGGAGGTATAGGTAAGTCTCGTTTTAAAGGCTTAGGACGCTTGCCCTTTCCAGCTCTATGCGCTTTTAGCTGATAGACGTGGGCCAATACCTGAGCCACAGCCATAAACAATGCGTTGGGTACTTCATCGTCAACTTCTGTTGAGTAAAAAATCGCGCGGGCTAACATAGGCGAGGGTATAAGCGGCACATCATTGGCCGTGGCGATTTTTCGTATGTGCATAGCAAGCTCATCAGCCCCTTTAGCAATAACAACAGGGGCTCGGTTGCCATTATCGTCATATTTAATTGCCACAGAAAAATGGGTGGGGTTAGTGACAACCACGTCAGCATTGGGGACTTCTTGCATCATTCGTTTAGAGGCTGCTTGATATTGTAAACGGCGTATACGCCCTTTTACCATAGGATCGCCTTCTGCATTCTTGCGCTCGTCTTTGACCTCTTGCTTGGTCATTTTCATTTCTTCGTTGTGCTTATACATTTGATAAGGCACATCAATAAGCGCAATAGGGATCATGCCGCACACAAGAAGTAAAAATGCCCATTTAAGCATATCAAGGGCGTGGAAAATGTTGCCAGGATAGAGCTCCATATCCAGATGCAGAGCTTCGTCTTGAAAGAAAAGCAGTGCGGCAATAGCCATGCCGATTATGGTGATAACCTTAGCGATTGACTTAAGTAACTCCACCAAGCCATTAGTGCCAAACATGCGCTTAAAGCCTTGAATTGGGCTTATTTTGGAGGCTTTTGGTTTTGCACCGCTCCATGTAAAGTTATAGCCGCCTAGGGCAATTGAACCATAGATACCGGCAATCATGGCCACAACCATATACAAAAGTACAGGTCCGCTAATAGTAGTAAATGCGTCTCCCCACGCAGCTAACATATGCGTGGTGTCGTAGGTTTCGTCACGAGACAAAATAAACATGCGGCGAGTCAGTGTGAAAACCGATTCAGCAATCCAACTTCCCACAAATAAGAACATGACGGCACTGATAATAAGCACTAACGTGGTGGATAACTCACGGGATCGCGCAATCTGCCCTTTTTTTCGGGCATCCTCGAGTTTTTTCCCCGTGGGGTCTTCTGTTTTTTCTGCTGAATCTGACATCTATCTTCTCAAACCAACATAGTCATTTCTGAAATCTAAGAACATATTCGTAACAGCTCGCACATATATTGCTGAGCCCGCATCCACTGAGTCTCAAAGTGCGCCGTAAAGTTACCTAGGGTTATCCAGATGATAAGTAACCCCATCATCTGCGCTATAGAAAAACCAATACTGAAAATATTTAACTGGGGGGCCGCTTTTGTCATAACACCAAAGGCAAGGTTAACCACCAGCAATGAGACGATAGGTGCTAGCGACAATGTAATGGCAGATACAAACATCCAACCACCCCAATGAGCAATGCCTTTAAACTGCTCTCCCGTCCACCATGCCTCACCGATTGGAAAGGCCTCAAAGCTCATCACAATCATTTGAATCATAGACAAATGCCCATCGAGGGTCCAGAACAACAAGGTCGCTAAAATAAGATAAAACTGGCCAACCGCGGGTACATTAATTCCGTTTACAGGGTCTACGATAGACGCAAAACCCAAACCTGTCTGCATGGCAATTATCTGACCGGCTAAAACGAAGGTGTTTAACACCATCATTGAAATAAAACCAATGGCAATGCCGATAAGCAGCTGCTGGACAATGATCAAAAAAGTACCAGCGCTGACCAAATCATCCACTGGAGACGGGGGCACCATGGGCATGATAATCAACGCAAGCAAAATACCAAGTAGCGCCCTAACCTGTGGAGGAATAGATTTAGCGCTGAGGCCAATCATCGCGATAAACATTCCGCTTATTCGCATAAACGGCAACATTAAATCGGCCAAGAATTGGTTTATTGTCGCTAAATCAACTTCCACTAGAGACCCCAGTTTCTCAATTCACTCACCTTTTTACCCCACATATATTTCTACTCAACAAGCCTGTTCAGCCAACATCGTCTCTGCCCCATTTTTTAGCCAACGACTTGGGGGATCATTTCAACCATATGAAAGGTGAAATCCATTAGCTGTTGAACAAGCCAATTACCGCCCCAGCTTAGCGCGAGAAGCGTAATCAACAAGCGAGGCAAAAAACTCATGGTTTGCTCGTTAATAGAGGTCGCGGCTTGGAATACAGCAACAACTAAACCAACTATCAGGCTAGGTACGATAACCGCAGACACTAGCATGATAACCATGAACATGGCTTCTCTGAGTATTTCAACAAAGACTTCTGGTGACATAAGTCCTCCTAGACGCCCATACCAAAGCTAGTGGCTAAGGTACCAAAAATAAGATTCCATCCATCAACTAAAACAAAGAGCATTAATTTAAACGGCAGTGACACTATCATGGGGGAGAGCATCATCATCCCCATTGCCATTAAAATTGAGGCCACCACTAAATCGATAATGAGAAAGGGAATGAACAGCATAAAGCCAATTTGGAAAGCGGTTTTGAGCTCACTGGTGACAAATGCAGGGATAAGTATAGTGAGCGGCACCTCATTGGTGTCGGCGTACTTATCTTCATCACCCGCTATGCGAACGAAAGTTTCCAAATCTTTTACCCGTGTTTGCGAGAGCATAAACGCCCGCATTGGGCCTTTTGCTTGCTCTAGCGCATCGAGACTGGTCATCTCTTCATTTAAATATGGCTGAAGCGCGCGCTCATTAACCTCTTCAAATACAGGAGCCATAATAAACATAGACAAAAACAGGCTCACGCCTATGAGAATCTGGTTAGAGGGTGACTGCTGTAAACCAATGGCCTGGCGCAAAATAGATAACACCACAATAATGCGAGTAAAAGATGTCATCATCATGATAAATGCAGGAATAAGGCTGAGCGCTGTCATAATAAACAGCGCTTGTAGGGTCATTGTGTAGTCTTGAGAGCCATCTTCATTGGTAACCACGGTAACCGCCGATATGCCCTGCTGTGCATACACAGGCTCAGCAAACAATGCCAACGACACCAAAGCTATACATAGAAACGCTAGATTACGCATTTTTTTAGTTATCCTTTTGCTTCGTATCGGCCTGCGGATTCAGTTTACCCGCCATCGCGGCCACCAGCTTTTGTTTAAATGCGTCTTGGTTACTTCCGGCCTTGCCCTTCACCGGCACATCTAAGTTTTTTTCCAGTTTACTTAAGTGGGAAATATTATGGCTAGTAACACCAATAAGGTGCTGCTCGTCGCCCACCTGTATTACCATTATTTTTTCTTTGGTGCCCGCCACCATGCTTGCCACCACCTTCATGTGGTTGCTACCCATGGCAGTGACGTTAAACCGACGCATGATGTAAGCAAGCGCAAAAATAACGCCAACAACAACCAGTAACGAAAGAAAAATTGACAGTACAGATGTGGGGTTGGTAATTGACTGAGTGGTTTGCGCGCTGGCAACTTGGTTAATGAAAAGGGGCAGCATTGCGCAACCCCTTACTATGTAAGAAGTTTTATCTAAGCTTCTTGATTCTCTCAATTTGACTAATAACATCCGTTAATCGAATACCGAATTTGTCGTTAACTACTACTACTTCACCATGAGCAATCAACGTGCCATTTACTAATACATCTAGTGGCTCACCGGCTACGCGATCCAGTTCCACCACAGAACCCTGGTTCAACTGTAGCAGATTTCGAATACTAATTTGACTACGGCCTACTTCCATCGAAATAGTAACCGGAATATCTAAAATAGTATCTAGCTTCTTTTTCTCTTCCTGAGTAATTGGCGCATCATCGGTTAATTCATCTAATTCGGCAACCTGAACGTCTTCGTTCTCGCCGCCTTCTTGGTCTGCTTCTGAATCAGCCTGTTCAGCCATGGCTGCAGCCCAATCGTCCATACCGTCTTCACTCATGGGAACTCCCCTTACCTTACAGGTCTTCTTCGAGTACTTGTAGCTCGGCGTCATTATCAATAATGCGCCCGCCACGGGTTAATAATTGCAGCTCAGACTTCACAGAAGTCGGTCTTGCTATTTTCTCTACAATCTTCAAAGCTAAGTTGTCTCTTGAGCGTCCAAGTTTAGCTCTAAATGTGGGTAAGTCTTCGATGAGTACCGTGATAGTTTCAGGCATTTCAACAGGAATAATATCGCCCGGTTTAAACTCCATCACGTCTCTCAGCGGCACATCTACATCAAGCATGTGCGTGGTTAACGCCACTTTGACGTCCATAATTTCGTCGCGAAGCGCTTTGCTCCAGCGAAGGTCCGTATCTTCTTTGTCGCTTTGTACACCCGCATCGAGCAACTCTCGAATAGGCTCTAGCATCGAGTATGGCAATGATACGTGGAAATCACCACCGCCACCGTCAAGCTCTATATGAAACGAGCTTATCACCACCACTTCAGTGGGGCTCACAATGTTGGCCATAGCAGGGTTAACTTCTGAATCTAAATATTCAAAAGAGACGTCCATTACCGGCGCCCATGCCTCTTTATAATCTTCAAATATTATTTTGAGCAACATTTGAATGATACGACGCTCGGTAGGCGTAAATTCCCTACCCTCAATTTTTGCATGATAGCGTCCGTCTCCACCAAAGAAGTTATCAACCAGTATAAATACAAGTCGCGCTTCCATAGTAATCAGGCCAGTACCTTTTAAGGGGCGAAAACGCACCATATTCAAACTGGTTGGAACAAACAATGTGTGAATGTATTCGCCGAACTTAATCATTTGAATACCGTTGATTGACACTTCAGCAGAACGACGCATCATGTTGAAGAGGCTAACTCGCATATGGCGAGCAAATCGCTCATTCACAATCTCAAGGGTTGGCATGCGCCCACGAACAATGCGATCCTGTGAGGAAAAGTCATACTCGAGCGTCGAAGCGCCAGATTCAGCATCGCTGCTAACCTCTTCTTCTTCCACATCATCCACGCCGTGTAATAGGGCGTCGATCTCATCTTGTGATAATAAATCGCTCACAGTGTTCTACCCGTTATCGCATGCACAATATGCATACTGCTACTGCATCACAAAGCCAGTGAATAACACTCGCTCCACTACGTTGCTACCTATATCGTTTTCTTCCAGCGCTTTTTTAACTTCGCTGACAGCCTGTTCACGAAGTTCTATTTTGCCTGCTTCGGTTACCAAGTCTTCAGCATTTGACATACTAAACGTTTGTAACAGCGTACCTTCAATTAAAGGAATATGTGTTTTTACAAGCTCTTCGTTGTCAGAACCACGTACTAACAGCTGTACTTTAATTTGTACTAAGCGGTCACGCCCTCCGCCGGGAACATTAAACACAAAGGGTCTTGGCATAGCCACATATAGTGCGGTTCCAATTTCTGCCCCGCCACCTTGTGTTGCTGGCGCTGCAGAAGCTGCGGCCTCTGTTTCAGGGAGTTGATCTGCCGCAGGTTCATCACTGCCTGCAAAAAGGAAAAAGTAAGCACCGGCCGCACCGCCGATAACTACGACAGCAATAATGATGATAAGCATCAATTTGCTTTTCTTTTTTCCGCCTTCTTCTACCTGTAACTCTTCATCTGCCATGGAAATCTCTTCTATATCTTATTTAGTACCACAAAGCCTGTATTATCAGACTTCAGGTAAAAATCGCAATGCTGCCTTAGTCAAAATTTGCAGATATTTGCTGATATACACTGTTTGAGCTTAACTGTTCGGTCAAAACCAGCAGTATTAAACTTACTCTGCTAAAAAAGCACCTTGCCAAAAGGACTAAGCGTAATAATCAATACCGCCTTTTGCTTCTCTCGTTACCGCTTGTTCAATCACTCGAGTGTCGTCATCAAACTCAGCGTCATTATTTCCACGATGCCCCTGACCATTTCCACTTTGACTTGCAAGTTGCTGACCACTTTCACCGTTTTGTGAGTTATCTTTTCTTACTTGAGCATCGCCAAGTTCGATGCCTTGTTCAGATAACATGTCTCTGAGTTTTGGCATAGTGTCGGCAAGGGCGTCTTTAGCCTGCTGAGATTGCACGATAAAGCTTACGCTAGCCGCATCACCCTGCACGTTTACACGCACCTGCATACTGCCCAATTCTGGCGGGTCTAAACGAATCTCTGCCATTGTATTTCTGGCGTTAACCATCCAGCGAATTTTTTCGTTCAGCTGCTGTTGCCCTTCTGGCTTATGAATATTAACGGCTTTATCAAAGCCCTCAAACTGCTGTTGCGGTTTAGAAGCCTCTGAGCGTAGCTGGCTGTTTTCATTAATCGTTGTATCAACTTGCGCTAATTGATTCTGCACGATTTGATGGATACTGTTTTGGGCGTTGTTCATCAACTGCATAAACTGCCCCGCTTGGGCATCGACTCTTGAATTAAGGGCAGCCGATACGTCACTGGCAAGTGAGGCTTCTTTGGCAGCGTCAGCAACTATTGCTGATAAGTCGATACCAGGCTGATGGCCCTGTTCAACCTGCTTTTGGAACTCGTTAATGCCCGCAATAATATTTGCTTTCACCGCCTGTTGCTGCTGACTATTTGGCACAAGAGCAACCATGCGTTCGGCAAAGGCTTCTGTCGCTTTTTGCGCCGTTTCAGGCGATAATTTATTAATTGCCATTAAAAGAGACTCATCGCTTAAGGTAGCCGCCTCTAAGCTCGCTACAGAGTTGTCTCCACCTTTATTAAGGCTAGACGTAGCGCTCGTTGTATTTGCATTCTCTCCATTACCCGCAGCAGCGGATGCCACTACTTTGGCAGAAACGTCTTGCTGAGCAGCAGTAAGCAAACTCTGTTCGGCCTCTGAATCTGAAGCAATTAGGTTTGAAGCGTTGGGGTCTGGAACATCTAGACCTGAAGCATCTATATCAGAAACCGCTGTCTTTGCGCGCAATGCAGATAACTGTTGAAGAGTGACGGAGTCTTGGCCCTTTGTACCTGCGTTTGTTAGCTCATCATGCAAGGTGTCAATATTGGTGTTTGTTTGCACAGTGGCGGTTTCACCCGCATTTTCTTTAGACAGTGCCTTACGTAGTCTGTCGGTTGGTGTTGGAAGCGCATCTTTTGCAAGGCTGAGTAAAAACGCTTTTTGTGCGCTCTCTTCGCTGCTAGCATCTTCTGGGCTGGCATTCTCTGAGGCACTTTGTCGCTCAGAAGACTCTGAACCTGTTAGCGCTGCAAGCAACTCACTCAATGTATCTGTGCCTTTATCTTCTCCCGCACCCTCGCTCTGTGCACTATCTTTCGTGTCTGCATGTTCGACTTGTTTATTAAGCAAATTACTCAGCTCGCTTAATTTATCAGCCAGTGTTTGATTAGAAGCTACATCGTCCCCTTCCATAGACTGTAACTGAGACATTAATTCAGAAGCTGCATCAGCAATGGCGCTGCTCTCGTCTAGCCTCCCGGCATTAATTGATTGAATGCTATTGTCGGCACTACCAACCCCTCCAGCGCTGCTACTGTTAGAAGCCTGTCCCAATGCGCTTTTAGTGATGCCCTCAACGAGTGCTATCCAATCGGGTTCACCAGCCTCTTCATTTGTAATCCGATCATTGGTAAGCGCTTTGTTACCATCAGCGTCTATTGTGTATTCTTTTTCAGTAACGGTTAGCGATGCATTCACAGGAGATTTACCGTTATCAAAATCAAGCCCTCTGTGACTGCTATCTTTCAACATTGAGTCATTATTTGACTGTTTATTCGCGTTTTCGGGGCCTTTAGCGTTCGTGCCTTTGTTGTTCAATTCGGCACGTTCAGCTCGGGTATCACTTTCGCGAGACGCATTGTCAGCACTGCGAGCGTTTTCATTTAATACGAAGTCACGGCCTGCAGACTTTGCCTCTTGGTAAAGACTGTTAAAAGCGTCGGTATTTTGTCCTTTAGCTTGACTGTCTAGGCCTGTCCCCACCGCTTTTGCTGTGGAAGTTGCCGAGAAGGGCAATGCGGCAATGTCTGTTTTATTTGCGGCAACTTGTTGCATGATTTTCTACCGTCCTACACGTTCACCGGCAAAGCCAGTAATGTAAAAAGTTATATCGTTGTCTGTACGCAAATAAAAATGTAACTACATGAAAGTTATAAATTTTAAAAACATCCTTTTTTATAAAGGTATTTTTAAACTTACAATTTGCGTTAACAACGGTGTAAAAGCCTAATGGTCTTTCTTGCTTTCTTCGCCATGGTTAGCGATATCTAGCGATACTTAATAACTGGTGGAGCAATAAACGTACCGAAATAAACATTTCAAGCCATACGTTTTATTCCTATCTGTATTCCAATGGAAATAATGGTGTCGTTTAGACTCGCTTCGATGCTTACTGACTCCTTTGGCTCAGAATCGCTTGTCTATAAATCCCTTGACTCTAAATCGCCTGAAACCAAATCGCGGCTCTTTAAAAAGACAAAGCAAAGGACGCACCAACAGGTTTATAACGTCAGCACTTAAAGAATGAAGAAGTGACTTATGAAGCTAGAATTATGAAGCTAGAGTTATGAAGTGGCAGATATAAAATTGGAGACAACATGATCAAGAGTCGAGAGGTATTTCATCAAAGGGAAGATAAATTGAAAACAAGTGGTAGGGTAAAAAGGAGTTAGAACAGGTTAGAAAACCGAACGCTTAGAGCGAATAAATCGCTGAGTGGCAAACTCATCCATCATGGCCTGCTCTGCTTTTGCCTCTTTTTGCTCTTTTGCTATACGCTTTTTATCGAGTAAAAGCGTGACCGCTTTCACCTTTTGCTGCTGTTTAAGCCACATTTGCTTGCGTTGATCGGCGGCCACTTTCGCTTGGCCAATAATGTGCATTTGCTGTTCGCATGCCTTATCGAGCTTTCCCACAAAAGAAAGGTGCTGCTGATAATAGGTGGCTGTAACACCAGACTGTCCGGTCTGTTGAATACCCTTGATATAATCAACGCGATATTGCTCTAAACTAGAAAGCTTTTGCTTTTGTTGATTAACATTAAGCTGCGCCTGTTGGTAAAAACGCGCCTCTCGCTGTTCTTTTTCCTTTTCAAACTCGGCTAACCGCTCTAGTTGTTTCGACATTATCCTAATCCTTTCGCGAGCGCTGCCATACCCTCTAGACTTTCGTCATAAGCTAACACTTGATTCATTCCCTGCTGCAAAAATGCGTTGATTGCAGGTTCTGCCCTTATGGCTAAATCGATACGCGGGTCTGAGCCTTTTGCATATGCACCAATAGAGATGAGATCTTGGTTTTGTTTGTATTGAGAATACACCTGACGAATACGCCGTGCCATTAATTGATGCTCTTCACTCACAACTTGCGGCATCACTCGACTAATAGATGATTCAATATCGATGGCAGGATAATGGCCACTGTCCGCCAATGTACGAGATAGCACCACATGGCCATCAAGAATGGCTCTTGCGGCATCCGCTACCGGGTCTTGTAAATCATCGCCTTCTGTTAATACCGTATAAAACGCAGTTATCGAACCCTGCTTTTCACTTCCATTACCGGCGCGCTCTACCAGTGCTGGTAACCGCGCAAATACGGAAGGTGGATAGCCTCTTGTTGCAGGCGGCTCTCCCACGGCTAACGCTATTTCGCGCTGTGCCATGGCATAACGCGTGAGAGAATCGATTAAAAGCAGCACTTTCATTCCCTTGTCGCGAAAATACTCTGCAATAGTCACTGCAGTTTCGCAGCCTTTTAGTCGCATTAATGGAGACGTATCTGCTGGTGCTGCGACTACCACTGCACGCTTGCGCTCTTCTTCTGTGAGAATGTCGTGAATAAATTCTTTTACTTCTCGCCCACGCTCTCCCACAAGGCCAACTACAACTACGTCCGCTTCACAGCCCCTTGTCATCATTCCTAATAACACACTTTTGCCTACACCACTGCCGGCGAATAGGCCCATGCGCTGTCCAACACCTACGGTATTAAGTGCATTAATGGCGCGAACGCCCACATCCATTGCAGTATTAATAGGTCGCCTTATGAGCGGGTTCATCGGCGGACGGGTAGTAGGTGCGCGATGTTCAGCCTCAATTTCACCAAGGCCATCGAGTGGCTGGCCGTTGCCATCTACCACTCTGCCTAATAGCCCCATCCCCACGGGTAAACCGCCCTGTCGATTTAATGGCATTACCCTACTGCCAGGAACAATCCCTCTTACCGCTTCGGTGGGCATTAAATAGGTAATGTCATCGCCAAACCCTACTACTTCCGCTTCAATTTCGCCTTCAATGGTTTGCACAAGGCATTGGCTTCCAACGGGAAGTTGACATCCAACCGCTTCCAAGGTTAAACCAATACCGCGAACCAGCTTACCCGCCGCCACAATTGGTACCGACGCCACCTGCTTAGTCAGCGACTCAAAGTGATTGTGCCATGGGCTAGTCATCGTTTAACCCCTGGTTTAGAAGGAAGCGCTCAATGACCTCTCGGCAACGCCTTTCAACAGAAACATCCACTGCGTTTTGGGCTGTCACGATGTCGCAGCCACCTCGCTCCATGTTAGGCGCGGCGATCAAATTCCACTTTTTCTTTTCCACTTCCTCTTCAGAAAAGTGCTCGTTCACAATAATGATATCGTCTGGGTGTAAATGTATTTGGTATTCATTTTGATTGATGGGAAGCGCTTTTATACCCTCGCTGAGCGCCTGTATAATCACGCTTTTGTTGGTATCAATTTCAGTTTTAATGACGGCTTTGGCAAGGGTAACCGCCAGCTTTACTAGCTGGTCGCGGGTTTCATCATTTGCTTGGGAGAGTGGGTCATGTAACTTATCAACGAGCATCTGCCACTGCTCAGTTTGCGTCGCTATTTGAGACTGCCCTTCTTCTAGGCCTTGGGCTAACCCTTCTGTGTGGCCTTTTTCACGGCCTTCGTTAAATCCTTCCTCTAGCCCTTGGGCTTTTCCTTCTTCATAGCCGGCGGCCTTTCCATCGCTCATCCCCTCATCAAATGCTGCTTGACGAATCGCCTCAATTTCATCCGCGGTTGGCGGAGAAATTTCTTCTATTTCTTCAGGGGGCTCATACTTCCAGTCTGAGCGACGGTTTAAGGCGTTAGTCGTGCCGTCATTTTTTTTAGCACTGGCATCTTCTACAAATGGCAGGTCCCATTTCTTAGCATCGCTTGCTTCCCTTTCACTAAAACCTTTGTTCGTAGACATCATTTTTCCCAGTATTTGAAGGCAACAGCATTTAAAGGCAAATCAGTATTTAAAGACACTATTACAAGAACTCTTCGCCGCCACCGCCGCCAAGCATAATTTCGCCAGAGTCAGAAAGTCGACGGGCCACTGAAAGAATTTCTTTCTGCGCCACTTCAACTTCAGAGATACGAACTGGACCAAGCGCCTCAAGGTCATCGTTAAGCATTTCGGCCGCACGTTTTGACATGTTGCGCATGATCTTGTCTTTAAGCTCTTCATCCGCACCTTTAATTGATTTGAGTAGGGCGTCTTGCTGCACTTCTCGAAGAATAGCCTGAATGCCTTTGTCATCAACATCAATTAGGTTGTCGAAGACAAACATGAGATCTTGAATTTGCTGACTCATTTCTTCGTCTTGCTCGCGAATTGCATCCATCAACTGCCCTTCAATAGAGGTATCTAGGTAGTTCATAATATTGGCTGCAGATTTCAAGCCGCCCATTTTCGCGGCTTGTGTTCCAGCTTGACCCGCGAACTGTTTCTCCATAATTTCGTTGAGCTCTTGCAGTGCTGCTGGCTGTACTTCTTCAAGATTAGCAATACGCATAAGGAGGTCTAACCGCACCTTCTCTGGGAACTGGGCCAAAATCTCTGCACTTTGTTCCGGCTCTAAATAGGACAATACAATAGTTTGTATCTGCGGGTGCTCGTTTCGAATGATGCTGGCCACCTGCTTAGAATCCATCCACTTAAGTGAATCGAGGCCTTTCGCACCGCTTCCCATAAGTATTTGATCAATAAGATTGGCGGCTTTGTCTTCACCAAGAGCGGCAGTAAGTGCTCGCTTAACAAAGTCTTGACTCTGGAACCCAATGGTACTGTAGTTTTGAATCTCTTCAATGAAATGCTTGTGCACCGCCGTGATTTTGGTTTGTGTCATATCATCGACTTTCGCCATCTCACTGCCGAGCTTTTGTACCTGCTTTGGCTCTAAGTGCTTAAGTATTTGCGCTGCATCTTCTTCAGACAAGCTCAAAAGCAATATTGCTGCCTTTTCAACGCCTTCTAATTTACTGACGTCGTAGGACTGGTCTTCAACGTTGGCAAGTTCTTCAGCCATAATATTTTCTCACTACTCGTCTTGCATCAACCAGCCCTTCACAACTTGGGCTGACAATTCTGGTTCGTTTGCAACTAAGGCGCGCACGGCTTTTAATACATCTTCGTCTTTGTGCAAGTCAGGTAACATAAGCGACCCATCTGCTGCAAAGCCAACTTGACCCTCGTCGAAATCTGTCGACAGCATGCTAATGGTATCGTCGCCTAAATCTAAGCCTTCATCAGCATCGAAATCGTCAACTTCTTTCGTTTCGTCTGGATTAATCAAGCGACGCAACATTGGACGGATGACAAAGATGATAAGTACTATTATAACCAATCCACCGATGATGAGCTTGATTATAGGTAGAAGATCGGGGTCTTTCCAAAATGGAATATCTTCGACTTCTCCCGTATCCATACGCATGAATGGCACGCTAACCACTTCAAGAGAGTCTCCCCGCGTGACATCAAAGCCTACGCCACCTTGCAACAGTCGGCGTATATTGAGTATTTCTTCTTGTTTGCGAGGTGACGGTGTCATTGTGCCATCTTCGCCCGCCACTTGGGTATAATCTACTGCCACAGAAACACTTAACCTACGGATTACGCCCGATTGTTTTTTAGTGTGGCTGATTGTGGTATCAAGTTCGTAGTTGCGCGTTGATTCTTTTGCCGTACGCCCTGGAATAGTTTGTTGACTTGCCGCACCGGTGGCATTTTCAGGAATGTTAGAGTCTAGCGGGGGCTGATTGGAGAGCGCACCTGGAATACCGCCTACCCCGCCGCCAACGCTATTTTCTTCTACAATCATCTCACTTCGTACTGCAGGTAAATCTGGATTGTAGCTACGCTGAGTTTGTTCCATCGCAGTAAAGTCCATCGATACGTCTGCTTGGGCAGTATAATTACCGATGCCCAATACTGGGATAAGTATGGCATCAATTTTTTCTAAATACTCCTGCTCACGCTGGCGCTCAATTTCATATTCTTTTCGAGCCCGTGCACTCAATGAATCTTGCGAGCCTGAATTGAGTAAACGTCCGTTGCTGTCGGTGACTGTTACTTTTGATGGGTCGAGGTTTTGTACTGCTGATGCAACAATATCCACTACTGCGTCAACTTCCTCACCGGTAATTACTGAGCCTCGCTTAGCGGTTAGTACTACCGTAGCCGACGCTTTTTTCTCTCTTCGCGCAAATACATTTTCTTTAGGCATAGCCAGCAAAACACGTACTTTTTGAATACTCGACATATCCTGAATGGTTGATGCAATCTGCTGCTCGCGAGCATGCTTAAGACGCTCCATTTCAACCCGCTGACTCACACCAAACCCCATGTCTTGCATGATGATGTCTGTGCCTGTCTCAGTAGGGTTATTTAGACCTTGTCGCGTCATGCCTAGGCGGATGGTTTGAAACTCATCGGTTCTCACGTAAACCGTATTGCCTTCAAGCTTATAATCAATTTGGTTGGCGTCCATGTAATCAAGGGTTTCAATTAACTCTTGAGTTTCCATTTTGGCTAGTGGCCGATAATCTGCCTCTTGCGACCAAATAAGAATAAAAATAGCGATAGCCACACAAATAACTAACACAACGACCAATGCCATTTGACGCATCATGTCGGCGCTGCCTAGGGTATCCATAAAGCCTGATTTATTTTCCGGCTCGCTATCCATTCCATTCCCTTGGTCGGGGACAGATAAATTTGTGCCTGTTGCCTCAGCCATAACTTACTCCACCTACACCGGCATATTCATGATTGTTTTGTATGCTTCAAGTACTTTATTGCGTACCTGAACCGTTGCCTCAAACGCAATACCCGACTTTTCTTTTGCCAGCATGACTTCAGCAAGGCTAAGGTTGGCATCGCCCATTTCAAAGCGCTGTTGCATGGACTTCGATTCGTGCTGAATGTTATTTACACCATCGACAGCGTGCTTGAGCATAGAGGAAAAATCACTCGCAGAGGTGTTTATCTCGTTAGTAGGTTGAAGCCCATTTGAGGGTTGTAGCTCGTTAACTGGAAGACGAGTCTGCCCAATCATACTTTGCATTTCTTGGTACAAGCTGTTGGCTTTAACGTCCATAACCACTCCTAAGTATCGATGAATTGTGACGGCTATCGGTCACATTTTTATTATATAAGGAAGGTTTTGCAAAGGGCTTGCCAAGTTTTTAATCCATTAAAAATCAACAAGTTGAGAATGGAAAAGCCAGAGAGCCAAAATAATGACGTGAAGGGGAAAAGCGTATTAATTACCGACAACAAAAAACCGCCACCAACAATATGATTAATGGCGACGGCATCTCTTGTATGAAATATCTTGTATGAAGTCTCTTGTATAAAATTCTTGTGTGAAAATGCTTTTATAAAAAACTAACGCAATACTAGGCAGGCACTTCGATACCATCATCGCGCATGCGAGCCAATTTATAGCGGAGGGTACGAGGACTGATCCCCAGTTTCTCCGCTACGTCTTTTCGTTTGCCATTACACGACGCTAACGTATCCAGAATAATTTGGTGCTCTTGATACCGAAGCTCTGAACCCAGATGACTATCTTCGTTCGCCTCTGGCGTAATAGCCGTATCCGCAGCAAGGGATACGCTTTCATCTATCATTAAATCGCTAGAATCTATCTCACCGTCTTCACATAAGATAAGCGCTCGCTGCACAACGTTCTCAAGCTCACGAACATTTCCTGGCCACTGATATTGAGATAGTTTACTGCGCCCTGCCGCACTTAACCTAATGTTGCCCAGCCCTTGCTGGCTTGCGTGGCGGGTAATAAGATGTTCAGCCAACGGTACAATATCACCGGGACGCTCAGATAGCGGACGCCATTCAATGGGAAAAACATTTAATCGGTAGTATAAATCTTCTCTGAATTCGCCATTATCAACAGCCTTACGTAAGTCTCGGTTACTCGTTGCAATAACTCTCACGTTTAGTTTAACTGTTTTTCGTGCACCCAATCTTTCCACTTCGCGCTCTTGCAAAACCCGTAGCAGCTTAGCTTGAAGCGCTAGGTCCATCTCTGTAATTTCATCGAGTAGCAAGGTACCATCTTGCGCTTGCTCAAACTTACCAGGACATGCTTGAACCGCGCCAGTAAACGCACCTTTTTCATAGCCAAATAAGGTGGCCTCTAGCATGTTTTCTGGAATGGCAGCGCAATTAATGGCCACAAATGGCGATTCACTGCGATTAGACTGGTCGTGTATGTAACGAGAAATAACTTCTTTACCCGAGCCACTTGGTCCTAACACCATTACGGTTGCTTCTGATTTTGCCACTTTGCGAGAAAGCTCAAGTAGCTTAATGCTCGATGGGTCGGCAACGATTGGCGTTCGCGACTCTATTTTTTGCGCAGGAGCATATCGCCCGACTAGGTTTAACAATACCTCTGGCGCAAATGGCTTTGATAAGTAATCAGTTGCACCGTCTCGCATGGCTTGCACTGCATCATCAATGGTCGCATAGGCTGTCATCAGCAGTACCGGCATGCTTGGGTATTTAGCTTTAATGCTCTTTAACAGCGTAAGCCCACTCATTTCGCCCATTTGAATATCGCTCACCACCAAATCTATCTTTCTGGCCGACAGGATCATAAGAGCTGACTCTGCGCAATCTGCATCGATAACGTCATAGTCACCAAGCAGCAAGGTATCAAAGAGTGCTTCGCGCAAACCTGCGTCATCTTCAACAATCAAAATAGTAGTTTTAGACATTGGTATTCTCCTATGAGTTTACGCGACGTTAGTCAGCATATTGTCGGTGTTACACGGCAAGCTAACACTGAAACATGCGCCACCATTTTCTGCATCACCGACATTTAACACGCCGTCATGTGCATTAATAACCGACTTAACAACCGCTAATCCAAGACCAGTGCCATGAGTTTTAGTGGTGAAAAAGGGTTCGAATATTTTCGATTTGATGGCGTTTGGTACGCCCGTGCCACTATCTGTTACCTCAATCGCCAAAGAACCATTATCGAGTTTCGCTTCTACGACTATCTCAAAACCTTTAGGTGTTACCTGACTTGCATTGTGTATGAGGTTGAGTAAGGCACCTTGAAGCGCCGTTAAATTACCAGTGATCGACGCCGCGCTATCGAACCCTTTGAATAAAAGGGTTTGCTGCTCTTGTGACGTCATGGCGTGAGCGTTTGACTCTATAGATTCAAACAGCTCGGATAAGGTAATCTGGCTAACCACTTGTTGCTCTCCTGATTTTGCAAACAGCAACATGTCGTTCACTTGGTTCTCTAGTTCTTTGAGGCGATCGGTAAGCTTGTAGGCAAACTGTTGTGAGGCATTTTCAGGCAAATTTTTACGTGTAAGGTTAGATGCATACAGTACCGCCGCTGATAGTGGGGTTCTTATTTGATGCGCTAATGACGCAACCATCTTTCCTAAGGAAGATAGACGCTGCATGTGACTAACTCGCGCTTGAAGCTCTCTGGTTTCAGTTAAATCAGTGATGACAATAAGTTGGCCTGGTTCATTTTCCAGAGGCGTTATTGACAGCTTAACTCTGCGTCCATCTACCAGTGATACTTCATGCCCATCATCGGCTCTTGGCTTAAAAGAGCGTGTGATGATACGTCGCCAAATTTCTTCTTCAAGGGGTTCGCCGAGTAATGCTTTTGCTTGGTCGTTGGCTTGGCGCACTATGCCTTTGCCGTCGAGGACGATAACGCCAGCGGGCATAACTTGTAGCAGATGCTCTAGGCGACTTGCTTGAAGTCTCAGCGAGGCCACTTCTTCAGAAGAAGGCGTTTGATTTGTTGAAAAGTCAGCTAGGTTATCGTTGCTTTTCGAGCCATGAAAAACAAAACTAGAAGCAGCGTATTCGGAAATTGTTTGTGAGCTGTCGTAAGCCATATAACCCTCGTCAAATTGCAGACGTTAACGAAATATGGCTTAACTAAAGCAGAAGGCGTGCCAGTTTTATTTTTCTTTTCTATTCAAAAGGTTAGCACTTATTATGCGCCAAAAAAAATACGTCAAATACCTGACGTTAGGCATCCTCAGTGCGCTGAATATCGTATTTACGCATTTTCTCCACGAGTGTGGTTCTGCGCATTCCTAACTTATCCGCGGCGCGAGCGACTACCCACTCTTGGCTCTCTAAGGCTTGGCGAATAAGGTTTACTTCAAGTTCCGATAGGTATTCTTTGAGGTTAACACCCTCTTCCGGCAGTGTAGAGGAAATGAATTTGTCCTGTGCAGTCTCAGCAGATTCTCCTAGCTCGAGCACTTGCTCTTCAATGCGTTCTTGCGCTGCTGATTCAGCGAACAGGCTATTGAACGCTTCGCGTTCGAGTATCTCTTCAGGGTAATCTGGCTCGTAGGCGGCAGTGTCACCGTATTGATATTTCTCGGGGAGATCGCTTATATCCACAATGTGACCAGGATATAAAATGGTGAGCCGCTCTACTAAGTTAGAGAGCTCTCGCACATTACCTGCCCATTCATGTTCCATAAGCGATGCAATGGCTCTTTCAGTAAAGCGAACCCCATCAACTCCGTCGCCTTGTATTCGACTGTTGATCTCTTGCAGTAAAAGCGGGATATCGTCTTTTCGTTGACGAAGGGCCGGGCTATCGATGGGAAAAACATTGAGACGATAATATAGATCTTCACGAAATTTATCTTGGCTTATCATCGTCTCTAAATCACGGTGCGTAGCGGCAACAATGCGAACATTACATTTAAGCGGCTTAGTACCGCCAACGCGCTCAAATGTTTTCTCCTGCAGCACACGAAGTAGTTTTACCTGCATTTGTAATGGCATATCTCCTATTTCATCAAGAAACAAGGTGCCACCTTCGGCTAATTCAAAACGACCTTTTCTGGCGCTAATCGCACCGGTGAAAGCGCCTTTTTCATGTCCAAAAAGTTCACTTTCTAAAAGCTCACCTGGAATAGCACCGCAGTTTACCGGAATAAAGGGGCCATCTTTACGCTCAGAAAAGAAATGGACATTTCGTGCAACCACTTCTTTACCGGTACCAGATTCACCGAGTATGAGTACTGTAGCATCAGTAGGAGCCACCTGCTCCACCAAACGCCTTACAATTTGAATTTGATCGCTCTTACCCACCAAGCTTCTAAATAGCCGCGTTTTCGTGCCTGAAGATTTCGACAAATTAGGTTTTCGACGCGAGTACTCTTGGCAACGGTGGATAGCTTGAGTCAATACCGGGTAAGTAAGAGGCGTACTGATAACGCTTACCAAGTTACAGTTTACGTTCGCTTCGCCTTCGTTTTGTACAAGGGCTACAAAAGGAATATGGGGATATTTCGTGACTAGTTTATTAACAATGGCTGCTGATGAGTGTTCAATAAGTACAGCGTCAGCGCCGGAAGAAGATAGGTACGTATCGCAGTCACTGAGCCCTCGCGACAAACACGACTCTCCCATGAAGGTTACGATCGTTTCTAAATTTTGAATGAGTTCCTGATTATCACTAATCAGCAATATGTCCTTCATCTATTCCCCAATGACGCTTTGTTATTATTTATAGTGTAGCGCATAAGCAAATTGTAACGGTAAAAGTTAACTCTGCAACCGATGTTTTCGGAAATATAGCAATAAAAAAAGCAGGTTACCCTGCTTCTTTTGGTTAATTTGTAGAAAATAACGCTGTTGGCGTTACTTAAAATGCAGCATCGATTAATTAAGCAGTGCCAATACCTGGCCTTGCTGCTGATTAGCCTGTGCCTGCACGGAAAGTGCTGCTTGTGATTGAACATCGTTCGATGCACGCTGCGAGGCCGCCTGAGCAAAATCAAGATCTTGAATTCTGCTGCGGGCATCAGCCGTATTTACATTTGCTTGTGTGAGCGTTCTCGCTGCACTCTCAAATCGATTTTGTGTTGCACCAAGGTCGCCTCTAGCGCCACCAATTATTTCTAGAGCCGAATCGGCCGCTGATAATGCATCATTTACACTCGTGCCCGACGTGATATCGATATTAAGCACATCGCCTAGTTGCGCAGCAATGTCTTGCGTTTGCACACTGATAGATTGTTCAGAACCTGCACCAGCCTGAAAATTCAACGAACCGTTGTCGGATAACAGAGGCTTACCAGCGAAATTTGTCTGCTCGATGGTTTGCGATATATTTTCTTGAAGCTGAGTGATTTCAGACTGGATAGAACGGCGATCACCTGAACTTAAAATACCATTGCCTGACTGAATCGTGAGTTCGCGAATTCTGTCGACGTCGGAATTAATGCTACCTAAACCGCCCTCTGCTACCTGCGCAACTGAGATACCGTCATACACATTATTGACGGCTTGGCGGTTACCTTCAACTTCGGAGGTTAACCGGTCGATGATTTGCTGTGCAGACGCATCATCCAGCGCATTATTCACCTTTTTGCCAGAGGCGAGCTTCTCGAAAAGGTTAGTTTGCCTTTCTTGAATCTGCCCAATTAGCGAAGATGGGCCGCTGTTATCTATTTGCATAATTCTGCCTATCAGGAAAATCTTAGTTTGATTATAGCACAATATTGCTCAACATCTAACCAACCACGTCTTATCAGCATTACCAATTGGTATTAAAATTCAGTGCAGCATATGTAGTTTTATACTCAACAAACCCTTCGTAATGAGAACTGAAAATCATGAGCGAAATTAAAAATAGGATCTGCTCTACTTTATACGGTTTATTTACAAACAGGCGAGCTAGCTAAAGTATAAAAATTCGTGTGAATTTCACATAAAAACTAATGGTTTATGGCATTACCGCCGACACATGATATATTTATTTCATAATCATAAAAAACAGCGGCAGATATATGTTCGATGGGAAATCAATACTGATAACTGGTGGGACGGGGTCTTTTGGCCACAAATATACAGAGATTCTGTTAGCTAAATACAAACCAAAGCGTTTAATTATTTATTCTCGTGACGAACTAAAACAGTTCGAAATGCAGCAAAAGTTTAATGCTAACTGCATGCGCTATTTTATTGGTGATGTTCGCGATAAAGACCGTTTAACTCGTGCTATGCAGGGCGTTGATTATGTTATTCACGCGGCCGCCATGAAACAGGTTCCAGCCGCTGAGTATAATCCCACTGAATGCATTCGCACCAACATAGACGGTGCTGAAAACGTAATAAATGCGGCCATTGATAATGGCGTAAGCAAAGTTATCGCCCTTTCCACCGACAAGGCCGCTAACCCTGTTAATCTTTACGGTGCTACCAAACTTGCCTCCGACAAGCTATTTGTAGCAGCAAATAATATGGTGGGCGCAAGAAAACCCCGTTTCTCAGTTGTTCGATACGGTAATGTTGTCAATTCTCGAGGTTCAGTGGTTCCCTTTTTTAATAACCTGATACAAGAAAATACAGACCACATTCCTGTCACACACCAAGACATGACTCGGTTTTGGATTACTCTCCAGCAAGGTGTCGATTTTGTATTAAAAAATTTCGAACGTATGCTGGGGGGGGAAATTTTCGTTCCCAAAATTCCATCGATCAGGATCACAGACTTAGCCAAAGCAATGGCACCAGATATACCAATTAAAATAGTGGGTATTCGTCCCGGTGAAAAATTACACGAAATGATGTGTCCTGGTGATATGGCCTTTCACACCTATGAGTTTGATGATCATTTTGTTATTGCTCCTGCTATAAAATTCTTTCATCGCAGCAATGATTTCACCAGCAATGCGCTAGATGAAAAAGGCAAGCCAGTGGACGAAGGATTCGAGTATGTTTCAGATACGAATCCGCACTTTCTTTCCGTAGATGAGATTTGTTCATTCAATGAGGAAGCGAAGAAGTGATACCTTATGGTCGTCAGCACATTGACGATACCGATATTGACGCAGTGGTAGAAACGCTGAAATCAGATTGGCTTACGCAAGGGCCTCGCGTACCTGCGTTTGAAAGTGCATTGTCCTGCCACGTTGGTGCGAAATTTGGTATTGCAGTTAACAGTGCTACCTCAGCACTTCACATTGCATGTCTTGCGCTAGAAGTAGGCACTGGCGATATTGTTTGGACATCGCCGAATTCGTTTGTGGCCTCTGCAAACTGTGCACTTTACTGCAACGCCTCCGTTGATTTTGTTGATATCAACATTGATACAGGAAACATGTGTGTTGACGCGTTAGCCATTAAATTAGCCTATGCAGCCGAACACAATTGCCTTCCAAAAGTGGTTATCCCGGTACACTTTGCTGGGCAACCCTGTGACATGAAACAAATTGCTAAACTTGCAGAGCAATACAAGTTTAAGGTTATTGAGGATGCATCTCATGCTGTAGGCGCGAAATATTTCGAAAGCGCCATTGGTAGCTGCAATTACTCCGACATTTGTGTTTTTAGTTTTCACCCTGTGAAAATCATAACGACAATGGAAGGCGGAATGGCAATGACCAATCAGGAGTCTCTCGCCGACAAAATGCGTCTCTTTAGGAGTCATGGTGTCACAAACGCAGCGTCTGCTATGCGTAACCCAGCGCACGGGCCTTGGTACTATGAGCAGGTCGAGCTTGGCTTTAACTACAGAATGAATGATATTGAAGCCGCACTTGGCTGCAGCCAAGTTGAAAAACTCGACGACTTTATCGTTAAGCGGAATAAAATAGCCGAACACTACAATAAACGATTCTTTGAAAGCGACTTCATTACTCCACTTGCAATAAGCGATGGTTGCTACAGTAGTTTCCATTTATATGTGGTGCGCATTGCAAACTTAACTCAACATCAGCAACGCGAGCTCGTCGAAACAATGAGGGAAGAAGGTATATTTGCTCATTTGCATTATATTCCCATTCATACTCAACCTTATTATGCTGATCTCGGTCACAAGCTTGGTGACTACCCTAATTCAGAGCGGTATTACCGCGAGGCAATAACACTTCCCATCTTTCCAAACTTAACGACTTCACAAATAAATTTTATTGCCGATACGTTAATAACTCTGGTCAATTCTTTGAAAAGGTAACGGGTAGTTGTAAGTTAATACGCAGGCTATTCACTTACTTTACTAGCCAAGAATGATATGAATATAGCTATCATTCCCGCACGGGGCGGGAGCAAACGTATACCTCGAAAAAACATTAAGTCATTTTGCGGAAAACCCATCATCGCTTACTCTATAGAGGCAGCCAAAAATAGTCATGCTATCGACCGCGTTTTTGTTTCTACTGATGACCATGAAATTGCTGACGTTGCTAGAGCACATGGCGCTGAAGTCCCTTTTTTACGCGATGCATCACTTTCAGACGATTCGACAGGAACAACGCCAGTTGTGCGCCAAGCGCTATCTACATTGGTAGAGCAAGGACTTACAATTGAAGCCTGTGTCTGTATTTACGCTACAGCTCCTTTTCTGTCATCTGAGATCATTGATAAGTCCATTGAAAAGCTACTGAAAGAAAAAGCTGAGTTTGTGTTCACTGCAAATCAATTTTCATTTCCTATTCAAAGAGCGCTTTTAGAAGGGGAACGCGGAGAGGTAAGCCCTTTCTCTAGAGCAGATATCGGCAAACGTTCACAGGATTTAGCCGAAACCTTTCACGATGCTGGCCAGCTGTATACCGCTTTGAGTAGCACTTGGCTTACTCCATCAGCGCGTGTTTTTTCTAAACACTCTAGAATGATTAAGCTCCCCAGTCATCTAGTTCAAGATATCGATACAATACACGACTGGAAACGCGCAGAGGTTATGTTTAAAGTTCTTCAAGAAATGGGAGAATGCTAGTTTGCGTTTAGCCGTTCGAGTAGATGCGTCCCCTGACATTGGCTCAGGACATGCTGTACGCTGTGTCACTTTAGCCAAAGCACTACAACAAGCATTGAAAGCTGACAATATTCTATTGAAAGTCGATATTGTAATCTCGCGCGGTGCGGACATGTTAAACGATGCTTTTAAATCCGCTGGCTTTAGCGTTATTCACGTTGATGACATACATCACGATGTCAGTCACATTAAGGCAGATATTTGGATTGTCGACCACTATCAGCTTGATGCGAGCTTTGAGACCCCCCTGGTAAACAGCGGTGCACTTGTAGTGGTGATTGACGACCTTGCTAATCGACAGCACAATTGTCACCTCCTTATTGACGCAAACCTAACGAACAATGCCGAACATCGTTACAACACATTAGTCACACAGAATTGTGTTCAGCTGATTGGCCCAAAGTATGCGCTGTTGAGGGAGGAGTTCTACCACGTACAAAAGAAGATGGTACCGAGAACCCCTAATCACATACTCATTTGCTTTGGTGGTAGCGACCCCACTAACACAACGTCTATGGCTCTTGAGGCGTTGAAAGAAGTTAAAGAGTTACCGCTTACCGCCGATGTGGTGATAGGCGCAGGGAACACTCATAAGCAAATTATCATCGAGCAGGTGCAACTCCTTGATAACGTAACGCTTCATGTTGATAGCCAAAACATGGCCGAATTAATGTGTAAAGCAAGTGTAATGATTGGCGCTGGAGGCAGTATGCACTGGGAACGGTGTATCTGCGATTTGCCCGGGCTTATCATTACTATCGCGGATAACCAAAGAGAGGCCACACAGTGCCTGGCTTCACGCTACGCATGTGAATATCTTGGTCATGTAACGTCAGTTAACCGTGAAGTTATCGCTGCAGCGTTGCGAAACCACTTCGTAAAAAGTGGATCTGAGACAGCAACCCAAAAGCGTCTTAACCAAATTGTTCCGCTAGATGGCGGAGCAGCATCAGTCAGCAAAGAAATTATTTATTTGATAAACACAAAGAACGACGAAAGAGGTTTTACCATTGAAGAACATTAAAATTGATCGTTTCAATGTAGGCGATGGGTTTCCTCCTTTCATTATTGCCGAACTTTCCGGAAACCATAATCAAGACTTAGAGCTAGCGCTAAAAATGGTAGACGCTGCAGCTGAAGCAGGTGTGCATGCGCTAAAATTACAGACGTATACAGCAGACACAATGACTATCGACGTGTCTGAGGGTGAGTTTTATATCGATGATGAAAACAGCCTGTGGAACGGCAGCTCTTTGTATCAGCTTTACCAAAAAGCATATACCCCTTGGGAGTGGCACAGCGCTATTTTCAGTAGGGCCAAAGAACACGGTATGGTGGCTTTTAGTACGCCTTTTGACGGGACAGCTGTGGACTTTCTAGAAACTCTCGATGTTCCTTGTTATAAGGTTGCTTCATTTGAAAATACTGATCACACACTGCTTGCTAAAGTAGCTCAAACGGGCAAACCCGTAATAGTCTCTACTGGAATGGCGAGCCTGGTTGAGATAGCCGAAGCTGTGGACACACTCGAACAAAACGGCTGCACAGATTACGTATTACTAAAATGCACTAGCCAGTATCCTGCCGATCCAGTTAATGCAAACCTTGCAACTATTCACCATATGAAACAGATGTTTAATTGCCATGTAGGGTTATCAGATCACACAAAAGGAATTGGCGTAGCCGTGGCTGCAACTGCACTTGGTGCAACAGTTATAGAAAAACATTTTGTTATTGATAGAAATGCTGGGGGTGTAGATGCTGCTTTCTCACTTGAGCCCGATGAATTTAAGTCTCTAGTGGATGAGACTGGGCGCGCAGCTATTGCCGTTGGAAGCGTGAACTATGGCTGTACATCATCTGAATTAGCCTCTCGCACTCATCGCCGATCACTTTATATATGTGAAGACTTGGCAGAAGGTGAGCTATTAACTGCATCAAGCTTACGCGCTATTCGCCCCGGACTGGGTTTGGCGGTAAAACATTTACCAACGCTTTTAGGAAGACCAGTAACCAAAGCTGTCACTAAAGGAACGCCAATGTCATGGGACTTGGTTTAACGATGGCATCACATTCACCTAAAAGTCGCTTTTCCCTATTGTCTCACAATGAGTTAGAAACCGTGCTTAAGTGGCGCAATAAACCACATATACGCCAAAACATGCACCATCAAGATACAATAACTTGGGCACAGCACAGTCAATGGTTTGAGACACTAACAAATGATGACAGCCGCCTCTTTTTTGTTTTCTATCAGAATGATAGACCTATTGGAGTACTCAATTTTTCTCAGTACCCTTCAATGCCTGATACTTTCGAATGGGGGTGTTATATTGGCGAAGACAACGCTTGGCCGGGATCAGGGCTTTTGTTGGAAATTGCTGCTTTACAATTTGCTTTGGAAATTAAGTCTGCAAATGCGCTTTACGCAGAAGTTTTATCGTTCAACAAGAGCGTCATCAAGCTCCACACACTTTTTCAATATATGCCGCTAGAGGATGGCCCATCGTTTGTCCGTGATGAAGAAGAGCATTGCGTAAAGCGCTTTAAATACAAAAGAGAACAGTGGCAACACAACAAGGCCATTGTATTTAATCGTTTACCAAAGCAAATTTGCGCAGCTGCGCGTAACATTGAATTTGAAGTATAAACCGTACCTGCACAGTAAATTACGAGAAAAATGTGAACATGTCTGACCTTAAAAAAACCATCTTAGATTGCATGGAGCAAGTTGCAGTGATAGCTGACTGCACGTTAATCGAAAATATTTCCGACGATACCGTTTTATTACAAAGTGGCCTAGATTCGCTGGGCTTTGCTATGCTGGTTGCAAAACTTGAAGAAGAACTAGGAACGGATCCCTTTAGTGAAATGGAGTTAGCGGTGTACCCCAGAACGCTTGGCGAATTCGTTACTGTATACAAGAATGCATTAAGTTGAGCAGATAACCTCTCGTGACTACATTACTTCAGCAACTCGACACATTTGATGGAGCCGCCATCACTCTGCCTAATGGGGATACAGTTTCATTTTCCTCTATTGTGTCAAAAACCAACGTTTTACGAGAGGAAATCAAAGCCGTAGCTGCGAAATTAGCTGACGCTTTGGTCAATAATTCACATCAAAATGATGCTGCGACAAAAGACAGGGAATTACCCTTTTCTTCACTTACAGAATTTGTAATTGGACTGCTTGCCTTAGAAGGTTCGGTTGATAAATTTTCAATTTTATCTGACAGGTTTATTTACCCTCTCCCCTCAACACTGGGCGAAAAGAGCGCAGTCAATTCCACGTGGTTTCTTTTTACGTCTGGTACGACAGGCAAACCGAAGCAAATTGCGCACACCACAAAAAGCATATGCGCTTCTCTTAGGTTGCGTGGACATTCAAAGCAAAGTTGCTGGGCACTTACATACAAACCTAGTAAGTTTGCGGGCATTCAAGTGATTCTTCAGAGCCTGCTGAGCGGCAACAGTTTAGTTGATTGCGCCTCTGGCTCACCCGACGAAAAAGTGGCGTTGCTAAAGAAAACCAAAGCCAGTGCGATATCAGCGACGCCCTCATGGTGGCGACAACTACTGATGACGAATAACATAGACTCTCTCAGCCTGACCCATATCACTCTTGGCGGCGAAACTGCTGACCAGCATTTACTAAGCACCTTGTCTTCATGTTTTCCATCAGCAAAAATTTTTCACATTTATGCATCAACTGAAGCTGGAGTGGGTTTTGCGGTCAGCGATAAAAAAGCAGGCTTTCCGAAATCATGGGTAGATAATGGCGTAAACCGGAATTACCTTCGCATAAAGCAGAACATTTTGTGGATTAAACCTTGGTTTGACGCAGCACGGCTTAATAATGCTGCTGCAATTGAGTGTGACGATGAAGGGTACATCAATACACAAGATGTGGTATTTGTAGAGGGCGAACGAGTCTTTTTTAAAGGACGGCTGAATGGCACTATCAATGTTGGCGGACACAAAGTCTTTCCGGAAACGGTAGAAAGCGTTTTATTAAACTCACCTTTAGTTGCACAGGCCAGAGTATATGGCAAAGAAAATAAGATTTTAGGTAGTGTTGTCGTTGCCGATATAGTGTTAAGTAAAGCGCCAGCGAATGCTGACCATAAAAAAATAAAACTGTCGATAATGCTTTACTGTAAAACGCATTTAGACAGAAAAGACATGCCCACAAAAATTAACGTCGTCGATACACTAGCCTTGTCCGACAATGGCAAGTTAGTGAGAACGACAAGCTAACCAGTACCCCAAGGAATAGTGCTGTTGAATTCGATCGTAAAAAGCCAAAAGAAAACCGTGATTGTCACTGGCGCAAGTCGAGGGCTTGGCCTCGCCATCTGCAATCAATTACTTCAAGAAAACTATTTCGTTGTTGCTATTTCACGTAGCCTAAGTAATGAGCTAGCAAACCTATGCGATGGTCACCCACTTTCAATTGCTCATGTCCCGTATGACCTTGCCAATCTTGATGATATACACACTCTCTGCAAAACAATCATTGAAGAGTTTGGACGGCCTTATGCCCTGATAAACAATGCTGCTGTTGGCCATGACGGCGTCTTGGCTACCATGCACAACAGTGAAATTAACTCACTACTTAATATTAATGTTCAGGCGCCTATTTTGTTGAGTAAGTACCTTTCACGCAGCATGATGTTAAACCGTACCGGACGCATTATTAATATATCGTCAATTATTGCCAGTACAGGGTTTAGTGGACTCAGCGTATACGCCGCCAGCAAAGCGGCTATTGAGGGCTTTACACGGTCTCTCTCAAGAGAGGTGGGTAAAGCGGGTATTACGGTAAATTGCGTTGCACCCGGGTATATGCAGACTGAAATGACATCGTCTTTGCAGGGCGAAAAGTTAGAGAGTGTAAAGCGCCGCAGTCCCTTAGGAAGATTAGCGTCTCCTGCCGATGCCGCCTCCGCAGTGTTGTATTTAATGAGCGAACAAGCAAAGTCTATGACAGGCACCATAATGACGGTTGATGCTGGCTCTACAGCCTAACAGGTTGACGGTTTTAAAAACCCACAGCATAGCGGGAAGGCGATGCAAAACGATATAGATAAAAGCACACCTCTTTATATTGCACCAGCTAACCCCGCTGGTAGAAAATTAGCAAAAGCTCTGCAAAATGCCGGCTACAATATAAGAGGCTTCGTTGATAACCTTAAACAAGGGGACGATATAGTCAGCCAGGCATCCCGCCTTGAGCAACATGCGAAAGTAATACTACATAAGGCAACTTATACCGACAGCGTCGCCGCTGGGCTTTTACAACGCCATTTTGCTCAAGGAGTTCTGTGGCTGTGCCATACCACTGGCGACTCGCCTCCACCCATAACATCATCAACAGCCTTCTCTGAAAACGCTAACGTTGATATATCGTTTTCTCGCTATTCACTGCCGTTAAATTTTCGGTGGCGCCAGGTGGTATTTAATACATGCTTACTGCTGTTTAAAGCGTTGCGCTTGGTTGCTCCCAAACGTAACTACGCATACTACGCAGAAGGTTTTTTTGATACGAATGTTCTTTTAGCGTATCGAGAACATAAAAGACGCTATAAAAAAGAAGCCTTTTTGCTTGGTTTGGGTTTAAAACAACATATCGCTGAATTGGAAAGCGACAACACACAATTTGACCATCTGTCTTTATCAGTCTTGTGGAAACTCTGTTGCGCAAAACGAATTATCGTTGACCATGAATACACAGGAGATACGTTTTCACTTCTGCGAAAACATATTCCTGTGATTCAGCTATGGCATGGTCTGCCCTACAAAGCGTTAAGCGGGAATAAGCATTATCCAGATATATGCGATGAGGCATTTGTTTCTAGCTCGACTTGGTTCAACAATGAAATTTTCCCTAAGATCTTTCGAGCTAAAAATTATCTAGCATTAGGCTACCCAAGAAATGATGCTTTCGTTCAAAGCCCTAATGAGCGTGATTGGATAAATGCAGAGCCCTATGAATCGCTGAAGCAGATAGAGGATAACTCGGGCAGCATCATAGTTTATGCCCCCACATACCGCGACTGGGGCAACAATGAATACCCCATCGATTTGAACGCCATCGATACTTGGTGTAGGGAAAATAAACGTGCATTCGTGCTCAAGTTTCACCCTTTTATTTCACGCCTATTTGGAGAGGCTATGGGGCTTGAGGACAGTAATTCATTGCAACAGCTCCCTAGCCACCCTCATATTTACATGTATCCCAGCGGCAAAAACATCTATCCTTGGCTTGCAGAAGCATCAGCTCTGGTAACCGACTACTCGTCTATTGCTTACGATTTTTTACTGGCCAATAAACCAATTGTTTATTTTCAATATGATAAAGCCGATTATGTGAAATTACGTGGGCAGACCATGGTAAGTGATAAATACTTTATAGCCGGTAAGGTCGTCAGTAATACATCAAGCTTACTAAAAGCACTCGATGTACCTTTTCCAGAGAGCGTAAACAACGTTCTGCTAAGGAAATCGTTAAATATTCCGATACAAGATAGTATCAATCAAATAATAGGATTTGTTCGCAATGAACTCCCAAGAAAGTAATGCACAGGAAAAGATATTTATTTTTGGTTGTGGAAGCAAGAGCATGCGGGCATTACCAGCGTTAGCTTTACACTACGATGTCATTGGTTTTATAGACTCTGGCGTGGTTCAAAATAACCAACATTTTCTGGGAAAACCGCTGATTTCTCCATCAATGCTAACTAATTACACTTTCGACTTAATTGTCATCGCTAGTAGTTTTGATAATGAAATAAAAAGTCTGCTTGAGAAAAACAACGTACACAATTTTACTACTTTGGAATGTTTGCCAAACATAGATATTTCAACGGAAAACTACCATAGACACTTTGGTGACACTCAGGAGCGAGTTCTAGGCACTACTAAGCAGTTAGAACAGCGTCATTTAGAGGGAACAAAACTGCTCACGAATAGAGTGGAGCTTCTCAAAAAACTTCCCAAAAACATGAAATGCGTTGAATTAGGTGTAGCAAGCGGGGACTTTTCAAGACAAATCATTACGTATTTACAGCCCTCTTTTTTAGCACTTGTAGATTTATGGGACAGCGATAGATATAGCGAAAAAATGTATCAAGCTGTGTCTGAGCATTTCAAAAATGAGCCCTGCTGCGATGTAAAGATATACCGTACGTCCTCTATAGATGCTTGTCAGCAATTTGAAGATGGCAGCTTAGATTTTGTTTATATTGATACCACGCATAGCTACAGTACTACAAAATCAGAATTACAGCTGTATAGTAAAAAACTGAAGCCTGGCGGTATCTTGGCAGGTCACGACTTTTCTCAAGGAAACTGGAGCAAGAGAAGCCGATATGGCGTGATTGAAGCCGTATATGACTTTTGCATTGAAAGTAACTGGCGCCTTGATTATCTAACGATGGATATAAATGAGCGACAGAGTTTTGCGCTATTACGCAACTAGACAGCCCTCTGCACTCAACACCATAAGTTCAGCTATGCTAATTTGGCGGCGTAGCTTGGGCTATACCCCGGTGCAAAACTGTGCAAACTTCGTTTTGTTGTTCTTCGGTAATACCGGCCCACAGGGGTAAGCGAATAATCCGCTCAGACAGTGATTCGGTGACACTTAGATCTCCATTTTGTCTTGCGTATTTTTTACCTGCTGGTGAAGAGTGAAGTGGGATGTAATGGAATACTGCGCCAATCCCCTCGCTTTTCAAGTGTTGTAAAACTTGCTGCCGATTTATTTTTTCTGGCAACAAAACGTAATATAAATGAGCATTGTGGCCACAATGCTTAGGGACAATTGGTCGTCGTAGAATCTCATTCTTTTCTAAAGGCTCAAGCATTTTATTGTAAATTTCCCAACTGGTAATTCGTTGCTCAGTAATTTCTTTTGCACTTTCCAATTGAGCCCATAAAAAAGCAGCAACCAACTCACCTGGTAGGTATGATGAGCCTATATCTTGCCAAGTATATTTATCAACTTCGCCTCGAAAAAATTGACTTCTGTTAGTGCCTTTTTCACGAATCACCTCGGCCCTGAGTTTAAATGACTCATCGTTCACCAAAATGGCACCGCCTTCACCAGAAATAATATTTTTAGTTTCATGAAAACTAAAAGCGCCGAGGTGCCCCATACTTCCTAGAGCTTTGCCATGATATGACGCCATTATTCCTTGAGCAGCATCTTCAATCACAAATAAACCATGCTTTTCCGCTATCGCTAAAATAGCGTCCATCTCACAGGATACACCAGCATAGTGAACAGGAACGATAGCCTTAGTTTTCGATGTAATAGCTTGCTCAATGAGTGTTTCATCAATATTGAGAGTGTCTTTTCTAATATCAACAAAAACAGGGACTGCACCTCTTAGAACAAAGGCATTCGCTGTAGACACAAATGTGTACGAGGGCATTATCACTTCGTCGCCTGGCTGTATATTTATTAACAAAGCGGACATTTCAAGTGCGGCTGTACAAGAGTTTGTCAAAAGAGCATCTACTGCTTCAACGTTATCTTTTAACCAGGAGTGACATTTCTGCGTGAACGGACCATCACCAGCCAATCTGCCGTTAAAGTGACTTTCAGCGATATTATAAAGCTCTTTCCCCGTCATGTATGGCCAATTAAAAGGAATTTTCATAACGTGCTTCTCTTTAGGTAATTCATTGCGTCAGGCCCTATATTGAATAACAAATCCAATACACTTAGATTGGATACAAACCCGTCAAAACACTGCTGGTATGGTTCATAACCACTATAATCTATCCAGTTGATATCGATGTTTGATTGTTTAAATTTCTCTAAATCTATATAGCTCTTAGCAGCCGGACCACTGATATATGAATTACTGTCTAATTGCTTGGCAAATGAAATGAGACGTGAGTTTTTATCCCCACAATGTGCTAATTCAGAAGAACAAATTATCTTGGTGTCGATTCCCAATAGTTGAACAAAATGTAGGATCAAGTATCTATTCAATTCACTTAACAGTGTCCATTCTTGTTCGTAGAAAACTTTGATACCTGATCGATACACCTCAAAAAATGGGGATTTCTTGTAACTCTGTTCAATCGACATCCAGTGCTTTCTTTGCCATTTTTGATTAGCGATTAAGGTTTCGTTAATCAATTGAGTAGAGCTTTGATGATTTACAGGTACTGTAAGCCAAATGGGACCAGCTTGCGACAGTATGCGGTTTCTATTTCGCCAGTCATTTTTTGTGTATTGCACTGTATCGTAAATAACAAAGACATCCACTTGACTGATAAGATCGAAATATCCTATCCAAGGAATGTAGTTTGACTGGCTAACTGCAAACCTCATTTTATACAGATTCCAGAGCGTGTGTGATTGCGAGCTTGTTGAGCTGGGCTTCCTGTGTAAGTAAAGCCTGATAAGGAATTTTCGATTAATAGTGAGTTCGCACCAAGAAGAGTCTCCGACGCAACGCGAACATGTTGCAAAACGACACTGTTAAAACCGAAGAAGCACAGATTGCCTATTGTTACACCACCGCCTACTACCGACCCCGCAGCAATAAAGTTATGGTCGCCAATATTAGTGTCGTGACACACCGTGACGCTGCTCCACAACAGGTTATTACTGCCGATTGAGCACCCAGGCTCAATGGTGACATTAGGAAACACTATACAACCGTCGCCAATAGTCGCACTTTTTGAAATTAATGCGTTTTTAGAAACGAAGCTCTCAAAATTGAACCCTGCCAGGCTCAATTTTTCGAAAGTTGCCTGACGCTTTCTCATCTCTGCATAGCCAATCGTATTAATGACTTTGTAGCGACGTTTATCAAAGAGCTTTTGCGCCTCGGTGAAGCCTACGATGGGTTTGTTAGCAAGCTTGTTATTTTTGTTGTCGATATATTCATCGTCGACAACAATTGCGGCAACCGAATAACGGCTGTCTTCAGCTATAAATTCAATCAACAATTTTGCGACAGTTCCAGCGCCGAACAACAAAAGAGGCTGAGTGCTCATTACTCTTGCCCTGGTTTATAAAGTCTTCGATCGGAAGGTAAATAAAACTCGCTTAGACTTGTAGGCATTCTGACATTAAATCCAACTCGCTGTTTCGTGACTTCATCCATAGCATCTAACTGAGACTTTGGGATCAACCTCGGAAAGTCGAATCTCTGACGCATAAACGGACGACAATAATTGATCGTGAGGGCATGGCGCGGTTCGCTTGTATTATTCCTACCCGCTGCATGAAACAGCCTGCCGTTGAAAAAAATCAAGCTTCCTTTTTTACATTCTAATTGCCGACAATTTTCATAAAAATACTCGTCTGAAGGAGTCGATGGCGTTTTATGTGATGCAGGTAGATAATAAGTGCCTCCATTTTCAGCTGTAAAATCATCTAACGCGATTATCACACCTAAATTGGTCATATAATTATCGATAAACCGAGGGCAATCAACATGAACCCTAGAGCCATAATTTCCAGATTCTGCATTTAAACTAGAGGACTGATAGGCGTATATAATTGCGTGGGGAGTGAATAAGTTGTCTACGTAGTCGTTCAGCACAGGTTGAGAAATAACTTTTTGCATCTCTTGGCCCCTAACCATGCAGTTATGGACCATACCGCGATCAAACACATCTTCGTTCTGGCTAGAATCCTCAGAAATAGCCACAACAAGTTCTCGCCGCAACGTTTCGATTTGAGCGCTAGGTAGGGCATTCTCTACAACTATTATCCCCTGCTCTTCAAACTCGTTAAGCTTTTTATTTGCGTCAGACAAATTAGACCTTATTTCACAAAGATGAATCGAAGATACTTGTAATATCTTGATGTTGAAGGAAGCAAAGACTGAAGGTACCTTTCTACTATTTCAGAATTGCCATTCTTTTCCTGATTGACCCAATGTCCCTGGTCAACAAACCATTCAAACTCGATCTCCACTTTTGAAAAACCAATGTGTGATGCTATATCTGCCACCTCATTGGCATCAAACCCTTTACCTAGTGTTTTTCCCGGCTCAGCATCTTGGAGTGTATTTGAATCGAGACCATACTTGTCTTCATAGTAATCACCATTATTAAGCGCACCGTTTATCTCTCGTTTCAACAAAGGCGACAAACTCTCAATACCATCAGAAACCAAAAGTTCTTCCATTTCTGAAATAAAAGCCCTGTTAGGATTCAAATCAGCATAGAAAATACCACCATTGCTCAGCACTCTATGTGCTTCTTTTAACACAGCGGTATAGTCAATGAGATGATCAAGGAAAGAGTATGCAGTTACCATATCGAAACTACCGTCATCAAATGGTGTATTTTCTGCAACGCAGTTATAAAGTGAAATATTGCCTGGAGACAAGTCCACCTTTTTCATCATTTCTTCGGTAATATCCACACCGACAATATGCTCAAACAGTGAATGACTAAGCGAAGGTATAAATCCAGTTCCACAGCCCAAATCAAGTAGATTTACTTTTTTATTAAGCCGCTTTGTTAAACGCTTTAGTATAGATGAGACCTTCTCTTGATTTTCCTGGCGAAAATGAGGGCTTTTTTCGTATTCCCCAGAGTCGGCAAGAAAAGCATGTACCACTCTATTGGCTGATAGTACTTTATCTTTGTCTAAAGTTTTTTCTTTCACCTAAATCTCCAGCTCCAAATTCTCACCAACCTCTAAATCAAAAATTGACTTAAGATCTTGTCTTAACCGATTTTCTGAAAAGTAATTTTTAATTATTCTATTATTATCGGCAGCAACTCTATTTGATAAAGAAGAAATGTTGACTTCGTCAAGAGGGTAAAGAGTGACTCCCATGCGCTTAAAAAACGACCATGTTGAGACTCGAGTATCGAGAAATACCTTTTTCCGGCTACCAAGTAGGTTCACTAAGTTTCCCATACCGTGCTGTCTAGAGGATGGGAATACAGCTATATTTATAGTGTCTATCCAATCTAGATATTCGTCTAACGGGATAAAATCAATTAAATAGATAAATTTGTCACCAAAGAGTTCGCGACCTCGCTGAATAACTTTATCTCTGTACTCCGCGTTACTTTTGGGATAAACAAGTGGGCATTTTATTCTTATGTCTTCATCGATAAATTGAGCCAGTTTCTCCATGTATTCTATATGCCGATTTTCAACAACAGCTGAGTGACCTAATAATATTTCAGTCCCCTCAATATCATTGTCCATGGAACACTCATGAAAAATTGTCGTATTATAAAAGAAGCTTCGAATATGCTTTCCTTTAGCGTTATAGACATTCCTCACCATATCGATTTCTTCGTCAAGTACGTTCACCAAGTATGGAACGTTTTCAATTATATGAAGATGATCGTCATTATATGTCGTTGGATAATAAAAATCCCCGCCCCACATTACCCAAATACACTTTTTCAACAAGTGTGGGTTGTTTCTCAAAATTGAATGCACCTTATCTCTTTTTAAGCTATGCAGTATTATTTTTTCAGCGCTTTCCATGTAATCGGTTAACACTTCAAAATCATCGTCTTTATATAGGAATTCTGCATTATCATCTTCTGTTAAACCAAACTCATAACGCGGACTCGTTATAAAAGTGAACTTGTGCTTCCCAGCATCAAAATTATCTTTAACAAAATGGATAAATAGAGGAGTAAACTTTTCCAGTGTCATTACGTGTAATATCACCAATTTATTTCCTTATTGCCTTTCACTTTCTAAAGCAGAACCGCAGAGTTCATTTAACATATCTTCAATTTCAGGTAACCGGCGATGTAAAGAGTGATATTCATTTATGCACATCATCTTTCTCTCTGCCTTGCTGAATAATGAGAATAAAAATTCAATTTTTTCTTTGCTCGCAATACGACACATCTCAAAACTAAAGTGAACCATTGTTGTGGTCGGCAAAACAGTCTGATTGAGATATTTTACGCAATAATGATTCATTAACGACTCCGTTAAAAACTGGCTCCGATGTCTAAACTTGTGCGCAATATTGTTATCAAATTCTCTAGGGAATAAAGACTCAGCTCTGGCATTCAAAGATTTGCGCATTGCTTGAAATCCATGACTCAGATTAATGTACTTTCCATTATAACCAATTACGCTAGCCGCATTTATCATGCCCTGTTGATATAAAGAGCATGCATTCCCCTTTTCATGACTATACCAATCACCGTAAATGACAGGTAAGTTTTCCTGAAAAAAATAATCCGGTGTTACCTCTGAGCCTAAAATAAAATCATCATTCCCGTAGACAAAAAATTCACTAAGCTCACTAATATGATGCAGGACGGATGAGATTGCACGAGTATTAAAGGTTGGTAACACACTCGGTTTTTTTCGAAATAAAGCTACGTGGTCGATTACACAAATGCGATCGCTTGCCAAATTTTTCTTATTGAGGAATGAGGGGAACTGTTTGTCAGTAATAATAAAAATTTTATTGTACCAAGGTGCATATCGCTTTATCGACCTCAACGCAAACTTTAACTCATCAAATTGAAAGAACCTGTTATCGCTCGTGGACTGCTCTTTATCCTCCTCTCTAAGCGCAATTGAAGGCTTGTATCGATTTCGCTTGGCGATATGCTCTTTATCTTGACCATCTACCCAAGGTATGACGAAATCTATCTTTGTCATATTCAGAAAAACACCAACACTATTTACCTAAGTAAAATTGATCGAATGTTTTCTCATCGATTAACTTACCAAGATAATTTCGTTTTGTTAATTGTGGAACAAAATTCAGGCGGTCACCACTATTTAATAATCTCTTATCATATGGGATCTGCGTATGAGACATCACCAGAAGAAAAGGCGTATCGTATACATAGTACTTTTCTGCAGCTTCAGCGACTTCCAAAGGTATATCAACGTCTATCTCAGTAACAAAATTTGGCTTAGGTATCGCTAACACACTTTTTAAACTTGCTCCTAATATAAAAAGAGCGCAATTAATTCTGACGTGGTCTTCATAGCGCTTCATATCTCTAACTTCGTACGAAGACAATGGGGCATAAACTTTAAGGCCATCTCCGCTAACCAAAGCATCTAGGCTCGATGAATGCGTATCAAAAACTTCGCACATATTACTATCAGGATGAGTAGAAAAGTCATCCAATCTAGTTACTGTATCGGTTCTAAAAACAATTCTTAATAGTTTATTTGCCGTTTTTGATGTCGGAGTAAAAGCGGATAAAAACGTATACTCTGGTCTGTGAATAATTGCTCGGTTTTCAACAGCGACTGAGTAATTTCCTTTTTGGGCAAAATGCTGTAACGCCAACTTTCTTCTTTGCCCACCAAATGTTGAAGAGCCATCGGCTCCAAGGGGATCATCCAAAATAGAAGAGGAAATACTGATAAGTGTACGTTTCCAATATCTTAAAATATCATTTGAGGCCTCAAGAACTACCTTATCCTCTGAAATATTTAAAATTTTACTAAATACACTATTTGCAAAATTCACTGTGCCATTCATATAGAAAAACAGTGCAGACTTTTTAGATAAGTAAGATGCGACTAGCTTGTCTCTCTGATATTGAATTATCTCATCGACTCTATGCCTACTGAAAACCTCTTCGTCCAAAGCCTCAATGAGCTCTTGGAGTTCTCGTCTTAGCGCGCTTGTATCGAACCTTTGCTCATAAAGCTTTGTAAACTCAGTATGGTCTATAGTCTCAAAAGCTTTTTCACCTATTTCATCAAGAACTCTCGACTTAGTAACCTTGTCTTGATTAAGCAGAACATAGTCCTTGTCTAGGGGACGAGCGCCCTTAATCAAGGCTCCATCGCTTAAGTTATAGGCATCTATATTTCTGCTTGCCAAAACGTTTTCTAAGACGGCTTTTGACATTTTAAATTCAAGTTTAGTATTTACCCACTTCCTAAAATTACCAGGTACTACAAACGAAGTGTTGTTTTGTTCTGTGTAGCTATAAAGCTCTTTTCCTTCTTTATCATAATATCCAGAACTCTTTGAATGATGATGCGTATCATCTACAAAACCTAGATCAACGCCTAAAAAATAGAACTGCGTTAAACCCAATGTAGAAAGAAAGTCCAATGCGAAGTTTGATACTGTGGGGTAGGAAAAATTAAGCAGAGCAAATTGATTCTTCTGCCAAACCTCAGTAATTGAAACCGTAGAAGATTCGCCTTGTTTAAAAGCAAGGTGAACATCTTTATACAAAGAGCAAGTATCAGGATGGATACCATTGCAGCTGATGAGAGAAATGTCTGAAAGATAATCTAGGTCGCCAATTCTCATTGCCCAGTCATAAGTCGCTCGGTTTATTTCAATTTCAGCGTGATAGTCTGGTTTAATACCGTGATTATAAAGCGATTGGAGTGCAGTACCACAAGACACAAGGATTGCATTATCACGTTCTTGTTTTATTAGCTCTATCTGACAATCTAAGGAAGGCCCATTTCCTATGATAAACACTGGAAAATCTTTGGTAGTTAGCCCCATCAATTTGTCAGCATTTAATTTAAGAAAGCCGATGTTACGCGCAATTGAACTTTCTGTGTGAGCAAGCCCAAATTTTGCGTTGTCAAAATAGTCTCCCATGGCGATTAAGACCTGCAGTTGCTCTCTTAACTGAGAGATTGCTCTTGTTAATCTTGGGTTAAAATAGTCTTGATAAAAGTAAGTACTCGCGAGGACATAAGGGCCAATCGATTGAAATTGTACCATTAGGTCGTTGACGAGGTTACTTCCGTCATCGCCAATATTTAAGTACAAGCGACTTTTCTCACTTTGAAAATTTGAGAGGATCTCAGCCCAGTCGACACTATATAATGAGCTATAGAAAAAATCTTTATTCGGTTCGCAGACAAATAACTTGTTAATTGTGCTTCTTTTAAAAGCCTCAACTAATGAATAACCGCAACCTATACCAAATACAATCATTGATTTTATCTGCTTAGGCAGCTCACCTAACTCATTACTAAGAGAATCGAGAACTGGTTCGCACTCTTTCACGAATTGATAATGAAGATAATGCTGAAGTTTTTTACCTTTGTACCCTAGGACCAATCCATCTTTTTGGGGATGTGAGCAAAAGTTTTCGTAACTAACGATAGAATCTTTAACAGGGTCCTCATTATAAAGCATAGCGTTTGTATCTATGTGCACGCTGTTTACAATGCCTTTGCCATTTTTTACTGGACGCCATTTTTGTGGTACGTAATCCAAGAATTCTAAATATAAATCAGGAAAGAAGGGCTTAAGCGCCTCTAGGTTGTTTTTAAATGTCGGGTAATCTTTATCTAACTCTTCCCAATCGTCTTCAAAGCGGTAAGATGTTTTAAAAGGAATAAAATCAACAAACGAATTTTGATTTGCTTTAACGTTCCAAAACTTTAAATCTTTCCAGCTGTTATAAGCCAAAAATTTAGATATTTCGCCAAATGAAGGGCTATTGAGATGTCTTATCAATGTAAACCTGTTTACATTGAGCTGATTCGATATTTCTTCAATATTGTCATAAAGGTTTCGAGCATCTTCTCCAATCTGAAGAAACAGACCTATTCCCTTTTTCTTGGCTTCGGTAAATATTATGTTCCATCTAATTGACGATAGTGAACATCTAAAAAAATCTAAATTTGGTTCATAAACCACAATGTTTTGAAACTTAGATGTTGATACCAATTCTTCTAAGTGAAAACCCAACCCCAAACCAAAGACCACTGCGGCGGAAGTCCCTTCAAACTCAGCAACAAATATCTCTTGCGCGTTTGACAAGTTATTACTTAGTTGAGTAAGCGTTTCTTCCTTTGGATTTTCCCCGTAAACCACTTGCCCGGTGCTTATGTCAACTATGTTTGCTCTGCCTTGTTTATTGCAAAACAACGTGTGAGTACCTGAGTTTTCATTGCTCATTAAGGGCACAAGGGACGGAATATACCTCTTAAACGACTCGATATTAGTTCGTCTTAATCCATCTATTTGCTTGGCAAATGCTAGCTCAATGTCTTTCTGTTTAAGCGGATCAATATGAAGATGAGAGCGAATTTCATTTAGCATAATTATTTATTATATTTTTTCACAGCTGACCGACCTCGAGAGAATTTAACAGCTTCGTCTTTGGCATTGAGAAGCAAACCTTGCGCCAGCTTTTCTAAGTTGTTATTTATCTCAAGTTCTTCTTTGGCAAATGAGTGTCTTACATCCGGGTCAAGTCGAGCTAATGCCCGAATGACTACTTTGTGACGAACATCGCAGAGGTATCTAAAACGATCTGTTGAAAAATCTTCACCAGGAGTAGAAAGACAAGCAGCTAATTCAGAATTAACTGCTTGCAGAAAAAGTGGAGTGTTAGCGTGATTTAATATTGATTTGTTCAAATAGCTTGTCGGTTTTGGCGCTGTGTTTCGTAAGCTTCCTGCTTGGCATCTTCAGGAATCAAAACCCATGCATCACGTATTGGTGTTAACAGGCTAGACACTTCGTCCAACATATTCAAGTCGTTATTAATATGAGCATCGCCAAGACGCTCAACCATGTAGTTGTAAAGCGCGAACATATTTTCAGCAACTTCACCGCCCACCTTTAAGTCTAACGTATCTCTTAGGTGCATTATTATTGCACTTGCCTTTGAAATATAGTCAGCTTTCACAATGAGATCTTTGCGCTCCATCGCGCCTTTTGCATATGCAATACGGTCAAGCGCCCCCTGAAGTAACATCAGCGTGAGCTTGTGAGGATCGGCACTTGAAACATCTTGTTTTAAGTTGCCTTTACGATAAGCGTTAATACCCTTAAGTGACATACTATCTCCGATTACATCTTTAAACTTATAACGAGGCTAATAATGCAGAGCCAGTTTGGTTTAGTCGCGCTACAGTTTGGTCAAGGTTTAAATACTTGTCTCTAAGCGTCTGCTCAAAACTCAACATACGTAGCTCCAGCGTTTCTCTTTGGTCGAGAATTTCGTCTCGATTATCCTTTGCCGCTCGTTCTCTTAAACTGATCAGCCCGCTGAACGAAGTGTATTCTTTGGCAAATTCGAACATACGCGTAGCGATACCTTCGTCTTTATCAGTGAACAGTTTCGCGATTTCGTCGAAGTTATCTTCGAGTGCATCCTCTAATCTGTCCTCACCAGACCCTAAACCAAAATCGGTAGTGCCTACTTCGAGCTTACCGTCACTATCAACTTCTATGCCAACCTGAAAAAGATTCCCAAGAGCTGAATTACTCACACTTCCGCTGACTATGGAAGCAAGGCCAGACTGAATTCCGCGAAGCAGTGAGTCGCCAGCAAGCGCTCCGTCATCTTCAAGTTCTGATTCGCCATAGCTAGTTAACGTACCTATTTCATCAATCAACGCATTGTAATTATCAACAAAATCGCGGATTTTTTTATCCAAACCTTCCTTGTCAAAACCAATGTCCAACTTAGTCGTCAAAAAATCGCCAACGGAGTCTTTTGGAGAAACCTCATTGACATCAAAGGATACGTTTTGGATTGTATTTTCGAACTTATTTGACGTACTTTGAACTTCAATGCCATCTATATAAGCTATAGCATTTTTAGCACTCTCAATATTCGCCGCACTAATATTGGCGGTACCGCCCGTTGTAGATAGGCGGTCAAGTTCAGCAACTCCAGTATCGTTAGTAATAACAAGATCGTTGCCTTCACCCGTTTCAGATGAAGAGAATACAAGCCGGGGGCCTGCACCAGTGCCTGTATCGATAATATTTGCGGTTACGCCGAAGTTATCGTCAGCACCATTGATTTTTTCACGGAGAGCGGTTAGCGACATACCGGCTGTAACGTCTACTGTGAAGCTATCTGCTCCACCCACATCAAATGAAAGTGAACCTGTGCCCGACGTTAGAACTGGATCGCTACTAGATGTGAATGCACCTGCATCGGTGGTGATACGACTACCGGCGGCAAGTTGCTCTACCGATATTTCGTAGCTACCTCTGAGGGCTGAGTTGGATGCTTCTGCTGATAGGACATCGTCATCCTCGGAAGGATTAGTAATCGTTGGCTCTCGGCCATTTATACCGTTATCGCTTCGAAGGTCATCTACCGTGTCTTTAAAATCAGAAAGCTTCGATTTGATTTGACCAAGGCCCGAAATTTCAGCCTCAATTTGCTCTTCTTTCGCATTTAAACGATCTTCTTTCGGTTTACGTTCTGCGGTTATAAGCTGCTGTACAAGATCATCAAGGGCTAACCCCGATCCTACACCTAGAGACTGAATTGTCATTGTATTACCTCATTAAACCTGGTTGTTGATAAACACTCCCACACTGTTCCCAACATCCTGTTGGAGATCTTGGATACGCTCGGCAAGTTCTAGCACCTCTTCGGAAGGAATTTGCCGTATCACATCGCCAGATTGAGAATCTTTAACCGTAACTATTGAACGATTGGTTTCTTCGTCGATAGAAAACGCTAAATCCCGATTCTGAACTTTTAGGAATGACTCGACTTTTGATATTGCATCATCAAGCTGTTTATCATTCTCCGTGCTTCTTACGTTATCGGCCTTTAATCCAGATGCTTGAGACAATTCTTTATTCGTCTCGATAGAAAAGGAATCACGAGTTTGCAATGTTGCTAAAGAACCATTGTTTCGCTGATTAGACTCTTTATTTTCACTGCCGGAAGACTCTTTCTTTACATCAGTATCCGTCCGAATAGGTGTGACATTTGGTGATGCAAAAGCTTGACCACCTTGGGTATTTTGAATTTCCACCTAATACCTCCTGACCTAAACCAGAAAAACGGGCGTTACATCACATGTAAGCACCCGCCCTACTAACTATAGCTACTTTTCTACCGCTTATCCAAGTAGTGATAGCGCTGTTTGCGGACGCTGGTTAGCCTGGCTAAGGATTGAAACCGATGCCTGCTGGACAATCTGATTTCGAGTTAGCTCGGCAGTTTCAGCCGCAAAGTCTGTATCGCGTATTTGCGAACGAGCCGAGGACAAGTTTTCACTGATGTTGCTCAGGTTACGAATTGTCGACTGAAAGCGATTTTGAAGTGCACCAAGGTCTGCTCGCACCCCCCCGATACCCGAGATTGCGCCATCAATATCGGCAAGTAATGAAGAAGCGCCTGCGGCTGTAGACACATCATTAGTCGTAATGCCTAAACCGGTTGCACTAAAACCGCTTATTGAGCCAAGGTTACCTGACGAAAGATTAACCGAAATCGTTTGACCTGCGTTAGCACCGACTAGGAAGCTTGCAGAGAAATTTCCATCAAGGATGTTGACGTTACCAAACTGAGTATCCGTAGCGATACGAGAAATCTCAGTTCGCAACGCAGAAACCTCTTTTTGAAGTGCTGCACGGTCTGCAGACGAATTAATACCGTTTTGAGATTGTACTGCAAGCTGACGGATTCGCTGTAGGCTACTGGTTACCTCACCTAAAGCACCTTCTGCGGTTTGCGATAAAGAAATTGCGTCGTTCGCATTTCTTACCGCTTGATTAAGACCCTGAACTTGTGATGTAAGACGGTCAGAGATTTGAAGACCTGCCGCATCATCAGCTGCACTGTTTATACGAAATCCCGATGAAAGTCTTTCGAACGATGTGTTTAAACGGTCGCTTACGTCAAAAAGCTGACGTTGTGCATTTAACGACGACACATTAGTATTTACAAATAAAGACATTAGATTACCTCCTAGAGATTCGATGTGCTTACAAGTACATTCAAATCCATCCAGTTCAAATTAGCCGGGTCACTACGCCTGCTAACCTCTCTTGTAAAAGTAAAGTAAATTACCCCTCAACAATAGGTATCGGCCAAGGCTTTAGGTTCTTTAGCCTTTTTTTTAATTTTTTTTCAAAAAATTATTAAGTTGATTTATAGCATTGATTTTGTTGGTTTTTATTTACTCTAAATTTACGTATGCGGACTCTCAAACCACAGCGGCAAATATAAATTCGTTGTCAAAGACAATAAATTGGACTTATATGGAGCGGTATCCGGTTGCGGTGTGAATAGGTCAGGGCTCTAATACAGCCTACAACCAATTAGAAATATGATTGAGTAAAGCTGCACTGCTAGTGAAAATTAAACGGGAGTTTTAAATTAAGTTGGCATCAAAGATGCTTTATAAAAAGAGGATTCCAGCGTTGCTCTACTGGAGTCTGAAATTGGTGGGATGTTTCGGCGATTATAAAAAAAAGGCCGAGACATAATATCTCGGCCAATTTGCTCACGTTAGGAGATTGAGCAAAATTAGTTTCTGTCGGCTGGCAGGGTTTAGTAGGACAAACTGGCCTCTCAACCAACGCTTCTACACTCTCAGTCCTGTTAGTCGGCGCTTTCTTAAAGGTGCGACCTCTCGGTCGCATTCCTTTCTAGGGGATGGCCTCTCAACTCCTTCCCAGACTTACGCCTAATTTAAAAGATTAACCTAGTAGTGATAATGCAGCCTGTGGACGCTGATTAGCCTGCGATAGGATAGTAGTACTTGCCTGCTGTAATATCTGATTACGGGTTAGTTCTGCCGTCTCTGTGGCAAAATCAGTGTCTTTGATGCGAGATCTTGCCGCTGACACATTTTCAGAAATATTACTTAGATTACGAATAGTTGATTGAAATCTATTTTGTAGAGCACCTAAGTCAGCTCTAATTCCACCGATTGCTGATATAGCGCTATCAACTGAAGACAATAAACCTGATGCATTGGTTTCCGTCAACACGTCTTCGGATGTGATACCTAAACCTGTTGCACTGAATCCATTTACCCCTGCTCGGGTTAATGCCTGACTAGATAGGTTAACTGAGATAGTTTGACCTGCATTTGCACCCACCAAGAATCTTGCTGAAAAGCTTCCTGTCAGTACGTCTACACCGGCAAATTGAGTCGTTGTCGCAATTCGCGAAATTTCAGTACGTAATGCAGATACTTCTTTTTGCAGTGCTAAGCGGTCAGCAGAGCTATTTATGCCGTTTTGCGATTGGATTGCAAGGGTACGGATACGTTGTAACGCGGTCGTAGTTTCCGCCATTGCACCCTCAGCAGTCTGCGCTAGCGAGATTCCATCATTCGCATTTCTAACAGCTTGGTTTAAGCCTTGAATCTGCGATGTCATTCTGTCGGTGATTTGCAAGCCCGCTGCATCATCCGCAGCGCTGTTTATGCGAAACCCAGAAGATAGACGCTCAAATGCGGTATCTAGATTGTTTCCGGTATTAAATAATTGACGTTGTGCATTCAATGATGACACGTTGGTATTTACAAATAGACTCATGGGGTCTCTCCTAACAGTTTCGAGTGATTGCGCTATTGGTTTTATTATTTGCGCGTTGTATTAAATTCTTGGCACAGTGCGTGCTTGATTTAAGTCGTCAGATTTATCTGACACTTCATCGGCACACTACTGATGAAGTTTGCTAAACGGAGAAGTTTTCTTCTCTTTGCTGGCTGGTGAGATTGATGTTCCAGACCTCAAACCTCTCACTACCTCCTGGCTTCATTCTTGCCTGTCAGCAGCTCCAACCCTTCTAGCAAACCTTCCTATATATCGACATTAAAACACAATTACTTTAGAACTTTTTAAACTGCACTTTTAACATCTTAATAGGTTGATTTTCCTAACCTTTAATTTCACTTAATTTATTTACTTTACGCAAATAAGGTCTTGCTTAGTGCACTACTATTGTTGTTATTAGCACTTGGGAAGTAAAAACGTTCTTTATCTCCCCTTTGTAATAGTTATCGTCCTATTACCGATTTTCCTTTAGCGTTTTTTGCCCGCTGAGACGAAAAAAAAGTAAAATTTTTAAAAACCGATGATTTTCATGACATTACGAGCCAATTGAAATCATAAAGTTGAGGTTGAGATGCAGGAGAATTAAGACTTTGTGTATAAAACAGCCTTTGTGAAAATAGTAAGAGGCAGTAGTGAAAACATTTTTTCGATACGGGACAAGAGTTGACAACTCACAAGGAACTGAAAACAAACATTCGCTTTCTAGAGACTTTAGATACAAAAAAGCCAGTAAATTGAAATACATTCAATTACTGGCCATTTAAATAGATAACAAGCACTGGGTCACTACCCCCTGGCTTCATCCTCGCCGTAGTCTATAGCTTAGAAAGCTTATCCTAGAAGCTGTAATGCTGCCTGTGGGCGCTGATTAGCCTGAGACAATACAGTTGTACTTGCCTGCTGCAGTATCTGATTACGGGTTAGATTAGCGGTTTCAGTCGCAAAGTCCGTATCTTTTATTTGTGAACGAGCAGCAGAAACATTTTCAGAAATGTTGCTTAGGTTACGAATGGTTGATTGGAAACGGTTTTGAAGCGCACCCAAATCAGCACGTAAACCACCTACCGCTGATATTGCTGTGTCTAGTTTTGCGAGTATTCCTGAAGCGTTCTCAGAAGTAAGAACGTCTACATCGGTACCTGTAATACCCAAACCACTAGCCCCAAATCCTTCAACACCAGCACGCGTGAGCGACGGAGTAGATAAGTTTACTGAGATAGTCTGACCGGCATTAGCTCCCACCAAAAACTTCGCAGAAAAGTCACCAGATAGAATATCTACACCGGCAAACTGTGTCGTTGTAGATATTCGTGAAATCTCAGTACGCAGGGCAGACACTTCTTTTTGAAGTGCAACACGGTCTGCAGAGCTGTTAATTCCATTTTGCGATTGTACTGCTAAAGTACGGATACGCTGAAGCGCGGTGGTAGTCTCAGATAGCGCGCCCTCGGCAGTTTGCGATAGTGAAATCGCATCATTTGCATTTCGAACCGCTTGGTTAAGACCTTGAACTTGTGATGTCATTCGATCTGAAATCTGAAGCCCTGCAGCATCATCAGCAGCGCTGTTGATGCGAAAACCTGAAGACAAACGCTCAAATGACGTATTCAAAGAATTACTCACATCGAATAACTGACGCTGTGCATTCAATGATGATACATTGGTATTGACGAACATAGACATAAAGTCTCTCCTACACTCTCAGTCCAGCGTGGGCTGGCTGTCGGGTTTTCCGACGTTTTGTTTTAGTAGTCATCAACACCTGAGGGGTAATTGATGAACTGGCTCTCTCAGAAACTGTATCGACAATATGTAACTTCCCTTTAGAAAAAATTACGATTATTGCCGATTAGCGGTAACATATTGCCGCTTATTGCCTGAATTAAACGCCGTAACTCTCGGATTTTTATAGGAGAAATTTAGTGCTGGATAAATTGAAAATACTTGAGGTCACTCAGATATCAGCGCCCGCACCTCATGCTGCCTTTACTGATTTATGCACTGACCCTTTTGATAATTCAGATTCATCGCTATTTTGCACCTACCGCGAGGCTGACAACCATGTCAGCCCTAACGGCAAAATTATCGTTTTACAGATAAATAAAAATACATTGCAGCCATTCAACTCTTTGGCATTGGAAATACCAGGCACAGATCTTAGGGATCCAAAACTCTCATTCGATGGCAAACGTCTTATCATCACCGCTTATGCCAAAACTGTTTTAGAAGACAGTAGCCTTTCACGTCATATGGTGAGCTATAGCTCTGACACAGGATTATCGTGGTCTGAACCCCATCATTTTGGTGACGACGCCTGGTGGATTTGGAGTTGTGATTGGTTTAGAAAAACGGCATACGGGTTTGCCTATAATCGCAAAGCGCAATCTATAAGCTTGTATAGAGGCAATCCTTTAAACTCAATGACATGCTATCAAAACAATGTATTTGGACTTGAAAAGTCAGACAAAGGTTACCCCAATGAAAGTGCGCTTCTCTTTGATAAACTGGGTAATGCCAGTGTTTTTTTACGCAGAGATGCCGACACCTACAGCGCTCAATTTGGATACGCTAATCCCCCTTACTCAAACTGGGCCTGGCATGATTTAGAAATATACATCGGCGGACCAGCGGCAGTTACGCTCAAAAATGGGAATTTTGTTGTGGCAGGCAGACACATTGATTGGGAGGAGGATATTTTCAGTACTAAAGTATGGCATTTTGATGTTAAATCAAAAAAGCTCACTGAGCTGATTACTCTTCCAAGTGGCGGTGATACCAGTTATCCAGGCTTGGTCCTCAATGACGATATACTTTATGTATCCTATTATTCGAGTCATTGCGATGAAGAAGCACGGGTTTACCTTGCTAAATTGAGCATGTAAATACGCGTCAATAACCAGTTCAACACACCTTAGATAAAGTTAAATAACGACAAGTTGGTTATCTTTGGAAATGTAGCAAGAGCGGCATTTAGCGCCGTCTCTTGTTGAGCAAATTTAGTCGACGCTTCAGCGTAGTCTACATCTTGAATGGATGAGCGTGCGGCTTTAGCTGCAATTTCCATATCCAGATTAGTTTCGTACGATGACTCTGCAATGTTCAGTCGACTGCCGATGGACGCCCGTTCTAGAGAAATTCGCTCTAAGCCGTTATCTAGCCCTACCAATGCATCGGCAATAGACTCTTGCAGTGCGCCGTTATTAATGGTGCTGTCTAGCAGAATCTCTTGAATTTCATGAATTGCCTGGGCCATGCTTTTCTTTTCTGGCGTATCCAGAGAAAAATCTATACTGTCGCCGGCAACCGCAGTAGCCTCAAATTGCATACCTTTTATGGTGAAAGGTTGGCCCGATGTAAAGCCTACTGTATCTACTACTGCGCCGGTGCCTTGATTGACAAGTTCAGCTTGTCCACCGGCTAAAAAGTTTACCCGATAATTATTGTTTGCTGCATTTACAGGGTCAAAGTTTTTATCAAAAAACGTATCGAATGTCCCCTGCTCTTTTACTGTGGCACTTTCTAAATTGCCCACCGCGCTTCCCGTCACTGAAAATTTAAAACGAGACAGCACGTTTTCAAATACATCATAGCCGTTACTGGTTGACTGAATTTTTGAGCTATTTGAAAGCTGAATAAAACTCACACCAGCGTCACCGGCGAATGAAATGGCATTCCCTGCAGATGCAGGATTAAAGGAAAACGCCTGATTAGCTGACTGATAACCTGCATAAAGATAATTGCCGTCGGCATCTTGCGTGTTCATTAAATCTAAAACTTCTAATTTTATCTGCTCTAGCTCTGCTCCTATGGCCCGTTTATCGGGGTCGGCTAAGATTCCGTTGCCTGATTGGACAACGAGGGTTCTAGCACGGTTGATAGAATTAGTGATATTCGTCAGTACTGCTTCTTGCTGTTCTAAAGACCCTGTCACTAAATCGTTGTTGCGCTGAAATTGGGTAAGCTCGTCCACTTCTTCGGTTAAACGCAGTACCTTTGCTGCGCCAACGGGATCGTCACTTGGCGCAATAATTCGTTTACCTGAAGCAAGTTGCTCTTGAGTCTTAGACAGCTCGGTCTGATTGTTCATTATTGAACGAACGTTTTGATCGTAAATTTGATTTGTAGTTATGCGCATTCTTTTAACTACCTCGCGGACTGTAGAATGGTGTTAAACAGCTCTTGTGCGGTGGTAAGAATCCGAGCCGCCGCGGAGTAACTTTGCTGATACTTAATCAAGTTGGCAGCCTCTTCATCCAAGCTCACTCCAGAGACTGACTGAAACCAGTTTTCTGATTGCACCTGCATAGCTTCAGCCGAGGCCAATGACACTTTGGCCATTGCAGCATCTTCACCGATGCGACCTACCATTGACGCATAGGCATCTTGAAATGTACGAGGTGTATTTGTGGCTTCACTGCTCACTTGAACTAAATTCTCATTTTGTAATGCCGCAAGATTAAGCGCATTGCTGTTATCGTTAAAACCGTCGGTATTATAGGCGAGTGAAAAGCTATCACCGGCTCTTGGAACGCCGTCTAAACTTATATCGTAGCCTGGGTAATCTGTTAAACCGCTTAGTCCTGCTGGCCACGTACCGCTATTTTTTGCCTGTTCAATCAGGTTGTTCAAATCGGTGGTTCCGGTAACGCTTGCCATAACGGCTCCGGTCCCATCAACAACATCAAACGTGTCTGGGGCAGTGAATACAATTTGAGCGGGTGCTCCTGTATCAATACCACCGGCACCATCAAAGGCAGAGCGGTCGATACCTGCACCCACCGTAGTATTAGATACGCCTACATTCACCACATTCGCATCACCTAAGTTTGTACTGTCGGCTTGACCGCGAACGGGCGTTGCAAATGCCAAATCTTCTGGTCGCATTGTGCTGAAATCAATTTTTGACGCTATCGTTTTTGTAGGCTGTATGAGGAATTCGTTGCCTACTGTGTAGCTAGACGTTCCTGCAAAATCCACTTCAATTCCACCTGGCAGTTCGTTAAAGCCAGAGGAAACAGGAAAGTTTGAAAACACGATGTCGTTACCAGATCCATCTTTCTTTGGTGTTCCGTCAGCATTTAAAAACGTTATTTCCAGCTCACTAGGTGCTCCGGCGGAAACCGCAGTGACTTCAATTTTGTAATCAGCATCTGTTAGTTCTGCCCCCATACCTTCAGTAACTTGCGCTGTGACTACGTAATCACCATTAGTGTTTGCGTATGCTAGGCCGCGAAATGAGGGGATATCGAAAATATTACTTCCAAGCTGGCCGTCTAGGTCCATACCTAGCTTATTCTGCTCGTTCATAGCGTCTGCAAAAGCAATAGACAGCTGACCAACGTCTCGCATTGTAGGCCCAAGCACTTCGTTTCGGTAGCCGAATAGTCCGCCAAGTGCACCGCCTAAATCACTTTCCTGAATTCGCAGTGACGCGTCGCCTTTGGTTTGCGAGCCAAAGTTAGTTTGAAGAGTTAACTGCTTTAACGACAGGTCAGCATCGGTGTTAACTTCAAATAAGTTAAACGCGCCGTTTTCCAACACCAAAGATTCACCAGAGGTTAAGTTAATGGTAACCGCACCGTTTTGTGTCTGACTTTCCTTAACATTAATACCCATAATTGACGATAACTCATCAACGGCTTTGTCTCTCTCGTTGAGCAGTGCTGATGGCTGATCGGCTGTACTGTTTCCATTAGCAATAACGATATTTCGGTTTAAATCACCGATATTGCCAATAAGAGTGTTTGCGCGATTAATCAAAGAGGTAAACTCTAAGTTTAGCTCTTCCTCTTTTTCAATCATGTAGTCAGACAGGGTTCTCATACGCTGAAACAAGGACTCTGACTTGCCAAGTACCTGCTCTCGAGACGCCAAGTTTGTTGGGTCGTCAGCAGCAGTCTGTAGTGCAGAAAAGTATTCGCTCATTCCTTTTGAAATAGAGTTTGCATCACCCGCAAGCAAATTATCGATAGCCGTGGTTTTTGACGAAAATGCCTCAAGCTCTCCAACCGAGGTGATATCGCGTCGAAGTTGATTTTGCGCAAACACGTTGATAATTCTTTCCGTATTGCCAATTTCAACACCAAACACTTGGCTGTTATTCAGCTCTGTGCGCTCGCGTACGTATCCAGGCGTATTAACATTGGCAATGTTATTACTGGTTGTTTGTAACAACTTTCCACTGGCATTAACGCCACTGGTTGCAAGAGAAAATAAGTCAACTGAACTCATGGTGTATGCCTCCCCTATCTCTGTGGTATTAGCGCATTAAGTCTATCGCTGTTGTAAACAGACATGATCTTATCGGCGTAGTGTGGGTCGGTTGCATAACCTGCGTTCTGCAATGCTTGGGTATACTCTGTGGCATTACCTGCAGCTTTCACTGCGTCACTGTAACGCGGCTGCGAAGCAATAAATCGTCCATAGTCATCCATAGCGTCTTCAATAGAACTGTATGACCTAAACGCTGCTTTTTGTTTCTGTGGTACCAAACCGTTAAATTCAAGCGTATCAACAACCGCCTGCTCTCCTTTCCACTCACTATTGGCTTTTATTCCAAATAGGTTGTGGGAGCTTTTACCGTCGGCTGAGTGAATAACAAATTTTCCCCAACCGGTTTCAACGGCGGCTTGTGACACAATTGCTTTTGCATCCATACCATATTTTTCAGCTATTTTTTCAGCGTGAGGCATAAGTGACTCAACAAATTGCTCAGGACTATCGAACATCGCGTCCTTATGGGCACTTTTGCTGCTCATAGAGTGCGAGGATAACGCTACGTCTTGCGCATGAGATATAGACTGAGCGCGATGTTGATTGAGCGAAGATAAATTGCCGTCGCTACGTATAACGCTAGCTGGCGTGTAACTTTCTTCGGTTTGGCCAAGCTGCTTCACAATCACATCGGCAAGACCCATTCCACCGCCTGCGGTCAAATCCGTGGCTAGCTGCTGGTCGTGCATATCGCGATAAAACTTTACTTGCTGTGAATTAAACGGGCTGTCTTCGTCGGCTAATGCGTCTTGAGCTTTACGCATAGACTTAAGCATCATTTGCACAAAAATCGCTTCGAACTGCTCTGCTGCTTCTTGCAATACGGTTTCATCGCCCGACGCTATGGCCTCGCGCATCTTGTTGATGCTGCCCATATCGTGAACGTTGCGAGCCATGTCTAGCTGGCCTTTTGTGCTGAGTGCGTCCATTATCGTAAGCCCCTAAATAATAACCAGTTCGCCGCGTAACGCACCGGCCTGCCTTAATGCCTCAAGGATTGCCATTAAATCGCCCGGTGCTGCGCCCACTTCGTTCACTGCTCGCACTAGTTGGTCAAGGGTTACGCCTGGCTCAAACTTAAACATTCGGCTGTCGGCCAAGTCGACGTCAATGATTGACTGAGTTGTTACAACCGTGTCGCCATCTGCAAAGGCATTGGGCTGAGCAACCTGCTGGTTCTCTGAAATAGTCACGGTAAGCCCACCATGTGTTATCGCAGCAGGTAGAAGACGTACTTCGCTGCCGATGACGATAGTGCCGGTTCTGCTATTAATAACCACACGAGCAGGAGCCTCGGCAGGCGTAAATTCAAAGTTTTCTAGTGTGGCGAGAAAGCCTACACGCTGTCCTGCATCTCGGGGAGCCGATACTCGAACAGAGGCAGCATCAATGGGTGTTGCAATGACATAGCCATTTTCTGGTTGCGCACCTAAGCGTTCATTGATGGTATCTGCTAGCGATTTCGCTGTAGTAAAATCAGGATAGTGAAGGTTAAGCGTTAACGAATCACCGTTTGCAAAACCACTTGGCACTTCTCTTTCCACCATGGCGCCGTTTGGAATACGTCCTACCGTAGGTGTGTTAACCACTATTCGCGAGCCATCGCCACCTTCAGCACCAAAACCACTGACCACTAAACTTCCTTGGGCCACGGCATATACTTCGCCATTTACACCACGAAGAAAGGTTTGTAGCAGAGAGCCGCCTTGAAGGCTTTTCGCTTCGCCCACCGACGAAACGGTGACATCAATTGTTTGACCGGGCTTGCTAAATGCAGGAAGCTCCGCATGCACTGCAACGGCCGCAACGTTTCGAACGTTAGGTCGCACGTCGGCACCTAAGCGGATACCAAAATTGGCGAGCATGGTTCTAAAGCTTTGTTCAGTAAACGGGTTCTGCTCGCCTGTTCCGGGTAGACCAACCACTAGCCCATAACCTATCAATTGGTTAGAACGCACACCTTGAATAGATGCTACGTCTTTAATCCTTTGAGCATTGGCTGCGCCTGAAAGGCTGAGTGAAAGCAATAAACATATTAAAACACGCATAGTAAACCCCGTCATTTATAGCGGCCACCAAGTAGAAGAGAAAAACTTACCTAGCCATCCCTTTTCTTGTGCATTAGCAAATGATCCAGTACCACTATATTGAATGCGCGCGTTTGCAATACGCGTAGATTCAACCTGATTGTCTGGGTCGATATCGAGCGGTCTAACTATTCCAGTTAACCGAATATATTCATCGCCGTGGTTTAAGGTCATCCACTTCTCACCTCGCACCACAAGATTGCTGTTTGGCAACACATCCACAACGGTGACAGAGATACTTCCCTGAAGGCTGTTTGTTTGGTTAGCTGCAGCATCACCGCTAAAATCGTTTGAGCCATCAATGCCAAGCTGTATGGATTCACGACCTATATTTACCGCGTTACCACCTAACCCAATAATAGGGTCAAGCTCGGCAGAGGTTTCTCTTGATGTAGTCGTGTTTGCAGACTTAGTTGCCGCCGTATTTTCGCTTAGCGTAACGGTGATGATGTCACCCACTTGACGCGCAGTGACATCAGAATAAAGGCTTCTTGCTAAATGACCGCGAAATAGTGAACCGTCTTCAATGATCGTTTCTCTGGGGTAATCAGGAATAATTGGCGCATAAAAAGGATCGTTTGCCTGTACCGGTGTATCAGGCGTGCTCTGACAACCTGTGACTGCTGATAAAGCAACTAGCGCAGTAAAGAAATAACCGAAACGATGCATAGTAAACACTCCTACAGCTGCTGAATAACTTGACCCAGCATTTGGTCAACTGATGAGATAACTTTGGAGTTCATTTCGTAAAGTCGCTGACTTTCAATCAAATTAACGAGCTCTTCCGTTACGTTAACGTTCGATGTTTCCAGCGCGCCCTGCGCTAACATTCCTAGGCCCTGAAGACCTGGAACACCTCGGTTAGGGAACCCGCTAGACACCGTTTCTGAATACAAATTCTGACCAATTGGCTGCAAGCCTGTTGGGTTAACGAAGTCGGCAATATTAATTTGACCAAGCTGCTGAGGCTGAGCCTGCCCTCTGATACTCACGCTTACTTGCCCATCTTGAGAGATGGTTATTTGCTGTGCATCAGGTGGTATGGTTATCTGAGGCTGAAGTAAATAACCCGCGCCAGAGGTCACAATTTGACCTTGATCATTTAAACTAAACTGACCATTTCTGCTGTAGGCAGTAGTGCCGTCAGGCTGTAAAATCTCGAAGTAGCCGCGCCCTTGGATAGACAAATCAAGCGCGTTATCAGTGGTTAGCAGATTGCCTTGTGTATGGGCTTTTTGTGTAGACACAACCTTTGAACCAGAGCCAAGCATAAGACCTGACGGCAGCTCAGTATCAGCAGACGATCTGCCGCCTGGTTGGTTGATGTTTTGATAGAGTAAATCTTCAAATACGGCGCGGTCTTTCTTAAAACCTACCGTTGAGGCATTCGCTAAGTTGTTAGAAACCACAGCCACGTCAGTTTGAGCGGCATCTAATCCGGTTTTACTAATCCACAATGCTGGATGCATGTTAACCTCCAAACAACACGACGATACGTATTGCTGTTAAAGAAAAATATTAAAGAAAAATATTGAACAAAAATTGAAAACTGCTATTACAAAATTCTTAACATCATATTACCGCGGGTATCGAGCTCTTCCGCTTGCTTCATGACTTTTACCTGTAGCTCGTAGTGACGCTGAAGGCTTATCATATCTACCATTTCTTCAACGGCGTTTACGTTAGAGCCCTCAAGCATGCCCGACATCACTTTTACGTTAGCTGATGGGTCTGCCACCGAGCGGTCTTTCATATGAAATAAACCATCAGTGCCACGCTCCATATCCGAGTAGTTAGGGCTTACTAGCTTTAACCTGCCAACCGTCTCGATGACATTAGCCGGTGCGCCAACCTGTCTCATCGACAGTGTTCCGTCCGCAGCAATGGTCAGATTATCAAGAGGCACTGGCAAAAATAGCGGACCGTTATCCCCTAACACTGCGCGACCGTTAACATCTGTCAAAATTCCGTCGGTGCTTAATTTAAAGTTTCCGTTGCGTGAATAGGCCTCTTGACCGTCGTCGCCCTGAACAGCAAACCAACCGTCTCCTTGAATTGCCACATCTAAATCACGGTCAGTTTTAATCATAGGGCCAGATTCATAGTTATTAGACGGGCTTTCAGTCATTGAAAAAACACGGGTAGGCAAACCTTTGCCGTAGGCCGGCATTGCTCGTGCTTGCTCTAGCTGAGCTCTAAATCCTGTCGTTTGGGCGTTGGCCAAGTTATTCGAGCGAATACCTGTCGCCATAAGGTCTTGAGACGCACCGCTTGCTGCAATATAGAGAAGTTTATCCATGACTGACTTTTGACTCTGTTCAAACCATATACAAAGATTGCAAAGGTAGTGCCAGAATGGTGGGAGTTAGAGCGATGATTTTGACTAGGGCGAGGATGTATAACTAACGTTCTGATTTTAAGTAATAAAAAGCCGCAGATTCTATCTGCGGCTTTAATTTTGCTAGCTTTATTTTTCCACTTTAAGCTACTTCGCGTTAAATCATTTCGCCTATCGGATATTCAAGATAGTCTGGTTAAGTGAGTTATTCACTTCCAGAGCTCGAGAGTTGGCCTGGAAATTACGCTGAGCGATGATCATGTCGATAAGCTCAGTGGTCAAGTTTACGTTGGCTTGTTCTAGTGATGATGAGTTTATTTCACCGTAGGTTCCGGTTGTTGCCTCACCCGCAAGAGCCTCGCCTGAAAGAATACTTTCTTTCCACTGAGTACCACTTTCCTGCGTTAGGCCTTGCTCATTAGAAAATCTAACTAGCGCAACGCGGACAATGGGCTCAGACGTACCGTTTGAGAAAGTTGCTCTTACCAATCCATCCGGCCCGATATCAATACCGGTCAAACGGCCTACTGGCAAGCCATCTTGCTCTAATGACGTTACCTCGAATGCGGAAGCAAACTGAGTGGGTTCATTTGGCGTTGCATTGTTAACATCTAGATTAAAATCGATGCTAATTTGTTGGGTTGGATCTGAACCGTTTGCAAGAATCCCAGCGCCCAACGCTTCGGTTTGCATCTTAAAGTCTAACGTGGGGAGACCATCTGGCGTCTCCATTCCGTTAAAATCACCACCTTGTGAAAACAGCAGTTTGGAGGCAGATACTGCATTACCTGTATTTCCGCCAACGGAATTCACCGCAGTTGCTGGGTCGGTATCTGCACCCGTAGAATCGGTCATGTCCACCAGCGTATCATCAACCGCTGTTGCCACATACCACTCATTATCTGCAGTAGGTGCATTGTCCTTTATAAAGTAATACGTCATTACATGACTATCACCTAACGAGTCATACACTGTTACAGACGTTGCTGCGTTGTAGGTAAGGGGATCTTCTGGGTCAAAGTCCTGTGGATCTAGACCCACATCGCCCGCAGGTAAGTTCATTCGAATATCAACTTCAGACGTCTGCTGAGGTGAACCCGATGAATCAGGAATACGAACAGGTTCAGTGGTACTCAAGGCAACTGAAGCGCTTGTTCCGTCGTTATTAACTGGGAATCCAAGAAGGTTATCGCCCGCGCTGTTAACAACAAAATTATCGTCGTCCAGCTTAAATTGACCTGCACGAGTGAATGAAAAATCTCGCGAAGTTATTTCTGGGACCGTAGCAAAGAAGCCGTTACCCGTTATCGCAAGATCCAGTGATGTATTGGTGAACTGAAGACTACCTTGTGAAAATTGCTGAGCAACTTCCTGGGTAAGCACACCATCACCCACTTTGGTTTTACCACCTGCAAGTAATGATGCTGCGTACACGTCACCAAACTCTGCCCGTGATTCTTTAAAGCCAACAGTGTTGACGTTTGCAATGTTATTGGCGGTTACATCCAAATCTTTTTGCGCGGCTGATACACCGCTCAGTGCAATATTAAAAGACATTATTAATTCTCCTACTAACTGCCGATTTGAATGACGTCGTCAAGATTAATACTGACATCACCATCCAAATTCAAAATGACACCTTGACCGCTTCCAGCCAAGCTTACGCTACCTACATGACGATTGACCGCTGTGTTCAGCTGTACACCCTCGCCGTTTAATTCGCCCGTGGCGCTTATTACATATTCACCGGCTCGCATGAGGTTGCCCTGCTGATCTTTCCCATCCCAATCAAACTGGATGTTTCCTGCAGTTTGCGTTCCAGCATCTATCGTTTTGACAACTTCACCAAACTGGTTTTCGATGCTTATCGTCATATTCTGAACAGTGCCTTCATTTACAACGACGCCAGAAATTCCTTCACCGTCGCTGCCTTTGAAACCAACGTTGCCTTGAACAAGCACGTTCTGACCAATCAAGCTGGAAGCCTGAAGCGCCTGATTAGACGTCATTGACGACGCAAACGTTTCAAACTTTTCGTTTAGCTGAGAGATACCATCAGCCATAGTAAACGATGTCATTTGGGCGACCATTTGGTCGTTGTCTACTGGCTTTGTTGGATCCTGATTAGCAAGCTGCTCTGTCAGCATCGAGAAGAAATCTTCTTGTGAAAGCTGCTGCTCCGTACCGTCAGCTATTTTCACCGTTTCCTCTTGCCAGTAGAGGTCGGTATTTAAGCCGGTGTTATTAATTGTGTTCACTGGTTTGTCCTCACATTAACCCAACCGCGCATTATTGCCCTTGCCCTAATTGCAATACTCGGCGGAAAATACGCTTCGTGGTGTCAGCCACTTGAACGTTTGTTTCGTAAGCTTTAGATGCCGACATCATGTTCGCCATTTCTTCGACGATATTCACGTTTGGCTTGTAAATATAGCCTTCAGCATCAGCCATAGGGTTGTTGGGCGAATACTCAACTTGTAAAGGCGCGTCGCTTTCTACGATACCTTTAACCTGAACTCCCACACCTTTTGACTGGCTGTTCATTGCATCTTGCAATGCTGATGCAAACACGGGGTGGCGTGCACGATAGGTCTCTTCGTAGCTGCTGCTCACTGAATTTGCATTTGCGATATTACTAGCCGTGGTGTTAAGGCGAACATTTTCCGCCTCCATACCCGTGCTTGATATCTGCATAACGTTAAATAAACCCATTGCTACTGCCCTCCAGAGCCTAGTGCTTTTTTCATGCCTTTAATCTTTCCGTTTAAGAACTGCAAACTCGCTTGGTAGCGAAGTCCGTTATCTAGGAAGCGATTCCTTTCAGACTGAACTTCAACAGTATTGCCATCACCCGTATCAGGTTGAGTAGGGATACGGTATTGCATGTCAAAATTTGCCGCGACTGACGAAGGATTGCCGCTTAGGTGGCGTTCATTGGTACGAACTAATCCACCAGTGCTTTTGTGTTGACCCTGAACACCTTCGTTCAGGGCTGACTGCATGGCTTTGTTAAAGTCGATGTCTTTTGCTTTGTAGCCAGGAGTGTTAGCGTTCGCTAGATTGCCAGAGATGACTTCCATCCGCTCAGTGCGGATCTTAAGCGCTGATTCGTGGAACCCTACTAACTTATCTAGATTGATCGCCATTGACTATGACCCCTAACTTTTCACCACCTTCTGATGCGTGTTGTCCCATCAGAAAGATATTAATTACCTTCTAGTGAAATAGTTAGCAAGGCGAGTGCCAGTTTGGATTTTGACGTTTGTTATTTTGCGGAATAAGAGGAGCAGGTAATAAAAAAGCCTTTAAAATTCAGCTTTCAACTACCCTACCTTTTTTGATACTACTTTATCGTTTTTGGTAATAGAGGCCAGGTTGGCATTTAACCATAGAGTAAGTGTCGCTGGCTGAACTGATGGATTCAGAAGCGCCAAGGAAAAGAACGCCTTTTGGCTGCAGCTGGCCGGCAATTTGTTGCAGTATCCGCTGTTTCACGTCTGCAGAGAAATAAATGAGTACGTTACGGCAAAACACGATATCAAACCGGCCGAGGGCGGCATAGCTCGACAATAAGTTAAAACTTTTAAACGTCACCATGCGACGCACTTCTGGCTTTATCTGCATTCGCCCCATTTCGTGCTGCTGGAAAAACGTTTGTCTGCGCTGTGGAGAAAGTCCTCGCGCTAGAGACAGTTCATCGTAAACACCGAGCTCGCACTTAGACAGCATTTCAGATGACAAATCTGTCGCCACAATATCAACACCTCCTCTCAAGATGCCAGGACGCTGTCGCTGAAACTCTAAAATTGCCATTGCTATTGAGTAGGGTTCTTGACCTGAGGAACAAGCCGCACTCCAAATTTTGATATTCCTGTTGGTTTTGGCCAAATCAGGAAGCAAATCTTTCACGAGAAGATCAAAGGGGTAGTTATCGCGAAACCACAAGGTTTCATTTGTCGTCATGGCATCGATCACGCTTTGCAATAATCCGCGATCGTGACCGCGCACAACCACGTTGATCAATTCATCCGCAGAGCTATAGCTGTATTTATACAGCAAAGACGCCAGTCGACTTCGTACTAAATACTGCTTGTTTTCGCCAAGCACTATTCCACACTGCTTTTCTAAAAACTGCCTAAACTTTAGGTAGCCCTCTGGCGAAACCTCTTTATTAATCAATCCCTTGGTGCTCCGTTATTCGCATTCAGTCATTAGCCATTTTTGCACTGCGGTCGCTAGTTCGTCAGGGTGGAATTTTGCGATAAAGTCATCGGCGCCCACTTTCTGAACCATAGCCTGATTGAATACGCCGCTTAACGAGGTGTGAAGGACAACATGAAGCTTTTGCAGTTCAGGCGTATTCTTGATTTCTGCAGTTAACGTATAGCCATCCATTTCAGGCATTTCAATATCAGAAACTAAAACACCAACGCGTTTAGTAATATCGCCATACTCTTCGGCAATTTCTTTTAAACGCTTAAGCGCCTCAAGACCATTTTTGGCGAGCTCAATCTCAAGACCTAATGAAGTCAGCGCCTTTTTAACCTGATTTCTTGCGACTGTGGAGTCATCCGCAATAAAGATAATTTTGTTTTCTTGCCCTTCGGTAGTTAGCCCTTCAGCGACTTCTGAGCTGACTTCCGCATTCAGTGGAGAAATTTCGTTAAGTATTTTTTCAACATCGAGGATTTCAATGAGTTCGTTCTCAACTTCAGTTACTGCGGTGAGGTAACTTGCGCGCCCAGTCCCCTGAGGTGGCGGCATTATCGCGTCCCAGTTGGTATTAATGATGCGTTCTACCGCGCCCACTAAGAAACCTTGCACTGAGCGGTTGTATTCTGCAATTACGATAAAGGCGTTAGACAAGTCTTCTATTTTTCTGCCTTTCGTCGCCATGCTTAAATCGATAACGGAAATAGTCTGTCCACGTATATGGGCAATTCCCCGTACCAGAGGATTTAGCTTGGGCATGGAAGTTAACGGAGGGCACTGAAGCACTTCGCGAACTTTAAACACGTTTATGCCAAAGCGCTGACGTCCGTTTAGCCTAAACAATAATAATTCTAAACGATTCTGCCCCACAAGCTGCGTGCGCTGGTTAACTGAATCTAAAATCCCCGACATAAGTCACCTCTAGGTAATTCTGGGCATGAACATTGCGTTATCAAATAAGATAGACAAGATCACTTGGTTTTTGCAGGTTAAACGACAGAAAAATGACAGTATCGCCTAAAACTTTTAAAAGCAACTCTCAAAAGCGACTGACATTGGAAAGCTCGGTCGTGGTAACCCCGCATCTTGTTACTAAGCATAGCCAATAACTCACGAACTGAACACGAAAAGTCACAATGAAAAAATTGAATAGCAAAAGACAACAGAAAACATTGGCCGCCATTGCGCTTATTATGTCAAGTGCAGTGTCATTTTCATGTGTTGCGACAGACAGTTTACACCGTGTTGTGGAAAATGGCGCTAAAGACTACCTAGTATCGCAACTCTCTGATAACACGGCGGATACTAACATCGACGTCGATATGGTTAAAATAGACGATAGGATAAATATTCCCGAATGCCCTGAGGGCTATCAGTATCACACCTCAGAAGAAGCCCTTCGTCAATCGTACATTTCTGTGCGGGTGAGTTGTCAAAATAATGATTGGTATTTATTCACTAGTGGTCAGGTATCAAGGACAAAAGATATTGTGGTGACCTATGGCGCCGTTAGCCCAGGCACAGTGTTGACCTCATCAAATTTGAAAATGGCGAGTGTAGACATTAAACGTCTTCGCTATACAACGTTTACCAACATTGAAACGCTAGTTGGTGCACGTATGAAACGCCGCGCCACAAATGGACAAGCTATCCAGGCAAATATGCTCTGTTTTGTATGCAAGGGCGATCGTATTACCATCTCTGCCGAAGCAGGCAAAATGAAAGTAAAAACCGCCGGTATAGCGCAACAAGATGGCGTGGTTGGCGATAATATTCAGGTACTCAATGCGAGCTCAAAAAAGACCGTTATAGCCAGAGTCGCCAGCGTAGAGAAAGTCGTGATACAATTGTAATAATGGCGTACGAAAACTATCCTTTTTACGTTAATTTGGGCTAAAGAAAATGTATCAGCGGCCGATAACGTATAGAGAGGTAAAAAGGTAGTGAGGAACTATTATGGCTATTAACAATATAAACAATGGGTTACCAAAAAATCCCGTTGATAATGGTAAGGTTTCACAGCAAAACCAGACCCAGCAAGCTCAACAGCAAGCGACTGCTAAAACCGCCACCGCGGCGCCAGCACCTCGCCAAGATTCTGTTTCGTTGACGCAATCGGCCCAGCAGTTGAACCAAGTTCAGAAAAAAGGGACTGAGGCGCCAGTTAATCAGGAAAAGGTCGATCGTTTGAAAAAAGCAATTCAAAGCGGCGATTACCAAATCAACCCTGAAGTACTTGCAAGTAAGATTGCAAAAGCTGAGGCAGAAATTTTCGGCACCAAATAGCGATAGCGCAGAGCTCTGGAAACGACCAATACTCAGTAGTGAGGGTATAGCGTAGGTTCCAAGCTTCGCTGCTTTAGTATCATCGCTAATGGCTTTATGTATCGCTAAAGGCTTCATTTAACGCTAAAGGCTCCATTTAACGCTAAAGGCTTCATTTAACGCTAAAGGCTCCATTTAACGCTAAAGGCTTCATTCAACGCTAAAGGCTTTTACCAAACCCCTTGCGGCGAGATATAAAACGCTAACTTGAAAGCCACCATCTAAAAGCGTACATTATTCAAACTAGACGTGCCAATTTCGCAGCGAACAGTTAACAACAGAAGCTTAACTGTTATACAAGGCGAATGAACCATAAGAGTAATAAATTGACGAATCAGCATGCAAACTTAACATCGGTATTAAGCAGCCAGGTGGATAAGCTGACGGCGCTTTCTGGGCTATTAGAAAGAGAGCTTCATCTTATCAGCTCTCGTGATGCCGAAGCGTTAATGACCTTGCTTGATGAAAAAGCGCAGCTTCTAGAAGAAATCCAAATGTTAGACGGTAACGCAGAATCAATGTTTGCGAATGGCCAGTCTTACACAGAGGAAGACGATGCGCTTACAGATAAGGCTAAAATCTTGCTTGATGACTGTAAGTATCGTACTCAGGTAAACCAAAAAGCCGTTGAACAAGGTCAACTTCGTTTAACCCACCTGCGCAACCTGATGATGGAAGTACGTGCGAAAGAATCACTTACGTATGACAAAAAAGGAAAGCCGAAGGGCGGTACCCTTGGTTCAGGTGTGAGTGCATAGCGTTTATAGTTTATACACAGCGCTTATTCATAGCTCTTACAAACGCTGCTTACTCCACTGTAATTAATTATACCCTTCACGAAATCCCGCTTTGATATAACCAGTACCTCATCGCCGCTCAGTAATATTTAACGTCTTTGACTCTTCGGGGCTTTGCCGTCGTCAAATATATGTCGTGCACACGTTTCATATCCAAAGAAAGTTCTGTGACATACGTGTCTTCACCTACCGGGTAAGTTTTCACAATTTTTGCTCCCCTAATTACGCCATCCACAGAAGCACGTAAGGACTCACTATCAACAACCAAACTAGATAATGATTGGCTGCCTTCAATACGCTGACCGTAAACTTGTTCGGCTAACTCTCTGTAGGCCTCTAGTTTTGACGCTTTCATCGCCATTAAAAGCTTTACGTTAGCATTACTGCCCTGCTGCGATTCGATAGGCGCATACCCTATGGCGGTAAGAACAGGGTACGACGCTGGCTCAACGGTTTCCCACTCAACATGCTTATCGATAACACCACAGCTCGCGAGCGTCATGATACTAAACATAAGTAAAGCAGCTTTCACTCTAACAACACTTGTTGACATACCCATTACATTCTTTCCTATTCCTGATATCACGCGTAACGGTTAACTAAGATGCTCACCCTGTCATCATTAATCTTAACGGTGTGCGTTACGCTTATATCTGCGATAATTTTTTTATGCTTGTGCTTTGCTTGTATGTTTATCTGCAAGGCCTGTGCCTAACCTCTGCAAAGCCTGCGCCTAATCGTGTGCAAGGCCTGTGCCTAATCGTATGTGGCTCACAAGAGAATACGTTTTGAAATAACCTATTTATATTCTGCCTAAAACCTGTTTACCGCATTACGGCTTAATCATAGTGCTAACGACTCGCGCTTTTTGTAGAGCTCATTCTTTTTACCTGCTCATTCTTTTTAGTTGCTTAGCCTTTTGAACTGCTTAGCCTTTTAACTAGACTGCGTCTATACGTTCTACTGCGCTTTTTAATTATGTTTCGCAACGTTATCCCCTCTCACTTGGCACTGTTTTAGCACTTGGCACTGTTTTAGCACTTGGCACTGTTTTAGCATATATGTAAAAGGTTATAGGGTTACAAAGCCATTACTGAATACGTAGCGTCATTTTTATGTAAAAGCGCTTTTTGTAAAAGAGCTAGATAAAAGCACTCACTACTACATTGTGGAATTGCTGAGTCATTCATACAGTCACTACAGAGCCGTCGCAAGTTAAGCGTTGATAAACGTCAAACACAAATAAGCGATGCATTATTTGCAGCGTTCGTGAGGTTTATATGCAAAGTAAAAAGATAAAAGGCTACGCCATTTTGATCAATGTGTGTGTGGCACTGGTTTGCCTGATTGCCTTGTTTGGTGGGCAATCCCATGCCATGTGGTATGAGGCTAAAGGGCGAGCGATTATCTTAAATGGTGACAAAGAAACGGCTAAACGTGAGGCAATCGAAGAGGCCCTCAAACAAGCCATGCTTTTCTCAGGAGCATCTATCAAAAGTGTCCAACAGCTAACAAATGGATTGCTTGAAAACGAAGAAATGACAATTCGCAGTACCGGCGAAGTTGAACAACTAGAAATTATCGACGAAAGGTACAATGGCGAAGTTTTCACTGTGAGTATTAGGGCTGATATCTTCCCTGCCACCCAACAATGCGCCGCCATATCTGATATCAAACGTTTTGCAACAACGCACTTCCTTATTCCAAATAGACAACAACTTACCGAGGGCAATATTAGGCACTTAGATGAAGCGGTAACGAAACGCTTTGCAGACTTAATGGCTAACACGACTGATACGCTTCGCTTGTCTTACATTGCACCGCATACAGCAAAATTTAAAAGCGAATTTACCGAACAAAACGTGCGCTCTTTGTCTCAAAGAGGAAACTCTCAATTTGTAATAGTGGGCACCATTGACGACTTGAGTATTAAAAGAAAAGCAGCCTCAGTATTTACGCCGTGGGCCGATGATAGCGTTGACAGATACTTTGGAATGACTCTTCATGTTTTTGACGGCATCAATGGAGGTAAACTCTTTACCAAGTCTTACAGTACACATGCGCAGTGGACATTTGACCGGTTTGCTCAAATCGATGAGTTTTCAAATTACTTTTGGCACTCTACTTATGGTCGTGAGGCACAAAAGCTAATGCTAGATGCTATTCAAGACTTAAAAGAGGCGACAGCCTGCCAACCGGTAACAGGGCGAGTGATTAATGTGGCCGGAGATATTATTTCTATTTCCTTAGGGCGAGATAACGGTTTGCAAGACAGCGACGAGCTTGTGCTTTATCAGGCAAAAGAAGTCATGGATAATAAAGGAAAGAAATACCTTCAATACTCGCTTTACCCTGGTGTTTTTGTGGTTGAAAATACTTTTGCAAACTCTTCAACGATTATTCACAAAAACTCTGGTTTGGTTGCAAATATCCAAGAAAATGACTTTGTGGTGAAAAAATAAACGCACCAGAAGCAACGGGGTAATTATCCTAAATCCAGGGTTCCGTATTTGGCTTAGGTGGGTATAATAATATGCTACGTCCCCATAGTTTAACTGGATAAAACAAGAGCCTCCTAAGCTTTAGATCTGCGTTCGAGTCGCGGTGGGGACGCCATAATCTGACAATTTCCTAACTTTATCTTGTAAATTTTCACATACAGACTGCGTTGTTTATGTTCTGTAGATTTTGCTTTTAAACATATCCACGCAATACTATGTAGAGACTAGTTGACGTATTTAGAGAAAATAGAATGGAAAATGACACAGAACGCGACTGTGCAAATGAGCAGAGCAGCCCAAAGGACATATGGGACGTGATCGAGATGTTAAACGAGCCCGGCGCTATTTTCTAACCCCAGTGAAATTTACAACTTAATCCCCATATCCTGTTTTAGTGTACAAAACACTTGTCGTTACTTAAGCCATTAAGTAACGTGCTATTGAAGCTAGTTATAACCTCGGGGAGCCGTAATGAGCCATTTCGAACACGATGAATTGGATTCTTTTTTTGCTGAGATGCAAGACGTAAAACCCATTATTTCTGACGATAAAGCACAGTTGCACGACCCAGCAGCAGCCTTAGCAGAAAAACAGAAACGCGCTTCCTTGCAAGCCTCCATTCGAGATAAATTAAAAAATCCATTGAGTATGGAAGGTGTGAAACCTGTGCCGCCCGATGACTTTATACAATTTCAGCAGCCAGGTATTCAAGATGGCGTATTTAAAAAGCTAAGGCTAGGAAAGTACCCGCTAGAGGTGGTGATATCTATGGCGGGAAAAACCCTCGATGAAAGCAGAGATTTACTGTATCAGAACGTGCTTTCGGGGCATGAAAAAGGCGTAAGAGCATTTTTGATCAAGCATGGAACTGGTGAAAACTCTAAGCCTTTTCCGGCTTTAAAAAAGAGTTACGTTAATCATTGGTTGCGCGAACTTGAGGAAGTCATTGCGTTTCATACCGCGCAGCCTATGCATGGCGGATTTGGCGCTACCTATGTGTTATTAAAGAAACATCCTCAACAAAAATTGATCAACAGAGAAAAAAATAGGAAAGGATAAGTACCGCTCAAACTTAGAGCAAGATGAGCGCAAGATGGATATAAAAAAATAGCATCGCCCAAAATGATTAAAGCCCGTAATAAACGTATTTATTACGGGCTTTATTATTTGCTTTCAGACTACTTAACTGAAGATTGCACACTTAGCGTTGTTGGAGCGTCTGCAGATTTTGCAGAAGTACTAAATACGGCGGTAATAAACATCAAAACCACGGCGATGGCGACTCCAGTCAAGCCAAACCCTTTTGAGGAACGATTCATTGTTCGTCTCTTATTATTTAAACTAGTATTGTTACCAATAACTAGTGCAACCCAATTCAACTCCTGTAACCAAATTGCAATCCGTGCAGCACTACAATAGATCAGCGATACGCCAATAACAAGGGGCAAAAGCAAAATATTGACGCTAAGCCAATGGTTTGACACAAAAAGTGCCCTTGTTTAATAAATCAGCAGCTATGTTGGCTGCAAACAGCCAACATAAATTGCGCTTATCATAGATTTTAACCGACAAACTTACGTGCGTTTCTGAAAATACGCATCCATGCCCCATCTTCTTCCCAGTCATCTGGGCGCCAAGAATTGGCGACAGCTCTAAATACCCGCTCAGGGTGCGGCATCATAATGGTACTGCGCCCATCGGCTGAAGTAAGGCCGGTGATCCCTTGTGGAGATCCATTAGGGTTAGCAGGGTACTGCATAGTTGGGTTGCCAAAATTATCCACATATCGCAACGCAACATGCTCGTTTGCTTTTGCTAACGCATCAGCATTGGCAAACTCTGCTTGCCCTTCACCGTGAGAGACCGCTATTGGCATACGCGAACCGGCCATGCCATCAAGTAGCACAGATTTTGATTTCATCACTTCTACCATAGCAACACGCGCTTCAAAGCGGGCCGATTGGTTTGTTACAAAGTGAGGCCAGTGGTCGGTGCCTGGAATCAGTGATTTCAAGTTAGACAGCATCTGACAACCGTTACACACACCTAAACTAAAGGTATCGTCACGAGTGAAGAACTGCTCAAATTGATCCCTTGCCATACTGTTAAAGAGTATCGACTTCGCCCAGCCTTCACCTGCTCCTAAAACGTCACCGTAAGAGAAGCCGCCACAAGCGGCAAGACCCACAAAGGTGTCTAGTGAACTTCGACCTGAAAGAATATCACTCATGTGAACATCTACCGCATCAAAGCCTGCACGCGTAAATGCCGCTGCCATTTCAAGGTGGGAGTTAACGCCCTGCTCTCTTAATATAGCCACTTTAGGCTTAGCGCCAGTCGCAATGTAAGGTGCCGCAATATCATCATTAACATCATAGGATAAGTTAGTGTGAAGTCCTGGATCTGTTGCGTCTTGCTTAGCGATATGTTCTTGCTCTGCACAAGTGGGGTTATCCCGCAGCTTTTGCATCTCAAACGTTGTCGTTGCCCACGTGGTTCTCATCGATACTCTGCTATCAGCCAGAACAGCAACGCCGTCGCGCTGAAACTCAATCATATCGGTAGTATTAACAGAACCAATATCATAAGTGATGTCGGCAACACCGTGCTCTTCAAGAATGCTATTTACCGCGTCACTATCGCGTTCTAGCACCTGCAGTACGCCACCTAGCTCTTCGTTAAATAACACTGATAAATCATTACCGGTGAGTTTATCTAGCGTCACTGTTACACCGGTTTTACCAGCAAAAGCCATTTCCGCAACGGTGGTAAATAAGCCGCCGTCAGAGCGGTCGTGGTACGCTTGTACAAGACCGTTTTCCAATAGCGCTTGAATAGCGTTGAAAAAGCCTTTCAGTCTGGTGGGTGAAACCACATCTGCTGGGCTGTCGCCGAGTTGTTCATACACTTGCGCTAGACAGCTAGCGCCAAGGCGATTGTTGCCCTCACCAAGGTCAATGAGTAATAACTTACTGTCGCCTTTGTCAGTTCTTAACTGGGGCGTTACGGTTTTACGAATATCTTTTACCGCACCAAATGCAGTAATAACCAAAGACAGCGGTGATGTGACTGATTTTTCTTCGCCATCGTCCTGCCATGCCGTTTTCATCGACATAGAATCCTTACCCACTGGAATAGTTAATCCCAACTCAGGGCAAAGCTCTTCCCCAACAGCTTTAACCGCTTCATACAAACCTGCATCTTCACCGGGGTGACCCGCGGCCGTCATCCAGTTTGCAGACAATTTGATGCGTTTAATATCACCAATGTAAGAGGCCGCGATATTTGTCAGCGCTTCCCCTACGGCAAGTCGTGCAGAAGCCCCATGAGATAGCAAGGCGACTGGAGTACGCTCTCCCATTGCCATTGATTCGCCGTGATAGGTGTCAAAGGCACTGGCCGTAACCGCTACGTCAGCAACGGGAACTTGCCACGGACCCACCATTTGGTCGCGATTGACTAGTCCTGTAACAGAGCGATCGCCAATGGTAATAAGGAAGGTTTTTTCAGCTACCGTAGGCAGTGACAAAATGCGCTCGGCTGCGTCACTTAAGCTGATTTTACTGTCGTCAAAGGCAGGTGAATGTGCAACCTTTGATGTAACATCCCGATGCATTTTGGGCGGCTTGCCCAGTAAAACGTCTAATGGCATATCGATAGGTTTATTATCGAATTGACTGTCATTGAGGTTTAAATGCTCTTCAACCGTCGCTTCACCGACTACCGCATAGGGTGCCCGCTCGCGGGCACAAATCGCTTCGAAAACTGGCATATTTTGCGGTGCTACTGACATGACATAACGTTCTTGCGATTCGTTACACCACAATTCTAACGGCGTCATGCCAGGTTCGTCTGACAATACTTTCCTAAGCTCAAAGTTTCCGCCGCGACCACCATCGCTGACTAACTCGGGTAGCGCATTAGACAAGCCACCCGCACCGACATCGTGGATAAACTGAATAGGGTTATTTTCACCAAGCTGCCAACATGCATCGATAACTTCCTGACAGCGACGCTCCATTTCTGGATTCTCTCGTTGCACAGAAGCAAAATCTAAATCTTCGTTTGACTGGCCTGATGCCATTGATGAGGCTGCACCGCCACCAAGACCAATATTCATCGCTGGCCCGCCAAGTACAATTAGCTTGGCACCTACCGTGATTTCACCTTTCTCAATTTGGTCACGGCGAATATTACCCAGCCCACCGGCGAGCATAATAGGCTTGTGATAGCCTCTTACTTCAACACCGTTAAAGCTGTTTACTTCTTGTTCGTAAGTACGGAAGTAACCCAACAGATTAGGACGACCAAATTCATTGTTAAACGCAGCGCCACCTAATGGGCCTTCTGTCATGATATCAAGTGCACTAACAATTCGCTGCGGCTTACCGTATTCACTTTCCCACGGCTGCTCTGAACCTGGAATGCGAAGGTTAGACACCGTAAAGCCAACAAGCCCAGCTTTTGGCTTAGAGCCTCGACCTGTAGCGCCTTCATCGCGAATTTCACCACCAGAGCCTGTAGCAGCACCAGGAAAAGGCGAAATAGCCGTTGGATGATTGTGTGTTTCAACCTTCATCAGAATATCGATATCTTCGTGATGATATTCGTACTGATGAGACTGAGGATTTGGGAAGAAACGTCCGGCTTGCCAACCCTCCATTACCGCTGCGTTATCTTTATAGGCAGAGAACACGCTGTCAGGCAGCAATTCGAAGGTATTTTTGATCATTTTGAAAAGTGACTTTTCCTGATCTTTTCCGTCGATGGTCCAGCTGGCATTGAAAATTTTATGACGGCAGTGTTCAGAGTTTGCTTGTGCAAACATATAAAGCTCTACGTCGGTCGGGTTTCTGCCTAACGTCGTAAAGCTGTCAAATAGGTAATCAATTTCATCATCAGCAAGCGCTAAGCCTAAAGACACGTTTGCGTTTACAAGTGCATCTTTTCCGTGTTCTAACATCTCTACAGAGGTAAAGCTTTTCGCCTCGGCCTGTGCAAAAAGCACCGCCGCATCATCAGTATTGGTAAACACCGACTCTGTCATTCTGTCGTGTAAGAAACTAGCAACTAGGGCAAAGTCGTCATCACTTAAGCGGGTATCGGTATCGATGTAGAATGCACAACCGCGTTCAATACGGTTAATAGTATCAAGACTACAGTTATGAGCGATATCGGTGGCTTTTGAGGACCAAGGTGAGATAGTACCTGGACGAGGGGTGATAAGAAAAAGTGTTCCAGAAGGCGACTGTGTTTGCCTAGCAGGCCCGTAAGTGAGCAGTTTTTCTAAGATTTCTATTTGCTGATTGGATAAGTCACCTTGAGAATCTACTAGGTGAATATATTCGCTATAAAGGTTTTTCACCTTAACGCCGGATTGACCCAGCTTTGCAATCAGTTTAGTTTGGTTAAACTCTGATAGTGCGGGAGCGCCTCGAAGGACCAACATAGTGCTTTACCTGGTTGTTTTGAAACAACGACCACCAATGCGACGCGTTGCCTCTTAAATTGATGAGTAATTCGGCGCGGATTATAGAGCAATTACGCTCATTTGGTAACCTCAATACGACCTTACATGAAATTTTTTTGAAATTTTTTAACTAACACAAATAAGAAAAGCGCTATGCAGTTACAACGCTATAAAAAGCAATTTCGACTTTACGCCCTACTGATACTTTCTGTTGTCACCATAGCGTGCACGGTGCCCTCTGTGCCGACTGCACTATCGCAGCTACTTGAAAGAAACTCTATCAAAGTTGGAACCGTATATGGCGCCGGCACGTTTTACAATGGCGCCGGCGGGCCCCAAGGGTTTGAATATGAGCTTTTGGCTGGCTTTGCGGATTATCTCGGGGTAACGCTCGATTTGTACCCGTTTTATAGTTATGAAGTTATGTTGCAGCAGCTAGAAGAAGGAAACCTCGACATTGTTGCAACCGGCGATGCCGTTACATCAAATTTGCAGCAGCGCTTTGACTACGGACCAGCGTATCAATTTGTGGATCAACAGCTAGTATTTAAGGCCGGTACAACCCGGCCTCGTGATATACAAGCGCTATCGTCACCTATTATTGCCGTGTCGGGCAGCAGTCAAGTACACGTACTGAACGCACTCTTGAATCAATCGTCTACTGACGTAACGTCATCAAAGGTTATCACCACCGAAGATTCTGATTCAGAGGAACTGCTCCAGCAGGTCGCATCAGGAGAAATTAGCTTTACAGTGGCCGACAGCAATCGGCTCGCGTTACAGCGCAGGCGTTATCCAAGCTTGGCTGTGGCAAAAACCCTAAATGCGAAAATGCCCATGGCTTGGGCTATGCCGGTAAACCAAGATGACTCAGTGAAAGCGGCGATTATTGAGTATTTTGGAACGGTACATCAGTCAGGGTGGTTTACCGTTTTAGAAGACAAATATTTTGGACACATTCGTCAGTTTGATTATGTTGACAGCAGAGCATTCAAGAACGCTGCAGAGTCTACCCTCAAACAATACCAACCCTTATTCAAAAAATATTCAGGCGACTTAGACTGGCGATTACTGGCAGCGATGAGCTATCAAGAGAGCCACTGGGAGCCGGACGCAGTTTCTCGCACTGGTGTTAGGGGGCTGATGATGCTCACCCTTGATACCGCCAGTGACTGGGATGTAAGCGATCGCGTTGACCCTGAACAAAGCATTCGCGGCGGCTCGCGATATTTTGCCAGCCTACTGAGCCGAATACCTGCGCGAATTGGTAACCCTGACAGAGTATGGATGGCCATGGCCGCGTACAATATAGGTATGGGGCACTTGGAAGATGCGAGAGTATTAACCGAGCGACAAGGCGGTAACCCTGACTTATGGGTGGATGTGAAACGCAGATTGCCGCAGCTTAGGCAGAAAAAATACTATCGCACTACCCGTTATGGCTATGCTCGCGGCGATGAAGCAATGCAGTATGTTGAAAATATCAGGCGCTACTACGACAGCCTAGTATGGCTAGATGAACAAAATAAAATATAATACCAGTATAAGTCTGCTGGCTATTGAAATATGTCATTTAAGTGTCATCTCTATGGCGTAAGTTTGGAAGCATAAGCCCAACCCAGAATGATACCGATAAGGTACATAGGTTTGGGAATTATTTGGCTTCCCAACATCGTTAAGATAGGGAGTGTATATGAGAAAAAATAGATTTATGAGAAAAGGGGTTACATTGAGAAATAACAATAGGCGCAGACTGTTGATAAAGAAAAGCCATCAGAAAGTACTGCACCGCAGAAGGCTTTATGTCACTAATGACATGTTCACCCAACTTACCAGAGGCTCAGAGCAATGATAAACGCGTGCCCTGTTTTTTAACTGCCCCATTTGTCATTAAGCTTATCTATAACTGCTCAGATTGATAACTAGGCTAATCAGTAACTACCCAGATTTATAACTGCTTTGGCTCCAGCTTCTCATTTTGCAGAGAGCGCTTCGCTTTTTTAGCTGCTTTAATCTCTTCTCTTCGCCTTTTAAAAAATGCGGAAATTTTGTTAGCGCATTCATCGGCTAATACCCCAGACACGATTTCAGACTGATGATTGAGTACAGGATGCTGTAGCAAATTCATTACCGAACCGGCAGCGCCTGTTTTTGCATCCCAAGCTCCAAACACCACGCGCTTAACTCTTGCATGTACCAGCATGCCTGCACACATTGAGCATGGCTCTAAGGTAACGTAAAGCGTTGCGTCTATAAGGCGATAGTTTTGCACATGTTTAGCAGCCTGAGTCACCGCATGTACCTCCGCGTGAGCGGTGGGGTTGTGATCTTGTATTGGCGTGTTCCAACCTTCACCGATTACTTCGCCGTTAGCTACCACGCATGCACCGACAGGAACTTCGCCAATTGCCTCGGCTTTATCAGCAAGCTTCAACGCGTGTTTCATCCACTCTATATCTTGTTCATTGGCCTCTGAGCAAGAAGAAATCGTATTGTCAGGCTTCATGTAACGGCATACCTCGTAATGACCATTTTAGTTATTCCTTCGTCAATATCACCAAAACAGTTAGTGATTTTCATCATCCAAAACACTAAAACATTCACCTTAATAATATAAACCATTGTTAATAATTGCTTTTTTATCGATGGCAACAATCTTGCTGTACATTTATCAACAAATAGGGTTTATTTAAATCATCGATATTAAGTAAACACGCTGTGTCAAACAGCCTAACAAGACAAACTAATTGTTATCGACTACACTTTTTTAACGATATTTGAGAGGGATGCCACCGTGAATTTAACTGCTATTGCTATTGTTGCTATCTGTGCTTGGGCGCTGGTCAGTATTATCGACAGCGCGAAAGATAAGAGCAAGAAAAAACTTAACAGCAAGGAATTCGATGCATACAAATCGGAAATTGCTGAATTAAAAGAGCGTATTTCGGTATTAGAGAAAATCGTTACCGACGAAAAATACGACCTCAAAAAGCAGTTTGCTGATTTAGAAAAAGACCGCGTGGCTTAATGAGTTTCAGTTCTTAAGAGGGCTAACTGCCCTCTAATAGTTTACGCTCTGCCCGCTCCACTCTTCGTGGTTTGCCCGCAATAACAAGCACATCATGGGCTTGTAATATCGCGTTTTCATCTGGCTCTTTCACTTCGTTACCGTCTCGACGCAGTCCTTTCACCTTTACCCGCATGCGGGCAAAGTCAATGTCTTTTAAAGGTTTACCCACAAATGCTGCGCCTTCGCTAAGCACAACGGCATGGATAAACTCCAACTTATCCTCTGTACCGTAGCTTATCTCCGTGGTTTCACCTGGGTAGAAACCATGCATGTGATCGTAACGGCCTTTTCGCTCTGCTCTTACCCGCTTTAATATTCTCGACATAGGTACACCAGCGTAATGCAACACCTGAGAGACTAGCATTAAGCTTCCCTCCTGCAGCTCAGGCACAACCTGGTTTGCTCCAGCAGAGTAAAGACTTTCTAATTGATAGTCTCGTTTCGTTCTCACCATTACGTCTGTAGAGGAAATGGTTCTGGCCTGGGTAATAACTTGTTTGGCTTTATCTACCTGATCGAAGGTCACTAACACCAAGGTGGCTTTTTCAATCGCAGTACTTATCAAGATATCTTTTTGACTAGCGTCTCCAAAAACCACTGGCTCTCCTGCATTGCGACTTTCCTGTACTCGTACAGGGTCCATATCTATGGCGACAAACTTTATTCCTTCCATTTTCAGCATACGTGCCACCGACTGCCCCACCCGACCGAAACCGCAAATAATGACATGATTAGTCAGGCTATCGTGGCGTACACTCGTTTCCTCATCGGTGAGGGTTAAATCACTTTTCACAATACGCTTTGCAATTAGCACACTGTTACTCATTAACCACGGGGTCAATGCCATGCTAATGACCCCCATACTGATAATCAGTGACGATTGTTGCGTTGAAAGTACACCATGGGTAGTGGCTAGTGCGGCAATAACAAAGCTAAACTCTCCTATTTGGCAAAGTTTCACGCCAGCCGACCATCCGTCAATGGGGTCGGTTTTAACCAGCATTGATGCAAGCCTTACCAGTATCACCTTCACCAGCATAAGGGCAAAGACACCGAAAACGATTTCAAATAGATTGCTCCACAACACGCTTAAATCTAGCTGCATGCCAACGGTAACAAAAAACAATCCCATCAAAATGTCTCTAAAGGGGCGAATATCTGCCTCTAGCTGATATTTATACTGGCTTTCTCCCAACATCATTCCAGCTAGAAAAGCCCCTAGCGCCATTGAAAGACCAAAATAGTAGGTTAATCCACCGGCCAATAAAGCGATTAATATAGTGGTAAGAACGAACAGTTCATCGGTTCTCGTTCTGGCGACCTCTCTAAATACCCATGGGAGTACCCACTTACCAACAGACATAAGAAAGGCGATAACGAACACACCTTTAAGTAATGCCTCACCTAATGCTAAGCCAATACTTACTTCACCTGTTTGTGCTAGCAAGGGAATGGCAATAAGAAAAGGAACAACGGCTAAGTCTTGGAAAAGCAGAATACTGATTGCTAGCTGAGTGCGGCGATTGTTTAAGATCCCCATTTCAGTGGCCTGCTTTATTACAATAGCTGTCGAGCTTAGTGCGAGGGTTCCGCCCACAATGATGGAAGCACTTAATGACAACCCTAAAAAGTATGGAACGCTTGTGAAGACTGCGGTGGTGATCAACATCTGCCCCAAGCCAACTCCAAAAACTAATGAACGCATTGCAAGCAATTTAGGTAATGAAAATTCAAGCCCTAGAGAGAACAGCAAAAATACAATGCCCACTTCGGCCAGCAGATGCATCTGCTCTGGATGAGCAAATACCGATAATATTTGTGGGCCAGCAAGAATGCCTGCAAAGAGGTAGGCAAGAATAGGTGGTAAGTGCGCTCGCTTAAATAAAGCAACCGCACACACCGATATAAACATTAAAACCACTATGTTTAAAAAACCAGCTCCCACTTTACCTCCGTTACTTCTTTTAAATATTCAGTGATGCTACGTCACAGCTTCCACTGAACTAGCAGAACCATTGAGTTAACAGGGCCGCCTAGTGAGAAAGCCCAATGCGTCAAAAAAGAATTGGCACTTAGTTTGCAACGCTCTTAATCAATAACGTGTTAGCGTGCACGTGTTACATCTGTCGATAGCATTCGCCGATGTATTCGACGATTCATTCGACGATTCATTCGCCGATTCATTCGCCGATATAACAGCCCCGATGCACGCCAGCATTTAAGATAAATATTGCCGCCTTGCCCATGCTTGGCGTCAGTATACGCACCAGTGTCAGTGATTTGACACACAACCGATGCAACATATTGCGAAAAGGGTACGCCGTGGAATTCTCAACGTCAGTATACGATAGCACACACCATAGCAGTTTTTATCCGAGAGAGTCACAGGCTCACGGGCTTTCTGTGAGTGAACTGACTGTATTCATCAATCGACTACTTTCTACACTTGAGCTTGAAGAGTTGGGTACACTCTATTTCCAACAGCTGAACGCTCTTTTGCCAGTGGCAGGTTTGAGCTTGACTGATTTTGACCCCCGCTGGGTGTACGGCAATGCAAAAATTTCGTCAACCCTGATTGATTTGCCTCTACAAGGCTCTGCATCGAAAGGTGGAGAACAAGCGCACGCCTACTATTACATTAGCTCACCTCTTTCGCTGTCGCAACGTGAGATACTTTTTCAACTTCATGATTTATTTGGTAAACAAGTAAAACATGCCGTATCGCATTCGCGCATGAAGAGTATGGCAACAAAAGATGGCTTAACGGAGCTAGGTAATCGTATTGCCTTTGAACAAGCTATGATCCGTCAGCGTAGCTGGGCACAGCGCCGAGATGAACCATTTTCACTTTTGGTGTTAGACTTAGATAACTTTAAGCAGGTGAATGACACGTTTGGACACAGTGAGGGAGACCGTGTGTTGGCACATGTGGCTTCGCGTTTAGTGAACGTGCTGCGCAATGAAGATGAGCCCTTTAGGTATGGTGGCGATGAGTTTTGCTGCATTTTAGACTGTCAAACCGAACAGCAGCTTTCATGTGCCGCTGAGCGAATAAAGGCCAGTATCAGTGGTTCCGATTACTTGGTGAATTTAGGCATTTCATGCAGCCTAGGCGGCGCACTCTATCGCGTAGGTGATACGACGCACAGTATGTTCGACCGAGCTGATAGTGCGCTGTACAAAGTAAAAAGTTCAGGAAAGGATGATTATCAAGCCGCATAATCACTGTTGCCTGCATACCTAATTAGGATTTTGATTAGGACTCTGTCTTATTTACAACTCTGAGCTAATGGCGAATCTGTTCTTTTTAAAACTAAAACGCGGCAAACTCTTGCCGCTAATCCTCTAAGCAGTGCTCGATACGTATATCTACCTTTACGCTGCTGTCTTCACGTCTTAAATAAAGGCACTCCCTATTGGCAATGACTGCTACCGGAGTATCGCCAATAAAAATTACCGGTACGCCCTGTCGCTCCCAACGAGGCACGCGCCATACCTTAAACCAGTTTTTTAACTCTTTTGACACCCCAGCTTGCTCAGGTTTAACCTTAAGCCCTCGCATATCAGTTTTAAGACAAATTGCCTCGTCACTGTTTTCAAGAGACACGGTGACGCTCATACTCAACCACGCTAGGCAAGTCGTCTCGTGATTGTTCAGTGCCAGCGTTGCCGGAATATCTTCTGTTGGCTTTACCACCCAGTAAATATCGCCATTAGAGCGCGCAACTTTACCCCACTTAAACGACATTTCCGGTGTAGCATCTTGTTTAGCACCTAGCATGGAAAGCAGTTCATCTAATTGTGCTTTTGACGGCGCTAGTTGCCCTTGCTGGGTAAACCACAATCGAATCACTGCTTTTTGCCAGGGTATCGACAGTGTTGACAGAGCATCGCCATTAATACGAATCGGTGATAGCTGGCAGTCGTTTAAAAATTGATTGGCAGTATCATTGATTAAATGAGACTGTTCTGCGCATAGCAACGCACTGCGACTTACCGTTTTGGCTAATTCAGGCCAGCGCGCAACTAAGTCAGGAATAATATCATTTCGCAAAAAGTTTCTATCGAAACTGGTTTCAAAATTCGACTCATCTTCAACCCAGCTCAATGCCTCACACTGAGCAAAACTGACGATATCCTCCTTTTTGAGGTTTAACATAGGTCGCAAAACCAAGGTGTTCCCTCGCCACTGAGACTCAGCCATACCGGCAAGTCCTTGGGGCCCGGCTCCACGTTTTAACTGCAGCAGTACTGTCTCTAATTGGTCTTCTGCATGCTGCCCAAGAAGCAGTACGCCTCCTATTTGCTTGCAAGCACTTAGTAGGGCGTGATAACGCGCCTTTCTTGCCTCAGCTTCAATACTTTTACGTGAACTTGTATCAACGACAACCCGCTGCTGGTGATATACAACATCATTTATTCTGCATTGTAAGTCGCAATGCTTTGACCACGCGTCGGCATTATCGCTTAGCCCGTGATGAATATGCACTGCATGTAGCTCGCAGTGATATTGGTCGCGATATAATAAGGCTAATTGTAAGAGTACTGATGAGTCCACTCCGCCGCTAAAAGCAACGACAAGGGGGGAATGTAAAGGAAGATTCGCTTCATTGAGACCAGCAGCAATTGAGTCAATTACCTGCTGGCCTATTTCAGTTGATATGGGGGGCACACACTGTCCGTTTGTTAATTAGCAGTAGCCAAACGACATGAGTCGCTGATAGCGCTCTTCAAGCAGTTTGTCTTTGTCTAACTCTTTCAGTTGACTCAACTGCTGTTTCAGTACCGCTTTTAAATTGGCAGCCATGCTGTTGTGATCTCGATGAGCACCGCCCAAAGGCTCCTCAACAATACTGTTAATCAGCCCAAGCTCTTTAATTTGCGGAGCACTAACACCCATTGCTTCTGCGGCTAGTGGCGCTTTCTCTGCGCTTTTCCACAAGATTGAAGCACACCCTTCTGGTGAGATAACAGAGTAGGTTGAATATTGAAGCATATTTACTCTATCGCCCACGCCAATGGCTAATGCACCACCAGAGCCGCCTTCACCAATAACGGTACAGATGATAGGCACAGTGAGCTCTGCCATTTCAAAAAGGTTCTTCGCAATAGCTTCGCTTTGCCCACGCTCTTCAGCTCCTACGCCAGGGTATGCACCTGGTGTATCGATAAAGGTAATGATAGGTAAATTAAAACGTTCCGCCATTTTCATTAAACGTAGCGCTTTGCGGTACCCTTCTGGCTTCGGCATACCAAAATTGCGTCTGACTTTTTCGTTGGTGTCTCGGCCTTTTTGATGCCCGATTACCATTATTGGCTGACCGTCTAGCATTGCCGGGCCGCCAATAATCGCTTTATCATCCGCAAACGCTCTATCCCCTGCTAATTCATCGAATTCACTAAAAATACGAGGTATATAGTCCAATGTGTATGGACGCATTGGATGGCGGGCTATCTGAGAAACCTGCCATGCTCCGAGATCTGAAAAGATTTTCTTCGTTAGATCGGCGCTTTTGCCACGTAACTTGTTGATCTCTTCTTCAATACCAACATCGAACTCACCGCCTTGATTAACCAGTCTTAGCTCTTCTATTTTTGCTTCTAATTCGGCTATGGGTTGCTCAAAGTCCAAAAACTGTATGCTCATTTTATGTCCTATTCTATCTACGCTCGTCAATACAAACGCGAGATGTCCAATCTATCGAACTCTACCTATTAATGGTAGAGAATTGAAACGGCTTTTTCTCCCAAACACTGTTTGAGATCGTGCAAGAGTTGATCCTCTGGGGTTACATACCACTTAACACCGCACGCTAAGGTTGCTTCGGCGTCGGGGTGCGTAACCTCTATTTGAACAGGACAACTACCGCCATTAAATGCCTGCAGAATAGATTGCATCTGACTCATTTTCTTCGTTTCAAGCGACTGGGTATCAACTTTTAACGCCAGCGCTTTCGCATTTTTCTCTCGTGCCTGAACAATGTCCATTACATCACGGGCGGTGATTGTATTGCCCCCAGAGAAATCATCAAAGCTGACCTGTCCCTTTATGAGCAATATTTTATCGGTTTCTAGCACACTTTCGAACTGTTCGTACGTATCGGGGAAAAAACGAACATCCATTCTGGCACTCTTATCATCCAGTGTCACTATTGCCCAACGACGTCCTCGTTTGTTCGTCATAACCCTTACGCCAAGGACAAGACCTACAGCACTCGACATTTGATCTTTGTTCGTTGGTTTTAAGTCCACAAGACGGCCATCGGTATAATAGCGAAGTTCATCGGCATATTGATTGATGGGGTGGCCGGTTAAATATAAACCTAAGGTGTCTTTTTCACCTTCTAACCACACTTTTTCAGGCCATTCGGGAACGTCGGCAAAGGCCTGCTCTACTTCATCGGGCTCAGTGGTCAGTAGTCCAAACATATCGGACTGTCCAAATGACTCGGCTTTCGCATGCTGACCTGCAGCGGCGAGTGCCTCAGGCAGCGTGGCCATTAGTGTAGCTCGGTGCGGCCCTAAATTATCCATGGCGCCAGATAGTACCAACTTCTCTAGTACCCGCTTATTAACTCGCTTGGTGTCGATTTTTGCGCAAAATTCGAAAAGATCTTTAAATTCACCGTGAGTATCTCGGGCTTCAATTATGGCCTCAATTGGGCCCTCACCAACCCCTTTTATAGAGCCAATGCCATAGACAATGCGCCCTTTACTATCAACGGTGAATTTATATTTACCGGCGTTTAAGTCTGGGGGCAGGATCTCAATACCCATGCGCTCGCATTCGTCTACCAGGGTAACAATTTTATCGGTGTTATCCATATCCGCAGACATTACCGCGGCCATAAATTCGGCAGGATAATGGACTTTTAGCCACAGCGTTTGGTATGACACCAATGCATACGCCGCAGAGTGTGATTTGTTAAAACCATAGCCTGCAAACTTTTCCACCAAGTCGAAGATTTTCATGGCCAGATCAGGGTCAATGTTATTGCCCTTGGCCCCTTCAGCAAACGCGCCGCGCTGCTTAGCCATCTCCTCTGGCTTTTTCTTACCCATTGCACGACGCAGTAAGTCGGCGCCCCCAAGTGAGTAGCCCGCCATCTCTTGGGCAATCTGCATAACCTGTTCTTGGTACAATATAATACCGTAGGTAGGTTCTAGAATAACTTCCAAGCATTCGTGCTGATAATCTTTATCCGGATAGGAAATCGCTTCCCTGCCATGCTTACGGTCGATAAAGTTATCTACCATGCCCGACTGCAGTGGGCCTGGGCGAAATAACGCCACCAATGCAATGATATCTTCGAAGCTGTCAGGTCTAAGGCGCTTGATAAGCTCTTTCATACCCCTGGATTCAAGCTGGAAAACCGCCGTAGTTTCAGCATTTTGAAGCGTGCGAAAGCTTTTGGCATCGGCAAGAGGAATAGCAGAAATGTCTATATCGATATTTTTGCCTTCTTTGACCATATCAATAGCCCACTGAATGATGGTCAGCGTTCTCAGCCCCAAGAAGTCAAACTTAACTAGCCCCGCAGTTTCAACATCATTTTTGTCAAACTGGGTGACCGGGTTGTTCCCCTCGTCATCACAGTACAATGGTGAAAAGTCGGTAATAGTGGTGGGCGCAATAACAACACCACCGGCGTGCTTTCCTGCGTTACGGGTAACACCTTCCAAAATACGCGCCATATCAATGAGGTCTTTTACCTCTTCGTCTTGCTCGTATACTTGAGGAAGCTGCGGTTCCGCTTTGAATGCTTTTTCTAGGGTCATACCCGGGTCTGGCGGGATAAGCTTTGAAATTCTATCTACGAAGCCGTATGGATGTCCTAGTACCCTTCCCACGTCACGTACAACGGCCTTTGCTGCCATCGTACCAAAGGTAATAATTTGCGATACCGCTTGGCGACCGTAGAGCTCGGCAACGTGATCGATAACCTCATCCCGTCTATCCATGCAGAAGTCCACGTCAAAATCGGGCATAGATACACGTTCAGGGTTCAAAAATCGCTCGAAAAGCAAATCGAATTCAAGGGGGTCAAGGTCGGTAATTTTTAACGCATAAGCCACTAATGAACCCGCACCTGAACCACGCCCAGGTCCAACGGGTATACCGTTATCTTTACTCCATTGGATAAATTCCATCACGATAAGGAAGTAACCGGGGAATCCCATTTGGTTGATAACTTCGAGCTCTATTCGAAGTCGGTCATCGTATTCAGGGCGTTTTTCCTTGCGTTCATTTTCATCTGGAAATAAAAACTCAAGCCTGTCTTCAAGGCCTTCCTCTGATACTTTGACCAGGAAATCTTCGGTGGTCATGCCACCCGTCGGAAACTGAGGTAAGAAGTACTCATTTAAACGAACGGTAACATTGCACCGCTTCGCTATTTCAACGGTGTTTTCTATGGCTTCTGGAATATCGCTGAACAAGTCCACCATTTCTTCGGCAGTTCGCAGGTACTGCTGCTCGCTATAGCGCTTTGGGCGACGGGTGTCGTCAAGGGTATACCCATCGTGAATACACACGCGAATTTCATGGGCTTCGAAGCCTTCTCTATCAATAAAGCAAACTTCGTTGGTCGCTACTACGGGCAAGTCTTGCTGATGAGCAAATTCTACTGCACGGTGAAGGTAGTCTTCTTCTCCCACCCGTCCAGTGCGAACAAGCTCTAAGTAAAAGCGGTCTTTAAAATAAGTTTTATAGAACTCGATTGAAGCATCGAGAATTTTTGTATTATTTTTGGTTAGCCCCACGCCAACATCGCCGTGTAAACCACCAGAAAGCACGATAAGCCCTTCACTGTGCTCAGCAAGCCAAGACTGGTCGATAACCGCGCGATGAGCTAGGTGACCTCTTAAATAGGCTTTGGATATAAGCACGGTCATGTTCTTATATCCCTCATTGTTCATCGCTAATAGCGTAAGCCTAAACGGTTCGTCGCCAAATACCTCATTCGTTACCCAAAAATCAGTGCCAATGATGGGCTTGATACCCTTCGAATGCGCTTCAGAATAGAACTTCACTAGGCCGCACATATTCATTTGGTCGGTGATGGCAACTGCCGGCATTTCAAGCTCAGCCACTTTGCTCAAAATGGGCTTAACCTTGTTAAGCCCATCCATCATTGAATAATCACTGTGGACCCGTAAATGAATAAATGGCGAAGACATGATGTTATTTCTCTTTTTTAATTTTTGCGAGGCATCTTGCGCTAGCAGCATTGTTAATAATTGTGCGTTAGCAGTTTTTTAACTACTGTGCGCTAGCAGCGTTTTAATTGTTATTTGTTAGCAACGCCTTTACCGGCTTAAAACTTTTTCGATAGCAATCTAACACACCAAACTCGGCCAGTGCCGCAAAATGTGCTTTAGTGGGATAACCTTTGTGACCTGCAAAGTTGTATTGAGGAAAAGCCTCGTGCAGAGCCAACATATCATTGTCACGCTCTACTTTTGCAATAATCGACGCCGCGGATATTTCTTGATGTAGGCTATCACCTTTCACAACCGCTTCAGATGAGTAATTCCATGCAGGCAACCGATTGCCATCAACGCGCACAAAATCAGGTGTAACGGGAAGTCCTTCCACAGCTCGCACCATCGCTAACATGGTTGCGTGCAGGATATTTAACTTGTCGATTTCAGCTGGATTAGCACGACCTATATTCCAATACAGTGCCTTCTCTCGAATTTCTTGAGCTAATACAATGCGTTTTTTTTCGCTGAGCTTTTTTGAATCGTTTAGCCCTTCAATAGGGTTTGACGGGTCTAAGATAACGGCAGCGGTTACCACATCACCAACGAGAGGTCCGCGACCTACTTCATCCACACCGGCTATTAATTTATCCAAGTAACTCCTCCACTACCGCTTTTGCAGCTGTTTTGTCAGCGTCACATTTTAGCGTATGGTGGAGTTCGGTGAAACGGGAAATAAGTGCAGAATTGTCACTTTCAAAGAAACCTAATAATTGATTGCTCATATTCTCAGCGTTTACGTCCTCTTGAAGTAATTCTGGAACAATTGCATCGTTAGCAAGTAAGTTAGGCAAGGCAAAATACGGCGCTTTGTAAATGCGCTGCATAATTTTGTAGGTAAGCGGAGCCAGTTTATACGCAACAACCATGGGCCGCTTACACAGCATGGCTTCTAAGGTTGCTGTGCCAGAGGCCAAGAGTATGACATCACTGGCAATCATGGCATCACGGGCAGTACCTGTCGTGATGTGGATAGGGAGTCGCGATTGAGCATCATCAGCCTGCGCTAAAAACGCTTCAATTTGTACTAAACGGTGTTCATTAGCAGCAGGAATGACAAATTGGATATCGGGACGCTTATTGTGGATAGCTTCCATAGTGTCCAAAAAAACGGGCAGTAAGGTATCAACTTCGCCTCGCCGTGAACCAGGCAACACCGCCAAAACAGGCTTGTCAGCTGCAATATTCAACGTAGCCCTAGAAAGAGACTGATCCGGCACTAAAGCGATGGTATCCGCCATAGTGTGACCAACGAACGTATAGGGAACCTGATATTTATCGTATACCTTTTGCTCAAAAGGAAACAAACCCAACACGCGGCTCGCTGCATTCGCAATTTTGTGAATACGTTTCTCTCGCCATGCCCACACAGTGGGACTGACATAGTGAAGGGTTTTTATACCCCGCTGTTTAAGCGTCTTTTCCACACGCAAATTAAAATCTGGTGCATCTATACCAATAAATATGTCTGGGGGGTTCTGCTCAAAGTGGGCGAGCAGCTGCTTTTTCACTTTTAGGATGGCAGGAAGATGGGACAATACTTCGACAAGGCCCATTACCGACAGCGTTTCCATGTCAAATAATGTGTTAAAACCTTGGGCCTGCATATTAGGGCCACCAATACCCTCTATAACTGCATCGGGGTATTGGCGCTTTAGTTCAGCGACCACTCCAGCGGCCAATACATCCCCGGAAGGCTCTCCGGCAACCATGCCAATTCGTAATGGCGTTTTCATGACTATCGAATTATGCCTCGCTCAGCATGGCGAAGAAACTCTACCATTCGCGCCACACCCTCGTGATCGTTAGCGGGTGCTTCTAACGCGTCGATGGCCTCTTCAATGGTATTGCCAGCACGATAAATTACCTTGTATGCGCGCTTTATCGCAAGCACTTCGTCCTTTTCAAAACCTCTGCGCTTAAGGCCTTCTGAATTAATGCCTTGAGGAATATTTTTGTGACCGCTCACCATAACAAACGGCGGAACGTCTCTTAAAATAATGCCGCCAGCACCTAAAAAGGCATGAGCGCCTATTTTACAAAATTGGTGAATACCCACTGCGCCACCAACAATAACAAAATCATCCATGTGAACATGGCCTGCAATTGCACAGTTATTAGCGACAATGATGTCGTCGCCGAGCACACAGTCGTGGGCAATATGGGCATTAACCATAAACAAGCCGCGAGAGCCGATAATGGTCACGCCTTCGTCCTGCACGGTACCGCGATGGACAGTAACACCTTCACGAAATTCGTTGTCGTCGCCAATAATGAGTTCGGTGGGCTCGCCTGCATACTTCTTATCTTGGCAGTCCTCACCAATAGACGAAAACTGAAAGAACTTGTTATTTTTGCCTATTCGCGTTGTACCGCGAACAACTACGTGCGACTTCAAGATGCAACCATCGCCAATAGTTACATTATCGTCGACCACACAAAATGGACCAATAGTGACATTTTCACCAATGGTAGCGCTCTCTGAAATTACCGCAGTAGGATGGATCACGTTATGCTATCTCTCTCATCGCACACATAAATTCTGCACTGCATACTAAATCGCCATTGACGGTTGCAGTACCTTTAAACTTCCAGATCCCTCTTCTTTCTTTCACTAACGCCACGTCAAAGTCTAGTTTATCACCAGGCACTACCGGGCGCTTGAAGCGGGCGTTATCAATTCCTGCATACAAGTATAGACTGTCATTTTTGCCCATGGTTTTAAAACCAAGTACACCTGCCGCTTGCGCCATCGCTTCAAGAATAAGCACGCCTGGAAAAATGGGCTGGCCTGGAAAATGACCGGTAAAACACGGTTCGTTAATCGTAATATTTTTATACGCCTTGATTGACTCGCCAAGGACGTAATCGGTGACGCGATCGACTAACAGAAAAGGATAACGATGTGGCAATAGTGCCATTATTTCCTGTATTTCGATGGTATTAAGTGAATTGGTCAAGAACTTTCTCCTGTAATCAAGCATGACCTAGCAACTGATTTATGGTCAAACTCGCCGTAAAACTAAATTCGGCGGCAACCATACGCTGTTAAACGCAAAAAACAAATCAGACCAACACCTTTCGGTTGTTGGTCTGATAAATTGTTGCACACTACCAGCCTTGGCAATGTTTTTAGTTAGCTTTGCTAACCTGTTCTAATACTTGCTCAGACAGGTCGTGGTCTTCTTTAGCAAAGGCTACCGCACCAGCGTTAAGTACAAGGTCATAACCTTGTTTCGCCGCTACTGTATCGATTGCTTGTTTGATAAGACCTAGCAGCTTGTTACGCTCTTCGTTGCTACGACGCTGAATGTTTTGCTGAAGTGGCTGACCTTTTTGAGACAACTCTTCACGAACAGATAAGATCTTTTGTTCTAGTTCTTTTTTCTCTGAGTCGCTCATAGTTGCTGCATCGCGCTGAAGGCGTTCTGCGTAGAACTGACCGTCACGTTGAAGCTGATTAACTTCTTCAATCTGATCTTTAAACTCTAATTGAATTGCGTTTTGCAACTCTGCAGCCTGAGGCATAGCTTGGAAAATACCTTGCACGTCTACCACGGCCATTTTCTGCTCTGCCATTACTGACGTACTGACTAGTGCACTGCTTAGCATTGCACCTGCAACGATATGTTTAACCAACTGTTTCAAAGGGAACTCCTTTTTGTATCTTCTTGTTTGGGACACACGAAGTGCGAGCCCGCTTTTCTAATTAAAAACGTATCTAAAAAGTTTGACCAATGTTGAAAGTGAAGAATCTCGCATCATCACCATCACGCTCTTGGATCATTCTAGAGAAGCTGAATACCATTGGCCCCATGGGAGAAACCCACTGAACCGATAAACCTGCCGAACTACGATACAGAGTCCAGTCTGAATAGTCCAATAGCTCACCCTGCTGATTCGGGCTAACGTTCAACTGTCTGAATCTTTCGTAATCGAATTCAGTATCCCATACGTTACCCACATCCACAAACAAACTTGTTCTTACCGAGTTGTCCATGTCAGCTTCAACAAACGGTGTTGGAACAATAAGCTCAATACCACCGAGTGCCATTGCGTTACCACCTAGACTTTGTCTAGACCACGATATAACCGCGTCAGCCGGATCCGTTGGGAACGCTTCGCCGTCTGGGCCTATTATATTACCAGGTGACGATACCAGTAAACCTCTTGGGCCAACGGTGTTGTTTTCAAACCCACGTAGTGAGTCTGCACCACCCGCGGTGAAGTTTTCTGTGAACGGAAGAATTTGTTCATTGCCGTTTATGTCGCCATAGCCGTTTCCGTACCCTAAGCGAACTCGAGCTAAGAAAGACCAACGATTATTACGCGACAGTGGAAAATACCACTTACCATCAAACACAGATTTAAAGTATGTTACATCAGAGTTAGGCGTTGTAGCACTAAATGAAGCGCGCTGCGATGAACCTGCAGTTGGGAACAAGCCACGGTTTAAGGTAACTCTGCTCCAACTCACACTTGCAAGGTAGCTGTCATATTTTACCGCTGCATCTGGATCGTTTCCATCTGGGAATTGATTGTAGAAGCGTTCGGTTTGCTCGTAGAAACCACGGTTAAATAGTTCAACATTGCTATAGGTTAGACCGAAGTTAATACGGTTTACTTCGTTTATCGGGTAACCAATATTTGCACCAATAGACCAGCGCTTCGAGTTGTACTGGATAACGTTAAAGTCTGAACCATCAAATTCGCTGTAACCAATACTTCCACCTAAACTGATACCGTCGATGGTGAAGTAAGGGTCGTTATAGGTTATTTGCGCTGACTTCTGATAAGAAACCGTGCTTAGGTTAAGGCCTACGCGTTTACCAGTACCTAGGAAGTTATCCTGCTGAATACCCGCTTGCAGACTCAATTTCGTTCTGTCGCCGTAACCGATACCCGCGTTAAATGAACCAGAAGGCTGCTCTTTAACGTTGAAGTTAACGTCTACTTTATCTTCTGAGCCAGGAATTCGTACTGTTTCAAACTCTACATTTTCCATGTAAGTAAGACGAGATAGCTGGCTTTTTGACACCTCAAGCTGGCTATTTGACAACCACGTGCCTTCCATCTGACTTACATTTTGGCGCAGTACGTCATCGGCGGTAACTACGTTTCCGTTAAATTTAATACGGTTAACGTAGATGCGCTTGCCCGGGTCGACAGACAATGTCAGTTTCACCGTTTTGTCTTCATCGTTAATATCAGGCACGGTAGTTACCGTTGGATAGGCATAGCCAAATCGCCCGAGGTACTTACTGATGAATTCTTCTGTGTAAGTCACTTCACCTTGGTTATAAAGCTCACCAGGTGTTAACGGCAGTACACGCTCAATATATTCTTCGTGTCCGAGAACATCACCCACAAGCTCTACTTCTGAAATGGTGTATTGCTCACCTTCAGACACGTTCATGGCTACGTAGATACCGCTTTTCTCTGGTGTCATAGACACCTGCGTTGAATCTACATTGAAGCGCAGGTAACCACGGTCGAGGTAGTGGTTGCGCAACGATTCCATATCACCTTGCAGTGTTTGCTGCTGATAACGGGTTTCAGATAAGAAATCCCACCAAGGGGTGTCGTATTGAAGTTCAAACGACTCCATCAACTCTTCATCTGAAAACAGCTCGTTTCCAACAATGTTAATTTGTTCTATTTCCGCTGCGTCCCCTTCTTCGAAAAGAAGCTTTAGATCCACACGATTACGCGGTAGAGGCGTAATAATGGCGGTAACGTCAGCGTTATATTTACCGATACTGTAGAAGAAATCCTTAAGGCCATTCTCAATAGAGGTTAATACGGTTTTGTCTAGGGGTTCACCAATCCTTATTCCATTTCCATCTAAGCTTTCTTGCAGCTGCTCATCTTTGATGTCGTCATTGTCTTCAAAAATGATATTACTGATGGTTGGACGTTCAGACACGCGCACAACGAGTGTGTTGCCATCCCTCAATATCTCAACGTTTTCAAAGTGAGTTGAAGAATATAACGAACGGATAAGCTGAGTTACACGGAATGTATTTAGCTCATCACCTACTTGCACAGGCAAGTAAGTTAACGCCGCACCAAGTGCTACACGTTGTAAACCTTCAACACGAATGTCTTGTACTACGAATTCACTGTTTTGCGCCGCAGCATTGGCAAAGCTAGCACTGGAAAGAATAACTCCGGCTGCTACTAACTGTTTTAACTTCATCTATTTTTCTTTTCCTGGCCGCGTTTCATATTTGCTGTTTTGTACTTCCTGATATTCATCAGGTTATGCGAGCAATATCGTTAAAAATAGCGATACCCATAATCATAAACAGAAGCACGCCACCTATTCGGTAACCCCATTCTTGCACCGCTTCGGGCACAGGCTTGCCAGTGATCCATTCAACGATAAAAAACATCAAATGACCACCATCAAGCATGGGCAGGGGTAATAAATTTATAATGCCTAAATTTACGCTTATTAAGGCTAGAAAACTCAAGAAGTATGCAAGCCCATAACCAGCGCTTGTACCTGCTCCTTGAGCAATTGAGATAGGCCCACTCAAATTTTTAACTGACACATCGCCAGTGAGTAATTTGCCTATCATTTCGACACTGAGTGTCATTAAGCGCCATGTTTTATCTAGCGCTGTCCCAATAGCCTCTATAATGCCATATTGATGCGTAAACACATACCCCTCTGGCCAAGACTCAAACGTTGGGCTCACGCCAAGATACCCACTTTGCCCTTGTGGTGTATCACGGCGCGCTATCGTGGCACGTAGCGTCTGTTGCTGTCCATCCCGTTCAATAGCAAGAGATATAACCTCTCCAGGACTTTCAACAACTTCATCAACTAACGCATTCCACGATGCAAGCTTATTACCATTAAGTGCAACGATTTTATCACCTGGCAAAAGCCCCGCTTCCTTCGCTGCACTATCATCGCCTACAAAACCAACGGTTAAAGTTGGATTTGGGCGAAATGGCGTCAATCCTAAGCTGCTTAAAGGAGACTCGATATCTGGGTCAAAGTTCCAAGTATCCAGTGTAAATGTGAGTTCTTTTTCAGTATTCGATGAATTTCTAACGGTAACTAGGGTATTGTCACCGCCAATATTTGACACTAGCTCTAAGTTAACAGCTTCCCAATCTGGCGTGTTTCGCCCGTCAATATTGATAATTTCATCACCAGGTTGCACACCTGCCAAGTGAGCAATACTGTCAGGCTCTACCGCTTTAACGATTGGTTTAACCGTCTCTAGACCTACTATGTACATTAGCCAGAGCGCAAAAAACGCAAATATAAAATTAACGCCTGGGCCCGCAGCAATTATGGCCATACGTTGCAATACGGTTTTGTTGTTAAAGGCTTTATTCTCAAGTTCAGGTGGGACATCGTCAATTCGCCCATCAAGCATTCGCACGTATCCGCCAAGTGGGATCATGGCAATCACATATTCTGTACCTGACTTACTCAACTTGCGCCAAATCGGCTTGCCAAAGCCTATGGAAAAACGCTCTACCTGCACTCCACATTTTCGCGCCACATAAAAGTGACCCCATTCGTGAACGGCAACAAGAATACCGAGAGCAAGAATGAATGCACCTAGACTCCAAAAAAATGCTAGCACTGAAATTTACCTCGAATTAATTCGTTCGCTTTGGTTCTAGCCAATGCGTCTTGCTCCAATATCTGCTGAATAGACGTCATCTCCACCATAGACAGCGCATTGAGTGTCGCCTCGTTGACTTTTGCAATATCACAAAAAGCAATTTGCCCCTCTAGGAAATGCGCTACTGCAACTTCATTGGCTGCATTTAAGCTGGTCGTTGCACACTGCCCTTCTTGACAAGCGTCTATTGCCAACTTCAAATTTGGATATCGTTCAAAGCACGGCGTGTGGAAGCTGAAGTCGGCTAAGCTTTTGAAATCTAGCGGCTTGACACCAGCATCGATTCGCTGGGGATGTGCTAAGCCATAAGCAATGGGCGTGCGCATATCCGGATTCCCCATTTGGGCAATCACCGAACCATCAACGTACTGCACCATTGAGTGAATAATGCTTTGCGGGTGAATAACAACATCAATATCGCTGGCATTGACACCGAATAGCCAACATACCTCAATAAACTCAAGCCCCTTATTCATCATGGTGGCTGAATCGATAGTAATCTTTCTGCCCATGGACCAATTAGGGTGAGTTGCAGCCTCATCGATAGTAATGCTACCAAAGGAGTCTAACGCTCGCTCTCTAAACGGTCCGCCAGAGCCAGTAAGCAATATTTTTGCAATACCGGAGCCCGCTAAATCGCCATAGGTATAATCATGGGGTAGGCATTGAAAAATAGCGTTGTGTTCACTATCAATAGGCAAAATTTGCGCGCCGCTTTTATTCGCCGCATCGATAAAGAGCGCACCGGACATAACCAATGCTTCTTTATTGGCAAGCAATACGCGCTTTCCCGCTTTTACTGCGGCCATGGTGGGCAACAAACCTGCAGCACCAACAATTGCCGCCATTACAGCATCTACTTCTGGCGCGCTTGAAACATCTTCTAAGGCCTGCTGGCCGCATAGAATTTCTGCTTCAACATTATGTTGCTTAGCTAGATGTAAAGCATCGTCGTAATATGCAGGGTCAGCAATGACCACGTAACGGGGCGAGCATTTATTCGCCTGCTCCATAAGCAAAGATAACTGCGTGTTGCCGGTGATAGCAAAAATGCGATATTTGTCTGGGTGGCGGTTAATAACATCAAGTGTATTGCAACCAATGGAGCCTGTGGCCCCTAATACCGTTACCGTCTCCATTACGCCATCCAAGTAACATAGCAAAACGCGAAAACAGGAAACGCAGCAGTTAAGCTGTCAATACGGTCTAAGACTCCACCATGCCCAGGTAAAATCTTGCCACTGTCTTTAATGCCCGCACAACGCTTTAGCATGCTCTCGTTAAGATCGCCTAACGCTGATACTGCCACCGTAACTCCGCCGATTGCAAGGTGAAGCCAGATACGCGACGGTTCAACTTGGTAATGCAGTGCGGCAAAGGCAATAATAGCAAACGACGCAGCAATACCACCTAATAAGCCTTCTAAGCTTTTACCCGGTGATACGTTAGGACGCAATTTATGACGACCGAACTTAACGCCCACAAAAAACGCGCCAATGTCAGCAGCCCACACAATACCCAATACATAAAAGATAAGTGAGGCGCCATAGAAAGGGTCTACATCGTGCAAGCTTGTGCGAAGCGCGATCACCGCAACCCATGTAGGAATGAGAGTAAGTAAACCGAATACCGTTCGTACCACCCTGCTATCGCGCCAAAATTTAGAATACTTTGGATAGGCAAGCACCATTGCCAATGACGCAATCCACCACACAGCAGCCACGCTGAGAATACCCGTATACAGGCTGTGCAATTGCCCTTGGTACCAGATAACACTGGCATCAACAATAAACGAAAGCACTATACAAATAGCAAATGCACCTGCCATAAAGAGCAGTTTTTTAGGTCTTTCACAGACACCCGCCATGGCTGCCCATTCGTAAGCACCGATACCTACAACGCCCGCTATAGCAATTTCAAACCAGAATATTGGTAAGAATAGAATGGCGTACAGTGCAAGTGGCGCAAGAATTAATGCGGTTATTATTCGTTGTTTTAGCATAATTTGCCCTTGGCTTTTCTATTCAGGACGAGTCCGATAATCGCCTGAGTAAACCTAATCATCGGAAACGATAACCTGCTCACCGGTGAGACCAAAACGACGTTGACGTACATTAAAATCGTCTACAGCGAGCTGAAATACATCTTCGTTGAAGTCTGGCCACAGTACATCGGTGAAATAAAGCTCAGCGTAAGCGCATTGCCATAACAGGAAATTACTTATGCGGTGCTCGCCACCAGTTCTGATAAGGAGGTCTAATTCGGGTAGGTTTGCAGTAGAGGTATGTGCAGTAAAAATCGCTTCGTCGATATCGCTTGCGTGTAATTTACCCCCTTTCACTTGATTAGCTAATTGCTGAGCAGCATTAACGATATCCCAACGCCCGCCGTAGTTTGCTGCAATATTAAGCACTAGGTCGGCATTGTCTTTGGTCATCTCTTCGGCTTTGCGAATTTTGTCTACCAACTTTGTGTCAAAGGCACTTAAATCGCCAATGACTTGAAGCCGAACGCCGTTTTTGTGCAGTCGCTTTGCCTCACTGTTAAGTACGAGGTTAAACAACTCCATCAACACGCTCACTTCCTCTTCTGGTCGCTTCCAGTTTTCGCTGGAAAAGGCAAACAGTGTGAGTGATTCAATGGCGTTTTGCCTAGCAAACCGCACTACAGAACGAACAGACTCAACACCTGCTTTGTGACCAAAAGTACGAATCTTCCCTTTCTTTTGCGCCCATCGACCGTTGCCATCCATAATGATAGCCACGTGTTTAGGGCCAGCAACTGGTGCTGGCCCTATTACGTTAGTCTTTTTGGCTGCGTTTAAACGCTTTCCAATCATGATACTAACTTATACTTCCATGAGTTCTTTTTCTTTGTCAGCAAGCATGCTGTCAACTTTCTTAATAATCTCATTAGTGATTGTCTGAATGTTCTCTTCAGCAGCGCGACTTTCGTCTTCACTAATTTCTTTTTCTTTAAGTAAATCTTTGATGTCGCCATTCGCATCACGACGAATGTTTCGAATAGCAACACGTCCGCCTTCCGCTTCGTTGCGCACAACGCGGATAAGATCTTTTCTTCGCTCTTCCGTTAATGGTGGAAGAGGAATACGAATAGAACCACCTGCACTCATTGGGTTTAATCCCAAGTCAGACTGCATGATTGCTTTTTCAACGGCTTGGATAGCTGATTTATCGAAAACCGTTAGCGCTAGCGTACGGCTATCTTCTGCAATAACGTTTGCAACCTGCTTCAGCGGTGTATCTACGCCATAGTATGGCACCATGATACCGTCAAGCAGACTTGGGTGTGCACGCCCAGTGCGTATCTTGCTAAACTGGCCTTTCAGGGCAACAACACTTTTTTCCATGCGCTCTTGCGCATCTAATTCAATTTCATCAATCACGATTATATGTCCTATGTTTCTTTATTTATCATTGCCAGCGTGGCTGATTATCGTGCCTTCTTTTTCGCCCATCACTACGCGTTTAAGACAACCAGGCTTATTCATATTGAAAACGCGAATTGGGAGGCTGTGGTCACGTGCTAGGGTAAATGCTGACAAATCCATTACTTTTAGTTCCTTGTCCAATACCTCATTATAACTGAGTTGGTCGTACAAGGTAGCGTCTGGATTCTTAACCGGGTCATCGCTGTAAACACCGTCAACCTTTGTTGCTTTCAACACGGCGTCAGCTTCAATCTCGATGCCACGTAAACACGCCGCAGAGTCTGTTGTGAAAAACGGATTGCCTGTACCAGCTGAGAAGATAACGACTCTCCCCGATTTTAGCAGACTAATAGCCTCGGCCCAGTTGTAAGCATCACATACGCCATTCAATGGAATAGCTGACATCATACGTGCGTTAACAAATGCTCTGTGCAACGCGTCACGCATCGCCAAGCCATTCATCACCGTAGCGAGCATACCCATGTGGTCGCCAACAACACGATTCATACCTGCTTTCGCTAAACCTTCGCCGCGAAATAAGTTACCGCCACCAATTACAAGACCCACTTGAACGCCTAGTTCAACCAACTCTTTAATTTCTTGTGCCATTCTATCAAGCACTTTAGGGTCTATACCAAACCCTTCTTCACCCATAAGGGCTTCACCGCTTAATTTTAATAGAATGCGTCGATATGCTGATTTTGGTGTGATACTCATTATTCGATATGTCCTCGTAAACCCGGTTTGTGCTATACATTTTAACGACATGCAACTGCATGAAAAAATATAGAACAAATCGCTTTAGCTCATTTTGATATGTTTATGCATTTGCATAAGTGGTTTTGTTGCATACTACTTACCATTACCCTACTAACCATTACCACTGCGCTTATCATTACAGCGACGACTCACACTATCGCGAAACCGCAGTAATAGAAAGAGATTCGGCTATAAAAAAGCACCTCCGAAGAGGTGCTTTTAGTTTATCTGACATTCACTGAATGCAAAAGAAAAACGCTCAATTATTTCTTGGCCGCTTCCATTTGCGCAGCTACTTCTGCCGCGAAATCTTCAGTTTTCTTCTCGATACCTTCACCTACTTCGAAACGTACGAAGTTGATAACATCAGCGTTGTTGTTCTTTAGAAGTTCAGCAACGGTGATAGACGGATCTTTAACGAAAGGTTGGCCAGTAAGACTCACTTCACCAGTGAACTTCTTCATGCGACCAGCAACCATTTTCTCAGCGATGTCAGCTGGCTTACCAGACTGCATTGCGATATCGATTTGAATTTCTTTCTCTTTCTCAACAACTTCAGCCGGAACGTTTTCAGGCTTAACGTACTGCGGGCTTGCAGCTGCAACGTGCATACACACGTCTTTAGCTAGCTCTTCGCTGCCGCTAGTAAGAATAGAGATAACACCGATACGACCACCGTGAACGTAACCACCAAGCGTGTCACCTTCAACGTTGATCACGCGGCGTGGAGAAATATTTTCACCAATTTTCGCTACAAGCGTGTCGCGAGCGTCGCTAACTTTAACGCCGTTCATTTCTGCGTCGTTAAGCGCTTCGATGTCGTTAATGTTGTTCGCAGATGCGACTTCTAGTAAGTCGTTACCGAACTTAAGGAAGCTTTCATCACGTGCTACGAAGTCAGTTTCGCAGTTAAGCTCAAGCATAGTCGCACGACCACCTTCAACTTTAGTAAGGATTACACCTTCAGCTGCGATACGGCCTGCTTTTTTAGCTGCCTTTGCTTGACCTGATTTACGCATGTTCTCGATGGCTAGTTCAATATCGCCATCCGTCTCAACCAGGGCTTTTTTACAATCCAGCATACCTGCGCCTGTACGTTCGCGCAGTTCTTTAACTAGTGCTGCAGTCACTGCCATTTTTCAATTCCTCAGCAATAAATATAAATTCGTTAGGTAAAAGGGGCGACTCGCCCCTCTCATTACGTTTCGCAATATGTCACCACCTTTTACAAGGCAGCGAGCAGTCAGAATTACTCTGCCGCTTCTACGAAATCGTCTTGCTCAGCTTGTACTTCAAGGTTGCTTTCGCGACCTGAGTTAATAGCGTCTGCAGCAGCGTCCAAGTAAAGTTGGATAGCACGGATAGCATCGTCGTTACCAGGAATGATGTAATCAACACCATCTGGGTTAGAGTTAGTATCTACAACACCAACAACAGGGATACCAAGGTTACGTGCTTCTGTAACTGCAATGTGCTCGTGGTCTGCATCTACAACAAAGATCGCGTCTGGAAGACCACCCATGTTTTTGATACCACCAAGGCTGTTTTCAAGCTTATCCATTTCACGCTGAAGCATAAGCGCTTCTTTTTTGGTTAGCTTTTCAAACGTACCGTCTTGGCTCTTTTGCTCAAGCTCTTTCAAACGCTTGATTGATTGACGCACTGTTTTCCAGTTAGTCAACATACCACCTAACCAACGCTTGTTTACGTAGAACTGGTCGCATTTTACTGCAGCATCTTTGATTGCATCGCCAGCGGCACGTTTTGTACCAACGAAAAGGATTTTACCTTTCTTCGACGAAACACCTGAGATGTAGTTCAACGCGTTGTTGAAAAGTGGAACTGTTTTTTCAAGGTTGATGATATGAACTTTATTACGAGCACCAAAGATGTAAGGTTTCATCTTTGGGTTCCAGTAACGAGTTTGGTGACCGAAATGCACACCGGCTTTCAGCATGTCACGCATAGAAACATTAGCCATTTTATTTTCCTCTTGGGGTTAGGCCTCCATATACCCCTTGTATCGATCCTTGCCAACGCTAGTTAGCTTGGACACCCCGATAACAAGTGTCGGTATATGTGTGTTTTAATAAAAGAATATACCCTCTAACGTGCGGCTTTTTTCGCAAAGAAAAATAGGCTTTCCGTCAGGGCGCGCGCTTTATACCATAACCACAGTTCACTCTCAAGTTTTGAGCCCATATTCAGGGGCATTTCCTCTCTTCAATTTTTCTTTCTTTAAACTGTCTCTTTGTGCTCTTGCTTATCCAAAAGCGGTCTTATTGGTGATATACTGCGTAGAATATTGTCATTAACTAAACACGACTATTGAGAGGCGTTGTGGCAGCAATTATCAAATCCCCTGATGAAATCGAAAAAATGCGCGTGGCTGGAAAACTAGCGGCAGACGTATTAACCATGATCACTCCCCATGTAAAAAAAGGAGTAACGACGGATGAACTCAATACGCTATGTCATGAGTACATCGTCAATGAGCAGCAGGCTATTCCTGCTCCGTTGAATTACGGTCAACCGCCTTTTCCAAAGTCTGTATGTACGTCGGTTAATCACTGTATTTGTCACGGCATACCTTCGGACAAAAAGCTGAAAGACGGCGATATTATTAATATCGACGTTACCGTTATTAAAGACGGCTATCACGGCGATACATCAAAAATGTTTGTCGTGGGTAAGCCTACTATTCTAGCGGAGCGTTTAATTCGCGTAACGCAAGAGTCGCTATATAAGGCAATTGAGCAGGTTAAGCCCGGCATGCGTTTAGGCGATATTGGTCATATATGCCAAACCCATGCAGAGGCGCATAACTATTCAATTGTGAGAGAATATTGTGGCCACGGTATTGGCTCGAGCTTCCATGAAGAACCGCAAATTGTACATTACGGCAAGCCGGGGACAGGTGAAGAACTTGTACCAGGCATGTGTTTTACCATTGAACCTATGGTGAATGCTGGTAAACGCTATTCAAAAGTTCTTCCAGACCAATGGACCGTAGTGACTAAAGACAGGAGCCTGAGTGCGCAGTGGGAACACACTTTATTGGTGACTGAAGACGGTGTCGAAGTGCTAACACTTCGCGATGAAGAAACCCTTCCGCGTACCATTTCTCACAGCTAATCAAGGTTGCCGTTCATTTTTAAGCGCTATCCCTTGCAGCCGCGCCACCCATTGCTATAAATTCTGTAGCAATGGCTAGCGCGGCTTTATACAAACTTCACGCATAACCTCTTTCACTCACTCGTCCTGTTAATGTCATGCCCTCCCTATCTCTACCTATCGCTAACGCTATAACATTTTTCCATAAATATTCACAATTTAACCTAAAATATGCATTTATTCACAGGTGCGAATTGATATTAATTCATGATAAAGTCAGGGGTGTTTGTTAGACGTCCGAAAAAGGTGCAATTTGACGCTCCAATCTCTTATTCAAGAAATCGATACCATAGGTGCTGTTGATGACGTTCCTACTATTAAGGCCTGTGTAGAAAAAAGCTACGAATGGATAACTCAATCTTTTGATAGCACTCCAGTAAATCAGCTGGTTACCGGAAGAGCGCACTTTGTTGACGCACTTCTTTGCCACCTTTGGAAATTATTCGGCTTAGATGCGGTTAACGACCTGTCACTTTGCGCTGTTGGTGGCTATGGCCGCGGTCATCTTCAACCTCACTCAGACATCGACTTGCTTATTGTAAGTAAAAAGAAGCTCAGTGCTGATGCTCAAGAGAAAGTAGGTCTCTTCATCACCTTACTGTGGGATATCAAGCTTGATGTAGGACAGTCGGTAAGAACCTTAAAAGAAACGGTGAAGCTAGCAAAAGACGATATCACCATTGCCACTAACCTTGTGGAAAGTCGCTTACTAATTGGAAGCGAAGAAACGTTTGAAAAACTCTGGGAAGAGGCTAACGGCAGAAACTCTTGGAGCAGCAAGGCCTTTTTCTCTGCAAAATACGATGAACAGAAAAGGCGTCACGCAAAGTTTAACGGCACTGCCTATAACCTTGAACCGAATATTAAAGAAAACCCCGGCTGTTTGCGTGATATTCAATCGATTGGTTGGGTGGCCAAAAAGCACTTTAAAGAATATGACGGCTGGAATTTAGTTGGTCACGGTTACTTTACGGAGCAAGAGCACAGCGAGTTAATAGCCTGTCGGATGCACCTTTGGAAAATGCGCTGCGCACTACATTTAGTTGCTCAACGAAGCGAAAACCGCCTTCTGTTTGACTATCAGCCCGATGTGGCAGAAATGATGGGATATGGCGAAGAAGGCAAGTCATCTGTAGAGAAGATGATGCGTGATTTTTTCCGCACAGTGGCAAGAGTGACCGAACTCAATCAAATGCTGCTTCAGCGTTTTAAGTACGATATGTTGAATCAAAGCGTTCAGCACAGCGCCATCATCAATGAAGACTTTGAATTACTCGACTATATGATATCGCCACGCCACGAGCGCGTGTTCTCTAATCCTGAGGCCATTCTCGACTTTCTAAATTTAGTGACGAATACCCCGGAAGTAAAAGGCCTCAGTACCATATGCATTCGACAGCTGCGCAATGCGCACAGAGAGTTTGAAAGTGATTACTACGTAGAGCGACCTGCATGTCGTGAAAAGTTCATGATGTTAATGAAGCAACCAGACTTCTTCAACTTCGGCTGGGACATCATGCATCAATACGGCATTATTCAAGCCTATTTGCCTGAATGGGATACCATTGTGGGTATGATGCAGTTCGATTTGTTTCATGCCTATACCGTTGACGAGCACACGCACAGACTCGTTAAACAGGTCAATTACTTCTTCTCGAAAGAAAATAAAGATTTTCCTCGATGCGGGCGCATTTGTCGCAACCTCGATAAACCAGAAGTACTGTATATTGCCGCAATCTTTCACGATATTGCTAAAGGTCGAAATGGCGATCATTCTAAACTTGGCGCAAAAGATGTCGCCACGTTTTGCGAGCTTCATAATGTGCCCTCAGATGATGCCGAAATGATAGCCTGGTTAGTAGAGAATCACCTGCTGATGTCGGTGGTGGCTCAACGACGAGACATTTACGATCCGGATGTGATCAGTGAGTTTGCAGGGGCTATTCGAAGCCACAATCATTTAAACTTACTATATACGCTAACCCTTGCTGATATTCGTGCTACCAATGACAATTTGTGGAACGACTGGAAAGCCTCATTGCTCAGAGAGCTATACTTGATGACGCAAAAAGCACTAGATAATGGCTTGCAGTGTCAGGTAACCCTTAATGAACGCGTTGCAACACATAAACACCAAGCACGACAGATATTGCAAGAGCGCGCCGTTGATCCGATATCCGTTGATGCGCTTTGGGCACGATTAGACGACGATTACTTTGTGCGCTTTAAACCCACTCAAGTTGCGTGGCATACAGAAGAAATTATTACGGCACAAGATGACTGGCTTACTCCAGACAACGAGGCCTTACTTGTTCGGGCGAACGACAACAGCGCTAAAGGTGGCACTGAGTTGTTCGTTTATGGTAAAGACAGAAAGGCCCTGTTTGCACAGGTTGCCTCGGTACTTGATAGCAGAAACTGCTCAATTCACGATGCCCACGTTACCGTTACTCGAGACGGTTACGTATTCGACAGTATGATAGTTCTTGAAAATGATGGCACTCGCCTTTCATCCGACTCTCGTATTTCGTCGCTAGAAAAGGCAGTATCAACACAACTTGAAAAACCAGGGCGTTCTCACGAAAACAAGCGCAAACTGCCTCGTCAAATGCGACAATTAGACGTACCAACTAAAGTGCGCTTTTTCAACTTACACGACGAAGCCACTCTGGTTGAGCTTGAAGCACTGGACGCGCCCGGCATTTTGGCTAAAATTGGCCACGCGTTTGTCGACACCAATATGACATTAAAACTTGCTAAAATAGCCACTATTGGCGAACGCGCCGAAGACATTTTCATCGTCAGCAACGAGGCTGGCACCGCATTAACCCAAGAACAACAAGTCAGCTTGAAGAAGCAGATTTTGTTTAAACTCGACCAACTTGAAGATATTACAATACCATGAATGAATTGAAATCCATTATTGAAGACGCCTTCGAAAATCGCGATGCCATCAGCCCAAATGAAGCACCTGATGAGGTAAGAAATGCCGTTGCAGAAGCTATCTCATTACTGAATAGCGGCAAAGCTCGAGTAGCAGAGAAAATTGCTGGGGAATGGGTAGTTCACCAGTGGTTGAAAAAAGCGGTATTGCTTTTCTTCCGTTTGCATAACAACGAAATGATTGACGGTGCCGAGAGCAAATACTTTGATAAAGTGCCTCTTAAGTATACCAACTACACCAACGAGCAATTCGTTGCTGACGGTGCGCGTATTGTGCCGCCAGCGGCAGTTCGTACTGGTACCTTTGTGGGTAAAAATGCGGTGGTAATGCCATCGTACGTCAACATTGGTGCATTTGTGGATGAAGGCACAATGGTTGATACATGGGCAACCGTTGGTTCATGTGCACAAATTGGTAAGAACGTTCACCTTTCTGGTGGCGTAGGCATCGGCGGCGTGTTGGAGCCATTGCAAGCAAACCCAACCATCATCGAAGACAACTGCTTCATCGGAGCCCGCTCTGAAATTGTTGAGGGCGTTATTGTTGAAGAAGGTGCGGTAATTTCTATGGGTGTGTATATTGGTCAAAGTACTCGTATATACGACCGTGAAACAGGGGAAATTCACTACGGCCGAGTTCCAGCAGGATCGGTAGTGGTTTCAGGAAACCTGCCAAGTGCTGACGGCAAATATAGCCTTTACGCTGCTATTATCGTGAAAAAAGTAGACGCGAAAACCCGTGCGAAAGTTGGCATTAATGCACTTTTACGCGGCGTTGAATAACACACCTAGTTATTGCGAAAGCAGAGCTGGTGCTAAAGCAGAGCTAGTACTAAAGCTAAGCTAAGAATATCGAACTACAAATAAAAATGGCGCTAACCAGTTAGCGCCATTTTTTTATTTTTACGACCTTGCATTTGTTAAAGGCCCATCTAATTTTATGCGATTAGCTTGTCTTTAATACTGTTCACCCAATCGATTACGTCTTTTTCTGGCTCCAACGTCTCCATTGCATCTACTTCGAGAAGTTCTGCCGCTGGCGTTCCCTGAAGCTCTACTAATAAAGCCTGAAACTGTTTGCCTGCGCCACAAAAACTCTCACCATAACTGCTGTCACCTAGTGCAGCTACTGCAAAGGGCTTATCTTTTAGCAGTGGTGAATCGTCTTTTAAGTCTGAAAATACAAACTCTAAATTAGGCGGGATATCCCCTTGCCCAGTGGTAGACGTAATAACTAATATTGCATCCGCATCAGTAAAATCTTCAACTGATGGATCGCTCTCTAGCTCGCAATCAACACCCTGCTCGGCCAAATTCTCTTCTACCTGCTCGGCCACATGCTGAGCATTTCCATATACTGTGCCCGCAATTATCTTCAAAGTACCCATTACTACCCCTGCTATTTATTTTCTGCGATGTCGTATGCTTTTACGAAGGAACAACGCGAAAGTTTTCTAAATGGCGTACAAATGTCGCCATTTCATGATGAAGTTCTGATGATATTGTCATCCATCTGCCTGATGAAGGATGATGAAATCCCATTGACGTACAGTTTAAGGCCAAATTATTAAAACTAAAGTGCGATTTAGCGAATTTATTCTGCTTTCCGTCGCCATGCGTGGTATCGCCAATAATTGGGTGACGAATATGAACCAAATGTCGACGAAGTTGATGCTTCCTCCCCGTGCTTGGCGTAAGTTTTACTAGCGAATAGCGAGCGCTCTGATATTTTCCTACCGGCTCGGGCACTTCATAGCTTGCCAAGGATTCGTAGGTGGTGGTTGCCATTTGCGCAGGTTGCTGCGGGCGCTTGTGTTTATCTGCAATTTTATCGTACTTGTACTTGAGCGCATAATCGATAAGCCCAGTGTTGTAAACGAACCCTCTTACAACGGCATGATAGGTTTTATGCACTTGTTTTTGCATCATTTGCTGACCAAGCTGCGCCGCCATGCGCCCATCGAAGGCAAATAACAGTACGCCGGATGTTGGCCGGTCTAATCGATGAGCAGGGAATACGTGCTTACCGAGCTGATCTCTTAAAGTTTGTACGGCAAAAACGGTTTCATGTTTGTCGATAGGACTTCGATGAACCAAAAGACCAGGAGGCTTTTCAATGGCAACAATATCCTCATCTTGATACAAAACCTTCAAAGGACCGGCCAGTGACCTTGGCTGCTCAACCATGTGCTTCGATGAGGGCTTATCGACTGCTTCATTGTTCATTGCAAGAACGCCATTTGAATTGTTCCGTGTGCTAGTTTGTGTAGTCGTCCCATTAGTTCGAATTCGCTTTGCTCGAGAGCCCATCAATCGTTTTAAGCTGGTCGAGAATAGCTGGAGGGGCTGAGGTAAAATACTGCTCAGCGGCCGGTGTGATGCTCATATTTGGTATAGGCATTTGAGCACTGAGGATATGTCTCATTTTAGGAATAAAGACGTAAGCCAACCAGCTTTCAAATCCCATGGTGTCTAAAGCAAATGGTACTTGGCTGCGCAACGCCGTTTCAGAAGGCATAGCTTCAGTAGGATTAGTAATCGGCCAAAGCCCTTCATTGTCCATCAACAAAACGAGTGTCTCTATTGCTGAGGCCATATTTTGATAGACCTGATTTACCATTAACTCACTACCAACGAATGCTCAAAAATATATCGCGAAATTATATCAGGCTAATCAGAACCCTGTCACTGCTGTATTCGTCACTGTGTGCATGTCTGAGTGCGTAATATCTGTGATAAACTAATAGCATTAGAAGCTTCTAGGCTCGTATTAGCGATACATGTTCGAGAAACACATATAGAAAAGCGACGCTGGCCATGCACGCTTGTGTGCAATCCTGTTCTTTTCAGCGTAATGAAAACGTGTATTTAGAAAAAGTCTATTCAGGCACACAATTATGAGCAAAAAGCTCACGTGGATAAATTTGTAGTATTTAGGATGTTTTGATGAGCGCAGACACAATTAATTCAATCAGTGAATTCTTATTACACGCTGGTACTGAATACAAGGTATTCGATATTGGTCGCAGATTGACAATCATTGATAATCAATCATTCTTAGATATTGAAAGTGGCAATGCCTACGCTCCCCTCCCGCGCCAACAGCACGCATGGTTTGGTATTGTTTTTTGGAACAAGCAAAGCTCGAGTGAACATTATATTTGGTTTGTAAAGCTACCTATTGATGAACAAGGCTTAGTAGTCACAGCCGCCCGTAATCATTTTCTTGATATTATTGTCGATGCGTTGGGTCAGTCCATAATAGAGGATACTGAAAAGGCACAGACACTGCCTGATAACCCCTACTCGTTTGTTCCCAATCAAGCGTTGCTGGCTCAGTTTAATGCGTTAGTTAAACACTCATTATCGCAGCCCCTTAGCGATGAAGCCAAACAAGTTGAGGCTTACATTCAAGCGCCACAGTTAGTGGATTGGCAGCAACTGTCTATGCAAAGTGTGGCGGATTTTGCATTTTCTCTACCTACCCACAGTCATCGGAATAGGTTGGAAGAAGCGTTTGTAAACAATGTAAGTTTGTATTCTGACGTATTTTTGAATACGTTTATGGAAATGCTCGAGTACGTACCTCTGTCAAAACCTGTCGAGACGTTCGTGTTACAACGCTTTTTTCAAAAAGCGCAGTACGATGATATTAACCTCGCTGCACTGCGTTCCCTTTCAAGCAATGAGTTTGATCAGCAGCTTCACTGTGAACTCAAGAGTATTTTAAATAAAGACATTTCAATGCGACTTGACGTGCTAAGCGTTATAGCCGCTCGTCACTATGAGCAAATGGACAATGAGTTGTTAGCCTTGTTTTTAACACAAGCAGCAAAGGCAGATGAAAGTGAAGGTCATGCAGGAGCTTTGTTTTCTGGGTTCTTCTCTGACTTAGTTCAAGTTCCGAAGTTGCGCCGTCAAGTACTTACCCTATTACGCTCACCCGACCGTCCGGCCGTATTAGCCAAAGCCTTTAATCAACTTTTTGCGCAAACGGGGAAGTAGTATGACACTTTTAGAGCTTTCCCTATGGTTGGCAATTGGCTTTATCAGTTATCAATTCTGGCGAATAAGAGGCATATCAGAAAGCACTAATACCTACTTAAAACAGTACTGTGATAAACACCAACTTCAATTATTGAGTGTTGCGCGAGCTAAAACACGTCTCTCGTTTAAACTCGGAAAGCCCGATTGGAATAGTGTGTTTATGTTTGAATTTTCAAGCAATGGTGAAGATAGATACAGCGGAGAGGTAGAGTTGGTAGGAAGCCGCGTCATACGCACCGAGGTTCCACCCCATCGCGTTTAATAAAAAAGGGGGAAGTCATCAGACTTCCCCCTTTTTCGTAATTTTGAGCATCCCTCTCTGCGATCCTTTGCGACTAAAATCTTCCCGATCAGAATCCGTCTTCGCCCCTTTCCATCTTGTCTCACAATACCCTTTGTGAGCTACCCGTCCGTGCGTAGGTCCCTTTCCATTGTTCCCTTCTTTACTGCAAATCCATTCTGCAGTATTCCTCATCCTGAGGCTGTCCGTGTCAGACTCCGCTGACGTTCCTTATCCATTGTTTTATAGTCCTTTTGACTACACATCCTGCTGTAGCCCGCTCATTCCCTAAGCGCTCCCTGCTTATAGCATCCTTGTTTACATCCTTGCTTTACAACCTTGTACAATCGTCCCTGACTCATCCTTTCTAGCAATGCAGAAGAAGCATCCTGTTCTCTGCCCACATCCAATTGTGAATCCTTTTTGCGAGATGTCCCTATCCTTCATCCCTTAAGCACGTCCTGTAATTAGCATCCTTGTCTTGTCCATTTCCTTTTTCTCACTTCATGTGAGAGTCTCATCCTTAAGTTGTCCTAGGTCATCCTTGCAAATCATCCTGACTCATCGTGTTTCCCTGTGACGTGCTAAATAATATAATCTTTAAATATTACCGCTATACGAAATTACAAAGTTTTAAGGAGTGATCTTCTACAACTTTTGGATAAAAACTAAAAAGCCTATAAAAATCAAACGCTTTATACTTTAGTCTAAAGATTTACCATATAAAAAAAGGCGGAAAACTCACAGATTTTGTAGGAGATATCTCACACTTGCCTGAGCAATTGGTGAGGTGGGTGGATGGCGTTCAGAAATTCGAAGTATATATTTCGTTCGAATATTTCAATATGGTTATTGATAGAGGCGCAACTCACCATCGACTATTTGCCACGTTCTACTTTGCTAATGCGAATTAACACTCTATTGTAGTCTTACTATAAGGTTCATTCCTGAGAAAGATCGTATGGCAACTCACTTCATTTTTACAAGAAAGCAGCGCTCTTCCGCGTTACTGCTTGTTTTTAATGCTGGCGTGGCGCTTGTTTTATACGAGGCAGCACATCGATATCTTCCAAATTTTACAAGCGATAGCACTGCACTCAATGAACTTTTTGATGTGCTGGATATCGCCATTTGGTTTATTGAAGCTACTTTGCTTGGGTTGGCATTATGGTTTTGGTGTAAAAATAAAGAGGTTAGAGTTTGTGTGTCATCCACTAAACTGTCCTACTTCGACCCTACCTTCAGTGATATCAGTTGGCAGGTAAACATTGATGACATTACACAGTTAAAGCAAATCAGTGACACAAGGCATCATATTTCTAATTTCATTGTGTTGAAAAGTGGAGAGAAGAAGCAGCTTATGTATCACAATTATCGCGGCTTTAACCGACACGCTTTTTTCGAAGCACTTGCAGTAGCTAACCCAAGTATCATTCTTCCGGATCACCCAAATCGTTACAAAATACAAAGGCCCTCATGGGCTAAACGAATTCGAAAAAAGTTTGGATTAAAAGACTAGGGCACACTAGTTTCGGGGACACATCAGAAAGCATAAAAGATGTCGCCGGTTCGTTCGCAACGAACTATCATCTCTGCATTTACGTAAGCGCATCGCTATACGAGTATTTGCTGCTGAGAAAGTTGCATGTCAGAGCGATCTGGCTATCACTTAGCTCTGAACATCACCGACCCATTAACATGAGATAAAGATAAATCACCAACAACACTGTATTTGTCATCGCCAAAAAAGGATTTATGCTTTTCAATGGTCACGAATACCGCAATACCTGCGCTTTTAGCGTCTTCTTCAACCACGCTGTCAATTGCGCCAAGTAGAATATGACCTAAACCGTGTTCTTGATAATCAGGATGCACAGCAATGAAGCTAAGCATGTGAAAATTCTCTGCTGGAACCAGGGTTCGTACTTTTTCTTCCTTTTCCAGCATTTGCTTCGTTCCGAAAAGCCCAGCGGTAAGCAACATACGAAGTCGCCAGTGCCAATATCGCCCTGCACCAAATGCCGCATCAGGAGCAGTAAGGCACGCTACTGCAATTAAACGTTCAGCATCAAACAGCCCTATCATGGGCTGCTCTGCAACCCAAAACGCATTAAGCTCTTCTCGGATAGCCGAGCGCAACCGACTCTCATAACCTTCTTTTTCTGCTTGGAAAATTTCCAAAAACAGAGGGTCATCCACATAAGCGTTATAAAGGATAGATGCCGCGATTTTTAAATCATCAACGCCAAGATAAATGGCTTTAACCGTATCGGCTGATGGAGCAAGAACAGCCTCATTTGATTCGATATCCATGAGTGGGCCTCCGTGTAGGCTTATATCTAAGTTCGCGTTTGAAAAAATGACCACTGAAGATACGGTTCACGCAAATTCAAATAGCGATAACTCATACGCTGTAGAACTGATTAATGATTAGACTACGCGAAAACCCAGCACCTGTTAACTTTTTATTAACAAATTTTAATGCATTAGGTTGTAGGCACTGTCTCCCCAACCCGCAAGGTTTCCGTTTCTAAATACCAGTGGTGTACATTCGTCCTTTGTTGTTACACCATCACCCATTGTTTTTTGAGTACGGTAATACAGTACGCGGTATGTGCCATCTGCTTTTTCAAAAAGTTCGTTGAAGTCGGCGACTCCCATCTTTCTCAATACCGTTTCATAGCCAACCCCAACCTCAAGATTAGCGATATGTTTACGATTATTGAACTCTCTGTCTTCCCAATCTGAACCGTAGTGACTATCAGAGCCCCCTCCAACAGAAACAACACAGCCAGAAAGTAGTAATGAAGACGCAACAGCGACAGAAAGAATGAGTGTTTTCATGTATATTCCTTAATTATTATTTGATTTATTTAGGGCGTCTTGACTATTGCTATTCAAACTTTGGTCAAAATGGTCAACACGCCTGCGCCGTTGCTGAGTTGTTACACCATTAGATGGCAAACTTTACAAGGCACAAACTTAGCGAGTAACAATCAAAAATAGCGCCAAAACGTAAGACTCTGTTTTTATTATATTTATTGAAAACGCCAAATACTAAATACCTTAACAATTAGTGGATAAGGCAAATTATTAGTCTTTTTAACATTTTACCTTTGCGCCGAAGGTAAGTTTGATATGCCTTGCAGTACTTTGAGTAATGAATATAAAGACTGATTATAAGTACGATGCTTAACGTTCAATTTAAACTCAAAAGGCTTTCCCCCCCCATTTCATTGAAGGCGGCACATTGAAGACGGCACATTGAAGACGGCACATTGAGGGCGGCACATTGAGGGAATACAGTGAGGGCGATACATTGACACTCGGCATAAACATTAGGGTAGTAACAAATAAACTATGAACAACACCATCAACCAATTAATCATTATCTGCCAAAAAATGCATGAAGAAGGCAAGACTCCAAGTGTGGGAATTCTTCGTTCGAAGGCGCCGTTTAAAGTGTCGGTTACTGAAGCAATAGATGCAATTAAGCGCTTTAATGCCAGTTCGCCAAGAGCACAAACTAATAATTCGCAGCACGATACACAGCCTGGCGATGACTCAGTTAGCCTGGCGACTCGAGTAGATGCCCTCGAACGAGAAGTAGAAACACTGAAAGCATCGCTGGCTGACCTGCTACGCCACCGATAGTAAGATGTGCGATCGGCACTGAGAAGCCTATTCGTCGGTATTGTAAAATAGGCGTTATCGACTTGCTGAGCTTGGTTTAAGGGTAGAAAGAAAAGTAGCGAGTGACGGCGCCAAAATTTCTTTTGGCTCCATGCCCACCTGCTCTAATGCAACCTCGCCTGTTTTGTTGATTACCGTTAATATGAAATCTTCTTCATCGGTTAACCCAAAGAATAGCGTTGGCGCCTGTTCTAACCGCTGCTTCATAAGCAGGTGGCCGATAAGGTTTTGCTGCAAGCGCTCGAAATCTTCTTCATTCCACACCTGTAGCAGCTCGCATTCACCCTGAGGGGCTGTTGCAATTAGATTATTGCTAAAATAACGCGTGAAATAGGTGCAGTAGTCACTGTCTAAGGTGAGTTCAAGGGCGGAACCTACATTATCAAAAGACAACGGCTGTGTTTGTCTCACAGGCTGCCAAGGTACTATTTGCCCCTGCAGCCCCTGTTGCCCCTGCCGTCCCTGCTCGCTTTCGCTTTTATAACACAACGAGGGCCACTCCTTGTCATAAGGAATGGACAGAACGCCCTCGTCGGCGTTCTCGACATAAGATGAAACAAAATTATCCAGTTGTTCGCAAATAGACAGAGCCATTATTTAATTACCTTCGTATTTTTGGGTTACACTATACGTAAAATATGCCAAGTCAACGTTTGGCGATGATATACCGATTAATGCATTAGGGTTCTTATGTCGACAGACAACAAACGAGAAAAAATTACTATTTCTGCACCAGACGATCTCTCGTTAGGTAAGCAAGTAGACTACGAGTATGAATACAACCCTGCGCTCCTTCAAGGGGTGCCTCGTAGTCTAAGTAGAGACACACTGTCTTTTAAATCAGGAGCTCCTTCCTCTGATGCGCTTCCCTTTGAAGGTATCGATACGTGGACAGGCTATGAATTATCCTGGCTTAATATGAGGGGTAAACCTCAGGTCGCAATTCTTGAATGCATGGTGCCAATCACCTCTGAAAACCTGATTGAGTCTAAGTCGTTTAAGCTTTATCTAAACAGCTTTAATCAAACACGTTTTAAAAGCAGCGACGATGTAAAAACAGTGCTCAAAAAAGATTTGTCTGCCTGCGCGGGTAAAGACGTTGAAGTTAACCTGATATTACCCAGTGAATTTGAAACTCTGCAATTTAAAGAGTTCCAAGGTACATTGCTCGATGAGCTTGATATTGAAATTGATAATTATGAGCCCGACACTCGGTATCTTGGTTTAGCAACATCAGATAAAGGCAAGGAAGTGAGTGAAACGCTTGTTTCTCATTTGCTAAAATCTAACTGCCTTATTACCAGCCAGCCAGATTGGGCCAGTATCCAAATTAAATATACGGGTTCGCCAATCGACCATGAAGGCTTGCTGCGATACTTGATTAGCTTTAGACAACACAATGAATTTCACGAGCAATGTGTAGAGCGCATTTACACCGATATCCTTAATCACTGTAAACCAACAAAACTGACGGTCTGCGCTCGATATACACGAAGAGGTGGACTCGATATCAATCCGTTTCGCACCAATTTTGAGGCACCTTACCCAAACCATCGTCAAGCTCGACAATAGACCCTTACTGAGCTTACAAGTGTGACGTGTCCATAAACAACAAAAGATGAGCAACATGGAAGATAAACAGCTGCAAGCGTACAAAAAAAACAATGCGCTATTGTGTCAATTCATCATAAAACTCTCATCTTTTTACGAGGGTTTTTCAGACAAGGTTGATGGTGAACTGAAAACCCTGCGCGGACACCTATCCGGCACGCCCAATTTCAGTTTAGCTACAGTCAGTATCAATAAACTGAATGCTGCGCTTCAGCATCAAGATATTAGCCTTCGCAAGTACAGCCTTGAGACGGTGTCATCTATTGAAGATGCTATGAAGCAGCTGCAGAAAATAATCTTTGAAGATGAAGAGCTTCGCGGTCTTGCTACTCAAGAGCTCATAAAACTTAATCAGCCTGTATCAGATATATTCAGCATTTACAGGCTCTACGCGAGAGCGGTTCAGCTTCACCGGGTTGCCCTTGGCAAGCACGTTAAAGGCTTGTTATCAGGCGATTCTGCAACGCCCGAAACCGCCACATCAAAACTGCGACAGTCAACTCAAGATGAAGGTACGGAGCGAGGGAGTGCTCATTTTTACCGCTCTATTTTTATAGAGCTAAATCAGCTGGTTACTTCATATACAGAGAAAAAACCCAACGATAGACAGCTTTTAGATATCAAAAAGCGGCTTGATCAAGGCATGGCTAACGAGCAACTACTAGAAAGCTGTGTCGTAGTACTTCGCATGATAGTACAAGACGCCATGACAGAAGCTAGTTTAACCGGAAAGGTCATTCAGGGATTGCATACGTCACTCGGTAAAATTGGCGAGGACGTGAGTAAAAGTATTGATGGAAGCAAAGCGCAGTTTGAGCAACGCACAGCCAGTAATGCAGAGCTGAAAACCTATATCGACAACATTGAAGAAGCCGTTTCTACAACAGATTCTTTTGACGCGCTTAAAACGCAAACACAGTCATGCATCAAAGTATTGTCAAAAACGCTGACGGATACCCAGGCAAGCGACAGCGAGAGCCAAACAGCACTCATTTCATTATTGTCGTCAATGCAGGACCGAATCAACAAGCTTCAACAGCAAACTGATTCTTATAAGCGGAAAATTGCCGAACAGGTTATGCAAAGTAAAACAGACGCACTTACCCGTTTACCTAACCGTCAAGCGTACAATGAACAGTTGGCTGTAGCGCATCAGCACTTCCAATCTTCAAAAAAGCCGCTTTCTATTGCCCTTATCGACATTGATTTCTTCAAATCAATTAACGACAAGTTCGGTCATTCCGCTGGTGATAAAACGCTGCAGCTTGTTAGCCGAGCGTTTAAGCGTCATATGGCTGGCGATCAGTTTCTTGCGCGCTGGGGCGGTGAAGAGTTTGTGGTGCTTCTGCCGGATACCAACGAGAAAAAACTACGAGAAAAACTAGAGGCTATTAGAAAAGATTTAGAAAGTATGCAGCTCAAGTTTAAGCAAGAAAAAGTGGTTATTACTGTATCGCTCGGAGGTACGACATTTACCTCAACAGATACCATTGATTCGGCTTTTGAGCGTGCAGACAAATACCTTTATCAAGCTAAACGAAATGGCCGAAATCAAGTCGTTACTGACACCGACGCCCAAAAATAGGAAGTAATGTGATTAAAAAAGTACAGCTAAACCCAATGGGTTGGATGAGCCAACTGTCACAAGCTGAAGTTGCGCGTCTGCAGGATGCTTCCGATAGCGAACTCTTTACCATGTTTCGAAATTGCTCTCTCGCCGTTTTAAACAGCGGTGTTGATGAAGATAATTTTGAAACCTTATTTGCCCCCTATGAAAGTTTCGATATAAGACTTGTTCGCCGTGAGCGCGGCGTGAAAATTGAGTTGATTAACCCTCCAGAAGTCGCCTTTGTAGACGACAACCTCGTAAGAGGCGTTCATGAGCACTTATTCGCAGTGTTGCGAGACTTACTGTACATGGGCGATAAGTATGATTTCTTACATCAACACTCACCAGCAGACGGCGCACAGATTACCGACATGGTGTTTGATATGCTTCGCCATGCTAAAGCGCTAGAGGGCAACGATGGCGTTAATACCATTGTATGCTGGGGCGGCCACTCCATTAATCAAATTGAGTATAAGTACACTAAAGAAGTGGGCTATCAGCTTGGTCTAAGAGACATGAATATTTGTACTGGCTGTGGGCCGGGTGCAATGAAAGGCCCAATGAAAGGTGCAGCAATAGGTCATGCTAAGCAAAGACACAAATCCGGTCGGTACGTAGGTATTTCAGAGCCTAGTATTATTGCCGCTGAGCCACCTAATGCGATTGTTAATGAGCTCATCATAATGCCTGACATTGAAAAGCGTTTAGAGGCGTTTGTGCGTTTGGCACACGGTATTGTCATATTCCCAGGAGGTGTAGGCACGGCTGAGGAGCTGCTGTATCTTCTTGGTATTCTAATGAATGAAAGAAATGACCAACAGCCTTTCCCTGTCATTTTAACCGGCCCTGCTGGCAGTGAAGAATATTTTGAGGCAGTAGATAATTTTATTGCAGAGACCTTGGGTAAACAAGCACAGAAGAAATACCAAATTATAGTGAACGACCCAGAAGAAGTAGCACGTTCATTATGCAAAGGGCTCGAAAAAGTGAAAAAATATCGCGGTGCGATGGGAGATGCTTTTAGTTTTAACTGGTCGTTAAAAATAGAGCGAGACTTTCAACAGCCATTTATTCCAACGCACGAGAGTATGGCTGGGCTTCAACTTGACCATCATCAAAGTGGAAGCGATTTAGCGTCGAATTTAAGAAAAGCGTTCTCAGGTATCGTTGCCGGTAATGTAAAAGCAGAAGGGATTAAGCAGATAAAAGAAAACGGCCCTTTTGAGATCACAGGCGATAAGGCGTTAATGAAGCATGTTGATGTACTGCTGGAATCATTTGTAAAACAGCACCGAATGAAGCTTCCTGGCAGCGCTTACGAGCCCTGCTATTTGGTGAAATAGTTTATCCAATTCATGTGGCCAGTTCATTTAGTCAAGAAAGGTATTGCTCCGCCAGCGCTTTGAAAATAAGCGCTGCTCGTTCGCCCTCTACTCTTTAGCGTTTATACTTTTGCTGGTAATGATGGCCTGACATAAACACTTACCATAATCGCTTATTATTCTCATACAATTTACGGTAAACTTAAAATATTATAAAAGCTGGGAATGAGCGAATAGGTTTAGCGGGTTTTGTATCTGCACGCCTATGCGTTACACACTCAAGGTATTCGGCCACGTTATTCGGCCGCGTTGTGCATCTGCAATAGGCACCCATGCTTGTCACTATTACATTAATTTAGACACGAGAAGTAACGGTTATGAACACCAAAGTTATTCGACTCATCCTAGCTGGCGTAGGACTTTACGCGTTATTTGTTTTTATGATTATCGCGTTCTATCCAGATAAGCCTGAGAACATGGATTGGAAGGATCGAGAAGAGTATAACCGCGTTCAAATTACCAAGCTTAAATTAGGCAGTACGCGAGAGGAGGTGCTTGCACTACTCGGCTCACCCGATTTGACTGAAGCGAAACGCCAAGGGGTGAACGCTATTCAAGTTATGTTCTTTCGAACGCAGCATGTCCGCGCCGATGGGTTAACAACCCAAGATGAATGTACGCCTCTACTGTTTGAAAATGACAAGCTCATTGCCTGGGGAGAAGGTGCCTACTCTAGCTATCAAGAAAGCTAGCCCCATATGGCATTAGCCGATATTCAGTCGACGTTTTCTCAGATACTTGCTGCACCGACTCTCTCGCAAAGCGTTGATAACAAAGTTAACCTATGGCTTAGAAATGCCAAGTTAGCCATCGCGCTTGTTAATGAAGAGCCCGCCGCGGCACTAGCGGCTCATGGGACTAAAAACTCACTCCCCCCGCAGTTAACCCACATACTTTTATTGACGGTATTTGGTAAGCTCAATCACTTTAACGATCACTATCTTCAGCATCTTATTGCGGCAACCTTGGCCCTCTATCACCTTACTGGTCATGATAAAAGCGACGAAGCAGATGCCGGACTTGCAGGCGACGCGAGCCAAGAAAGAAAACCGAATGACAGTAAAGCAATTTCTGAATTTTTACGCGCGAAAGGCTTATCGTCTTGGCTGGATATTTTGCGGTTAAAACGGGTAGTATTTTCAGCCAAAAATGCACAAGCCCACTCTCTTGCCAGTGCTAAACTCAACCGCGCACAACGACTTTGTTTACTGTCTAAAATTATCAGCAGCGCACCGGCGGAAAAAAAGCATAGTCTCTTTTCTCAATGCACTCGCTTAATACCTGTGCACCATCACGGCTTGTTGCCCTCACTGTCTCCGCTTTTTGAGCGTGCTATGCCAGGCGAGAAAGTGTATGCCAGTGGTATTCCGGCAACCATTGTAGATATACAGCAAAACCACAGTTTTGCAGCGGTTGCTCGTAATGCCGACCGCGATAGTGACTGGGTGCCTGCTTCATCAATACGCTCGCCAATACACCAACACATTGAATTTGATGCGTTCATTGCGCTTTTTAATGAAACTAGAGCCCCTAGACTAGTAAAGGGAGGGCAGCCTTTTTTTCCAACAACATTTGCTATTCAACGCCCCCCTTCAGCACTTTTGCACATTATTGACGAGTTGCAAAAACGCGACATCGATATTCCAGCGCTTTGTGAGAAAATAGAACGTGCTCCTACGTTCAATCATTTTTTGATAAGCACAGCGAGCCAAGATAACCGCTTGCAACTACCGGTGAAAACCATAAAACAGGCAGTACTCACTTACGGTACTGAGCGCGTTGGCGATATGCTTGTTCAATTTGCTTTAATGGAGCGATTAACACAGCATGAGTTTCCTCTTGTAGATACCTGCAAGCAATTCACACTGGTTGCCAGCGCGTTTGCCAGTCATATCGCATCGCTTACCAAGACCAAGTTTACGGCCCAATCCGCGGCACTGACTATGACCTTTGCTTGCTCACCGCTTTTCACGCTGCCAGGCTTGAAAGTAATTACCAAACTCCCTGTTCGACCAAACCCGAATTTCTCTATCAATAATACGTTTAAAATAACGACACCATCGCCCTGGCTCTCTATTGCCAGTGAGCTAGCTGAGAACTGGCATCAAAGCGCTACGTGGCGTGCTGTTCTCCATCAGTGTAATAAGACAAACGACGCTGTGCCAACATCACTAAGAAAAGAGCACGCGGTTATATCGCTGGGTTTTTATTTAGCCAAAGCGTACCTATTAACAACGCCTGATAAAGACTTGAGTACCACTGAAGAAGTAAAGCTGTGGATGTCTGTACTGTCCTTGTCTTCTAGTGACCTAGCGCACATTGTGAATGAACAAAAACCTCACTTGATATGCCCACTGCCTCGCTAATTAGCTTTTTCCTTGGGTAGCTTATCTCTAAATGTAGCTCTCTCTACAGGCCGTTTTTTAGTGCTCTGGATTGTTTATTCAGGCTTAAGGCAGTAAAGCAGTTCTTTTTGACTGGTATTTCATATAGAGGGTTCTGCTCATTTCCAATTTATATTTACGAATGGCTATAACTTATGCCTTCTATCGTATAAAATACGCAAACTTTTGCACTGCGACATTTTAATATCCCCTACTTTTTCAAGTTTATAATAAGCAGGCAAGCAATGGCGTGTTGTGCTCGCTACAATAAAGCGGTGCATATAGAACCTAACGACTAAGACAACAGAATTACTAGAGGATCTCCCATCATGACTCAGCAACATATTACAGTCATTCGCGGTGACGGCATTGGCCCGGATATCATCGATGCAACCACAAAAATTTTAGACAAGGTTGGCTGTAACTTCGCCTACGATTATGCCGACGCAGGACTCGTTGCTCTAGAAGAACATGGCGAATTGCTACCACAAGAGACACTCGACCTCATTGCAAAAAACAAAGTAGCACTTAAAGGCCCTCTTACTACTCCAGTAGGAGAAGGGTTCACGTCTATTAACGTGAGCCTACGCAAGCAGTTTAAACTGTACGCAAACCTTCGCCCAGTAATCTCCTTTAAAGGCACAAAAGCGCGCTACGAAGACATCGATATCATCACTGTGCGCGAAAATACCCAAGGTATGTATTCTGGTCTTGGTCAAGTAGTGTCTGAAGATGGCAACGAAGCTGAAGCCATGAGTAAGATTACACGTGACGGCGCAGAAAAGATTGTGACCTTTGCTTATGAGCTTGCTCGCCGCGAAGGCAGAAAGAAAGTTACAGCGGTTCACAAAGCCAATATCTTAAAATCAACCTCTGGTCTATTTCTTAAAGTGGCCCGTGAAGTTGGTGAACGTTACCCAGACATCGAATCAGCAGAAATGATTGTCGATAACTGCTGTATGCAGTTAGTTATGAACCCACACCAGTTCGATGTCATTGTTACGACGAACCTATTCGGTGACATTCTTTCTGACTTATGTGCAGGACTTGTTGGCGGTCTAGGTATGGCACCTGGTGCGAACATCGGTGAAGACTGTGCTATTTTTGAAGCAGTGCACGGCTCTGCTCCTGATATTGCAGGTAAAAACCTTGCTAACCCAACGTCAGTAATTTTAGCTGCAGCGCAAATGCTAGAATATTTGAACATGAGCGACAAAGCAGAAAAAATTCGCTCAGCGCTAAAAGACGTTATTGAGAGCGGCGACCGTACTACTCGAGACCTCGGCGGCGAAGCGGGCACCCTTGAGTTTACCGACGCACTGATTGAACGTCTGTAAGCACTACAGTAAAAAATCAAAAATAGCGGGCAATGCCCGCTATTTTTTTATCTACTCATTCTTCACTTATACCAGTTAGCATAGGTAATTACTTTAAAACCTGTACTAAAACTGGACTAGCCTAATCCCCTCAATCTCATACAATTCTTGTTGTACAAATGGTGTACACCGTTAAAACAAGGAACGATGATGAAAAAAACACTACCAGGACTAATGCTACTCACCGCACTGTCACTCCACATACCTGTGGCTTACTCACAAAGCATGGATACTGACGAAGCACGACACAATGCTAGCCAGTCAGTTGCCAACAAGCTTGATTTAAACGTGGCCTCACTAGCCGAATTGCAAACGCTTCCGGGTGTTGGTGTATCAAAAGCCAAAGCGATTATTGATTACCGAGAGCAGGTTGGTCCCTTTTTAGAAGTCGCGCAACTAACCGAGGTGAAGGGAATTGGTAACAAAATGCTATCGAAGATTCAAAGCTTGGTAAAAGTTAATTGAATTAACAATTTAAAAAAAATGCGCCTTAGAAAGGCGCATTTTTTCATTCTTTGAGTTCTATTATTAGGCTTTGATGGTAGCTAAAAACTCTTTAAACTCTTCACCTAAAGTTGGATGGCGTAGTGCGTACTCAACATTCGCTTTCATATAACCAAGCTTACTACCACAATCATGGCTCTTTCCTTTCATGTAGTAGGCATCTACTTGCTCTAGCTTCATTAGCGCATCGATTGCATCAGTAAGCTGAACTTCTCCACCAGCTCCTGGAGGCGTGAACTCAAGTAGATCCCAGATTTTCTCTGAAAGTACATAACGGCCCACAACGGCTAAATCAGATGGTGCTTCGTCAAGTGGCGGCTTCTCTACCATTTTGTGTATTTTCGCTGACTCACCTTGAGTAATAGACGCGCCATCTAGGTCTGCGATACCAAATTTAGAGATATCTTCCTGCGCAACCTGCTCAACCATAACTTGGCTAACTCGGCTTGTATTAAACTTAGCAACCATATCGGCAAGATTGTCTTTCTTAGGATTGCTCGCAGCATCGTCAATGATGACGTCAGGTAACACAACTGCAAACGGTGCATCGCCTATAAGTGGACGAGCGCAAAGTACCGCGTGACCTAGGCCATTCGCAACTCCTTGACGGATTTGCATGATAGTAACGTCTTTAGGACAGATAGACTGTACTTCTTCAAGCAGCTGACGCTTTACACGCGCTTCTAACGTAGCCTCTAGTTCAAAAGAGGTGTCGAAGTGGTTTTCAATGCTGTTTTTACTTGCATGGGTAACGAGAATAATCTCTTTAATACCGGCTGCAACACACTCGCTCACTACATACTGAATTAGAGGCTTATCAACAACTGGAAGCATTTCCTTCGGTATTGCTTTCGTGGCAGGTAGCATCCGTGTTCCTAACCCTGCTACTGGAATTACTGCCTTTTTTACCTGACTCATAGTCTATATCCTTTTGATTCAAATTCTTCGACGGTCTCTTTACACAACCCTTATTAGGAGTTTGTACTTTGGGTAAGCACGTCAGCTTGTGTAATGAGATGCAATCGATGTTCCAACTAACACATTTTGAGCATAAAGAATGATTCAATGCACAAATTATAAATTTTTTCGGGTTTTCAGCACCAAAGTTGTGACAGTATGATATCTCACGCACCAATATGGTGAAAGAAAAGATCTTTTTTTCATCACAGGTTTTCAGTTTTACTGAGCGTTATTCTTACTTCAAGGGGCCGTAAGTCTTTTTGATGCCGTCTCTAAGCCCTTTACGCATGAACTGACCTCGCTCTTGTCCATTTTCAAAAACGAAACGATTCACAACGTAACGCAATGGTATTGCGAAAAGATGACGACATTTCCAATAAATGGGGACATAGCGCCGGCGACTTAAAATAAGTACATTTCTCAACTGGTAGTACAGCCTTACAGGCGTTCCTTGTTTAAAGGTTATGCCAAATACTTTAATTCTATCGTCGCCTTGCCTGTGTGGCATGCTGACTAATTGAGATTGATAAACCTTTAGGCCTTTAAGCTTTGCACGCCAACACCACTCATGATCGACTCCGTCTATGAACAATGCAGACTCTTTCTCACCCACCTTCTCAAATGCCTGTTGAGAAATGAGCATACCGGAGGCTATTATCTGCTTAACTTCTTTTAGTCCTAACGATATCTGCTTACCTTTTTGAATCACTCCTTCCTGCACTGTGTTACTGAATTGGCAGTGAATAGCTGGGCCTATAGCAGCAACAGGACTTACTTTTTCAAGCGCTATAAACTGCTGATACAGCGAAGCAGCAATAGTAGGTGAGAAACTACTGTCTTGGTCTAAAAGAAAACAATAGCCGATTGAGTGAGAAAACAGCGCACGTAAACCAATGTTTTGCGCCTCTGCAATGCCCAGGTTTGACGGATAGTGGGAATAGATGCAGTTGCTAGCTAAGTCTAACTGAGTGGGATGAGGAGAGTTATCGACAATGGCTATCTGCCAATCATCACTAGCAAACTCATTAATCAGATGATTTACATGCTCCACGTCGGGGTTGTAAAGAATTACGACAATACCAATACTCAATGCTTACCAAACCTTTCAAGTAAATGCCTATCTAACTTATAGGCCAACTTCACTAATTTGCCGGGCATTAGTCGCAATGCCAGCACACCAAAGGCATAGGCCACATTATACAGTGAATACTGCTTTAATTTTATGATGGCGTATATTCGTGCTTTGAATTCGTTTAAGGATTTACTGAGACCTCGGCGTTTATAAAAATTATTCACACGGCGAAATTTTAACAATCGATCTTTTAAGTTTCTGAAGACGTAACCTTCAGACGCAAGCTTTATCCAGAAAAAATAGTCTTGAGTATTCATCAAACTGCTGTCGTATCGGTACCCGTCTCTAAATACGTTATATCGAATCACCACCGTTGGGTGATTAAGCGCGCAACGGCGGGGCAGTATTCTTGCAATTTGCTTATGAGAGGCAGGCATTACTCGCGCTCCCACTTTAACACCGTGTTCGTTAACCTCAGTTAACCCTGTACCTAACACCGCAATATAGCTGTGTCTTCTCATATAAGACACTTGACGGGAAAGACGATTAGGCTCAGATATATCATCTGCATCCATTCTCACGAAAAATTGAGGTTCGAAGGTGAGGCCGAATTCTGCAGCTGAATTCATGCTGCTCGCAAGACCTACATTACCTGAATTTTGTGCAACAACAATTCTGCTATCCTGCTTTGACGCATCTAACACCGTATCCAAAATTACCTTAGGAACCGAACCGTCAACAACAATGACAAACAAAAAGTCGCGATAATCCTGCGTGGTAATACTGCTCATGGCTTCTTTCAACCACACTACATTGTCCGCATGATAAACGGCCATAGCGACAATAGTTTCTACACGATTTTTTTGATTGTTATTAGAAAGAATAGAAAATTGATTATTCAAATAGATTACCGATTGTGACGTGTGCAAACAAAGAGAGGCGTAATTAGTGCGCTTCTTTACAACATCTTACAGAGAAATGCTGCTGGCATCTACGCATTTCAGTTCTGCATATTCTTCATCATTGCGAGTAAGTTAAGGACTTCTTGAGAGCTAGGCTGTCACACGCTTTATAAATCGCAGGACGTTCCAAATATTTTGAATAACGAAACTGTAAACCACAAGCAGTGCCATGAAACCCCAGAACATAATAGCTTCCGAGACTTGATAGACTTCACCCAGTATTCCGACCGCACAGAAACACGCGCCCAATGCTAAAATAGCAATAAGGGATTTTCTGCTGCTAAGCCCCGCTCGCATAAAAATATTGTGAAGGTGTTGTCTGTCTGGCCGCAACATGGATTGCCCTTTTCTAGCACGACGATACATGATGGCTGCCATATCCATTAAAGGGAGGCCTATAAGCCAAACCGCGGTAATAGGTCTAAACGCGGCTCCTTCTCCTTGTGTATGATCAACCAATAACCAGACAATGGTGAGACCCACAAACATACTGCCAGAGTCGCCCATGAAAATTTTGTTGCCCTTGAAGCCTTTCCAGCTAAGGTTAAACGCTAAAAACGGAACAATTGCAGCGACAATGATAAGCGGTTCCATGATAGCAACGCCATTACCCGTTGCGATTAGAAAGCCAACCAACGTTAATAGAATGACTAAACTCATTCCAGCGGCTAGTCCATCGATACCATCAATCATATTAAACGCATTGATAACGCCCACCACACACACAATAGTGAAGAAATAACCTCCAATACCGAGAAATACTTCCTCAGCCCCTAGAATGCTGCCTAAAGAGGTAATGTAGTTTTGCGCACTCCACGCCATGATAGACGCGACTCCAAACTGACACATAAGTCGGCCTTTGGCACTTAAGTCAAACCTATCGTCTAACATGCCAAGCAAAACAACAAAAGCAGAAGCGGTAAAGAACAGTGGATTGTTTTTCATCCACACATCGGTTGCAACACTTGCAACCAACACAGCCATAAAAATAGCAACGCCGCCCGTTAAAGGCACTATTCCGGCATGACGCTTTCTTGCTGTAGGTTGATCAACCAAGCCAAACTGATGCGCAAGCGGAGTCATCACCACTAACAAAATAAGCGCAACAAAAAATGCAGTGAAAAGCGGCACAAACTGCAGGTAAGCTAGCATAAAAAGCACAATTCCTCGTTACCTCTGCCGGTTTGCGAAAACCCAACACAAGTCGTATTTGTTATTGGTAAATATTTCAACATTAGTTCCATGTAAAACAACAATCTTTTCCCTAATTACAGCAGGACTGAACGGACTCTTTTGCTCCGCCATTGCGCAGTTCATCACTTCCAATGATATAAAACATTTGCCTAAGTAACCACCCTAGCTAGCAAAAAAGTATCTGTAACTTGCCACTCTATCGCTACTTTTATTTCATAAAACGCAATATGCGAACGCTTTCTTCTTCAATTCAATGATAGCGGCGGCATTAACCACTAATACATGCATTAATTTAAGTCGCCAAAATGACACAAGCTGCATCTTTTACTCTTTCTTCACTTACAGTTACTCATTTAAGAATCGTTTCTTTATTTGCGCTGCTAAACATGCTTGAAAAGTTACTGGCGCAGATACGAGCGTGAGTTAGTAATTAATCAATGACTAGTAGACAGTAATCATGGCACCTTCGTGCGATCATCCAATAATTAAGCAATAATTATGCAAATGAGGCAACAATTAGGCAAATGTGCAAATTTAAAGCAGCTTTACTACTTTTTAATGAAGCTTCAGGTATCGAAAATAGTCACTTTATTTAGGGCAAAACAGCGAGTCGCAGTATATAGCATCAAGTATCCAAACACTTTTATTTGTTGAGCAGTGTATTACACAAATCCACGATCACGCTTTTAATAAATCTTGTGTTATCCTATCGCCAAATTGCTACACGGATATGAAAGCGAATGTTAAAACACATCACCTATTTTTTCTCTGCTGTCACCGTAATGATGGGCGTAACAGGTTGTACCAATACCCCCACCGTTACAAAAGCTGACATACCATTGGTTCATTCTTCTCTAGCTTATTCGCTAAATAGTACCACTGCACTGACTATCAATATTCCAAGAGCGAATATGCTTTTTGATACTAACGACTTAATACCGATAACCTTTGATGGCGTTCGCTATCAGTCAAAAGAGCGGTATATTTCAGCCACAGGCAATAAATGTATAAGATTCGTGTTAAGCGATAGCAGTAAAGAGGCAGTGCCTAGCGCTACTCGTAAAAAACTTACGTCATGCGAACGAGATGGTGTGTGGGTTTTAATAAACCCACTTGTCGGAACCACTAACATGGAAGGCGTTTAATTAAGATGATGGCTCATAACGTGATTAAGCTTAAACAATCTCTAGCGGTTGCATTACCGCTTCTCATTACATTTTTAGTTTTTAGTACCAACGCAAATAGTCAAAGCGCCGAACAGATAGAACAGCTAAGACAGCGAGCTCAGCAAACGAACAGCTCGTCTGCGGGAACCTCGGCTGTTTCCCCGCTTAATATTCCAAGCCAACGAACGCTTCCTGGGGCAACACAACCTGGCAGCGCTGTAGGGCAGTTTTCAACCCAACCCAGAAATGGCGTCTCTTTGCCGGGTGAGCCCACAATAGATACCGTATTCCCTCTACAAACAGCGATGGAAAACCCGCCTTTTGCGGCTAATCTGTTTATCGGTGGATTTGAATCTGAGCGCACCTCTGGAATGAATGACAATTACCTTGTAGCACCAGGAGATAAAATTTCAATTTGGTTATGGGGCGCAGTTAACTTTTCAGATGTGGTCACTGTGGATAACCAGGGCAATATCTTTATTCCAAACATAGGCCCAATTCGTGTTGCAAATACGCCAGCAGGCAGTGTTAATCAAACCGTAACTGGCAAGATACGTCAGGTTTACACTAATGATGTCAATGTATATGTAAACCTTCTTACGACTACTCCTGTGTCGGTTTACGTTTCTGGACCAGTGTTACGACCGGGACAATACGCTGGCCTTGCTTCTGATAGCGTTCTCTATTTTTTAAAAAGAGCGGGCGGTGTAGACTTTCAGCGCGGCAGCTTTAGACAGATAGATGTATTGCGCGATAACAAAGTGGTAGCAAGCGCAGACCTTTATGCCTTTTTCAGAAACGGAAAGCTTCCTTCCCTATCGTTTAAAGATGGCGATACTATTTTAGTGCACCCTATTGGCAACACTATTACTGTTGAAACAGGTGCACGAAACAGCTTCACATTTGAATTTTTGAATGAAGAGCTAAACGGTGAAGCCGTCAACTACTTCGCTCGTCCTGGTGAGTTTGCGTCTCACGCTTCAGTAGCAGGCGTAAGGGGAGATAAGCAATATGCTAGATATTTAAGCATAGAGGAGTTCTCTGCTCTAACATTACGTGCAGGAGATACGGTAGAGTACGTAGCCGATAACGAACCGCAAATATATCGCATAAACGTTGCCGGAGCCTTTTCAGGCGCCTCACAAGTTATGATTGACAAAGGCACTCGCCTGCTTGACGTGTTAGATCATATTGAGGCTGACACCGCCTTATCAGACACTCAAAATATCTTTTTATTAAGAGAAAGCGTGGCAATAAAGCAAAAAGAAATCATTGAAGAAGGCCTACAGCGTCTTGAACGCAGCATGTATACCGCACCAATTAGCTCAACGGGCGAAGGGGCAATCCGCGCACAAGAAGCGCAGCTCGTCGCTGATTTTATTGCTCGAGCTAGACAAGTCGAACCTCAAGGAAGGGTTGTCGTTTCTGAAAACGGTGACATCGCGAATATTCTCCTTGAACCGAACGACACTATTGTAATTCCGGAAATCACCGACCTAGTTCATGTAGGTGGTGAGGTACTGCTACCTCAATCTATTGTATTTAATCCTGAAGCGACCACCGAAGACTACTTAGCGTGGGCTGGCGGATTTACAGAAAGAGCGGAAGACGAGCGCATCTTAATTGTACGTAAAAATGGTAACGTCACATTTAGCAACTTAAACGGTAGCTTGTTATCGGGTGCTGAAAGTAAGCTAGAGCCTGGCGATCAGATTATTGTATTACCTGCTATCGATACTAAAGTGCTTCAAGCGGTGAAAGATATCACTCAAATTGTCTTCCAAGTTGCTGTTGCCGCCAATGTGGCGACAAACTAATAATGGTAACGTTTAAAGAACAACTCTATGCATGGAGAGGCGTAGTCTTTGCGCTTTTCCTTCGCGAGTTGCAAAGCAAATTCAATGACAAATTTGGATTGGGGTGGGCATTTTTAGAGCCTTTCGCATTTATTTTTGCATTGTCTTATCTTCGGGGTCTTATCAGTGGTGGTGACATTCACTCTGTTCCATTGTTTATCTTTATGATGGTAGGCATGGTGGGCCTGCAGTCTCTCACAACGTGTTTACAGTCGGTGTCAACATCGGTGCGACGAAACAAACCCCTTTATGCATTTAGACAAGTTCAGCCAATATCTGCCATTATCACTGCTGGGTTCCTAGAGTTTTCAGTAAAAGTGGTTGTTGTTATGCTCCTAGCCTTGGCACTTTTTCTGATGGGAGAAACATTCGTTGTTCATGACCCATTACTTTTGATTTTTTTGTTTCTACTTTTATGGATATTTTCAATCTCGATTGGTCTTATGTTTGCCATTGCAGCAGCATTTGTACCTGAAGTGGACAAAATTAAGTCGATGCTTACACGGCCGCTTATGTTTATCTCCTGTGTATTCTTCAGTTTGCAAGACTTACCAGAAGAGTTTTGGCCGTATCTAACATGGAATCCGCTAGTGCATTTCAACGAACTAGCACGTTATGCCTGTTTTGAGTCTTATGGCCATAAAGGTGTATCACTTGCCTTTGCTATCGAAATTACCGTTGTTTTCTTATTCTTAAGCCTTTCGATGTACCACATCACATGGAAAAGGGTGCTATCTAGATGATAAAGATAGAAAACTTAACCAAAAGCTATCCCAGTAAAATGGGACCGCAGTACATTTTTAAGAATTTAAACTTCGATTTCCCAAGCGAAGATAATGTGGCTATTTTAGGTAAAAACGGGGCGGGTAAATCTACGCTGTTTCGCATGCTCGCTAAAAGTGAATATCCAGACAGAGGCCGCGTTGTCACTAATAAAGCCATGTCTTGGCCAGTGGCACTGGCCACTGGCGTTCACCCACAAATGACAGGGCGTGAGAACACGCGCTTTGTGGGAAGGATTAACAATGTTCGTTCTCTTCCCGAATATGAAGAAAAGGTTCAGGAATTTGCCGAGTTAGGCAATCGTTTCGACCTTCCTGTTCGCACCTATTCTTCGGGTATGCGCGCAAAGCTTGTGTTTGCATGCTGTATGAACATCGATTTTGATATTTACCTTATCGATGAAGCAACGTCCGTTGGCGACCCACTTTTTCGTAAAAAAGCCCGGCTCTCATTAAAAGAAAAAAGTAAACAGGCCGGCGTCATTATGGTGAGCCATGAATTAGATCAAATCCGAGAGTTTTGTACTTCAGCTGTCATCATTGATGATGGAAAGCTCACATATTATCAAGATCTTGAAGAAGGCATCGACGTGTATACGCAGGATGCGGACAATAAGAAATCACTTAAATAGGTTTAACACCGTGGAAAAATCTCTTACACAGCTAAACACTCTTCTTAAACAGAATAAAACCGCACTTCTTATTCTGCCATGGGTGCTTTATGCCTTTTATCTTATCGTTTGGGCAGCGCCTCAGTATGAAAGTCAAAGTCAGTTAATTGTAAAATCAAGTGATGGTGGCAGCAGTTTCGACCCATCTTCTCTTCTTATGGCTGCTGGCGTATCTGGTGGGAGCGGTAACGAAAGCTCTTTAGTAGAAGCCTATATCCAGTCTGCCGATATGATTAGGTATCTAGACAGCACTATTCAATTGCGTGACCACTACACCTCTGATGAGGCAGACATGTTCAGCGGTCTATCCTCAGAGCATAAACAAGAAGACTTTTATCAATTTTACCTTAACCACGTTGACGTAAGTGTTGATTCTACGTCTTCGGTAATTACATTGCGTACACGGGCCTTTAACGCTGAGTATGCACAAGTAATTAACCAGGCTATCGTAGAGAAAGCTGAACAATTTATTAATACTATCAATAACAACTTAGCTAAATCTAAACTGGTATTCGCGAAAGGCGAGCACGAAATTGTAGAGCAAAAACTTCAAAATGCAAAAACAGAGATTTTGGGCTTTCAGTCAAAATATAATGTTTTAGACCCCACCGCCGAAGGCGCTGCGTTTCAACAGATAGCCTTCTCTCTTGAAGCGACACTTGCGCAGAAAAAAGCCGAACTGAGCACCATGGCCACAATGATGTCGAACATGGCTCCAGAGGTAATTAATATAAAGCGAGAAATCAGTGCACTTCAAAAAGAAGTAGAAAAGCAGAAAGAAAAAATCAGCACTACCGAAGGACCGGGGCAAAGCCTTTCTGTGAGTGAATTAATGGCACAATACAGCAATTTGCAAGTCCAGCTACAGCTGGCCATTCAGGCATATTCATCTTCTTTAATCACGCTCGAAAACGCTCGGGTTGAAGCTTATCAAAAACTACAGCATCTGGTGACAGTGGAATCATCCACCCTACCCGATGACAATTCCTACCCCACTATTTTGTATAATCTTGTCCTTTTCGGCGTAGCGCTACTTTTACTGTATGGCATTGCACGCATCATAGTAGCAACGATTCGAGAGCTGTAATTTTCTCGTAGAATTAAGATAAATGTCATCCGACCGCTTTTGCTCAGCATTGTTCAATACTTGGTCGGTTGACACTTGGCTTTCGAAGTTTGCACGCGAAATCTTGTGTCTTATCGCCACCTCTAGTATAAGAAGTTATCCGTATTCGGACCATTATCAAAGAGCCGACCAATATAGAGCTCTACAATAACAACCATAAGCAATGTGGAATTAAAAAATAATTATGAAACCATCTATCGATACAAGCTTTTTCGGTCATCCAGGGGGCCTAAGAACGCTTTTCTTCACTGAAATGTGGGAACGCATGAGTTATTACGGTATGCGCGCCCTGCTCGTACTTTTTATGACAGCAAGCCTTCAAACCCAAGGACTTGGATTAACCGTCGCGACAGCGGGTGCAATTTATGGCTTATACACCGGTGCCGTTTACTTTCTTGGCTTACCCGGTGGTTGGTTAGCTGACAGACTAATTGGCGGTAAGCAAGCGGTATGGTACGGCGGCCTTATTATCTTTGCAGGGCACGTAGTACTTGCTATTGATTTGCAAAACCTATTCTTCGTTGGTCTAATTTTAGTGGCATCAGGAACTGGGTTACTCAAACCTAATATTTCTGCCATGGTCGGTCAGCAGTACGGGGAAGACGACGGTCGCCGTGACAGTGGCTATGCACTTTATTACATGGGTATCAATATTGGCTCTTTGATTGCGTACTTGGTCACCGGCTACCTTCAAGAAAACTGGGGCTGGCACTACGCCTTTGGCGCCGCTGCTGTGGGTATGGCAATTGGTCTAATTCAATACTATTTCTCCAGCCGTACGCTTTCAGCGGAATCGGTCGCCCCGGCAAATGCCTATCAAGGCGTAGCCAGAAAACGAGCGTGGACAGGTGTTCTTGTGGTTGTTGCGGCAGCTATTGCTGTCATCATCATGGCTCACATGGGTAGCATTGTTATCGAACCTATCGCGCTTGCACAAAAAGTGGCTATCTTCTTTACTGCTATTTTCTTTTTATATTTTGGCTTTATTTACTTCAAAGGCGACTTATCAGAAAACGAAAAGAGACGCATGTGGGCGCTATTCCTAGTATGTGTAGCCTCGGCATGTTTTTGGTCTGGTTTTGAACAAGCGGGCTCTTCACTTAATTTGTTTGCCCAGAATTATACCGACCGTGTGTTAAGCGATGGTTCCTTCCTTACCTCTTGGTTTGGTATGTCTGCTATACCTACGGTGTGGTTCCAGCTGTCAAACTCATTGTTTATCATCATACTATCGCCGTTTTTTGCCGCGCTTTGGATAAACCTTGCAAAGCGTATGATCGACCCGTCTTACACCATCAAATGTGCCGTCGGCATTATCATTATGGCGTCAGGCTTCTTGGTCATGTTTATGGCATCACAATATGCCGCACAAGGCCTAAAAGTAGCGCCTATGTGGTTGGTAACAACTTACTTCCTACATACAGTGGGCGAGCTATGCTTAAGCCCTGTGGCGCTAAGTGCGGTCAGTAAGCTGTCGCCTAAACGTTTTGCTGGACAGATGATGGGTGTATTCGTATTGACCTATTCAATTGGTAACATCATTGCCGGTCTTCTTTCTGGTAATTTCGACCCTGAAAATGTAAAAGAGATGCCTAATCTTTATCTACAAATAGCCTTATTCAGCATTGCCGTAGGTATTGTGATTGCCCTTCTTAGCGTTAAATCACGCTTCTGGGAAAAAGCTGGGATCCAAAATAAAACGTAAAAGTTGACTATATTTTTCCAGGTTAAAACAGTTTTATTTTTACGCTGTTTTAACTAGTAGAATATTGACCTACAATAACCGCCGTTATAGTTATATTTCGGCGGTTTTTTATTGGGCGCGAACTGCTAAGGGCGTGTTGTCTTTTGCTGTACATTTAGTCCAAAACTTGTACAGCAAAGGTGAACAGGCCCTAATTATAAGTAAGTTTTTTATTGAGAGTGAATGATGACGTTTTATTTTTCTACACGTAATATCCCTGCGCTACAAGGTTTACCCTTAGCCGAGCGAGCTCGTTTGCTTGACCAAGCATCAAAGCGGCTTTCCGTACCAGAAAAAACGCTACTGAATGTCTTAAAGCTACTCGTTATTGTGCCTGTTTTTGCCTTTATTCTTCAAACGGCTACAAATTGGACATCGCTACTGTGGGCATTTGTGGTATTTTTACTTTATCCGTTGGTAATAAAGCCTATCCAATACTCCATATGTGCTAAATACATAGCGCAACCGTCAAGCAAGGAAAATGAATGAAAACCATCTTAGTTACTGGTGGTGCGGGTTACATCGGTAGCCACACCGTTCTACAGCTTCTCGAACAAGACTACGGCGTCGTTGTACTCGATAACCTATGCAATGCCAGTCCTGAGTCGTTGAGACGGGTTGAAGGCCTTACTGGGAAGTCAGTTACTTTTGTACAAGGTGATATCCGAGATACCGCCGTATTAGATGATATTTTTAGTGAGCACAGCATTTTTGCCGTTATTCACTTTGCCGGACTTAAAGCGGTAGGTGAATCGGTGGCTAAGCCGTTATCTTATTACGAAAATAATGTGTACGGCACGCTAACGCTATGCAAGGCAATGCAAAAACATAATGTGAAGAACATTGTGTTTAGCTCATCAGCCACTGTATACGGCGACCCTGCATCCCTTCCTCTTAGTGAAGATATGTCTACAGGTCACCCAACAAACCCTTACGGCATGTCAAAACTGATGGTCGAGCACATGCTTAGCGACCTTTATGGATCAGACAACGAGTGGAACATTGTGTTGCTGCGGTATTTTAATCCAGTAGGTGCACATAAGTCTGGCCAAATCGGTGAAGATCCTAACGGGATCCCAAACAACCTGATGCCATACATCTCTCAAGTTGCCACAGGGAAACTTCAGCAGCTTAGTGTATTTGGCGATGACTACGACACCGTTGACGGAACGGGTGTTAGAGATTACATACACGTTGTCGATTTAGCGAATGGCCACTTGAAAGCGCTAGACAGACTCAATCTTAATATGGGATTAGATAAGTATAATCTCGGCACAGGTCAGGGTTATTCTGTGCTAGAAATGATAGCAGCATTTGAAAAAGGCTCTGGCAAAAAGGTGCCTTACAAGGTTGCACCGAGACGAAGTGGCGATGTAGCCGCCTGTTATGCTGACCCTACAAAAGCGGCCCAAGAATTAAATTGGAATGCAGATAAAGGATTAGAAGACATGTGTGCCGACACATGGAATTGGCAGTCGCAGAACCCAACGGGTTATCCAAAAGATTAGCCATCGGTTAGACACATTTAAATGCAAAAAAACCATGCGCTTACGCATGGTTTTTTATTTGTCTTGAGCTTGTAGCATTGCTGAAAGTAAGCTTTTATTACTTATGCGCTCGAGAGCTTTGAATGCTCTTTAATTATCTATAATATCGCTATCTTCTGACGCTTTAGCTTTATCACTTTGCTGGTCATCTTCGCTTTGCTCTTCTTCATATTCGTAATCATCAAAGCTTGAATCTTCTAGCATAGCCTCAAAGTCAGCGAAATCATCTAGCTGCTTTTCATCAATAGCCTTATCGCCACTTTTACCATCGGTTACCCGAAAGGCTAGGTTTTCAAAATAGGCGTTTTTGATAAACGCATAATCGTCAACCGACTGTTCTAGCTGCGCTTCTTGCGCCATTACTTGAGCACGAGTTTCAAGTAGAGACACCACGTAGCGAGCGATGAAAAAATTGCTGGCAATAACCGCCATGGGGTATACCGTGCCATCAACAAATTGACCTGTGAAACTTCGAGGGTCGTTTGGTCCCAACACCGGAAGCATCATAAAGGGCCCTGTATCAACACCCCACACGCCTAACGTTTCGCCAAACTCCTCGTCCTTGCGAGATATACCAATGTTCTCAGCAACATCGATAGTACCAAGTAAACCCACGGTAGAGTTCAATAGGAAACGGGCCAAGCTATCTAAACCATCATCCACCTTACCTTGGAACACATTGTTCATAAAGTTAGCCGGCTCTTGTAAGTTCCGTGAGGCGTTTAGCAACCCAGTTCTTGCAAACTGAGGCATCACTGTCACGTAACCAACGGTCAGAGGGCGCACAATATAAGCATCAAGTACTTCCCAGTTAAAATCCCACATTAAACGGTTTACTGGTTCAAGTGGGTCTCTTGGGTCTGATGAATCCACCTGTGTGCTGTTTGTTGAAACCTCTGAAGTTTGTTGGGATGCGTTATTTGTTGCACATCCGCCTAACAGGCTGCTTATGACTAAAGCGCCAGCGACCAGTTGCCTGGTTATATCCATTACTACAATTCCTTATTTATGATGACGGTTAACTCAGGCATTTGCCCTTGTTTAACCTGCGCTGAAGTACTGCCCTGCCACTCGCCTGATGAAATAGAAACATCCCCATCCATAGACAGCCTTGCTGTGATAGTGATGTCAGAAAGCGAGCCTAAAGTGTATTGCGGCATCATTGCGTTTTTATTGCTAAGTGTCACCACCGCAGGCATAGCACCAATGGGCATTTTTACTACCGCAGCAGGCATTCTATTTTCTGATAGAGCATCTTGTGCAAATACGATGAGAAAGCCCTCTTTAGGCGCTTTTACTTTCGCCTCTTCGGACAATTTTACCTTGATAGTAAAGCCAGTTTTCATTTTTGATGGCTCAGATAACGCAGTGTCTGACATATTGCTTGATTCACCTGATGCCAACATGTTGCCGTCAGTGCTGGCATTAGTGCTGCCAGTCAGTTGCGCCATATCACTAGCTCGCCCTTCGAGCTCAGCGATACGAACCGTTAGACGCTGCTGCATATCACTGCCATTGGGAAGCTTGTCCTTCACTTGAGCATAATAACGTTTAGTCTGCGCTAAATCACCTACTTGTGCAGATACCACGGCCATCATTAAAGCAAGATTGTCGTTATCTGGAGCATCAGCTAACAAGCCGTTTAATATACCCTGTGCCCTTTGAAGGTTATTCACATCACCAGTGGTCATCAAAGCCTGCGCAAGCGTAATTTTGTGACTACTGTTGGCAGGAGCCAAAACGGTAGCTCTATCGATAGCCTCTATCGCCTGCACCTCTTGCCCTATACTTAGCATCAAACGCCCTAAATACATCCATCCAGTATCGTCACTCGGGTCGTCGCGAAGGCGCTGGCGAATAGCGAGGGCTAAATCAGCAATATCCTGTTGAGTCAGACTGTTCGCATTGCCGTTCGCAAGTTGCTGACTCAATTGAGGCAGCGCAGCAATTGCATCCGTTGAGCGCTTGACTTGGCTCATTTGATTCACTTGAGAGTAAACCACGGCGCCGCAAATGAGCGCAATGAACCCACCTACAATCAGCACAAGAGGCGCGGTGCCGGTTTTCTTTGCTGTAAAAGCACTTTCGTCAACAAGGGCAATTTTTAACTCGTCCACCGCTTGACGCTTATCTATTTCGCTAATTAGCCCTTCTTTTACTTCGCGCTCCAATTCTACCAGGCGCTGTCTAATAATTTGCGTATTGCTCAGGCTATCTCGTTTTGCATGATTTTTATTGCGTAAAAACGGAAATGCGATAATTAAAAGAACGAGGGTAATAAGCCCAGAAACAATTAAATAAAACTCAGACCAACTCATTCTTTATCTTGCTCCAACATTGCATCGGCTTTGGCTAATTTTGCTGCCATGTCCTCAGGCGGTGAGGCTGACTTACGTCTAACGATAAATAGTAATGCGATAAAAACAAACAACACCGGCACAGCCCATAGCCACATGGTAGCGATTGTCACCGGTGGCTGATAGTGAACAAAGTCCCCGTACCGCGTCTTCATATAATCAATAACTTGTGCTTCACTTTTGCCCTGTTTAAGAAGGGTATATACCTTGCGGCGCATATCATGAGCGATCATAGCGTCACTATCCGCTATGTTTTGATTCTGACACATAGGGCAGCGCAGTTCCGCAGTCAACGTTAAAAACGCCGCCCGTTGCTCTGGTGTTTCAAATGAAAAGTTGTCCTCTGCTGCATAAAGGGTACTAGCAAAAGCCAGCGCGCTTATCATTAAAGCGCTTGATATAAAGGGTCTTAACCTCAAGGCAATGAGCAACGACGTTATATACTGGCGCATTACTTTACCTCCGCGCTAATAGTATTAGCGTTTGCGTTGGTACTAATACTTGTCTTATCACTATTACTATCAAACTTGCCTGTCGATGCATCTGCCACTAACCGATTGTACAGTGGGCCTACTTTGTTTTTCCAAACCCGCTCATTAATGTCACCAATATGATGCATCCGGATAACGCCCTGGGCATCAATAACAAAATGCTCTGGTGCGCCTGTAACACCCAAATCTAGTGATGTATCGCGATACACATCAAAAATATTAAACGCATACGGATTGCCGTATCGGCTCAACATGGATGTCACTTCTTGTTGCACTCTATTGAGAGTCTTAGTGCCAAAATCTGGATCTAAATCTTGGTCAAAATAGAGACCGACAATATGAACGCCTTTCTCATTTTTCAGCTCAGTCAAATAAGGCATTTCAACCGCACACGTTACGCACCATACGCCCCACACGTTTAGTAGCGTCACCTGTCCTTTTAAACTCTCTGGGGTATAGGTTATGTCTGGTTGCATAAGATCTGGCAGTGAGAACGCTGGCAGTACTTTATCCTTCACCTGAGAATCTAGCTCTCGAGGGTCTGAAAACAACCCTTTGAATAAAAAGACAACCAGCAATAAAAATAATACCAGTGGAATGACGACTAAACGCGCATTCTTCATATTGCATTCCCTTCAGGTTTATCTGTTGTGCTTCTACTCAATACCGCTTTTACTTTCTTCACTTTCGCAATTCGGTAGCGCTTGTCACTAATTGACAGTACGCCGCCCAGCGCCATTACTACGGCACCAGCCCATAGCCAGATAACAAACGGTTTAATGTATATCCGTATTGCCCAAGCCCCATTATCTAATGGCTCGCCCATGGCGATAAACACATCTCGTGTAACTGTAGAGTGAATTGCAGCCTCGGTCATCGGCATACGCTGCACGGTGTAAAGACGCTTTTCAGGCTCAAGCCTAACGACCTTCTCGCCGTTTTTATACACATCAAAAATACCTGCGTCGGCATTATAATTTGGTCCATCGGCGCGCTTTACATCGGTAAAAGTAAAGTCATAACCACCTAAACTCACTGTCTCGCCAACATCCATACGAATATCACGCTCAAGCTCATAATTAGACACTAGAGTGATACCAATAATTGAAATAGCAAAACCAACATGACCTAGCACCATACCCCAGTGGCTAGGCGTCAGTTTTTTCAGCGACGTCAGTGTGCTCATGTCACTGGGCATTGAGGATACCCGCTGAATAACTTCTTGCACAGTCATCACCAAAATCCAAAACACCAGTACCATACCAAGCACACCCATGTAGCTTGGCGTGTCGTAGGCGAAGTTCACAAGTATGCCTGCACTTAGCGCAATGCCCAGCGCTATAAGCAACTGTTTTTTAAGCTCGCTAGCTTTTTGATGCTTCCAACGGGTAAGCGGCCCAAGGCCAAGGATAAGCACAAAAGGAACGATAAGCAGCGTAAACATCTGATTGAAAAACGGTGCACCCACCGAAATACTGCCCAACCCCAACTCTTTATGCACAAGTGGGAATAGGGTCCCTAGCAATACCACTAGCGTTGCAGCACAGAGGAATACGTTGTTTCCCATCAGTAACACTTCCCGTGAGAAAGCTTGATACCTGCCCGGGCTTTTCAGTGACGCAGCACGCATTGCGTAAAGCAGTAAACCAAAACCACTGAGCACAATAAGAATACCGAGAATAAATAAACCTCGGGTAGGATCGCTTGCAAAGGAATGCACAGACACAATGACCCCAGAGCGAACCAAAAAGGTGCCAAGTAAGCTCATGCTAAATGCAGCAATGGCCAACAAAACGGTCCAAGACTTAAAGGCTTTACGCTTTTCCGTTACTGCTAAGGAGTGCATTAATGCAGTACCTACTAGCCATGGCATGAAAGACGCATTTTCTACTGGATCCCAGAACCACCAGCCTCCCCAGCCAAGCTCGTAGTACGCCCACCAGCTGCCTAGTGCGATACCAACAGTGAGAAATGCCCATGCAGCAATCACCCAAGGACGAGACCACCGAGCCCATGTAGAGTCGAGTTGTCCTGAAATTAGCGCTGAGATTGCGAATGCAAACGCCACAGAAAAACCTACATATCCCATGTACAGCATAGGAGGATGGATAATCATACCAAAATCTTGCAGCAGCGGATTGAGATCGCGCCCATCAACAGGAAAAAACGGCAGCATGCTGTTGAACGGGTTTGACGTTAGCAGCATAAACAAATAAAAACCGATACCGATCATTCCTAGCACCGATAGGACTCGAGCGACCATAGCAAGGGGGATCCCTCGGCTAAATATGGCCACTGCAACAGTCCATAGCGACAGCATCAGTACCCACAATAAAAACGAGCCTTCGTGACCACCCCACACCGCGGTGATTTTATAGTAAATAGGCAGTTTGCTGTTCGAGTGTTGGGCAACGTATTCAACGCTAAAGTCATCGGTAACAAAAGCATATGTGAGGCACACGTAAGCAATTAGCGTGAAAACAAATAGGCCAATCGCTAAGGGCTTGGCCGTTGCCATCAAGGTTTCATGTTGACGATGGGCGCCCCAAAGTGGATATACCGCCAACAAAATGGATAGTACTAGCGCCAGTGTAAGCGCTATATTACCAATTTCAGGTATCATGACTTACTGCCCCTCATTCATGCTCGTGGTTGAATTTGCCTTCGAAGGCTCATTGCCCGATACACCGCTTTCGTAAGTGCTTTTCCCATAAGAGCTGGCGTCTGAAGAACCGTAACCGGATTTATTTTCCGGCTTAACGTGTTTTATACCCTTCATTTTTTCTGCCAATTCAGGCGGCATATACTCTTCATCGTGTTTTGCCAGTACTTCCTGAGCATTTATCTGTCTTGAGTCTGTTAATACGCCCGTTGCCACTATGCCCTGACCCTCGCGAAATAAATCCGGTAAAATACCGGTAAAAGTCACCGTAACAGCAGGGCCTGTATCTTCAAGGTCGAAACTGACCGCTAAACTATCTGGGTCGCGGCTTACCGTTCCTGGCACCACCATTCCGCCTATCCGCAAACGTTGTCCTACCTTTGGCTTTATTCCATTTTTACCCTCAATGATTTCGCTTGGCGTATAAAATAAATCAATGCTGTCGTTTAATGCATAGAGCATCAGTCCAATTGCACTAGCAACTAGAAGGCCTATTAAAGCCACTACAGTTAAACGCTGCTTTCGTCTCGAGTTCATGCAACTATCTCACTTCGATATTTGGAAAATTGAAAATTGTGTCTTGTTGATAGCACGCCTTATACAGTGCGCTAATTTTAAGCGCCCAATTTACACGCTCTGCTGGGCACGCTTAATTCGGGCTCTTCGCTCTTGTTCTTTTAGCGTTGTAGACAGCAGCGTTTTTTGTTTTACATAACTTTGTATTGCTATGATGGCCATGCTGCCAAACGTGACAAAAAACGATATCCATACGTAAAAGGCATACCCGCCCATCGCAAAAAAGTCTGTCAACGATTCAAATTGCATACTACTGAGCCCCTTTTACCTGTTTTTTCGCAAGCGCTTGCACCCAAGGACGATGCATTTCTCGCAGCACAATTTCATTGCGTAAGCGAACTGTGGTTACTGCACCAATAAAAAATGCAAAACCAAGTAGGTTAATTAGTAGTGGCCACAGCATTTCAGGTGCTATCGAAGGGTTGTCAAATTTGCTAATTGTGGCGCCTTGATGAAGGGTGTTCCACCACTCAACTGAGTAATGAATAATGGGAATATTCACTACCCCTACTAACGCCATAACCCCTGCGGCTTTGCCAGCTTGCTGTTTATCTTCAAATGCACCGTAAAGCGCGATAACACCAAAATATAAAAACAACAAAATAAGCTCTGAGGTCAACCGCGCGTCCCATACCCACCACGCGCCCCACATGGGCTTGCCCCATGCAGCACCGGTGAACAAGGCAATAAATGTCATTACAGCGCCAACAGGCGCCATGGCAATCATGCTCATGTAAGCCGTGCGCCACTGCCATACCATACCGACGAGTGCCGCTACTGCCATGGCTACATACGTGCCCATAGACAATATGGCGCTTGGCACGTGAATATAAATAATACGAAATGAATCACCCTGTTGATAATCCTGTGGCGCAAACGCAAGTCCCCACAGCGTGCCAACAAACAAAGCAATGCCTGCGCCGGCCCAAAGCCAAGGCTGTAATGTTACGCAAAGCTGATAAGCTCGCTCTGTTTTTGCGTAAGGATGTAACCACTTCCACATTAGTTCTGACTCACTCTTAAAGAATACGCTATCGCAAAAGGTGCTATTGCTAGTGCCAGCAGCAGCATGGCCGCGATAATAGCAAGTTGCGGATAATAAGGTAATTGAAGTGCGGCAGAATCCACAGCTGACGTGGCAAAAATGAGTAACGGAATAAAAACAGGGATTAGCAGCAATGCTAACAACACACCACCTTTCTGTAACCCTACCGTTAAACCTACTGCAATTGCACCAATTAACGACAGTAGAGGCGTACCTAGAAACAACGTTGCTAGTAGCGCCACGTACATATCAAACGTTAAATTTAAAAACATGGCTAATAGCGGTGACAGCACGAGCATGGGAATAAAACTCACCAGCCAATGCACGCACACCTTCACAGCACTAATCCCCGCAAGAGACATACCTGAGAGCACGTATTGCTCCATGGTGCCGTCTTGAAAATCGTCTCGAAACATTCGCTCCATGGCCATCAATGATGACAGGATTGCCGCAATCCACAGCACCCCAGGACCAATGCGTTGTAAGGTTTCAGGAGACGGGCTGACACCAAGTGGAAACATGGTAACTACCATCAGCAAAAACATAAGCGGTTGAAGTAGCTCAGCCTTCTGTTTAAACGCAATGTGAACGTCTCGTTTAAAGACTCCCTGATACAGCGACATTAAAACCGATACTCCAAATCAAATACGCTGTGCTCGCCTGCGGATTCAGACAGCGGCTGATGAGAGGTTGTTATGACAACGCCACCACGCTCAACATGAGATTTCATTCGCTCTTCGAGCAACGCTATGCCTTTAACATCTAATGCGGTAAAAGGCTCATCGAGGATCCATACGTCAGCGGGTTTTAACCACAAACGGGCAAGGGCTACTCTTCGCTGCTGACCCGCCGACAAGAACCGTACTGGCACGTCTTCAAGACCAACTAGCCCTATACGCATTAATGCATCGAAAAGTTGGCTCTCTTCGCATTTCACTTGATGTTGAGCTAGCCAAAACGTTAAGTTGTCCAATGCAGATAAACTGCCGTTGGTCCCGCTCTTGTGGCCTAGGTATAACAACGTCGACAAATACGAAAACGAAGAATCTGCAATATCTTCTCCGTTAAACAATACGGTGCCAGATTCAGGCGTGCTTAACCCGGTGAGAATTCGAAGTAAGCTGGTTTTACCCGCTCCGTTAGGCCCACGGACATACAGAAGCTCACCGGCACTGACCGCCAATGAAACATTTTCGAATAAGACCCTGTCTCTTTTTACGCATGTCAGTTCACACGCTTTTAGCACTACGACGTCTACCTTCTGTACGAATTACTAACTCTAAAAATTGGCGCTAGTTTATCACAGGATGGCATTTTCGCAGTCGCGAATATCAATTAAATATGATTTACTTCAACAGTTTTCTTGTCTTTTTTATTAACGATTTATTGTTTATATCCCACGCTATCTACAACATTAACTGGGTTGTTCGTATGCTTTTCAAAAAATGAGTTATTTAGCGAATTAATCGGTGAGCTAATAACTGGTTTAGCAGGCGGCTTTTAACCGGCTTTACTATAATAATCGATTGTGCCTTTATTAATTACTCAGCTAAGGAAAAACATGCCAAGGCCGATACCATTCACATGACGTCGCAACTTTCCAATATTCTCGCGAGTGTACTGAAAACAACAGCACAATCTACAGGGCAAACAGGCGCTGCGAGCGCTGCTGGCAGTCAAAATACCACTCCTGTCTCCGCTGATACAGGCCAAGCACTTACTCGACAAGGCGCTACGAATCAACCCCGCAGCAACCCGCTATCACGGGCGGTAGCAATTGATAACGCCGCTAAGGTAGTTGTTGCTCGGCTTCCAGATAATGTATTGGCCCTAAGCACTCCCCAGTTAAAAGCAAATTTACGTGTCCCCGATACTGTTTCTCGCCAAGGAATACAACAGCCTCAACTCATATCCCTCGGCTCTGGGACAAGTGCTTTGGGAGTAAATAACTCTGGAGCGACGGCTTCTGGAATAAACAGCGCAGTACAAGCTGCATTGACGTCTGTAGAGGTGACATCGCAGAGCACGAGCATTCCTTTGGATAAGCAAGGTCAGCTGTTTAAAGCAATCGCAGAAGCTTTAAAGAACGCTGAAGGAGCCGCCGTATCGCTTAGGGCACAAATACATTCTGTTACCAGTAAAGAAGTAACCCTTGGTATAGAGGGGGGTAACTCAATTCATTTGCCCTTGGCGCAATTAGACGCTAAGTCAATGGCATCACTTCAAAACCTTATTGGCAAAGGCGTTTCCATCAGCCTTAACAGGACGCAAAGTGGGAATATTGCGCTAACCCTACACACTAGTTTAAATAATATCGCCAACGAGTTAACGGGCAAGAGCTCTGCACAGCAGCGCACAAACTTAGACTCCCTATCACTAGGAAATATAAGTGCTAAAGCTCAATACCAACTTATTGAGCAGGCACTTAAACAAGGCGGTGTGGCGATATCTCAAGAGCGCAGTGTTCCTTCAGCGTTAAAGCAGCTTCTCCCTGGCTCGGCGTCGCTCTCTACCTCAAGTTTTGGCAACAACACCTTAAAAGCCGTAAGTCTACTTTCCTTAAATACAAAGGACGCAGCAAGCGCTACACTAAACGTTCACACTACAAAAAATAGCGTGCTAACCACATTTTCACTACCGGCTTCAGCTTCACTTTTAGCCAAGGACATATTGCCTGTATTGAGCACAGGGCAGCTGCGTAATGTAGATGTTAAAAGCCTGCCGATATCTCAACTTACTGGCATTGAAATATTAAAAGCGGGAAAAGAGGCAAGTTCACGGCTAGCACCTAATGCGTCATTACATAGCTCTCATAGTGTTAATAATGCTCACAGTGCCAGTATTAAAACTGCACCTGAGTCACTTAGCGGCAGTGATGTACATAACGCCATTCACTCACTCTCCCGTGTTTTATTAAATCAAACTGGCAGCACCGCTAGTGCCCTTACAGCCCTAGTGTCCATTGTAGAGAATAGACCGAACACTAGCGCTCTTGGGCAAGTACAAGGTAATTCCATAGCTCAACAAGATACGTCATCTGCACTGTCCAAATTAATACAGCAACTAAAAAGCATAGACGTTCGCTCGGCGTCGCCTTCGGCGCTAAACAAGCCACAGCTTGAAACATCTCAGGGATTGCCTGCACAAAAGGCACCTTCTACTCAGGTTGCAAATGCGGTGGAAAACACAGCGAACACCCAGTTGACCAAAGAAGCAAACGCAACAAAGCCCACACTGGGATCCATTGCTCAAATGATAAAATCTGAAGCAAAAAGCGCTTCGGTGGAGCTGTTTAATAATCTATTGCAGCAACTCTCAAATAACACCAGCAAGCAACAAATAAGCACTAGTGAACGAAACGCGCTAGTCAAAGAAATGGCAAGTGCTTTAGCCGAGTCTGACGTGAAATCTACTGACAGCACGGGAAAGGACAAAGAGGTTAAAGACGCTAATTTAAAGACCGGAACGTCAGGGTCTGACTCGTCATTGCCTCAGCGTATTCAAACGCTGCTAAACAGCCCAGCACTTTTGGCAACGCCATCAACGCTGACCTCTCCCGTTGCGGTATCGAGTTTTGTACAAGGACTTGTTGCACTTGTTCAACTCGCACTAGCGGGAAGAGCCCTGCAGCGACAGCCCAGTCTGAAGTCGCAAATAGATGCACCTGACTCTATTATCTCCAAAACCTTGGCAAGCGTGGGAAGTAACACTCAGCCAAGCAGGGTTAGCCAAGATGTAAACCAGTTAGATGGCCGTCAGCAGCTGTTAGCTCAATTAAAAACATTGCTTGCCAATCATCAGCAAAGCAAAGTAACTCAAGCAGATTCACGTATTCAAGGTCAAGATGCTTTTTATTACGTGCTGCCCACGCTGTCTCAACACAGCACGCCACCAGAACTGCTCATCTACCGCGAAAATCACAAACAGCATCAACAGCAAGAAAATAATGCTCAGCGGGGGCTATGGAACGTCACTATGAAATTGGATATCGGCGATACAGGTCAGGTGCTTGCCAAATCAAAAATAGATAAAGAGTCAATAACCCTCGACTTGTATGCGTCAAATGACGTTATTCTGGCAAGGATTGCAGATACACTGCCGTATTTAACCAAACGGTTAGAAGGGCTGGGGCTTCATGTAGAAAATTCGAGTTTTCAGCGCGGCCATATACCAGACACACTCAATAGCCGTCCTCATCATATTTTTGAGACCAAAGTGTGAAGCGTGTTTTGAATGCTTCTCTTTTTTGCGTTCCCCTTGGAAACGCTCTGTTGAGTCTCCCTTTTTCAAAAGAAGCGTAAAAATGGTAAATGAGTTATTGCGATGAGTTCAGATAAGCAAAACAAGGCTAAACGTGCCATAGGCCTCAAGTACGAAGGAGGCGACAAAAAAAATACGCCCAAAGTGGTGGCAAAGGGATATGGCGACCTCGCCGAAGCCATCATCGCTATGGCAGAAGAAACAGGAATACTTATCCATGAAGACCCTTATTTAAGTGAAGTACTTGCCACACTTGATGTAGGCCAGGATATCCCAGAGTCCTTGTATTTTGTTATCGCAGAGCTGCTCGCCTACTCATACGTTCTTCAAGGAAAGATCCCTCCTGGCTGGGAAGGTATTATCAAACGAATCGATTTTGAGGTATGAAACACGTCCTTTGTATTAGCCAAATATCCGGCCTTCGAAAATATTCCACGCCATAAAAAAACGCCCCGTGTGGCTGGTAGGATTAACCACCTTCCAACCACACGGGGCGCTCGCGCTGATACCAGTACACTGGCTATCTAAATAGTACTTTTTCTTTGTTGAACCAATGAATGCAGAACATGATAAGGCCTATTGCTATAACGGCTGTGGAAGTAAAAATACCAAACAGCGCAAAGTAATCCATAGTGCCCTTAAACAGTTCCTTCATCGCGAGAGCTACATTCGTTAACGGGACCCACACCCACGCACCCTTTAGTTCTACACCAGGCATCATAGCAATCAGCACAGGGAAGATAACCACCATGATTAGCGAGCCCATATAGCTTTGTGCTTCTTTGAATGAACGCGCATAGATAGACAGGGAAAGCAAAATAGCTGCGAATACTGCCACCACAGGCACCAACATAAGAAATATAAGTACAAAATCTACAATGCCAATCATGGACATCACTTCAACGACAAATTCGATGGCCATACCTTGTGATAACACTATTCCCCACAGAGCCATGGACGATACGGTGATGAGGGCAGTAATGATCCCCGCAGCGCTTACCGTAAAGAATTTACCCAGTACAAGTTTGTACCTGTCCATTGGTGAGATAAGCAAGGTTTCCAGTGTTCCTCTTTCCTTTTCCCCTGCTCCCAAATCAGCCGCTGGTGCCATAGCACCTTGTAAGCACAATATGAATATGAAATAAGGAAGGAAGCCACCAATACGCTCTCCCCACACTTCTCTGTCATCGGCAATATTTTGTTTTTCAATTGAAATGGGTTTTAGCAGCGCCTCCTGCTGAGATTCATTTAAACCTAACTGCGTAAATGCAGAAAGCTGGTACTCATCCATATATACATCGATAATTTCAGCTACTCGTCCGTACACTTTATTAAGCCCAGCGTCATTAAGATAAAGCTCAATTTTATGCTGCCCTGATGTCAAAATATCAGGGTTAAAGGTTTCAGGTATTACTAGCACGAAGTCTAAGGTTTCGTTTTTAATCAGCGTTGCGTAGCCTTCTTTATTGGTAGCGGTGCCGTCAATAGCGACTTGCTCAAACTTATCAGAAGCCTGACTGAACGACTCAACAATATCTGGCGCATAAGCTTCACCAACAATGGCATATTTTAAAATTTCGTTTTCTGCCTTTTCAGCGGCATTACTCATAAAGAAAATGCCCACACCAAAGATCGCGGGGAACAATAATAGCGGTAACAAGATCATAAAGATGATCGTTTTTCTATCCCGCAATAATTCTTTAAATTCCTTCTTAAAGATTAACCACATTGCTCTTCTCCTGTGATTCTGTTTCTAGTGTTTTAAGGAAACTCTTGTGCATTTGGCCATCGGACAGTGCGCTGAACGCCGCTAGTGAGTCATTGAATACCGTTTCACCTTGATTGATGACGGTGACTTTGTCACACAGCGTTTGCACTTCATCGAGATGGTGAGTAGAGAAAATAACGGGTGTGCCTTTATCTTTTAATCGTTGAATAAATTCCATTACGGTGCTGGTAGCCATAATATCTAAACCCGTGGTGGGCTCATCGAGCACAACAAGTGAAGGCTCGTGTATAACCGCTCTCGCTATTGATACCTTTTGCTTCATACCGGATGAAAAGTTTTCGGCTCGCCGCTCTAAGAAGCTCTGCATATCAAGTAAGTCTGCCATTTCTTCAATACGAGCTTCAATCGTACTTTTCGATAATCCATGCAGTTCGCCGAAGTAGCTGATATTTTCTCTACCAGTAAGTCGACCATACAAACCTGTGGAACTCGATAAAAAGCCTATCTTTTTACGAGCAACATTAGGGTTTGCCAAAATGTCTTGACCATCTATTAGCACGCTGCCGCTATCTGGACGAAGTGCCGTTGATAACATACGAAGCGTGGTCGTTTTACCTGCTCCATTGGGACCAAGCAAACCAAGAACCTCTCCACTTTGGCATGTAAAAGACACATCCCGAACAGACTGAAAATAACGCCCCTTTAAACGCGGATCTTTTTTCTCTTGTTCGCTAAGCTTTTTCGGGTTCTCGACCTCAAAACGTTTAGCGAGGCCAGCTATTTCAATCATGGACCTTCCCTCTTCTCTTTTGTTAGTGACGATTTATGCTAGCGACTCGCGTATTCATAAACCGATGATGTTCAGTGATGCTTACAATATAAGCAGCATTACACTATTTATTTTTATCTTATTAGAAATACTTTATTTTGCATAAACATACAATTTTCATAGCTTGAGCTACTGCTTGAACATTCTATTTATCACTTCTCTATATATCGCTGTACTATTTATCGATTTATTTTTTATCGCTGTACAATTTATCGATTTAATTTACGCTTCAATGGAACGCTCTGCAGACTATTAGTCTTTTCTTTTTGTTATTAATTACAGCATTCCTCTTATTGGTCATGTAAACAAGGGTTATTCAGGCGAAAAATGTTAGTAAATGTTTTCTATTTAACGATATCGTTAATTTTCTATTTGGTTATCGATAACGTTTGATAGATATAAAAAGTAAACAAGAAGGTAGATGACTCAAGCGGTAGACAGATGAAAAATAAACAATCTGCAGATACAAAAAAACCGCCTTGATGGCGGTTTTAATTATTTTTAAGAGGATTGAGCTTCTCACAAATCATTTAAGTAAGATGCTATTTCTGGTGGTGCTTATGACTCTTCACCAGCCTCTTCGCTTTTATCTTCAACGATTTTGCCTGGAAGCAACATTTCTCTTAGCTTAGCTTCTATCTCGTCCGACACGGCAGGGTTATTCTTTAAAAACAACATGCTGTTCGCTTTACCCTGACCGATACGGTCTGTGTTGTAGCTATACCATGCACCGGCTTTATCGATTAACTTGTGCTTAACACCTAAGTCAATTAACTCGCCGTGCTTAGAAATACCTTCACCATATCTAATGATAAATTCAGCTTGCTTGAAAGGAGGCGCAATTTTGTTCTTAACGACTTTAACGCGAGTTTCGTTACCGACAACCTCGTCACCTTCTTTTACCGAACCAATTCTTCTGATGTCTAAGCGTACAGACGCGTAAAACTTAAGTGCATTACCACCTGTTGTAGTTTCAGGGCTTCCGAACATCACACCAATTTTCATACGAATTTGGTTGATGAAAATCATCATTGTATTCGAACGTTTCAGATTACCCGTAATTTTACGCATACTTTGAGACATCATTCTCGCAGCAAGACCTACGTGTGAATCACCGATATCGCCTTCAATCTCGGCACGCGGTGTTAACGCTGCTACGGAGTCGACAACAATAACGTCAACAGCGCCAGAGCGTGTCAACATGTCACAAATTTCAAGCGCTTGCTCACCAGTATCAGGTTGCGATACTAATAATTCGTTAATGTTAACGCCAAGTTTTTCCGCGTAAATAGGGTCTAGCGCGTGTTCCGCATCGACAAACGCACAAGTCTTGCCTTGGCGCTGCGCTTCAGCAATGACTTCAAGGGTTAAGGTTGTTTTACCTGATGACTCTGGACCGTAAATTTCAACAATTCGGCCAAGTGGTAAACCACCCGCACCAAGAGCAATGTCTAGCCCAAGGGAGCCTGTAGAAATAGTTTCCACATCCATTGTCTTGTTTTCGCCCAACTTCATAATTGAGCCTTTCCCAAATTGTTTTTCAATTTGAGAAAGCGCTGCATCTAACGCTTTGGTTCTATTTTGATCTGTCATCTTAACTATGCCTATGCTTATCTTTTGCGCGTCACATTGCGTTTATTATCAACAAGAGTTGGAACATGAATGTGAGTAAAAATGAAAATATAAGGATGTTTTATTACGTTCCTTATATTTTAACTTTCAAAACATCTTACTGCTTATGATTCTCGCTTTGCTTACTACTTGTTTGCGCTGTTATTCGTTTACTTTGTTGTTAATTTGCCCAGCTGCTTATCTGCCCAGCAATTTATTTGCCAGCAGCTTATCTATCTCAGGCTGCCTTGAGTTCATTCATAAATACTGAACCACTGCGACAACATCGTTCGTCAATATTAAAACGCTAGAACGACAAACCACATCTATACCCTAACAATTTCTGCATGCATTCTATACTGTACAAGCATACAGTTTCAACCAGTGTTTTAATTATTTTTTTCAACTCGGCCTAAGATGTGTTGCTTAACTAGTACTAAGCATTTTCAGCACATAGTTAATGGCAAAGGCTACCGCTTCACCACGTACTTCATCCCTGTTGCCACTAAACACCTGCTTGACTTGAAAAGCATCATCACCACAAATAAAACCAAACCACACAGTGCCTACAGGTTTGCTGTCAGTACCGCCACCAGGCCCAGCAATACCGCTAACCGTAACCACCACGTTTGCTCCACATCGCTTTTGCACACCAAGCGCCATTTCAGTCACCGTCGGCTGCGATACAGCCCCATGCGTTTCAAGGGTCTCAGTGTTTACGAACAGCTCCTGCATTTTAGCCTTATTAGAATAGGTTACCCAAGACTGATTAAACCAATCTGAACTGCCTGCAACGCTGGTAAACGCAAAAGCAATGCCGCCGCCGGTGCACGATTCAGCAGTCGATATTGTCCACCCCTTTTTACGCAACACATCACCAATCGCCATGACTTGGGTATTTAATGCGCTATCAAGCATTACGGGTATGGCGTTTGGTTTAGAAACCGTTGAAAATGGTGTGGTCATATCAATCTACCGTCAGTGCTTTTTGTTGCACAGAGTTTATCATTTATTTGTTACCATACGCACTAACACCATAAACATATCTATCGAGGCCGTTTTTTTGGAATCACATACTCCTATGATGCGCCAGTACCTTACGATTAAGGCGCAGCATCCGAATATTCTCTTGTTCTATCGCATGGGCGATTTTTACGAATTGTTTTTTGATGATGCCAAAAAAGCTGCAGACCTTCTCGATATATCATTGACGGCTAGAGGCAAGTCTGGCGGCGATCCCATCCCTATGGCTGGCGTACCTTATCACGCGGTAGAAAGTTACCTTTCCCGATTAGTTAAAATGGGTGAATCGGTGGCAATTTGTGAACAAGTAGGCGACCCCGCTACGAGTAAAGGTCCCGTAGAACGCCAAGTTCAGCGTATTGTCACACCAGGTACTGTCACCGACGAAGCGCTTTTAGAAGAACGACGGGATAATATATTAGCCGCAGTGTGTGGCCACACACTGCATTATGGTCTAGCCACGCTGGATGTGACTAGCGGGCGATTTGTGGTGTTTGAATGCGATAATGATGAGAACTTGCTCGCCGAGATTCAACGAGTCAACCCTGCTGAATTGCTCTACCCAGAGGGATTTGAGCATGTATCGCTAATAGAAAACAGAAAGGGGTTACGACGTCGTCCTGAGTGGGAGTTTGACATTGATACCGCAGATGAGCAGTTGAATCTGCAGTTTGAGACCAAGACCCTTGATGGTTTTGGCCTTAAAGGTATAACTAAAGGGTTAGGTGCTGCGGGCTGTGTGCTGCAATATGTAAAAGACACCCAACGAACGGCCCTACCCCATATCAGGCAAATACAAACCGAACAGCAAGACAGCCGCGTTCAGTTAGACGCAGCGACAAGACGTAATTTAGAGCTCACTCATAACTTATCTGGCGGTCAAGAAAATACGCTTTTTAGTGTGATGGACACCACCACAACGGCGATGGGTAGCCGTATGTTGCAACGTGTTATTCACTCACCGTTAACCGACCAACATGAGCTACAGAGTCGATTAGACGCCGTTGATGCCTTTATTGACGATAACCCTGACGATATTCGCAGCGCCTTAAAACACATTGGCGACATTGAACGTATTATGGCGCGCTTAGCCCTTCGCTCTGCGCGACCTCGTGATTTTGCCAGGTTGAAAAACGCGTTTAACGCATTGCCTGATTTACGCGACGCATTATCGCGCTTTGAAACTGGCCAAATAAAACAAATTAGTCAAACCATCGGCACTTATCCCGAGCTGCAGACACTGCTTAATCACGCCATCATTGATAACCCGCCGGTAATTATTCGAGAAGGCGGCGTCATAGCACCTGGCTACAACGAAGAATTAGACGAGTTACGCGCGCTCTCTCAGGGTGCTACTGACTATCTTGATGCAATGGAGCGTCGAGAAAGAGAACGTACTGGTATTTCTACCCTTAAGGTGGGATATAACCGAGTGCATGGCTTTTTTATTGAAATTAGCCGCGCCAATAGTGCAAATGCACCCGCAGAATATATCCGTCGCCAAACGCTCAAAAATACCGAACGCTTTATTACTCCTGAATTAAAAGAGCACGAGGACAAGGTACTTAGTAGTCAAGGGGCGGCGCTTGCCCTAGAGAAAAAATTGTACGAGGCACTATTTGATGACTTTACGCCTTACTTAAATAACCTGATAGACAGTGCCGCTGCGCTAGCAAAGCTTGATGTGCTGTGTTGTTTCGCCGAACGGGCAATTGCCCTTGATTGGCATAGGCCGAAGCTCAGTAACGAGTGTGCACTTACTTACCTAGACGGCCGACACCCTGTCGTAGAGAATGTAATGAAAGCGCCTTTCATTGCTAATCCGCTTCAGCTAGATAGCTCACGGCGCATGCTGATAATCACCGGTCCTAACATGGGGGGTAAATCTACGTACATGCGTCAAACGGCTCTCATTGCACTGCTCGCATGTGTGGGTAGTTTCGTGCCGGCACAACATGCTCACATTGGTAAACTCGACCGTATCTTCACCCGCATTGGTGCATCTGATGATCTCGCTTCTGGCCGCTCCACCTTTATGGTAGAAATGACAGAAACCGCTAACATTCTCAATAACGCCACGGAAAACTCATTGGTGTTAATGGATGAAATAGGCCGTGGAACCAGTACCTACGACGGGCTCTCACTGGCGTGGGCATGCGCAAGTTACCTTGCCAAGCAGCTGAATGCCTATACCCTTTTTGCGACTCATTATTTTGAGCTTACCGAGCTGCCAGATACACAGCAAGGTGTCGTGAATGTGCATTTAGATGCTGTTGAGTTTGAAGATACCATTCGTTTTATGCATACGGTTTCAGAAGGTGCAGCAAGCAAAAGTTTCGGGCTGCAGGTAGCCCAGTTAGCGGGCGTTCCAAAAACCGTTATTCAAGCCGCACGCCAAAAGCTCGCCGCGCTCGAATCTTCTCATATTATGACACAAGGAGAAGAGAGTGCGCCTGATAAGGCAGCAAGCACCCCGAAAGTTACAACAAAAGCTACATCAAAGGCTGCATCAGAGGCAAAGCCAAAAGGCCAAGCAGAACTGCTGTTTCCAGATAAACCTAACCCTGCTGTCGATGCCCTTGCGAACATATCTCCTGATGAGCTCTCTCCGCGGCAAGCTCTCGACCTTATTTACACCTTAAAGCGCTTGAGTCAGTCTTAGCCGCAAGGCCAAGTTTAGGTCACAATTGGCCTGAACTTGGTGTAAATCTGGCGTAAATTTGCACATCATGTAGGCAAATAGATTGTCTGTTTACATGGTTTTGCGTATACTATCGCCCCGTCCAAAGTGTAGATGGTTTCTTTCTGAAATCGGCCTATATTTACCATACAACCCTAACGTTCTAGGTTTCGCATGACACATTATATTTTCGTCACTGGTGGTGTAGTTTCATCGCTTGGAAAAGGTATTGCAGCAGCATCATTAGCAGCAATTCTTGAAGCACGCGGTCTCACCGTTACCATGTTAAAACTCGACCCTTATATCAACGTCGACCCGGGCACAATGAGCCCTATACAGCATGGTGAAGTATTTGTTACCGATGACGGTGCAGAGACAGACCTTGACCTTGGCCACTACGAGCGCTTTATTCGCACCCGTATGACAAAACGCAATAACTTCACCACAGGCCGTGTTTACGAAGAAGTACTTAAACGCGAGCGTCGCGGCGATTACTTAGGGGCCACCATTCAGGTCATTCCACACATTACCAACGAAATTAAACGTCGCGTAATTGAGGGTGCTGAAGGTCATGATGTTGCTATTGTAGAAGTGGGCGGAACTGTAGGTGACATTGAGTCACAACCTTTCTTAGAAGCCATTCGCCAACTTGGCACTGAAGTGGGTCGCGAGCGTGCTATGTACATGCACCTTACGCTAGTACCTTACATGCCAGCATCCGGTGAAGTGAAAACAAAACCCACTCAGCACTCGGTTAAAGAATTGCGCTCAATTGGTATTCAACCCGATATTCTTGTGTGTCGTTCTGTAGGTGCTCTGCCTACCAGTGAGCGTTCTAAAATCGCGCTCTTCACTAACGTCGCAGACAAAGCGGTTATCTCATTAAAAGATGTTGATAGTATTTATCGCATTCCAGCCGCACTTAAAGCGCAAGGAATGGACCAGCTTGTTGTGGATCGCTTTGGATTTGATTGCCCAGAAGCCGATTTAGTCGAGTGGGAACAGGTGCTTTACGCAGAATCCAACCCAACGGCCGAAGTTAACATTGGCATGATTGGTAAATATGTTGAATTGCCAGATGCGTACAAATCCGTTAACGAAGCATTAAAGCATGCTGGACTTAAAAACAGATTGACCGTTAACATTCATCATATCGACTCTCAAGATGTTGAGAGTAAAGGTACACAGATTCTTGATAAGCTAGACGCTATCTTAGTGCCTGGCGGATTTGGTGAGCGTGGCATTGAGGGTAAGATTGAAGCTGCTCGCTACGCCCGTGAAAATAAAGTGCCTTATTTAGGCATTTGTCTAGGCATGCAGGTTGCGCTAATAGAATTTGCGCGAAATGTTGCAGGCATGGATAACGCCAACAGCACCGAATTTGACCCACAAACTGCATACCCTGTGGTAGGGTTAATCACGGAATGGCTAGATGCAGCGGGCACAACCGAAACACGCACTGAAACCTCAGACCTTGGCGGTACAATGCGATTGGGTAGCCAGCTTTGTCATTTAATTGAAGGCACTAAAGTGCATGAAATGTATGACAACGTCGAAATTTACGAGCGCCACCGTCACCGCTATGAAGTGAACAACAATCTTCGCGATGAAATCGAAGCTGCGGGCCTTAAAGTAAGTGGTTTGTCCACTGATAAACGACTTGTAGAAGTTATCGAAATACCTGACCATCCTTGGTTTATCGCAGGTCAGTTCCACCCTGAATTCACTTCAACACCTCGCGATGGACATCCATTGTTTAAGGGGTTTGTTGCAGCTGCAGGCAAATACCAGAAAGAAAATCACTAGTTTCTAATAAAGGGAACGCTTTCCCGTTGCGTTCCCACATCAATTGTTGAGGAAATAACATGGCGAAAATTAGTCGCATCATCGGACGTGAAATCTTAGATTCACGCGGTAATCCAACTGTAGAAGCAGACGTTTATTTAGAGTCTGGCGTTATGGGTCGTGCTGCTGCACCCTCTGGCGCTTCTACGGGTAGCCGCGAAGCATTAGAACTGCGTGACGGCGACAAGTCTCGTTACCTTGGTAAAGGTGTAATTAAAGCAGTAGCGGCTATTAACGACGCCATTGCTCCGGCTCTGCTAGGCAAAGACGCACTAGCACAGTCTGATATCGATCAGGTGATGATTGACTTAGACGGCACTGAAAACAAAGAAACCCTTGGTGCTAACGCTATCCTTGCTGTATCTCTTGCTGTAGCAAAAGCTGCCGCGCTTGAAAAAGGCGTGGCACTTTACGAGCACATTGCTGACTTAAACGGTACGTCTGGTCAATATTCAATGCCTGTGCCTATGATGAACATCATCAATGGTGGCGAGCACGCAGACAACAACGTTGATATTCAAGAATTCATGGTTCAGCCAGTTGGCGCGAAAAGCTTTAAAGAAGCACTGCGCATGGGTGCTGAAATCTTCCACTCACTTAAGAAAGTACTGTCAGCGAAAGGTCTTAACACCGCTGTGGGTGATGAGGGTGGTTTTGCACCAAACCTTAGCTCTAACGCTGAAGCACTTGCTGTTATCGTACAAGCCGTTGAAAACGCTGGTTACAAGATGAATGAAGACATTACCCTTGCACTAGATTGTGCAGCGTCTGAATTCTATAAAGACGGTAAGTATGTATTATCTGGTGAAGATAAGAGCTTCGATTCAGAAGCGTTTGGTGACTACTTAGCTGACCTTTCTTCACAGTACCCTATCGTATCTATTGAAGATGGCTTAGACGAGAGTGACTGGGACGGCTGGGAAAGCTTAACGAAGAAGATTGGCGACAAAGTACAGCTTGTTGGTGATGATTTGTTCGTAACTAACACCAAAATTCTGAAGCGCGGCATCGATAACGGTATTGGAAACTCAATCCTTATTAAATTTAACCAAATTGGCTCACTAACAGAAACGCTTAACGCAATTAAAATGGCGAAAGACGCTGGCTTCACCGCCGTTATCTCTCACCGCTCTGGCGAAACTGAAGACGCGACCATTGCTGATTTAGCGGTAGGTACTGCCGCAGGTCAAATCAAAACTGGCTCTCTTTGCCGTTCTGACCGTGTCGCTAAGTACAACCAACTTCTACGTATTGAAGAAGCGCTTGGTAGTGCAGCAACCTATAACGGCCTTTCTGAAATTAAAGGTCAGTAAAGCAAAAGCGATCCTCCAATGAATTGCTGCTAACTCGCTTTAAAAACACAAAAACGCACTTGAGAAAGTGCGTTTTTTTTTGCCCTAAAAAAATGCCCAATACGTTTTAGCGTATCGGGCATTTGTCTTATTCAACAACTTTTATTCTATGGCAACCGATGTTGCAATGTTATTTAGCAACACGCCTGCTTTTACTGCTCGGTTGCTACCACTGCCTCTGAAGTATTACTTGAATAAACAGAGTTTGCGTTGTTGTCTGGGTCTAAGTCTTCACCATCTGCATAGCTTTGAAAATCATCTTGGAACACGATGTTCGTTCCGGCAGTGTCTGCATAGATGATAAGGTCGTCCAGCCAGAACATGGCATCTTGCGTAAGCGCCGTGCTGTTGCTACCAAATCGCAAAGATATCGTCGTCACGCCGCCCTCTGGATTGCTGCCAGTTGGCTCAAACGGATCCATTACCGCTTCGCCATCAATTTCCAACGTAATAGTAGGTAGTTGCCCTGCCGCCGTATTTCCGTCGGGGTAAGCCCAGGTCACACTTAACGTTTGGAATTCACCAGGAGTGACTACAGCCCCTTCGATATCCATACTTGGGTAGCGCAAACCGAAGGAATCATCTCTTACTCGTAAGTCCATGATTGAGCCATCGTTATTATTTCCCGAGTTGAATAGGCTGATAAAAGCATCAGTGCTGCCTGCGTCATCGTCAGTACGAGTAAAACGAAGGTCAAGTTTACCTTGAGCTTGTGCTTCTGGAAGTGCAAATCTCAATTCTCCCGTATCACTGTCGTCAGTATCAATAACCCGTGCGTACTGATTACCGTCACCAGACGCTGCACCATATTCTTCAACCAGAGCGTCTTCTGTATTAGTGGCGTAAGGGGAAGTGTCACTCACTTCTGAATCAAGATTAAAGCCGGCGCTGTAAGTAGAGAAATCATCTTCAAATACCAGAGTGTCACCATTTACATCACTGTATACAGCAAACTCATCAATGGTAAATTGACCGGTTTCAGGAAGCACGAGAGAGTTACTACCAAAACGGAATGAAATAGTTGTCACGCCGCCTTCAGGATTGCTTCCATCTGGGGTGAATGGATCAACCGCTGCTTCGCCGTCAATTTCAACAGTAATGACTGGCAATTGACCCGCGGCGGTGTTTCCATCAGGATAAGCCCATGTGATCACGATATCTTGTAAAGTTCCTGGTGTAACATCCACTCCATCAAATGAGCGTTCAGGGTAGCGAGTCGCAAATTGATCATCGCGAATTCGTAAGTCAATGATAGAGCCTGCATTATTATTGCCCGAGTTAAATAGGCTTATAAATGCATCAGTACTGCCAAGGTCGTCATCTGTTCTGGTGAAGCTTGCTTCAATTCTCCCAGCGGCTAGTGCTTCGGGAAGCGAGAAACGAAGTTCTCCTGTATCGTCATCGGTTAAATCTCTAATAACAGCAGCCTGATTATTACCGCTCGCAGGATTAACACCAATAATGGTGATAACCAGTGTAGCAACTGTTCCATCAGCAGATTCTAGTACCGCACTGTCCTCAACCGACTCAGAGGCATTGGCTAAGCCAGCAACCGTTGGGTCTTCTGTGTTTAGATTGTATGACCAGTCGCCAGACTCCGTTATAGAGAACGTACCATAAGTTATAGTGGTGTCTGTTTGTGCGACAATTGTCGCTTCCCCTTCATCCACATCAGACACGGACACTGAGCCCGTTAGCGGATCAGTCACATCGTTACTTACCGTAGCGGTTAGCCCACTAATTTCTGCAGGGGTATTCGTGCCGAAAGGAGCAATCTCTTCAGTAGGCTCTGAGGTAACACTTTCCTCGAAGCCTTCTAAGTCGGTATAGCTTGCAGTGGCCGTAATCGTTGTCCCTTCAGTTGCTTCACCAAGCTCTAACGTTTGAGCCGTCTCGCCCTCTATTACCGTCCCAGACGCTGACCAAGAATAGGTGACCGTTTCAGGCAAGCCATTGCCGTCTGTTACCTCAGCTGTTAGCACCGAGCCAACGGTGGTAGCACCAGAAACCGTAATTGCACCCGCTTCATTGGCAAGCACTTCAGAAGTCTCGTTTGATGTCGCTCCTTCGCGAGTTCCACCATTATCCACATAGGTCACTGATACGCGGATGGTAGCGCCGCGCTGGGCACTAGTTAGTGTAAAGGACGAGCTTGTTTGGTCAGACAAAGGAATTCCATTGGCTAGCCACTGATAGGATACAGCGCTTGCATCAAAACCATCTGCATCTTCCACACTCGCACTGAGCGTTTCGCCAGCGATAGCGTTTCCTGAAAGCGTTACTGAGCCTGGCTGATTTCCAGGTGCGTCTGAACCACCGCACCCGTAAAGCGTCAAACTCAACATACTCAATGTAAACACACTCTTTATTTTCATCACGGTTCACCTATTTCCTTTTTTAAACCCATGCTTGACCGTTGTGAAGGCTGAAAAACAAAACCTTACCAACAAAAAGCTTAATTATTACCAATTTATTTTTTGGTATGTAATCACAATCCCTCACCATATTCCATAATTAAATACAAAAAATTAACAAATAGTCTTGAAAGCTTTATCAAGCGGTAAGTTACAAAAATTAATTTTGCGTAGAGCAATCTCACGGTGCGCAGGCGTGCACTCTTTGTATTTAAAGACCTTAATCGAATAAGCTTTAAAACCATTTCAATTCGAATAATTGGTTTGTCAAAAAATAATTATTGGTAAATTTATTTGGTTTGTTAATATGCAAAACAAAGTGAACAACATGTGAAAACTTCGTTATGCAAATACGACCTAAAAAATTTACGACGTTACTCTTTTCAAGCTTCGTCTTATTTTCAAGCCAAGGGGTAGCTGTCGACGTACCGTCAGAGCGATTTGATCTTTCTCAGTGGTATATAACGCTTCCTGTGGATGATAATAACGATGGAAAGGTTGATAATATCTCTGTAGAAGACTTACAGGGCTTTCATCACCCCAACTTTTTCTACCTTGATGATGAAGGAAACATGGTCTTTACTGCGCCTAACAAGGCGCTAACAACCAAAAACTCGACAAATACTCGCAGCGAACTTCGTCAGATGCTTAAAGGTGATGACGGCCGCATAAAAACACAATCTCCGAAAAACAGTTTTACGGTGGCAAGTAATCCAATTGCAAAACGATTCGCCAGCATTGGTGGAAAAATGGAAGCCACACTGAAAGTAGAGCACGTAGCAAAAAGGGCCAAGTACCCCGATAGACCCCCCGCATTCTCCGTTGTAATTGGTCAGATCCACGCTACTAAGTGGGATAAAAAAATACAGGGTTTCGGCTGGGGTAATGAACCTCTGAAGATTTATTATAAAAAGTGGCCAGAACACGAAACCGGTTCGGTATTTTGGACTTACGAGCGCAACCTTCCTAAAGACGACCCGAATAGAACCGACATTGCCTATCCAGTTTGGGGGAACACATGGAAAGAGCCTGCCAACCCCGGTAGTGAGGGCATCGCACTGGGTGATGAAATGTCTTATACCGTCAACGTTCACGAAGACACTATGTATTTGACTTTTGAAGCTAAAGGCCACGAAACGGTGAAGTATGAGATTAACCTAGCCAATGCAGTGGATGCTAATGGTGAACTTGATAAGTTCGATCACCCCTATGGTTACACCCTCGACTGGAACTACTTTAAGGCTGGCGCATACAACCAATGCAGTACAAGCGAAAAAGCAGGGTTTTGGTATCCAGCATGTTTAGGCACGGGAAACTGGGAAGAAGATGAAGCCAATGGCGACTATGCCAGAGTGAGCTTCTCAAAACTTAAATTAAGTGAAAGTACGTCGCCGGTTGCCGGTGAATAGAGATACTGGCACTAACAATACAGTCGTTAAATACAGTCATTAAAAATAAGAATGACGAGCTTTATATTGCGCCGTCGTTAGAGCGGTAACGCTAAAGAGAATTATAAGTATTTACCAAATGTTATTGCCAATGTGTAAACAAAAGAATAGCATTGGTAACAATTGCTACTCATTTTGGTAACACCTTGGCAGTATTGGTTACCCTAATTCCTGGTATATGGACAGCATGGATTCACAAGGAACGCCTTACTTCAATTTTGGTAGTTGAAACTTTAATGGACATCACGTTTATGCACACTGATTTAAAACAAGAAACAAGATTAAGCCAAGTATTGCAAGCGATACGCAAAGCGTACCGCCCTTCACTCGTTGCTGGTGTAATTTGCGCACCAATGACAATGGCTCCCCTCTTTGCCTATTCGCAAGAGAGCGAAGGTGAATCTGCTGAAGAAACCGAAGTTATTGAAGTTCGAGGGATTCGCCAAACGATCCAAAGCTCGATATCGATAAAACGCGAGTCTACCGAAATTGTCGACGGTATTTCAGCAGACGATATTGGCGATCTTCCGGCCTTGTCTATTGGTGAAGCGTTAGAAACCCTAACCGGCGCCTCTTCTCACAGAGAGCAAGGCGGTGCAACGGAAATATCAATTCGAGGTTTAGGTCCATATCTAGGAAGCACGGTAATGAACGGACGTGAAGCTGCTAACGGCAGTGGCGACCGGTCTGTTAACTTTTCTCAGTTTCCATCAGAGTTGTTTAACAAAGTTGCGATATACAAAACCCAATCTGCTGAATTAATTGAAGGTGGTGTGTCTGGGCAAATACACCTCGATACCATCAGACCTTTGGACTACGGAAAGCGCCGCTTTCAATTGTCGTACAAAGGCAACATGAACCCTGATAATTACGACTTGGAAGATCCAGTAAGTGATTTTGGGCATCGCATTACAACCAGCTTTGTAGATCAAATTGAAACTGACTCGCTAGGTGATTTTGGCTTCTCAATTGGTTTACAACGGGACACCAAAAGTAACCCCGAGCAAGAGGCTCGCACAGGCACCTCGTGGAACGCTTGTCGCATTGCGCCTGGGTTTGATGGCGGAATTAACCAAGGCCGTGTTGATTGTGAAGACGGTGGTGGCGCCCTTGACCTTGTGGCAGACGAAAGTGGCAACGCCCCTGATGCGAACACTCCTTTTGTATTTTCCCGCTCTCAAAACTCTTTTAGACAAAATATTACTGACGACACCCGTGAATCAGTGTTTGGTGCTGTGCAGTGGCAACCTAACGATAAACTAGAAATAAATGCCGACTATCAGTATTCAAACCGCGACTTCAGCGAAATTCGTAACGACTTAGTGTTTGCTGAGGCAAACCACATAGACGGTTTTAACACCCCTGAATCTGAAAGATTACCGTTTAATTTGGTGGCCACCGAAAACGGCGCACTTCGTCAATTTACTGCACTTCAAAATATCGAAACGAATAGCCAATATGCTGAACGCGGTGAGAAATACAATGGCGGCGGTATTAATATTAAATATACCGTTAACGATAGATTAAAAGTGATGTTTGACTACGCCGCTTCGCAAACAGAGCGGGTAGAAACCATTATTCAAACTCGACTTCAATCTGAAAACAGAGATATTTATCAAAACAACGTTGAAGGTGCAGATAGCAATGGTGAAGTACTTACCGCTGCGCAAATCTTTAATAATGGTTCATTAGTACCAACGTGGACACTGCAAAACTTTGACGTAAATTATCACGCTGCCTTTGCAGATGAAGCACGAACTCGTCTTGACTTAAATCAGTCTCGTTTCAACGACGTTAATGCTGCCCGCTTAGACTTTGACTATATACCTGACTCAGAATTTATTGTGGGTTTAAAAGGTGGTTTACGAGTGTCTAAACTTGAATACGCAAGTGTTCCTGGCGGAAGCGGCACCAACAACAGAACAGAATTAACCTTCAGTAACGATGCGGCAGCTGCAGCAAACATAGCATGTCGTAACACGGTATTTCCTGAGTCAGGCTTTCTTGACAACGAAACCGGCGGTGCTCCCTTAGTTACCAATGTGGATAGCGATGGCAATGTGCTGACAAACGGTACGGGCAATTCTTTTGCCACGTTTGACCCTATCTGCTTAGCAGAAAACCTTCTTAGTTCGTTGACGCTGGAAAACGGTGATATCCGCACTATCGCAAACTCAATGCCTACCAATGACGAAGCCGATGCCCGCGATATCGCCGCTGTTGATATGGAAGAAGACACAATCGCTGCCTACCTTCAGGCCGATTATGACACCTTCATTGGTGATTATGGTGTGCGAGGCAACTTTGGTCTTCGTGTAGTTAAGACTGACGTAACCTCAATTTCATATCGCGGCCCGCTTACGGCTGAGCGAGACTTTGACGGCATTATTACTGCAATAAGCCCTGTCGAAGGAGACCTAGAACAGGTAGAAGGCGGCGGCAGCTATACCGAACTATTGCCAAGTGTAAACGTTATTGTAGATGTCCGTGATGACATTCTTGTACGTGGCGGCCTTTATCGCGGACTATCTCGCCCTGATCCATCTGACTTAGGATTTGGTCGAAGCTTTACCGGAATAGATGACGAAGTAGTCACAGGTAACTTGTCAGATGCCGTAGGCCGTGCAGTTGCAGTTGGTAACCCACTGTTAGACCCGTTTATGTCATGGAACCTAGACGCTGCAGTTGAATACTACCCTAATGAAGACACCGTATTGGCATTTGGCCTTTACTATAAAACCTTCGACGGTGGTTTCTCGAATACGTCGCAAACTGAATCATTTGAAATTGATGGCGAGTCAGTGGATACCATTGTAACTACCCCTCAAACAAGTGACGATTCAAGCCAAATTTACGGTCTAGAGCTTACCGCTACACACTCGTTCTCTTATTTAGACAGCTGGTTAAATGGCTTTGGCTTTAAGGTGAGCTATAACTACGCAGATTCAAACTTTGAATTTGAAGATGAAAGCTTTGGTACCTCAGTTGTGATTAATTCAAGCACGGGTGAACTTGAGCAGCGTTTCGGCATTGTGCCACCGGCGAATCTATTTGGTTTCTCTGAGCACGTACTTTCCACTCAAGTTTACTATGAGTATGAGAACTTTAATGTGGCGGTAAATTACAAATATCGTAGTAATTACTTCCAGCAATTCCTGGCTACACCTGGTGCAGTTCGTTATGTAGACGATACCGAAATATTTGAGGCTCGCTTGTCATACCGCTTAAACAGCAACTGGAAATTCAGACTCGAGGCGATCAACCTGTTTGACGACCCGAAAAGACAGTATCGACCTTCACGTGATAATTTCGCAGAAATTAATGTTTACGGCCCACGTGTTTTTGCAGGCGTTGAATTCAAGTACTAACACCATTGTAAGTGCTAGCAGCTTTGCAAATAGATCAACCTTGTCAATGCAAAGAGCGCAGACATGAAGGTAGCCCTACCTTCTCTCTGCGCTTCATTTTTTCTACACTTAAAGAGCAATATTTCATGCGTAGCTTATACCTATTGTGTACCCTTTTAACGCTAACAGCCTGTGGCGGTGGCGGCTCCGGCTCTCAATCGCAGCCAGTTAGCGAGTCGGTGCCAGAGCAAGTGCCTTCACCGCCCTCCACTACGGGACAAACATGTTCTACCACCTCACTGCCAATTAGCGCATCAACAGATGATAGTTCATCTAGCGATAGCTACGGGGCAAGTAACGCTGTCGATAACGATACAACTAGCGCATCGAGATGGCAAAGTAACTTTAGTAACGAATCGCTGACTCTTGGTTTTGATCAGGAGCGACAGGTAGGCAGCCTTCAAATTAAATGGTTTAAAGGCAGTGAGCGTACATATCGCTTCTCAGTTGAAGGTTCGTCAGATGGCAACGATTGGAGCACCATACTGAGCAATGAAAGCTCTAGCGGTCGACATTCAGGCTTTGAACTTATCAGCTTTGAAGAGCCAACAACCGCGAATTTTCTTCGCATCACGGGTTCGGGAAATTCAGTAAATGATGAAACCGCCATAGTAGAAGTTGACGCATTTAACTGCGAAGCGGGCGACGGAGAAATTGTCGACGTATTTCCCAATGAAGTAGGTATTGAACTACTCGATTGGTATGTGAGCGTGCCTACCGACGAGGACGGCTCTGGAACATCAGACAGTATTTATGAGAACGAACTGGCCGATGGATACACCAACTCAGAATACTTCTATGCCAGTGATGATGCAGGCATTGTAATGCGCTCACCAGCCTATGGCTTTAAGACCTCTCAAAACACCAGCTACGTGCGAGTTGAGCTTAGAGAAATGCTAAGACGGGGAAATAAAAGCATTAGCACTCAGGGCGTAAATAAAAACAATTGGGTATTTAGCTCTGCACCGCAAAGTGCACAAACAGCAGCGGGCGGTGTTGACGGTAAACTTAACGTGTCTCTAGCTGTCAATGAAGTGAGTACAACGGGTGAAAATTATCAGATTGGCAGAGTCATTATCGGCCAAATTCATGCTAATGATGACGAACCTGTAAGGCTGTATTACCGCAAGCTGCCTAACAATGACAAGGGCGCTATTTATTATGCTCACGAAAAGCGTGCCAGCGCTGATGGCTCTATGGAGAAGAGCGAAGACTGGATTGAAATGATTGGGTCTAGAAGTAGTACAGCGAGTAACCCCAGTGACGGCATAGCCCTTAACGAGCCTTTCAGCTACACCATTGAAGTGCTTGGCAACACCCTGTTCGTAACCATCTCTAGAGAAGGTAAAGCAGATGTAGTGAGTACGTACGATATGACGGGAAGTCGTTATGACGAAGCAGACCAATATATGTATTTTAAGGTCGGCGTCTATCATGTTAATAACTCAAGCAACGCCGATGAGCGAGCGAGAGTCACGTTCTACTCTATCAAAAACAGCCACGACAACTACGCAGACAGCGAGTAGCTATTAGAAAGAAAAGCTAACAAGGGGTATCTAAAACCTACTATGCGAGGCGCTGCATAGTAGGTTTTTTTATTTTTGTATGTTAGAGGCGCGTTGGGGGTGTGTTGATTTAGTTGCGCAGATGACTTAACGAATACAAGTCTCTTGTCTGACTCGTCTTTTTACGAACCTCTTCTAGAGCCTGTGCCTCGCTCGCTTCGAACAATGCATTAATAAGCCTGTTAAAATGCGCATGCATGGCAGCGCGGGCTGCTTGTGAGTTACGCTCTTTTAGGCTCTGGTAAATTTTAGTATGTTCTTCCAATCTGTCTCTGTCTGACTGACTGCAAACATTACTATAGGCCTGTGTGATCTGCGGCTGAGAATCTCTCAACGACCAAAATTTATTCACTGCAAGCAAAATGGCTTTGTTACGCGTTGCTTTTGAAATAATGATATGGAATTCACGGTCGGCTTTTTCCGCCTCTATGCCCGACTCCATGGCATCGAGGGTTGCTGCCAGTGCTTTAAGTTCTTCATCGGAGATTGACAGTGCAGCTAACGCTGCCGCCTCACCTTCAACGAGAGCACGGGCTTGAGTTAGCTCAAAAGCACTTATTTTTTCTGCTGGTGCATCATGGTTATTTTTGGGCTTATCAAGCACGTAAACACCAGAGCTTGTTTTCACTTCAACAAGCTGGAGAACTTCTAGTGCAATGATCGCCTCACGAATAGTTGGCCGACTCACGTTAAAGGATTCCGCAAGTTCTCGCTCTGGAGGTAGTCTACTTCCAGGAGGGTATAATCCAGATTCAATTAATGACTGAATTTTTTCGGCTATTTGCCAGAACATGCGACGGTTTTTCATGGTCGAACCTTTTAAAAATAATTGCTAAATACTTAAGCACGCTTACTGCTTCGCTGGGTATAGTCAATTATGTAGCCAACGATTACATTCAGTTGAAAATCACACATAACTTCTAAGTTTGCATATTTTCTAAGTTAAAATGTCCAAGAAAATATTGTTGAAATGTTGTGTCCAATATATCCATGTAGTGCGCATTCAAACGCATATTATGCCATCTTTTTTCCGCCAATATACACGCAATTGGTAATATTTCAATTCGTGCATATTTCAGCCTACTTAAAAAACGCAAAAGAACGAAATAATCAGTATTTTACTAACATGGGCATTCAAACAACACAATTTATACTCACTTAACAATCGCACAATAAACGGTCAAAAGCATTTATCCTTAATGCTTAGCAACGTATTTTGGTAAGGCCGAAGCGTGCATTTACACCTCTATTTCTACCGTATTTGGTTAGCTATTACGTTTGCGAGTTATAAGCAGAAACTGGCACGCTAGAGCCCATCGCTACGGGAACACGTTGATGAATGCCGCGTGGCTGTATGTCTAATATTCTTTCGCCATTAGCCGTCCCGCTTCCCTTGGCTTGCTCTACCAAAAAGGCCAGCGGGTTTGCTTCATAAAGCAGCCTTAACTTTCCATTTTGATTCCCCGGCCTTGCATCTTGGGGATATAAAAAAACGCCTCCCCTACACAAGACTCTGTGAATATCGCCGACCATAGCAGCATTCCACCGAAGTGAGCTGCCGGCGTAATTGTCTGATGCATAGAGAACGTCGTCAAAGAAGCGTTTAACTGATTCAGACCAGTATCGATAGTTGAGCATGTTGACTGCAAACTCTTTACTTTCTCCTGGTACTTCTAACGCGTCTCTTGTCAGTAAAAATCCACCGTGAGTATTATCCAATGTGTAGCAGCGAGTAGGCCCTCCCGTGGTCATCACTAGCATCGAAGAAGGGCCATACAATACATACCCTGCGCACACCTGCTTATTGCCAGGCTGCAGGAATTGCTCATCACTGTCGCAGGGCACATCGTCTCTTGCCTCATAGATAGTGAAAATAGTGCCTATCTGCCCATTAACATCAACATTTGAGCTTCCATCTAGCGGGTCGAAGGCAACAATATACTTACCGTTTGGGTTTCCGCTTACTACGCTATCTTCTTCCTCGGACGCAATGGTTCTCACCGCATCATCGTCAAGCAGTATGTCTTTGAGTAATTGATTAGACAGAATATCGAGCTTCTTTTGCACTTCACCTTGAATATTCTCATTTAAGGACGACCCTAATACGCCAGCAAGTTCGCCCTGTGATACGCGAAAAGAAATTTCTTTGCATGCAGCAAGCACCGTCCTAATCAACATTATTAGGTCAGTTTCAACACCGTCTTTTTTAAGTACAGGTATTAACCGACGCATTATTTGTAGCGCCCTATACAATTTAAATCAGCAAAACACTGCTCAAGTCTTTTGGCCATGTTGGTTTCTGCATGTCGCAACCACACACGGGGGTCGTAAAACTTCTTATTAGGCTTATCGTCGCCATCAGGGTTGCCAATTTGCCCTTGTAAGTAGCCAGATTTATCGTTGTAGTAATCAAGCACGCCTTCCCACGTTGCCCACTGGGTATCGGTATCGATGTTCATTTTTACTACACCATACCCCAACGATTCTTTGATTTTCTCAGGCTCTGAACCACTACCGCCATGAAAGACAAAATTCAGACTGTTTTCAGGGAGCGAAAACTGTTGCGAAACATAGTGCTGGGAATCTTTAAGAATTTGGGGGGTCAGAACCACATTTCCAGGCTTATAAACGCCGTGAACATTTCCAAACGAGGCAGCAATGATAAAATTATCGCTGACTTTACTTAACTCTTTAAATGCATAGGCAACATCTTCAGGCTGGGTGTACAGCATGGCATTGTCCATATCGCTATTATCAACACCATCTTCCTCGCCACCTGTGCAGCCAAGCTCTATCTCAAGGGTCATTCCAATCTTTGCCATCCTCGAGAGATACTTAGCGCAAATTTCAATATTTTCCTCTAAAGATTCCTCTGAAAGGTCTATCATGTGCGAGCTAAATAGAGGCTTTCCAGTTTGCGCATAATGCTTCTCTCCTTCATCAAGGAGGCCATCAATCCAAGGAAGCAACTTTTTTGCGGCGTGATCGGTATGAAGCATCACTGCTACATCGTATTTTTCAGCGACCTGGTGGACATAATTAGCTGCAGCCACCGCACCGATAACGGCTCTCTCGTCTGCCGGTAGTGACAAGCCTTTACCGCAGAAAAACTGCGCACCGCCATGTGAAAGTTGAATAATAACGGGAGAATTGACTCTTTTAGCCGCTTCTAGCGTTGCGTTAATTGACTGCGTGCCAATAACATTTACCGCAGGAAAAGCATACTCGTTATGCCGTGCATGAGCGTACAGCGATGACACTTCTTCACCAAGCGCTACTCCGGGTTTAATGGTAGACCTTATACTATCCATAATAATTAGCCTTTTATTGCTTCTCGACACGCGTCAGTAACCGCTTGCCAGTTACCTTCTGCAACCCATTCTTTCTTGGCTACCCATGTACCACCTACGGCAAAAACATTGGGCAAGGAGAGATAGTCAGATTGATTGTTCTGGTTTACACCACCAGTCGGACAGAAAGAAACCGATTTAAATACCGAGGAGACTGCACTCAAAAAAGGTGCCCCACCAGAAAGTGACGCAGGAAAAAGTTTTTGCTCTTCAAAGCCCGCTTCTAGCGCAAGTAATATATCGCCTGTATTGGACACACCTGGAAGCACGGGTAACCCGCAAGATGAAAGGTCAGCTAAAAGCCCTCTTGATACCGCGGGTGTAACAATAAAGTCAGAGCCAGCATCAATGGCCTTCTTCAAAATATCTTTATTAATCACTGTCCCTGCGCCAACGCATAGTGAAGGGACTTCTTTTTTGATAGCGGTTAATGCATCAAGTGATGCCTCAGTACGAAGAACCACTTCTACTAAATTAAGACCAGCCTCAGCCATCGCTTTAGCGATGTTCACACCTTCTTCACTCGAATTGGCTTGGATAATGGGCAGTAGAGTCTGTCCCGACATTAATTCAGAAAAACGGGTCATTTGAAAATCTCCATATTGTTTCGTCGTGGCAAAAGCCTCGAGATCAGTTCATAAGTGCATAAGTGCATAAGTGCAGTATCTATTGTGTAATTGCGCGTTTTCTTGTCATTTCGTTCGCGCCTTCTTTCGTCTCTTTTGAGGCGCTAGGAAAGCATGTGGATAGCGTGTCTGTACCATCGGCTGCTATTTTCTAGCTTGTGACAACTTTATCTATTAATGGCCTGCTCAACTAATGACCTTCTCTACCAGCCCCTTCGGAACAATAGCTCCTGGATGTTGAATAACTATTCCAGCTGCTTTAGCGGCAAGTGAAATCGCCTCACTGATAGTGCTACCCGAAAGCCTTGCGCCCAAATACACGCCATTAAAGGCATCACCTGCTGATGTGGTATCAACAACGTTGGTGACGGGAGTGATTGCGTGCTCTAAACATTCGTTGTCGAAACACGAAATAACTGAGGAAGGTCCATCTTTTACAATGATTTCGTCGATATCGTGCTTTTGACACAGGCTCAGCACCTCTTCAGAGGTGTGAACACCATAAAGAGAAGTTAAGTCTTCTACCCCAGCAAGTGTGACGTCACAGAGTTCAAAGGCGCGGTCGAAATTAACCACTGCCTCAGACTCGTTTTTCCACAATCGAGCGCGGTAATTAGGGTCAAAAACAATTTGAACCCCTTTTGATTTCAGTGTGTTGAGGAACTGCCAAAACGCTTCTCTATCGCCAGCTTCAATAATTGCTATGGATATTCCAGAAAATACAAATTGGTCTAGGTCACTAAGCGAATCTATTTGCGCTTGTGTAATAAACGACATTATTTGTTTCGCAGCAGACTCACTGCGCCAATAGGTGAAGCTGCGTTCGCCTGTTTCGTCAGTTTCAATTAAGTAAAGGCCCGTGGAGCGAGTCTCATGTTGAAACACATACGATGTATCAAGGTCGTCTTGCTTGAATCGAGCTATCATCTCGTTGCTTAGTCTGTCGCTTCCAACAGCGGTTAACATTGACGCGCTAACATCGTTAAAACAACGTGTTAAGTAAACCGCGGAGTTATAAACATCACCAGCAAATGACTGATTCAGCTTTTGAGGCTCGACCGGACGCAGCTCAACCATGCATTCGCCCATAAAGCAGATTTTTTTCATTATTTGCACTCAATTTACGTTGTGAGGTCAGCTGCCTGCCCCACTGAAAAGCGGGGCACTGCTAGCGTTATTTCAACCTTTTTAACGGCTCAACTTTAGGGATAAGGAACCACACAGCAGCCATAGCAATAATGGCTAACGAGGCACCAATAACAAAAGCAGGGGTATAATTGCCATCAGCGGTCAAGAAGGGCACCAATGATGTGAGTCCCACGGCACCGAGCTTTGCGGCCATACCAGAAAATCCAGATAACGTACCCACCGCTTTTCTTCCAAGTAAATCGCTAGGTAGTGTTTGAACGTTTCCGATTGCGGTTTGAAATCCAAACAAAATCACGGCCATGATCAATACCGCAATGACGGGAGCGCCAGGATTTGCCATCGCCAGCAACGCGGGTAGCATGATAAGGCAGCCTAACGTGATAGTGAGCTTTCTGGTTTTGTTGATGTTCCAACCTGCTTTCAGTCTGTTTTGCGCAAGCAGACCACCAAACCAAGCTCCAAACATGGCGCCCACATAAGGCACCCAACCGTATAAGCCAATAGACTGTACGTCCATGCCATACACTTCGTTAAGATAGATAGGAATCCAGAAAACAAATAACCACCAAATAGGGTCAATGGCAGCTGACGCAATAATAACGCCCCAGCTTTCTTTATGGCCTAATAACTCAGCGGTAGATGGGTTGTACTCTTCACACGCATTTCCATGCTCGTCTTTATCTTCTGCGCGCTGGCCGGTGAGAATATACTGCTTTTCTTCTTCCGTTATCCAAGGGTGACTGCCTGGCGGCGACTTCACCAAAATAAGCCATGGAACCAACCATAGGAAGCCAATTGCACCTACAATCACAAACACCATTTGCCAATTAAAGTAGATGGTAAGTAGCGCTATAGCAGGAATAGCAATTATGCCACCGATAGCGGCACCTGAATTGAAAATCCCCTGTGCCAATGCACGCTCTTTGGTGGGGAACCACTCAGCATTACCCTTCGCAGCGCCCGGCCAGTTACCCGCTTCGGCAATACCAAGAATAGCGCGGAAGAAACTAAAGCTAAGTACACCTTGTGCAAAGGCATGTAACACGGTAGCCAGTGACCACACACCAATAGACAGAACGAAGCCTAGTCGAGTGCCTACCCAGTCAAACACCTTGCCAAAAATGGCTTGACCAAAGGCGTAGGCGAACACAAACACAATGGAAATATTGGCGTAAATTTGTTTTCGTTCCAGTGCATTTTTATCTGGGAACAAGTCTTCAACAATATCCGGCCACAGCACACTCAGCGCCTGACGGTCGATGTAATTAATGATGGTAGCAAGCGCTATAAGCGCTATTACCCACCAGCGTAAGCCGTTTACTTTCATGGCTATTCCCCTACAAAGTCTTCGCGTGCAGGACTAAATGTATCAATTAACACACCACCTGTTGGGCATACTGCACCATGCTCCACATGGGGAGGAATTAAACAGCTATCACCCGCTTTGAGAATTTTCATCTCACCGCCAATGCTGAAATGGAACTCACCTGACTCAACATAGGTCACCTGTGAGTGACGATGTTTATGGGTGTAACCCTCAGCGCCTTTATCAAAAAACACTTTAACTGCCATCAGCTCGTGGTTGAATCCTAGCATTTGGCGCTTTAGACCATTACCTAAGTCTTCAATCGGTGTTTCATTGCCGAATAAAAAGTGTTCGCTTTGCTTATTCATAATATCTATTCCTAATCGTGTTACAGCTCATAAACGGCAAATCGGCCATCAAGAGAATATGAAGTTTTGTTAAAAGTGAAAGAATTTGATTCATCTGCAGCGGCGCTTCGCTTGTCTATCGCAATCAGAAACGTATGCTCGGCGGCAGTTAGTGTAACCAGCACAATCCCAGACTCTTCATCCATTGAAAGCGCCGTTATTGAGCTTGATGCATTAAGCGTAAACTCCTTGCTTGGGTTGTAGCTCCCATGAGGCTCAAGCACAGACACAAACTGGTGAGATGAAACACCCTCTACTCTGCGAATAAATCCATTTTCATTTCGAAGGTTAAAATTAGGGTCGCCAGCACCAAGCTGCGTGAATAAAAAGGTTTCTGGAGAAGTCACTAAGCTTAGTTGAGAATAGAAGTGTCCATTTTCATTAAGCCAGGTCACTCTTGACAAGGTGTCTTCAACCATTCCCTGAGCCTTAAGCCAAAGGTGCTGATAACCGTTGTCCTTGCCTAAGGCTGGAAGTGAAGATGTGTTTGCCGTCATTGGAAAGCTGGTATCAATTAGATGCCCTTTGTAATGAAGCGGAAGGTCGAACTGATGCTTACTTGATGAGGTCACGTCGAAAATATCCAGCGCTACCGTTTTGTCTATTTTTGGAAGGTCAATTAGCGCCAACGTTCTTTCTAGCGACACATCATCATAGGCCGTTTCAATCTCTCCATTGGCTATCGTTCCAAAGGCATTACTTTCAAAGAAATTTAAGGTTGGTGCATTGCGATTGCCTACTTTGACGTTACCATTGAAATGACTTTTTTCATCCACCACTATCGTGTTATGCGCAACGGTTTGTTTAGCATAGCTGTTGTTTTCCGGCAGATAACGACCACCAAACTTTGCTTCCACATTTAAAAAGCGAGCAGCGCCATAATCAGATACGATTTCTTCACCTGCATCATAGAACTGCCATGTGAGTTTATCGAAATGGCCGTGGCCTAACCCTTGAGCAGCGGGTTTAAACAGTACTGCAGAATCACCATTTTTCTCGCTGCGCATGACGACCAAAGCGCCTTCATCGCCATCTTTGCCATCGCCAAATGCGACTGAGCGGAAGCTATAAGGTGTAGTTAAACCATCATCTAACGCTTTTGCTACCTTTACACCGTCGCCAGTTAATACAATTTGGTCTTGCTTATCAGCAATGTCTAAATAGGCTGTATCACCTGTTCGCCCGTACGCTACCGCAACACCATAAACCAGTTCGATAGTATCGATCCCCTTGCTTTTGATAGCATCGTTGATGGGGAAGAATAAACCGTTATAGCTAAGCTGTATGGTGGTATCAATGGCTTTAAGTAAAACCCCATCACGATAGTCGAACACGTCTCTCTCAGGTTGATTGTTTTCAATCGCTTTGGCAAAAGTAACAAAGGGCATGAGTGCATAGCGCTGGTAATAAGGGCCTTCGTTATAGTAGCCCTGAGGTGAGAACAGTGTATCAAGCTGACGCAGGAACCCGCCTTTACCCGACTTTTTAAGGTCGTATAACGCCTTCTCTACCCATTCTGGTTCGCCCATCACGTATCCGGCCATACCTACACCAGCGGTAGCCCAAGTGCCGTGATTGTGCACTTTGTTAAACGTAGAGGGCTGGCCTTCAGAGAGAAATAGTGCAACTGGCTTTAACAGCTTGTTTTCTATAGTTGCACGTTCACCATCACTTAGCGCCGTATAAACCAAATCGTAGGCTTGAATAGTATTCACTAGCCAAACGGCTTCATTTAGGCTCTGCCAAAACAGCTTTCCAGGGTTTTGCGACTTTACTTTTCGTTTTGGGTGCACATCAAGTGTAGGGTACAGTGCAGCGTAATCGAGCAGTAAATCTTTAACGTAGTTGGCGTAAGCTTCATTTTGGCTGATTTGATACAGCACGCCAGCGTTGTACATAAGCTGATAGTTTTTCTTATGACGTTCGTGGGTGTAACCGCCGCCACCATCTTTTGGCACAGGTACAACATTTGGCTGGGTCATGTAAAAGTCGATGTTTGCCTTAAGTGCATGATAGGCATTTGAAAAGCGACCTCCTTCCTTCACGGCGGCTCTCATGTCAACCACATCACTTTCAGTAATTACTAAGTTAGGGTGGGCAGCCTGCGATTGGAACGACAGCGATGACGCGGCAAATAACAACACTGCTGTGGCGCACGATATAATTGCTAGCTTTTTCATAGGTTACTCGCTTCCTTTCCCGCAACACTATTATTTTTTAGTATTGCGGTATGTGGTCCTTCGGCATGAAGTTCTTGGATTTGTATTGTGGGTGTGGCCGTAAACGTATTATCGATTACAGAAGTGACAGGCTCGCCAACCGTGTGGTCAATGATAAGAGGTGCTGACTGAATAAACTCATTACTCTTTACATCAGTAACCTGCACACCGTGTAAGAACACGCTAGCCCCTTTTTTGTTGCGCTTACCGTTACCCACATTATTTAGCACGTTGTTGGTCATCAGTAAGTGCGGGCCAAATGTACTTTCATCAGTACCACCTCGATACAGCTTAAGTACGCCACCTTGTATATTTGTAAATGTATTTTGCTTAAGCGTCACGTATTCAGCGTTGTAAATACCAAAATCTTCAATTTCTTTATCTAGGCGAAGAATATCTCCTGAAACCGATGTAAAAGTATTATTAGAAAGGGTTATTGCATCAGCAAAGGCCCCTTTTCCAGAGGTAAAGAATGAGAACGAGTGGTTAATATCAAGGTCTTTCACAATGGTGTTTGCTAGTGTGAATCGGTAATTGTTTACCATGCCCCATTTCTTTGTACGTACCACACTGTTGCCAGAGGAATCAGGGCTTTGTGCACCAGAAATAACCAGGCCTTCTAGTTTTAGGCTTCCCCCGTCACGAATTTCAAATAGCGCAGTGCGCTCAAAATACAGGGTGGTTTTATGCAAATTTCGCGCTTTAATAGTGATAGCGTCATCAATGTAGAGTACAGACGGTACAACAAACTCTCCCTCAGCAAGCTCTAACACATCACCATTTTGTGCTGTTGCTATGGCATTTTTTAACGCGTTTGCGGAGGCTTCAACGACAATAGTGTTGCCCGCATCGAAATCATCAGAGACTACCGTTTTGGGGTAGTAGGATGTTCCTACGCTATCTTTACTGACCACTGATAAAGATTTAGCAACTCCTTGAGCAGTACCTTCAGCGTAAAAAAGTCCGTTTGCCGCTCTTTTCAGTGACAGTTTTTGCTTATCAAATCCGCGCGCAATGGGTTTTGCAGTTTCTGTATTAGTGACATTATTACGGAAGGAAATACCGCTAACATCATCGAAAATAGAAAATGGCTGTGTGTCGTTTTGGTTATAAACCACATTGTCTTTAAAAATAGTGGATTTAGGCGCAGCACTTCGCTCGGCGTCGCTGCCTGCAGCAAGATGAATATGGTCAACGTTGACGAACGTGTTATTTGTGATTGTTGCGTTTTCTACTTGGTGGTAGCGGTTAATTGGCGAATTGGGAACCCCATTCATAATGGTGAAGCCACTTCCAAAGCGATAGCCCTTAAGGCCTTCTAAGTAGTTATTTCTGATCACCTGATCTTTGTTGATAACGCGGATGCCACCGGTATGCGCAACCTCGTTGCCAAGAAACACGTTATTCTCAACGATATTGCCATTGCCATGGCGAAGCGTCAGTGTGCCTCTAGCCGATAAAAATACATTTCCGCGCAATGTATTTTTGCCAGATTTCACAGAGATGATTTCTACTTCACCGTTAGTTTGTTCGAAAATATTATTCTCTACCATCGTGTATGAATTAGTGAGGGAGAAGTGACTGGTTCCAATACGAAGGGTTTCACCGCCGTTTGAACCGAACGTGGGGCGATAGCCAAAATAATTGTGGTCTATGGTGTGGTAGTTTTCTTGGCTGGCCTCTGAGTTAAGACGAACAGCAACCGTCACGCCTTTGTTGCGCTTACCCTCTAGGTGGTTGTGATCGAAGCGGTTGTGCTTACCATAAAGAGCAACCCAATAATCGGATTCTTGCTTGTCTGGATTGTTAAAGTTATCAATAACAACATCTGTTACGCGAGAGTGATTGGCGTAACTTTCTTTATTCTTGCGAAATGCAATAACGGCGCTAGTTGGCGTGTAACCATTCTTAAACACTAGACCAGAAACAACGAGGTGCTCCCCTGCCAACCTTAAGTTTGACTTGCCCGATAATACTACATCACCTTTTGATTCTGCTTTTAAGATGATTGGCGCCTCGCTCGTACCTTTACCTTCTAGCAATATTTCGAAATCTTGCCAGACACCAGACGTTAAAATGATAGTGTCGCCAGGCGTTAGATTACCTGAAACGTTTTTATATTCATCTTGAGAGGAAACAACGTAGTCGGCAGCATCAATAGAAAATGAGAGAAATGAAGCGCTTGTGAATAATAAGCTTGCTAAATAGACCGTACTTAATCGCATAACACACTCTTACTTTATCGAGACGGCAAATAAAAATGTCATATTTTTTACAGAAACGATGTTAGGTTTGAGGATAGTGGAACGTAGCGCTCTTGATACAATACTCTATCTCGAGCGCTCATCTACCTTGATTCGCTATTACTTTGCTAGCGTTTTGAAGTAGTCAAAAATTTCCGGCACATTACCGTTGCTAAGCCCTGCATCGACGGCAGCATTGAGGTTAGCAGATGAACCTTCAGCAATCTTCGACTCAGTACCAAGGTCTTCTACCATTTTTAAGAAGTATCCAAGGTCTTTGTTAGCGTTAGCAATAGAAAAGCCTAAGTCGCTAACATCATCAACCGCGTAGTTTTTGCAAAACTGCATAAACGGTGAATTAGACGGACCTGTAGACATAATGTCGAAAAGCTGCTGTTTATCAACACCCGCTTTTTCGGCTACTGCAAATGCCTGTGACATTGCACATACTGTCGTCATACCCATAAAGTTGTTAATCAACTTAGTAGTATGGCCTGCGCCTAATGCACCAAGGTGAAAAATATTTTCGCCTTGATCGTCAAGTACCGGCTTAACTTTGTTGAAGGTTTCCATATCGCCAGACGCCATAATATTTAATAGGCCATCTTTTGCATGCGCAGGCGTTCTGCCTAGCGGCGCATCAATCATACCAGCGCCTTTCTCTGCTAAGTCTGCGCCAATCTTGCGCGTTGAAGCAGGAATTGATGTACCGAAGTCAATCAATACTGAACCGGCTTTCATACCCGCTAGGACACCATCTTCTGCGTATACCACTTTTTCAACGATGTCTGATGTTGTTAAACAAAACATCACGATATCTGACTGTTCAGCTAGTTCTTTACCCGTAGACGCTGTATTCGCGCCGCGAGCTACACAACGCTCAACGGCGTCCTTGTTTAAATCCATTACAGTAACTGAGTAACCTTTCTTCTGAAGGTTCTCAACCATATTGCCGCCCATTAGGCCTAGGCCGATAAAACCGATCGTTGGTTTGGACATGAATAACTCCTAAATTTTGATACTAGTATTGAGTTCTAAGCAGTGAAGTCTTGTATATTCACTGGTTAATAAAATTCTTTCTTAATAACGCTAGAGACTGCTCAACGATTTAGCCCCTTCGGGATAACCGTGTTAATTGATAACCGGAAGCACATAACAAAAGTCTATTTTTATTATACCAATTTGTCAACCAATCTAGGTTTATATTTAAATATTGGTAAATAAAAAGTTAGTAAAGGTAGGATATTCATACATTTATTACATTGGTGAATGAACGCTTGAGTATCCAGTTTCAATGCTAATTACGCCTCGCTAAGTCACAATCGCCTTAGGGGATATTTACGGCTTATCACCTGTAGGATGACTGCAACGTTAGGCAGGTTGCTCCGCTATATGTTAATGGCCAAATTATGATGGCTGAGTGTTAATGGTTTGGCCTTTTGTTACAAAGGCCAAACCTTGATTACAGTATCTCTTCTAGAATCTGTAGTTTGCGCCAACAGTGATGCGGCGATCAGTCAATCCTTGGAAACAAAGAACGGCATTTTCATTTACACAATACTGGTCAACTTCTGACTCGGTTAAATTCACCGCTTCAATGCCAACGTTTAAGTTTTCATTCACAGTGTATGTAACGCTTGCGTTAAGCTGGCCGCGATCCCCTTGAACAGCGGGGAAGCCCCAAGGGAAACTGGAAGTACTTCCGAAGTCGTCCGTTCTGAACGCTTCACGCCACGTGTAGCGCATGCGTGCAGAAAAGTCGTACTTTTCGTAATACAGCGTGAAGTTGTAAGCATTTTCAGAAAGATTGAGTAGGCCCTGAACTGCAGATACTTCCTCTTCGCTACCCGTTGTTGCTGCAAATACATTAGCGGCACGTGAGGTCGCACTATTTTCAGTATCACCACCAGAGAACTCTTGAATGGTATAGTTAGCCAACACACCGAAACCTGATGCCCAACCTAGCTCTTTTTCAAAGCCTGACAAGTCATACTGAACAGCAAATTCAATACCTTTTTGCGTCGTTTCACCCGTGTCGTTAACTTTAGTTTCTGTACCTACGCACACACCCGTTCCTAAATCAGGACCAAACACGTTGATATCTGCAATAGGGTTGAAGATACCGCCGCCTTCACAAGGGTCGGTTAGGTCACGGAAGCCAGTGGTTGGATCTTCGAATGGGCTGACAATTTGGTCAACAAAAAGATCTTTACGTGTTTTATGGAATATACCGATACTGACAACACTAGCCTCTGCAAAATACCATTCTGCTGATAAATCGTATGACGTCACTTCTTCAGGACTTAGGCCAGGGTTACCAATCGCTACATTCGGGTTAGGACTTGTGCTGTAAACCACAGAGGTAGATAGGTCGTTGTAGTTTGGACGGCGGATATCTTTACCTGCACCGAAGCGAACAACCACATCGTCGGTAACGTCTGCAACGATATTTAAACGTGGCAATACGAAATCGTAATCACCTTTGTTAGTCACTCTTGACACTAGCTCGTTGCCGGCATCATCTTCAGTAATTGAATTACCTAATGACGTAACGTCAGTTTGCAAATAGCGCAAACCGAAATTACCACGGAACATTTCGTATTCGAAGTTAGCTTGTGCATAAAGTGCATGAGTCTCTTCTTCAATATCAAAGAAACCAGATGATGACGCTGTCGGTTGGCTTAACGATCTGCTAGAACCATGGGTCGTCAATGCAGACTGAAGTGTTGCTAAAACGCCATCTGGGTCTGATGCAACTAACTCTGGATTAATCAAAAGGAAGTCTTTTACGAATAACTGGCGGCCATCGGCATCATTAAAGTTATCTGGACCCGCAACAAGAAGGTCAGCAAACAGGCTACCGCGAGGGCTGTCGTCCATTGTACGTAAACCTACGCTGGTACCAATATCTTCTCGTACACTAGAAGATTTGTTGTATCGATAACCAAAGTCGACTGACGTAATAAGTGAATCGATGTAATAAGACGCATCTACACGAAATGCATCTTCAGAGTTTTCAGTTGTATCACGGCCAATGTTCACGTCGCGCAATACAACGTTGTTAGGGTCGAGCAACTGTGATGAGGTTGGGGCAAAGTCTGCACCTTCTGCAATACCAAATGCTAATGAACCACCTGATAAATCGTATGCAAATGGCACACTATTATCGTTACCACCACCAGCGTCTAATGGCGCATTAGGGTTAATAAAGTTAAGCGTAGTATTGAAGCTAGGCGTTGTAGTATCTGATGAAGATGACGCGATTTCAGTGAAGATGCTCCACTTGTCGCCTTGCCATTCCCCACCAAATCTGAATATTTTGCTGTCGGTGATACGAGAGTTTGTATCGCTAGAAAAACGAAGGTTTGGATCGTCATCATCATTCTCTAGGTTTACAGGAATGACGCCACGCAGTGCCGCTTCTACAGAACCTAGGTTTCTTCCACCTAGTGAGCCAAAGTTAACCGTTTCATATTCATCAGGTACTGAAATGTCATTAAGTGCACTAACGCCTGAAGCCTGAACTCGCGAGCTTTCTTGACGACGCTCTTGGTCGTTAATGACCGCGTCGAAGAATACTCTAGAGTTGTCATTCGGCGCCCACTCAAACGTACCTACAAAGTTCTTAGTTTCATATTCGAAGTTATCATAGTCTTGAACGAAGAACTGGATAGGAAGGAAGTCGAACGCCTGGGCACTTGCAAAACCACTATCAGTAGCTACTAGGTTATCTCGGTCAGCACGTGGGCGGAATGCAGTCACATCCTGCTCTGCGTAGCTTGCACTTATTACTACACCAAACTTACCGTTGTCGTTTTCCCAGTTATCACCGAAAGTCCCGGAAAAACGTGGTTGGAAAGTGCTGTCTGTTGTAAGGCTACTGTTTTCGCCTTGTACTCGAACGGCAGCAAGTCTTTCAGTAAGTTGAAGAGGGCGAATAGTTTTTAAATTGATGGTACCACCGACTGAACCTTCGATAGTTTTCGCATCTGGAGATTTCGTTACCTCAAGGCCTGCAATAATTGCAGCTGACACGTCTTCGAAGTTTATACCGCTTCGACCTGCGCCAGAACCTACTGTTGAAACACCGTTGATTTCTGTTCTGTTTGCGTCTGTACCACGAATTTGCACGCCAGTACCAACACCAGCAGAACGCGTAATTTGAATACCGGTAATATTTTCGAGGACTTCAGCTAAGTTTTGATCAGGCAGCTTACCAATATCTTCGGCTTCGATAACTTCAACTAAGTTATTGCTAAAGCGCTTTTCGTTCAGGGCGCTTGCGAGTGAAGCGCGAATGCCTGAAACTTCAATCACTTCAACTTCTTTTTCTTGCTTGCCTTGCTCTTCAGCCTCTTGTGCATGGGCCATTGAGGCAAAATTGAGTGATGTAGCTGACAGCACGGCAAGTGTAATCTTGGATAGTTTGTGTCCCATTTGTGTTTCCTTTAAGGATTGAAAAGTGAGTTACTAGCCCACCTGAATCACAGAATTATTTTTCATCGTCATATGCCCTGCCAGATAAAAACTTACAATACGTTCACAAGGCGTTCACAAAGTTAAGCCAAAAAACGCTATTGGTCAACCAAGAATGTAAACAAAAAGCGGAATTAAGACTAAAGTTGGTAATACCAAACTGTTTTTAATGTAAATTTTATTTAAATTTTACTTAGCCTTATTGAAACAGGCCCTTAGGCCGCTAATTTACTGATTTTGAAATAACAAAAGGAAAAACAACACCTTCCCAGCAACTTACCAAAAATGTGTAATTGGTAATTTATTAGGTGAGACGAATGTTGATATTGATTTTGATGTTGATGAGGATGGTTTTAGTGATGGTCAGACAATTTAACTTTTGCAAAAAAAGTATTATCAATTATGCTAATAATACTCATCGCGCTAAGCCGCCGCCTGAACCATAATCCGATCAGGCGTTTCGCAAAATGCATTTCTTCTTTCTTCACTTCTAGCGCAATTAATAAGCGAGCAGTGGCGAGATCGCAGTATTCTTGATACGGTTAGTGCAGAGACAGTCAAAACGCGATGTTAACGTGAGCACAAACAGTCATCCGCCAAAAACACAATCAGGTTTTTTTAACGACTTAGGCGAGCTAGGTGGTAATCACGCACAGTTTTCTGAAGTGTGTACGGCGCTATATGAAAGAGAACTTTTGTTTATTGCCCACAGCGGTATCAGCAATGCGTCTATCCTTAAGCGCCGAATTGGTGGCTTGCCTCATCATATTAGAAGTGTCGCTCGATATTTTGTAACCAACCCCACCCCACTCTCTACCGATACCTATAACGGAAGCTGGTATGCCAAGCAGCCAAAATCTGCACCCCGTTTACCACAGAATGCTGATGCAACAGCGCAATGGTTTAGAAAACATGCCGACTATGGGTTAATTGTTCCGGTCTTAGTTAAAACCATTGAAGGTATTCACCTTGAATTAGACGCTATCGACAAAACGATGTTGGTAGACGATGTCGTTCATTTGAACAAACACGGTTGGTTTACAGTTGATGGAATCAATCGGGGAAACAGTCAGGAAGCGAATCGAAGAAATAAGCAGGCTAGTCATTCCATTAAAAGCTCAGATGAAGAGCCTCGTGAAAGTGGACTTGAAAGCTACGGAACTTTTGATAGTAAAACTCTTCTTAAACCAACGAAAACCATCATGGCGAGCGCCTGCTCGGGTCATGCTTGGAACTTCAAATCTCGAGTATCACCTCGTGCACTGTCTATTAGAGAAATGCGGCTGTCTACTCAAATAAACTGGAAGAACTTTACCTTATTGAAATAAAGGACTTGTCTACGCCCTTTTTCTTTTAAGGCGACATTAGTAATGCCATACCAAACCAAACATGCATAAAAATACAAAAATAATAAGTATTAATTCATTTAATAACTTCTTCATATCAGTCAAAAAGAGTACAAACATACTAACCATTTCAAAAGCCAAACTCATAATCTGCATTAGCAGCAATCAAACGGGCGTTTAACACATAAAACCAGAGAGCTCACACCACCAATTAGGATAGCCATCCTAATATGAGCGTTAAGATCAATTTTTTCATAAAAATTTAATCAATATGGTAAACAATGGTTGACGTTCAAGGCTCACATGGTTAAATTGTCGCTATCAATTTTGGTCAGCAAAGATTTTCGAAAAATGCGTATTCGTTTTCTTCTAATTACTCTACTCCTCAAGGCAGCCAGACTGCACGGGTAGATTGCGACCAGCGACTAATCACACAAAAACCCGTGCACAGCACGGGTTTTTTTTTAACTATTCAATTGAGAGAGCGTCATGACAAATCAAGTGAAAATCTTTGATACCACGTTGCGAGATGGTGAGCAGGCCTTGCCAGCAAGTCTAAGTGCCAAAGAGAAGTTACAGATTGCACTGGCGCTTGAGAGACTAGGTGTAGATATTATTGAAGCCGGTTTCCCTGTGTCTTCACCTGGCGACTTCCAATCAGTACAGTTGATTGCCAAAGAAATCAAAAACTCAGTGATTTGCGGTCTGTCCCGCGCCCTTCCCGGTGATATCGATGCATGCGGCCAAGCCCTAAGCGTAGCTGATCAGTTTAGAATTCATACCTTTATTGCCACATCGGAAATACACGTTGGCGCCAAATTGCGTAAATCTCATGATGATGTGGTAGACATGGCCGTGGCTGCGGTAAAGCATGCCCGCAAATACACCGATGATGTGGAGTTTTCATGTGAGGACGCCGGCAGAACACATATCGACTACCTTTGCCGTATGGTTGAAGCTGCTATTCACGCAGGCGCTACAACGGTAAATATTCCGGATACTGTTGGCTACACTACGCCCACTGAATTCGGCGGGATTATTCAGCAGTTGTTCAATCGGGTTCCTAACATCGATAAAGCCATTATCTCTGTACATTGCCACAACGATTTAGGCTTGGCTGTTGCTAATTCACTGGCGGCAGTAGAGCAAGGTGCGCGTCAAGTGGAGTGCACTATAAATGGTATTGGTGAGCGTGCGGGTAACGCGTCGCTAGAAGAAATTGCAATGATTTTGCAAACGCGAAAAGGGCTGCTTGGCATTGATACTAATATCAATTCAACGGAAATTTCACGTACGTCTAAACTTGTCAGCCAGCTGTGTAATATGCCGGTGCAATCTAATAAAGCCATTGTTGGAGCCAACGCCTTTAGCCACTCGTCAGGTATTCATCAAGACGGTGTCTTAAAAGCGCAAAATACCTATGAAATCATGACGCCTGAGAGCGTGGGCATTAATAAGAACAACCTAAACCTAACCTCTCGTTCGGGTCGCCATGTTATCAAACATAGACTAACTGAATTAGGTTACAAACCTGAAGAGTTTGATTTAGAGGCCGTATACGATGCGTTTTTAAAGCTGGCTGATAAGAAAGGACAGGTTTACGACTACGACCTTGAGGCGCTGTTGTTTTTCGATAAGCAAAAGCACGACCAAGCGCACTATCAACTGCTTTATCTACAAGCTAATTCGGGTAGAGAGATTATCCCAAGCGCTACCGTAAAAATGAAAGTGGGCGAACAAGAGATTACACAGGCATGCACAGGTAACGGACCAGTAGATGCCGCATTTAAAGCGATAATCTCTATTCTTGGTCATGAAGACTTAGAAGTTGTCGACTTTAAACTAGATTCAAAAGGCGAAGGTGCAGATGCATTAGCGCAAGTGAGTGTTATCGCCACATATAAAGATCGTCGATTCCACGGTATAGGCTTGGCCACAGATATCGTAGAGGCCGGTGTAAAAGCATTGATATTTGTACTGAACAATACTTATCTGGCCGACCAGATTGATCAGCAAAAGAATCAACAAGAACGCGTTGTAGGAGTGTAAATGAGCCAGTTTTCAATTGCCGTATTAGCCGGAGACGGTATCGGTCCAGAAGTTATGCAAGAGGCCAACAAGGTCTTAGATGCTGTAGAAAAGAAGTTTAGCATTACGCTAAATCGCACCGAGTTTCCCGTTGGTGGCTTTGCTATCGATACCGAAGGCGAAGCCCTTCCAGCGAAAACACTGTTAGGTTGTGAACAAGCAGACGCAATATTATTTGGCAGCATAGGCGGACCTAAGTGGGATACGCTTCCACTTGAACAGCGTCCCGAACGCGCTGCACTGCTTACTTTAAGAAGCCACTTCGATTTATTCAGTAATTTGCGCCCTGCACGTATCTACCCTGGCCTTGAAGGTTTGTCTCCACTTCGTGAAGACATTGCTAAATCAGGTGTAGATGTGTTGGTAGTGCGTGAACTTACCAGCGGCATTTACTTCGGCCAGCCTAAAGGTCGTGAGGGTGAAGGCGAGGAAGAGTTTGCTTACGACACGATGCGCTACAGCAAACGAGAAATTCGCCGTATCGCCGTCGCAGCCTTTGAAGCAGCACAAAAGCGTCGCGGTAAAGTCACCTCAGTAGATAAAGCCAATGTATTGGTTACTAGCAGGTTGTGGCGTGAAGTGGCAGAAGAAGTGGCCAAAGACTTCCCCGATGTTGAGTTAGATCATATCTATATCGACAACGCCACCATGCAAATAATGAAGAACCCCGCGCAATTTGACGTCATGCTGTGTTCAAACTTGTTTGGCGACATCGTATCTGATGAATGCGCTATGATGACGGGCTCTATGGGGCTTTTACCTTCGGCAAGTATGAACGAAGACGGGTTTGGTTTATACGAGCCTGCAGGCGGTTCAGCGCCGGATATTGCAGGGCAAGGTATTGCAAACCCCATCGCTCAAATTTTATCGGCAGCCATGATGTTGCGTTTCAGTATGAACTTAAACGACGCGGCAGATGCTATTGAAAAAGCCGTGGTCGCCACTCTTGAAAAGGGCGTACTCACTGGCGAACTGCTGCCTGAAGATAAAAGAGACCAAGCTTCAAATACATCGCAAGTAGGCGATGAAATTGTTAAACAATTAATGGCGCAGGAGTAGAAATACCACATGGCCAAGACCTTATATGACAAAGTATGGCAAGCGCATATTGTCGACCAGCTAGGCGAAGATAGCCTTATTTATATCGACCGCCACTTAATTCACGAAGTGACATCTCCGCAAGCCTTCGCTGGCCTTAACGAAAAAGGCCGTAAAGTGCGTCGCCCAGATAAAACTGTGGGAACCATGGATCACAGCATATCAACGCGCTCGTTAGCCATTGATGCATGCGGCCCAGATAACGCACTACAGCTGCATACCCTAGCCAAAAACTGTGAAGATCACGGTATTCAGCTCTACCCTGTAGGCCATCAAAAGCAAGGCATCGTGCATGTAATGGGGCCAGAATTAGGGCTTATACAGCCTGGCATGACCGTAGTGTGCGGCGACTCTCACACTGCAACCCATGGCGCATTCGGTGCACTTGCATTTGGAATAGGTACTTCTCAAGTTGAGCATGTTTTAGCCACACAAACTCTGAAGCAAAGCCGCGCAAAAAGCATGCTTATTAATGTGAATGGCAAACTTCCTGTGGGAATTACAGCGAAAGATATTATTTTAGCCATCATTGGCAAAATTGGACACGCTGGTGCAACAGGTCATGTGATTGAGTATGCGGGCGAGGCCATTCGTGGGCTTACCATGGAAGAGCGAATGACTGTGTGTAACATGAGTATTGAAGCGGGGGCAAAAGCTGGGCTTGTAGCACCAGACGACGTTACCTTCGCGTATTTAAAAGACCGCGAGTACGCACCCAAAGGGCAGTCTTGGGATGACGCGGTTGCCTATTGGAAAACCTTATACACCGAAGACGGTGCAAGCTTTGACACCGTTGTCGAACTTGAAGCGGCCGACATAGCACCGCAAGTCACGTGGGGAACCAACCCTGGCCAAGTTATTGGAGTAAATACTCCAGTGCCGGCTCCCGAAGACTTTAGCGACCCAATTGAAATAGAAAGCGCGAAAAAAGCACTTAGCTATATGGGCTTGAAGGCGGGTGAAAAACTTGCTGATGTAGCAGTCAATCACGTTTTCATTGGTTCGTGTACCAATGGTCGTATAGAAGATTTACGTGCCGCGGCTCACGTTGCCAAAAAAGGCAAAGTATCATCATCGGTCACCGCTATTGTGGTGCCGGGTTCTGGGGCAGTAAAACGCCAAGCTGAAGCTGAAGGTTTAGATAAAATCTTCGAGCAAGCCGGCTTTGAGTGGCGCTTACCAGGCTGTTCAATGTGTTTGGGTATGAACGACGATAAACTGGTTTCTGGCGATCGCTGTGCATCAACGAGCAACAGAAACTTTGAAGGACGCCAAGGCCGTGGTGCACGCACCCATTTAGTGAGCCCCGCTATGGCTGCAGCAGCAGCTATTAACGGCCACTTCGCCGATGTTAGAGACTATCAGGAGTAATACATGTCAGAGCAAGGTTTTACACACCACACGGGCATTGCAGCACCGTTAGACCAAGCCAATGTGGATACAGACCAAATTATTCCTAAGCAGTTTCTCACGGGTGTCACCCGTATCGGCTACGGCAAGCACCTTTTTCACGATTGGCGCTATTTGGATTTAAAAGAGCAAGAGCCTAACCCAGATTTCTCACTGAACAAGCCAGAGCATAAAGGCGCTAGCGTATTGTTGGCTCGAGAAAACTTTGGTTGTGGTTCAAGTCGAGAGCACGCACCTTGGGCACTGGCCGATTTTGGTTTTAAAACCGTTATTGCCACCAGCTTTGCTGATATCTTTTATGGCAACTGTATTAACAACCAACTCGTTCCTGTTGCGTTAGGTAGCGAACAAATGGACGCTTTATTTGATGCTGTAAAAGCAGATCCTACGGTCGCTATTACTGTGGATTTGCCGGCGCAGACAGTGAGCTTTAACGACACATCGTTTAGTTTTGATATTGCACCTCATCACAAAACTAACCTGATAAAAGGCCTTGATGCAATAGGTCAAACTCTTGAGCTTGATAGTGCTATCAGCGCGTTTGAAGACAAACAGCCTAGCTGGCTTTAGGCTGCGAAGGGAGTGCTAATGTAAAGGCGCTAGTATAACGGCGCTGAATCAAGGCCCCAATTGTAAAGTTCGAAATAAAGCGAAAAAAAAGCGAGGGTTGGTGACAACCCTCGCTTTTTTATTTTACCTAAATACTTTAAACAGCAAAGAACAATCACTCGGTCACTGGCGTTCCGTCATCATTGAACTTGGCAATATCAGCACCTGATGACTCCCACTCTTCACGCTCTTTATCCGATGCCTTCGGTGAAAACATACCGGTATAGGCATAAAATATTCCTATTAATGGCGCTGTCCAACATGCGAAAGCAAGAGGTATGTAGAGTAGGTTTTGCAAGTTATCACCGGAGATGCCAAGTCCTAATGCAGAGATAACAAAAGCGCCTCCGGCATTCCACGGAATGAGTGGAGACATTAGCGTACCGCCCTCTTCTATACCTCGGGAAAGATTAAGCGTTGAATACCCCATGCCGCGATAAACGGGAGAATACATACGTCCAGGTAGGGCAACAGATAAGTACGGGTCACCGGCAACAAGATTCGTTGCAAACGCAGTTCCTACGGCTGCAACTTGAGTACCTGCGAATGTTTTTGCTTTACTTTTGATAGCGTTGATAATGCTTCTCAAACAGCCTGTAGTCTCAAGCGCGCCACCAAAACCTAGGGCAATAAGTACTAGCGAAATGGTCCACATCATCGATTGAATTCCGCCGCGATTAAGCAATGTATCTATTTCGCTAATATTAGTTTGAATGGAGTAACCGTTATTTGCATAGTCAAACACGGCCTGAAGAGACTGCCCTTGTGTAACCATTGCAAACGCGCCGCCAACAACTACGCCTGCAAACAGCGAAGGCAAAGGTGGGAATTTCTTCAATGCCAATACCATCACGACTAAAGCAGGCAATAACGCCCATGCAGATATGTAGAAGTTATCTTCTAAAGCGGTAGTAATGCCTTCAATTTTTTCAAACGACACACTTTGCGTATCGATAACAAAAAAACCAACGCCAATATAGATTAACAGCGCAATAACCATGGCCGGTATAGTTGTGGCCATCATGTTTTGTATGTGTGAAAAGACGTCGGTGCCTGTCACCGCTGGTGCTAGGTTCGTCGTGTCAGAAAGGGGCGATACTTTATCACCGAAAAATGCGCCAGAAACAACAGCGCCTGCCGTCCAATACATGGGAATGTCAAACCCCTCGCCTATGCCCATCAGGGCCAAACCAACGGTTCCGACACTTCCCCAACTAGTGCCTAAAGACACTGACACCACGGCGCAAATGACCATGCCAGCGGCGAGAAATATCTCTGGCGATAAGGTTTTTAAGCCGTAATAGATAATGGTGGGAACTGTGCCGCTGGCAATCCAAATACCGATGATCATGCCCACCGTTATGAGCACGCTTACCGATGGCAGCGCAACATGGATAACTTTAAAAATACCGGCGCGAATATCTTCCCACGACAGTCCAAGGTAAACACCTACAAAACTTGCAAGGGCTAAACCTATCGCTAGGGGGATATGAGGCTCGAAAACGCCAAAGTAGAAAATCTGTGTTCCCAAGATTATCAGCGTTAACACAACAGGTGTTAACGCCAGCAAAAGCCCGGGCGTAGTTTGCTGTTCATCTTTCATAGGACATCCTTATACTAGAGCACTGATATAGACAATCAGACCCTATGCTGTGAATAGCGATCTAGATATAAAAAGTACTTCGCTAGATATGAAAAGCGCTATTACAAGAGTTAATTATTTATTAATTGTGCAGGTTTACTACGCTACTTTACGTGTAAAAGATCGAATGCATGGAGAATGACAGTGGTTATGCAAGGGCTTGGTCACGGGTTTGGGCATATATTTAAACGTTACGTTTGGTTTCATTTTTCAATGAAAACCACTGTAAGTACAAGAAGTCGACTTTTACGGTTATTAAAAATAATATTCCTCATTATTGGCATATCATCACACATAACCCTATGCTAATTTAACGAGCCTAAAACAATGCAGTAAACGGACAATGAAATGCTAGAACAGGTGCCTATTAATGAGCTTAAACCAGGAATGTACGTTACACAGGTTCTAGAGCAATCTGGTACGCTTCATATGCGCTCCCAGGGCATTGTTAAATCTCAAAGCATTGTGGATACATTGAAGAAGAAAGGCATCTTACTTCTCGAAGTTGATATTGCTAAGTCAAAACATCAACGCAATGAAGAAACACAAGTTGATGCTCTGGTAAATGATAGCTCGGCCCATAAAGGCACGGCACATGAAGAGCAAGCGCCGACCAAGGAGCACTCAGCTTCTGAGTCAAAAGCTCATAAGTCAAACCCCCTAGACAATGCCTCTATCAACAAAGCTAACGACTTATACGAAAATGCACTGTCTATTCAAAGTAAGTTTGTAAAGGCGTTAAATCAAGAAGCCGTGACTGACTTATCTCCTATGACGTCGCTATCGCACAGTCTCATCGAAAGTGTATTTGATAACGAAGACGCCTTAAGTTGCCTCACCCTCATTAAAGATACTGACAACTACCTGCTAGAACACTCGATAAACTGCTCAGTGTTAACCGGAATATTTTGCAAATTCTTAGGATACGACAGAGACAGTATTGAGCAAGCAAGTCTTGGGGCATTGCTTATGGATACGGGCATGTCGTCAATACCTGCTGACATTCGAAGGCCTACTGCAGCCCTATCTGAAGACGATCTCGCGGTTTTGAAAACCCACGTAGAAATTGGTGCTACCCTAGTAGAGCAATGCGGAGATATTCCCGATTTATCTTTGCAGGTTATTGAACAACATCAAGAGAGAGTAGACGGCAGTGGTTATCCCGACGGGCTTTGTAACGACGAAATATCAGAGTTTGCTCGAATAGCCGCCATTGTTGATACCTATGACGAGTTAACATCTCATCACCCGTCACAGCCAAGTCTCACGCCTATGCAAGCGCTCAAACGCTTATCAGAATCATCTGGCCTAGATCAAACCTTAGTTACCCAGTTCATCCAATGTATTGGCGTACACCCAGTAGGCTCTTTGGTTAAATTAAAAAGCGGCAAGTTAGGCATTGTTAGTAAAATTAATCCTAAAGATCCAGTAAGCCCTCATGTGATGACGTTTTACAGCGTGACATCGAACCACTTTAATGAAATTAAAAAAATTGACCTTAGTCATTATAACGATGAAGTGGTATCGGGCGTTCGTCCGGAAGAATTCAGAATAAACCTGCCGAAGTTTTTCAAGGAAGTGTTTGTTCATCAAGCCCCACACTAATCGACAGCCGATTACCGACAACCGGGGCTTGGTTCATCTTACACGCTACCAGTCAGTAAGCGCTGCCATGGTAAATATTTCATCTTCAAAGGCTAGCACCACCCGCTGAGCCTCAATGTTTACAATTTGGACTTTGTCGGCAATCCAGTCGCCTTCTGAAAGCTGACGACCATTTACCCTAACCCACCTATCTCGCGGTTGAGACGCGTACATATGGGCACTGAAATTCATTGTAGGCAGCCGAGTTAATAACCTTACCGGTAATTGGTCTACCCGCAGTGTATCGTCACGTACCGTTACCTTTGTCTCAGGCTCTCTCGCTGAACCCGGTGATTTGTCATCAAGTGCTTCAACGGCAGCATTAAATCGCGCCATTAGCTCTGGAGAAACCTCAATATTGTTAGCGTTATTTGCCTCGTTAAGCACTTTCCCTTCGTACTCGTCGGTAGAGCCCTGCTCACCCGTAATATTTTGCCCTGTGCTACCCTGCCCCGTGCTTTCCTGCCCCGTGCTTTCCTGATTGCCAGCTCTGCCAATTTCAGAATTAGCGCTTCCAGAATTAGCGCCCTCAAAATTAGTGCCTGGCCCTGAATTGCGAGCTTTATTGTCAAAGCCATCTGACGCCATTTGATTATTCGACGGCTGCGATGCGTTGTTGTTCATCACATTCTGCGCATTATCTTGCGTATTACCACCGTATTGTTGTTGCGCTGACTGCTGACCTGGCTGTTGTGATGTCTGTTGCACTGGCGTTGAATTATTCCCTGTATTAGTAGATAAAGCTTGCTCACCGCCAATGCCGCTTTCATTCGGCGCTGCATTTGTACTGGTATTCGAAGGCGTATTTGCTGCCGTATCAATATTGCCTGCTGATGTTGAGGTGTCGGTAGAAATTGATGAGGCTAACGCCGGCCACCAATTATTCTTAGTCGCGGCGGTAAAGCCTAGTGCCAGTCCCCCCATAATCACAACAGCAAAAACAAAAGCTTGCTTTGCATAAAGTGAAAACGACGACGGAAGGCCTTCAACAGTAGGCAAAAATAAACTGCGATTGAATTGGTCATTCAGCGATTTATCGAAGCGCGCCGACGTATCGTGCTGGCCCCGCAATAATGCCTGCGTTTGCGTGCGATGGTGAGTTGAAGTGGGAGTTGGAGGTGCAACTTCAACCGTTTGTTCAGGGTCAATTTCAAGCTCTTGCACTCCCATTTCTGAAAGGCCTTGCACCATAGCATCGCTCGATACTAATCCGGATTTGCGTATTTTAACTGGCCCGTTTTGCTTGGTAATTTGAACGATCACCATGCCTGGCTGCAAATTTTCGATAGCAACAATACTAGACATACAAACTCCCAATGGCATACCCACACACTAACGCTAGTACAAACGTACCCGCCAAGTACCACCGGTTTTGGCCCTGCACTCTTTGGCTTACTACATCTTCACCCAAAATCTGTTCTGCCGCTGCGAGAAAAATGGGCTTTTTCACCACCGCATGTTGCTTAGTAAATGAGAGGGTTAACGCCCTATCACATAGCAAATTAATAACCCGAGGAATTCCCCCCGTTATTTGGTGTACTGCACGCAAGGTACCCTTGCTGAAAATACTGATATCGCCATCTGCCACGCTAAGTCGGTGAGCAATGTAAGAACTCACCTCTGGGGCGGTTAGCGGCAGCAGGTGATAACGAGCCGTTATGCGTTGTGCAAGCTGTCGAAGTTCATTGCGTTTAAGCAATTGCTGTAGCTCAGGCTGACCAATTAACACCACTTTAAGCAGCTTTTCTCGGTTAGTTTCTAAATTAGTTAATAAGCGCAACTGCTCTAATACCTCAGGCAATAAATGCTGCGCTTCGTCAACCATCAATACGGTATTCATACCCGATTGATGATTTTCGGCGAGTTTAGACAAAATGAGATCAGTGAAATATTTAAGACTGGCTTTATCAGATGAATATGAAAGCCCTAACTCGTCACACACTGTGGCCAAGAGCTCTAAGGCTGATAACGTGGGGTTTAAAATCATCGCTACCTGAGTGTTATCCGGTAGCTGTTGAAGTAATTTTCGCGAAACCGTTGTTTTGCCTGTTCCAACCTCCCCAGTTAGCATTACAAAACCTCCGCTTTCCCTTAAGCCGAAGGTTAAGTGTGCTAGAGCCTCTTTGTGTCGTGGGCTCATGTAAAGATAGTCGGGGTTTGGCGCTATGGAGAACGGGTTGTCGTTTAACCCGAAGTAATTCAAGTACATGGTTTTCGCTAATTCATCGTAAAAACGATGATTAAACTACCAGAGCATGACGGTAAGTAAAAGCGCCATAGCACGCAGTAACAAATTTAATTTTAACATTGGTATACTCATCATTATTACCCTTACTTTTTGAAGAGCGAGAATACATGCAAGTTTACTTGGTTGGCGGTGCCGTTAGAGACACGTTGTTAGGAAGGCCCGTTACCGAACGCGATTACGTGGTAGTAGGAGCAACCCCTAACGACATGCTCGCAAAGGGCTTTACACAAGTAGGAAAAGACTTCCCCGTATTCCTTCACCCTCGCACTAATGAAGAATATGCCCTAGCTCGCACAGAAAGAAAATCTGGGGCTGGTTACACGGGCTTTATTTGCGATGCATCATCTGAAGTGACTCTTGAAGAAGATTTACGACGTCGCGACCTTACCGTTAACGCCATGGCGCAAGATGATTCGGGCAATATTATCGATCCTTATAACGGAAAAGCTGATTTAGAAAAAAGGTGCTTGCGCCATGTTTCTCAAGCATTTAGCGAAGATCCATTGCGGGTGTTTCGCGCGGCCCGCTTTGCGGCTAGGTATGCCTACTTAGGTTTTTACATTGCCGAAGACACCATCGCCCTTATGACATCGATGGCAGAAAGTGGTGAATTAAAAGCACTAAGTGCAGAGCGCGTATGGCAAGAGACTAAGCGCAGCCTTTTAGAGCAATCTCCCGAAGTGTATTTTTCAACGTTAGCAAAAAGCAAAGCGTTGCCAAGCTGGTTTATGGAGCTCACTGACTTCATCGACGAAGCAATAGTGTTACTAATTAAATCAGTAGCCGCCACTAGCAGCAATGGCAGTAGCAGCGATGGCGACAGCAGCAGCGACGATAGTATCGATAGTAAGGCTGATGAAAACGTCAGCGCTGATAAAAAAGAACAGGATGATACCCAAATATTAATTACACGATTTACTTCACTTTGCATATTGTTAGATGAGCAACAAGCAGCGGCGCTGTGTAAACGCCTAAGGGTGCCAAACCAAGTAAGTGAGATTGCTGTGCTGGCCTGTAAATTTAAAACCTTATTGCTAGGTAATAGTATTGGCCCTGCGAAAAGCCATAGAGCGAGCTTTACTGAAACCAGCATAACCTCTGATGCCCTGATCACTGTTTTCAACGCAGCGGACGCGTGGCGACGACCTGAGCGCTTTGAGCGATTACTTTTTGCCATCGGTCCGGCGGCAGAGGCAAGAAGAGCAAACTGGTCAGCCACGCACGGATTAATTAATAAGGCCTTAGCCGCAGCGAATCAGGTTAATGTTAAAGACATTATTGCCAATGGGCACAAAGGCGCAGCAATAAAAGAAGCTTTAGATAAAGAAAAGCTGCAGGCCATAGGCCATGCTATTGAGTCAGCCCAAGGCAGCAGTACTAAGTAAGTCATTACATACAGCAAAGCTTATGTATTCTTTTCAAACCGCAAGAAAGTTCTGCCGTACAGCTTTTAATCGACGATTAAAAGCTGTACAACTCCGGTCAAAATCCTTTGTAAACTGTGAAACTCTTTCACGGTTTTTCCCTCTTTTCTGTGAAATTTACGCTGGCATACCAATTGAATAGCTAATCACATCAACCGTGAACAATTACAGCTTCACGTTGAACTTCCCTAAGGGAAGCTAATGGAAAGTTATAAATTGAAAAGAGGATGTCATTATGAAAAAAACACTTACAACACTTGCAGGAATCGCAGCACTTTCATCGCTAACATCATTTGGTGCCCATGCGCAATCAAACGATATCACCGCTGACGACAGTGGTTTTTATGTAGGTGGTAACTACGGATACCTTCGTGTAGAAGGTGAAGACGACTTTGATGACGACAAAGATGTATGGCAAGGATTGCTAGGTTATAAATTTAACGAGTACGTTGCATTAGAAGGTAGCTTCATCGATTTCGGTGACTACGGCACCGACCTAGCTGGCGGGAATACCGATGGGTATACGGCAGCGATTAAAGGTATTCTTCCGCTAACAGACCGCTTCTCGCTTTATGCAAAAGCAGGTCAACTGTGGTCAGAAACTGAGTATAATTTAGGTGGCATTTCAACTGAATCAGACGATGAAAGCCTTTTCGTTGGCGCAGGTTTAAGTTACGCCATTACCGCTAACTTCCTAGTAAACGCGGAATACACAGTATACGACGCTGAACTAGACGCGGAAGAAGCCGTTGACGATATCGACGACACTAATTTTGAAACCGATTTAAAACAAGCGAGTATTGGTGTTGAATATCGCTTCTAAATAACAATTTTCAAATACTAAAAAGCCAGCCTTTAATCAGGCTGGCTTTTGTCTTTCAGTTTTTTATCTAACGTCCTTTTACTTAATCTTCTTACCTAACAACTGTCATTTCTTCAATTAAGTTGTTTGCCCCATCTACATACTCCATTACCCACAGCATATAGCGGGTATCGACGTGGATAGTGCGAGTAGTTTTAGGGTCGAAGTCCCAATCTGAGTTAACACTCTCAAAGGTTCCATCAAACAATAAACCAATTAATTCGGCTTTCGAATTTAAAGTAGCAGACCCTGAGTTACCGCCTGTAGAATCTAAGTCGGTTAAAAAGTTAACTGGAACGCTGTTTATATCATCCAATTTATACGTGCCATACTTCGACTCATTGATGAGTGAAAGCTGTTTTTTAGGTGAATTAAACGGCGTTTCGCCTGTGTCTTTCTCAGTAATCCCTTCAAGACGGGTGAAAGGCTCGTAGATAAGGCCATCTTTAGGCGAACCGCCCATTACGTTACCGTAAGTCACACGCAATGTGCTGTTAGCATCTGGATAAGCCAAACTTCCCATCGACTTCTGCCATTCAATAATTGCCTTCATGTATTTAGGGCGAAGCGCTGTGGCTTTGCCGCTTAAGGTTTTGCTTTGATCTTCAATACTCATTTCAGTATCGAAAAGGGCAACGGCCAATTTAATGAATGGGTCATCACTTTTTTCAAAGTCTTCACGGCTGGCAGTGAGCCATGACAGTCGAGTTTCAGAGTCAGTTAATGAGGTATTCTCGTAAAACGCCTTCAATGTTTTCTGCAGTGTTTGGCTGTCTGTAGAGCCGTCAATACCAACCGCTTCGTCAAATGCAGCAACGCGATTTTCTTCAGGTTGCTCTAGATACATGCTGATCATTTTTTGCCAAACGGCTTGATCAACAACCGGATCGAAACGACGCTCTATTCGCTCCATTCCTTCTTTTAAACGAATTTGATCCCGTTCTTGAAATCCAGATTCACGCTCAGCATCTGGCTTTTCACTCTCAATAGCATTGCGATATAACGTCTGCGCAGACGACAGTAACTGAGCGCGATTCAAGTTGTTGTACCAAAAGTTTTGCTTATTCATTTGCATCTGCTGTTCGCTTACCGCGTCTAGTTCAGCTAGCGCCTGCTTAAGTTCGCTTTTGTCATTTTTATCAAGCCAAGCCGACAGCTGTGCTTCGCGCTCAGCACGACGTGGTACTAATCCTACTCGTTTGGCGCCAGATAGCTGGCCTAATGTGTTCTTATGGAAGTTGTTTAAACCGGCAAGAGTCGCTTCGTATTTAATACGCGCGTCGCTTCCTTCTTCTGACGCTTTTTCGATAGTATCAATCCACTCGCCTACTAAATCTAAATAGGTGGGGTACAACCAATCGAATGTGTAAGACACACGGGACAAACGCGCATAGCGATTTGTTGAGCCGGGGTATCCCGCTGCCATAACAAAGTCGCCGTCGCTAAGCCCTGCGGCAGACACTTTTAAGAAATGTTCTGGCTTAAATGGTACGTTCTCTTCACTAAAATCGGCTGGCTTACCGTCTTTACCCACGTAAGCACGATAGAACGAAAAGTCGCCCGTGTGACGAGGCCACATCCAGTTATCGATATCACCGCCATATTTCCCAATGGAATCTGCAGGTGCATACGCAATGCGAACATCGCGTATTTCCATTTGTTTAATAAGCTTGTATTCAAGGCCTTGGAAAAATGACGGCACTGAGCAGCGGAAACCCGGTTGTGACTCACATTCGGTGATCAATGCTTTACGGTTAGCTTCGATAGCATCGAAGCGCGCACGCCCTTCTACCGACTCTTTTATACCACCAGTTACTTTATCTGTTACGTCTTCAAACCCAACGGTAACAAACATACGGGTGCCAGGTGCAGCAGGCAGCTCTTCATTCATTTGCTTGGCAAGAAAACCATCTTCTAAATAGTTGTTTTCAGGCGTGCTGTTGTATTGCACAGACCCTCTTGCACAATGATGATTAGTAACCGCCAAGCCTTTATCCGACACAAAAGACGCTGAACAGCCACCAAGCGACACAATGGCGCCCATGGGGAATGCCGTTAAGTCGTTAATACTTTCAGCAGGAATGGCCAGCCCAGTTTGCTTTAGCTCGCTAGCTATTGATGGTAATTGCTCTGGCGTGAACATGCCTTCTTTGGCATTTACGTGCAACGCGGCTCCAGCTGCACCAATAAATGCAGTTGAAATACATAACGCTTTTATTTTTGACATAGATTTTCCTTTTTATTGCCAATAGACGGTGTGATGAGCCGCCTTAAAATTCCGTGAGATAAAGTAACTGGCTACACACAGTTTAGTATTTTTGCATTGTCGCAAAAGCGTCAGCATATAGTGAGCACACAATTGTTAACAAGTGTAACCAAAGGCGTTGAAGTACTTAGTGCGTGACAGCATCACCCCAAATTTCTTCTAAGCGAGCGTCGCGGCCACAACCCCAGCGATACGTTGCATAACGGATTGGGCTTTTTTTGTAGTAGTCCTGATGATAGCTTTCATTGCCTTTGATGGGGTAAAAGGTTGAGGCGTTGAGAATAGGTGTAACCACCTGCTGATTTGGAAACTGGCTAATAACCGCCTGCTTAGATTTTTCTGCCAGCATGCGCTCACTCTCGTTTTTCACAAAAATGGCACTGCGGTAGCTAGGTCCTTTATCACAGAACTGGCCTTTGTCATCAAATGGGTCGATGTTTACCCAGTAATGGTCCAAAATATCTTGATAACTCAACACGCTAGCGTCGTAAGTGATCAACACGGCTTCGTAATGACCTTGATGATTGCCACTATACGTTGGATTTTTAAGTTTTCCCCCAGTGAAACCTGAAATAACGTCAGTTACCCCTTCCAATGTTTCAAAGTCTTTTTCCATACACCAAAAGCAGCCACCTGCCAGTATGGCTTGTTTCGTTTTCGCAGCCATTGCTAAAGGACCATAAAAAAGTACGGCACATGATATTGCCAACGTAAATATTTTTTTCATAACAGCATTTTACCTATTTTGAGATGCTCTTTTGTTTATCTATTTTCAAACGCTTAGGTGTGTTGACCTAGCCTGCTTTGCGTTTGTAATTGCATTTTTATCTGTAGTTGAGTCTATACGGTTAAAACAAAATCGCGGTTTTAATTTAGCGCTAGCAACTTTACCATTGCAATTGATGCAAAACGCGTAAACGAGAACGAAAGGGAATGCAGAGATAATCTCATTTCCTGTACAGTTTTTTTCTGTGTTTCGACGCATCAATGCTACAATACACCCCATTCATTTTAAGCGTTTTTATACTATGACTTTCGAAGAACTCGAATTAGACGAAACTCTCTGTCACGCCGTGGCCGATATGGGTTATGAAACCCCAACTAATATTCAAGAATTGGTTATTCCACTTGCCATGGACGGACGAGACATTTTAGCGTCTGCACCCACCGGTACCGGAAAGACAGCGGCATTCTTGCTGCCTGCGTGTCAATTTTTGCTGGATTACCCGCGTAAGCAACCCGGCGCTACGCGTATATTAATTCTAACGCCCACTCGTGAACTTGCCCTTCAGGTATACGAGCAAGCTAAAAGTTTTACCAAGCATACGCAACTAATCTGTGGTGTTATTACTGGCGGTATTAACTATGGCACCGACAAAGAAACACTAAGCCAAAACTTAGATATTCTTGTAGCCACACCGGGACGCCTTTTAGAGCATATCGAAAAAGAAACGGCTGACTGCCGTGATATTGAATGCTTAATTCTTGATGAAGCTGACCGCATGCTCGATATGGGCTTTTCTACCGTGGTAAATCAAATAGCCACTGAAGCTCGCTGGCGCAAACAGAACCTGCTTTTCTCAGCAACGTTAGAAGGCGCTGGGGTAAGAAACTTTGCGAAAGACATCTTAATTAACCCTGAAGTTGTTGAAGCAAATCCATCGCGCAAAGAAAAAAATAAAATACACCAGTGGTATCACCTTGCCGATGACTTCGCTCATAAACAAGCGCTGCTTATTCACATTCTTAAAGAGCAAGTGACTACTGCAGTTGTGTTTGTAAAAACACGAGAGCGTTTGCAGATGCTTAAAGACGTGCTTGCGTCTAAAGGAATCAATGTTTGCTGGCTTCAGGGCGAAATGCCGCAAGACAAACGAAACGCCGCATTAGCGCGTTTTAAAAGCGGTGAAGTGCCTATTTTACTTGCCACCGACGTTGCGGCACGTGGAATAGACGTACCCGATGTAAGCCATGTGATTAATTTTGATATGCCACGCAAAGCCGATATTTACGTGCATAGAATAGGAAGAACCGGCCGCGCTGGCGCAAAAGGTACTGCTATTTCACTGGTAGAAGCCCACGACTTTGCCATGGTTGCAAAAGCTGCCCGTTATATGGAAGAGCCTATTAAAGGGCGAGTTATCGCCGAGCTTAGACCTAAAAACAAAACGCCCAAAATTACTGCCAAAAAGAAAAAGGTAGCAACAAAGAAAAAGACAAGGCCGAAGAACAAAGCGAAAGCAAGGGCGAGTTCAAAAGCAAAGTCAGCTGGCAAAAAAGCCAAGTAAGTCAGAGGTTGTTAAGCACTGCTAGGGTATCTAAAAAGGGTATCTGACAAGGGCATCTAATTTGTGCAATTAAATTGAGCCATTAAGTTTAATCATTAAATTTAATGGCTATGGCTAGAAACAAAGCTAGCTGTCAGATTGTACAATGAAAAAGTGCCCCTTAGTGCCCGCTGTTGACTCAGTTCACTTGGTCCACTGACTGTGGCAAACCTATTCAACTCAGAGTAATGATATGACATTTCCCCAAAAAATTGTTTTAGCCTCGGGTAATCAAGGCAAGGTACGTGAATTCACCTCTCTTTTTGCTGAATACGGCGTAGACGTAGTTGCACAAAAAGAACTGGGCGTTGAAGACGTACCAGAAACAGGTACCACCTTTGTAGAAAATGCCATTATTAAAGCGCGCCATGCAGCTCAGGTAACGGGTTTGCCCGCTATCGCAGACGACTCTGGGTTGGTAGTTGATGCATTAGGCGGTGCTCCAGGCATTTACTCGGCTCGCTATGCTGGTGAAAACGCCAGCGACGGTGACAATATCGATAAGCTCTTGGCTGCCCTTGATGGCGAAGCAAAACGCAAAGCCCACTTTTTCTGCACACTAGTATTTATGCGTCACGCTGATGATCCAGTACCGCTTGTCAGCCAAGGCAAATGGCAAGGCGAAATTCTTAAAGCTCGCCAAGGCGACGGTGGTTTTGGATACGACCCCATTTTTAATCTACCTTCCCACGGCTGCACAGCGGCAGAGCTAGAAAGCGGCGAAAAAAATCGTGTTAGTCATCGCGGTAAAGCGCTGGCCATTTTACTTGATAATATGAGATCTGCTTTTGCGTAATCCACCTCTTAGTTTGTATGTGCATATTCCTTGGTGCGTACAAAAGTGCCCTTACTGCGACTTTAATTCACATGGATTAAAGTCGGCTTTGCCAGAAAAAGAATACGTGGCTCATCTACTCGATGACCTTGCAGAAGACGCCAAGTCTATTGGCGATAGGCAAGTAGATACCGTGTTTATTGGTGGCGGCACACCAAGCTTATTTTCTGCAGACGCAATGGCAGATATTATCGCTGGCATAAAAGCCCGGGTAAATTTAGCACCTGATGCGGAAATTACCATGGAGGCCAACCCTGGCACCGTGGAAGCTGGCAAGTTTTTAGGGTTTTATCAAGCTGGCGTAAACCGTATTTCTGTGGGAATTCAAAGCTTCCAACCGCAGCATTTAGCGGTGCTTGGCCGTATTCATAACGATGACCAAGCTATCAATGCAGTAAAGCAAGCGCACAGCGCTGGACTGCCTACGTTCAATCTCGACCTAATGCACGGATTGCCCCAGCAAAGCGTCGACAATGCTATGTCAGACTTAGATAAAGGCATCGCCCTTAATCCTTATCACCTATCTTGGTATCAGCTGACCATCGAGCCAAACACGCCTTTTTACTCTCGCCCTCCCGACTTACCCGATGACGACATACTGTGGGAAATACAAGAACAAGGGCACCGAGTGTTAGAAGCAGCGGGTTACCAGCAATATGAAATTTCAGCCTATGCAAAAGAAGGCCACCAGTGTCGCCACAATGTAAACTATTGGCGTTTTGGTGACTACTTAGGTATTGGCTGCGGGGCTCATGGCAAAATAACGGATATAGAAAGCGGGACGATAAAAAGGCTAGTCAAGGTGAAACACCCTAGAGGCTATATGGAAATGAGTCGCCCTTATATCGATACCACCACACTGGTAGAAGAAGACGATATTCCATTTGAGTTTTTTATGAATAGATTCCGTCTTTTAGAGCCCTGCCCTATCGACGACTATAGTGCGCTAACAGGGGTTTCAATAAGCGATGAGGTGAAATCTGCGCTAGATGATGCTGCGCAAAAAGGACTGCTAGACATTACACCGCATCACTGGCAGGTGACAGCTAAGGGCCGACGCTACTTAAATACGCTGCTTTCCTGCTTTGTGTAATAACATCCAAATGAGCCTGAAACAGGTTATACATTGTAGTGTCAAAAGCGGCAGTGTTAAAGGCGGAGCTGTGTAACGCGGCAGTTTGTTTGCAAAGCAGCAGCGCCGGGCTTACTCGTTAGCCGTTTGTGCTGTTTGCGAAGTAATAATGTTGTAGGGTTCAAACGCTGGAAGACTGGCTCTTAAGTTTTCCTCGGCAATGTCTAAACGCTTAAGCTTTTCACAAAACCATTCTGCTTTTTTACGCAGCGTCGTGGCCTTGTCGCCAACGTCTAAACCTTCACCGACCGTATTAAGCTGTCTTGTAATCGCCGCGACTTTCTCTTCATTCACTTCGCTGCTGTCGGTGTTAATACCGCTGATGGCTGAGAGAATACCGCCTACTGAGGTAGAGATCGCTTCTTCAAGCTGCGCCTCAATTTCACTGTCTACAAACTCATCGACGCTTTCTAGGGACCCAGGGCCAATAAAATAGTGATTACTGGCATGGCGAAACTTATCCTTCACTCTGCCTTGTACCCGCTTCATTGCGGTATTCAAGCGCTCGTAGCTGTCGTGATCGCTACCTACCAAGCCCAAGTAAACATGCTCGATAGTATCTATAGCCAAATCTACTCCTTCGGTGGCCAGCACTATCATTTTCGGCACTACATAATGCAGACCATTTGAATATTCACTAAGCCAAGCACGCTGCTCTTCATTAAGCGTTTGCCACCTGCCGTTAATAAAAAGCTGAGACTGTTCGTTAATTTGTACTACTGTGCGGGTTTTATCCATCACTCGCAATTGGTCGCTATTAACCGCAATGCCGTAGGCAAAATCGATGTTACAGGTATATTCAGCCTGCGTAGAAAAAGGCAGCCCTGCTAGCAAGCAAAGCAGTATCGAAATAGGTTTGAAACGAGGGAAATATTTCATAACGCTATTGTGGCTAGCTTACGACAAAATAAAAAGCCGTGTTGAGTTTAACGTGCTAAAAATCAGGTTGAACTTGAACTAGATTGGATAAAAAGAAAGCACATAAATCATTATGTGCTTTTCCATCGATAACTTTATCTGTTTTTGCTAAATGCAGATGTCTAATTGTCGGTGGTAAATGTTCTTACTAAGCGAACATAAATAAATCGGTCTTTTTCTTTAATCGAGTGGCTTGCATTAAAAAAGGCAACCACCCAAGCTCTATCAGGATCGTCAGCAGATGGTGTAGAAGTCCAAAAATCATCAGGGGGGGTGGCCGGGAAAAGCGAGCTATTCACAGCGGGTCTAACGCAGTCTCGCTCGGTAATCGAAGCAAGCTCTTTCACATTAGGTAAACGCCAGCCAAGCAAATCTTCGTCGCTTGCTTGATGGGCTAGTTGCAGCGCCTCTTGCCACGTGTACTTTATCGCTTCACCTTCGCAAGTTGAGCCGTTCCACGTTTGCCCTTCTGAGCAACGTCGCCATACAAGGTCGGTGGTAACATCAAGCAATGTACTGGTTGTTACCGCAGTAAAGTTGTCATTAGGGGTGGTTTCCAGGCCATCTGACAAACACTCTTGCGCTAGCGCCACGCTGGGAGTAATGCATAGCGCCGCTAACAGACATGCACCAGCCATCTTGGCGTTTAATGTGCTGTTTATGGCTGCAGCAGCTTTTGTCATAAAGGTGTTTTTTATAGGTAGTTTCATCACATTATCTCCCTGCTCTCACTAAACGTACTTTCGCTGCCGTGGACTTATTGAGAAAATTATCAACACCCGAGTCAAAATCTAACGCCCATGAATTTTGTGCATCATCACTGTTTACACCGTCTGCGCTTGGCACTGACGACCAATACCAAAGAGGCGTGCTCGATGGAGCCCCCGTATTAGGAAAATAGTCTTCATCTATCGCTACCCCGCTAACGTCGCCAAGATGCATAAGCGAAAAGAGCTCTTTGTGTGTGGGCATACGCCAATCGAAAAAGCCGCACAAACCTTGTGAGTTAACCTCGGCAACATAAGCCGTAGTATTACAGTTTGTGAGCAGGCATGTTGCGGCCATGCCCACTTGGTCGCCTTCAAAACCGCCGTTAACTTCTTCGCTATACCAAGAGTAGGTAAAGTTTACGTCGCGCACCGAACCGTCATCGGTTTTTACTTCCCATACCAAGCCGGTTACGTTGTCGCGAACGCAAGACCATGTTTGGGCATCAGCGTCTTGCTCATCGCCGTTTGCGTTTAAGCGGGTAAAATCAAAACCGGCTTTTCCTCTGCCTGCTTTTTCTATTAACCCGTTTTGCTCAATAATATCAGAGCCGCGCTGACCGTCTTGGCCAGGAAAGTCGTTTTGCTGTACTTGGGTTAGCGCATTATTGGTGGCTTGTTGTAAAAAACCAGTGTCGTTGACTAACGCAGTGGGCATGGGTTGAATACGTACCGAAATAGAATCTTCAACACTGTTGCTATTGGCATCGGTTACTGTAAGCGTATACGTCACTACTGTGGCAGACGATACCGCAGGGGCAATGGCGAAGGTAGATAGCGCATCACTATCGTCAACAGCTTTTATACTTACCGATGTGCTCGCTGGGTCGCTATTGTTTAAGTCAGAGCCAGTCGCGCCAGACAAAGAAGAGGTCGCAATACTGCTGCGCTCCCACGAGTATTGAAGCGGCTCTGCCGCCGGAATACTGGTACTCGCTTGTCCATTCAACACAATAACTTCACCACTAAATACGCCTTGCGAAAAGCCGGCGTTAGCTTCTGGTAACGTTTCGGCCTCAGACTGAATAGACAAACTCACTGAAGCGGTGTCGTTCGCCCCTTCGCTATCAACCACTTCTAGCTGGAATTCGAGGGTCTGTGGAGCGTTTGCAATAGGCGTAGTGATACTCAACGTAGATAAATTGGTTTCCACACCCGTGATGACATTGGTTCCGCTAGTTTGCGACCACGTATAGCTGGCTATAGCGTTTGTATTTGCTGGCGCATCAGCATCACTGCTGCCAGAACCGTCTAATACAATATTCACACCGCCTGGAAAATTATTGGCTGGCAAACCACTCCACTGCGGAACAGAAATATCTGCCACAGGGTCGATGTTAATAGGCGCAACTGTGATGATAGTGGCATCGCTGGTTGAATTACCGCTAGCGTCATTTACCGCCAACGTAATGGTATAGCTGGTGCTTTCATTTACCGAAGGAGCGATAAAGCTCGCTGAGGACGTGGATGTATCGTCATGGGTAATATTAAGGGTCGGCGACGCAGTCCAATTATAGGTATAGGTACCGTCTCCACCAGTTACGCTGCCGCTTAATGTATAAGTAACCCCTTCTGTAACGGTGGCGTCTGGCCCTGCATTTACCGCCAGAGCACTGTTGCCTGGACTGCTGTTGGAATCGGAGCCACCTCCGCCGCATGCACCTAAAATAAAGACACCACAACACACAACAAAAAATCGTGTCGCGGCAGTAAAAAAGCGAGGAGAATGAATAAAAGGCGTTACTTGCATAAAAGCTCCAATAGCACGACAACCTATTTGCCGTGCTTTTAAAAAACAGTATGTTTTAAATTACTGAGGGGAGTAAGGAATGAGGTGATGCAGTTGCGTTAACGCTAGAGTATTCTTTTCGACTCCTGCGCCTCTGACACCGATACCTGCAACGATTCTAATTGCTTTTTCCCTACTGCCACATCAGTCATGTCATAAATCATCATACTGATGTAATCCACTTTACCCGTTGCCGAAGTCAACGGTGAAAGCGTGATGTTTTGATACATATATGGCTCACTACCTGTAATCGGCCGATAGTTGGGAAACTTAAACAAATAGGGGCGTTGCTCCCATGTCATAAATGCACGGGTTTTCAATTCAAACACTGGCTTGGCTTTTTTCATAAACCAGTCTTTTTTGATGGCAGGAAATAGCTCAAATAACGATTTGTCTCTTACTTCGCTAGGCAGCATTCCGCTGTGGCTTTCCATAAAACCGTTCCACACCTGCACAGAAAAGCTTTTATCTAACACCACAATACCCACATCAACGGTTTGCAGCATATCCATCATCCAATGGAATTCTAATAAATCGTCGAGATTCTGATTCATTAAAAGTCCTCCAGCAAATGGGCGAGTTTTGAATTCATCATTTTCATCGATTCCTCAGTGAACAGCAAAATGAGATCGCATTGAACGTTGTAGCCCTCAAGGCCATAGCTTAATTCAATGGCAAGCGTTCGCTTCCACTTAATTTGGTTCATACTGATGATTTCGGTAATCGCGCGGTGTTGACCAAGTACAATGGGATGCCCTTGGCTGAAATTAACATCCATCTGATTTGCCAGCCCGCTGAGACAGGTGCCAATTAAAATACTGGCAGCGTCCATCAATAGTTCTAATTGAAGCTGGTCGTCTACCTCACCTTCTACATTTAATATTTTGGCCACGTCGTCGAAGCTCGAATCACTTAAAATACACAGCGCTTCGCCGCTGATACCTGGGCCTAAAAAGCCTTGGCAAACCGCGGTGACTTCTTCATGACTTTCTATATCTGACAGCATCATATGAAGTTCAGACACTTCAATGAGATTGACGTTGGGAATGGGTAATTCAACAAATACGTTCATGGTTCTGGCTAGGTGGTCGCCCGCTTGGCCCATGGCTATATTAGTAATCTCTTGGTAGCAATCGCGAATATCGGGGTCAAGAGGAGTAACCTCATGCACCTCTTCCTCTTCAGCATGCAGGATATTATGTTTATCTAATACCTCGGCAAGCGCCTGAGGGTCGACGGGCTTGCGAATAAAATCTAACGCACCAAGCGAGATTACTCGGTCACGGGCTTCAGGCTGAATATCACCAGACACCACAATAACCTTAGTTTTAAGCCCCTGCTTTTGAATCGCTTCTAAGGTGCCGTACCCATCAAGTACGGGCATATTTAGGTCGAGTAGAAGCAAATCGCCTTTACCGGCGGTAAGGGACGCAAGCCCCTCTTGGCCATTTTTAGCAAAGTGCACAGCAACGTCCCAATCTTGGGGAAGGCACTTAGCCACTTGCTTTCGTGCAACTAATGAGTCATCACAAACGAGTACGGAAAACATTAAGCTTTTATACCACCTAATTTAAGAAACCAGTTTTCACCGACGTTATCAATTACTAACTAATGTAACCGTATCGGCAGAATAACAGCAAACTGAAACGCGCTTTTGCATAAGCGTATAATGATATGAAATACATCACTAAGAAATAGCACTTTTGGGGAATATTGCCAACGATAGCACCAAATTAATGCTGTTGGGGCTTTATAACACTATGCTGAACATAAGGGGGAGAATAAAAGCGGTAAATAAGCCGTTAATGCAAAGCCCAAGCGTTGCCATTGCGGTTACCTCCTCGCCCATGTGAATAGCTTTGGCCGTGCCTACTGCATGGGCCACTGTACCTAGAGCGATGCCCTGAGCTTCTGGGCTTGTTACGCGGCACAACAAAAAGACCGAGTTGGAGACCACCGCTCCCACAATACCCGTGGTGATAACAAAAACAGCCGCCAGTGCTGGTATGCCGCCAATTTGAGCTGTGGCTTCCATGGCCAGCGGCGTAGTTATTGATTTAGCTAACATGGTGAGCTGAAGCGCAACGGGCGAACCCAGCGCATACAATGTAAACCACGCTAACAAGGGCGCCAACACACCGCCTACCGCAATACTGGCAAATAGTCGCCAGCCGTAATGCCTTAACTTTTGCCACTGCTTAAAAATAGGCAGCGCTAAAGCAACGGTTACCGGCCCTAATAACCAGTGCAACAGCGATACCGATTGTTGATACTGAGGCACACTCATATTACTGAATAAAAGCGCGAGCCCCACCAGCGATACCGTAATTACCAATGGGTGTGATGCGGGATGGCCGTTAAAAAACAGGTTCACTTTTACGCTAATGACGTAACAACACAGGGTAACGGGTAACCATATAAGGCCACTTACGGTAAAGGTATTGAGGATCGCATCTATCATTGCGCTACATCGACTTCTTTTTCATTAGTTTATTCGCTACCCACGCCGTTAACCCCAAGCTTAATGCTGTGGTGCCCCCAATCGCTACAGCCAGCGCCATCGCATTAGCTTCAATATCGCTCCAATACATACCGACTCCCAATACGGCGGGAACAAAAAGTACAGACATGTGCTTGAGTAAAGGCTGCGCCACTAATGTGGTGTGTGTTTCAATGTTTGGAAAGGCGAAAAGCAAAGAGAGCAATAATACCAACCCTAGTAACGGGCCGGGAATGGGCAGACCGAGGGAAGCTGAAAGAAATACCCCGCCGTAATAGGCGAGTAAAATAGCAAAAGCGCCAATGAACGTATTTTTAAGCTGAAGCATTTTCGCCTTTCGTCTCTTTGATATTGATTAGCAAGTGTATTCTCATACTAGCATGCTGAAAAGCGCGACAAAGGTCTTACTAATAAATGATCACCACGCGTTAGTTAATGATGAATGCTGCAAAGTGAGGCGTCAGAAACAAGTAAGGGCTAGATAAACTAGCCCTTACTTTTAAAATCAATACTTGCTAAAAACTCACTATCGGCCTAGAAGAAGCTGTCTTGGTGAATTTTAATAAACATGCTGGTGCCAACTTTCGAGTAGTCTATTTTGTACTCTTTTCCGTTAAGGGTTTGGATGAACACCAATGTTTTCTCATCGCCAAACACGTCGCTCATCGTCACGTCCACAAGCTCCATATCCATCATTTTGGCATCGCGCTTGTTCTCTGGCACTTTGCCTTCGTACTGCTTAATACCTTTATAGGTAACAATAATCGGCGGATGCTCGTCTCCATTAATGACCAGTAAGTCTAGCTTTCGAATTTTATGAATAATGGTGTTACGGCCACTTGTAATAAAGGCTCTTTCTGTCATTTTTATCTCCGCGACAGCGCACCTGCTGTATAAGGCAATGCAATGTTAAAATTATTATAAGTTTACCACTAATCACATGCGTAGCACATAAGCAGTAAGCTCTTGCTTTGACTAAAGTATAAACATAAAACGAATAAAACAGGCAAATAAATACGACTTTTTGTCGCATTTTGCCTACTTTCGCTGCAACTACTGCCTCTTTTCTATGTTTATCGCGCTAATTTAGTGCCATTTTATCCATGGGCGGTATACCAAGTTGTTGATCAGCTTCTTGCACGGCGCAATTTCAGATGACGCAAACTTGCAGTCGTCTACCTCGTTTATATCTAACTGAGCAAATATATTAGACACTGAAATATCAATGTCTAGGTCGGTATCTAGCTGTGTCATGGGAAGTATAAACTCAACACGGTTAGTGAATGCACACGCCTCAACTTTCACCTCATCAATACCTGTATCCTCACACCCTGCATTACCCAAATGATAAGACCATGTCGATGACGGGTCACCGGCTTTTGATACGTCTAACCGCAAAAACATATGCCCGTCTAACTGGTTAGCAAACATAGACTTATCATTTATCGGCGAGGTCTGTTTATTAATGTCGGCGTGATTTTGCTCTAAAGGCAGCCCCATAGTGAAACGCAAGTTGGTTGACAACTTTAATAGCTCTTCGGAAACGTCTAATACAATCTTATTGTTCGCATCGCTTGGATTGCTGCACATGGTATGAAATTTTAAAAGCGCGGTAGACGGCGTTTGCCATTGTGTTTGCTTAAACTTCACTCGCTGCCATTTCCCGTCAACCCGCACCTCTGGCTTACTCAAATAGAACCCAAAGTAGTCGATATTCCATCTGTCGTTTCCGGCGCGCACAATGACGGGACAGGCATCAGTTTCAACGCCCACTAGTTTAAACGGTATTTCACCAGCTTCTCTGCTGCCAAAGCTCCCCATATCACAACCACTCAATGACAAGGTGGCAGTAAACAATAGAGCTAGTAAAGAAGCAGAACGGGAATGCATGTTCATAACGGAGCGTTTATCCTGTAAAAAAAGAGATGAGACATCTAATAGACAAGCAATAAGGAAGTAAAGTTTAAAAAAAGCGTAGTCAATTAACCCAAGCGATTGTTTGCAGCCATGAGCTAATCGCAAACAGCCTTGAGCCAATCGACAACAGCCCTGAGCCAATCAAAAACAGCCCTAATAGTGCTGCTTTTGGCTGTAGCGAGTCAAGAAACTTAATAGGAGTAGAGAAATCTGCGCCCATCGCCAAAAGCTTTTCACCACATCTTGCGCTAATGTGAACAAAAATAAAGCAAACAATTCATAAAGCTATTGCCAAGGCGTGACAAGCCAAATAAAACTGCTTATACTTGCGGTCGCTTGAATATGTGAAGCTCATGTTGCTTTCAAACATAGCTTTGAATCACATAGTTAACGCAGCGCAATATACAATTCAAAATGGCCCAATAGCTCAGTTGGTTAGAGCATCCGACTCATAATCGGCAGGTCCCCTGTTCAAGTCAGGGTTGGGCCACCATTTTTTCCCAAAATATTCTATAAAGCTCAAACGCACTCAAAATTAAAAAGCTAACCCTAATTCCCTCTCGAATTTTGTCGAGCATATTGGATAAAGGCTGCGCAATGTGTGATTGAATTTATGATTGTTATCACATACTATTCTTAACTTGCACGACAATAATATAGAGAAGTACCTGTATAAAAGCTGTCTAAATAAAAGGATATAAATATGGAACATTTAAAGTTTTTATTAATTGGTTTTTTGATGGTTTTGTTAGCAGCATCGGGATGCGCTTCTAATCCGAAAGGCGCTTCGTTTGAACAAGCACCTGATACCGTATCTCCAGATCAAGCACGAATTACGATTTATCGTGATTCCGACGCCTATGCGGCCTCTTTTTCTTGGCTTGTGGCTCAAAATGTAAGTCAGCAAAGTCCTAAACCGCTCGCGGTAATCTCTAGAAATACTTACTATCGTTTCGATACAGCTCCTACACGAATTGAGCTATTGGCAGATTTACAGAAAAGCCCAATATATACGCCCGTATCTCCGCTTGCTGCGGTAGCCGGTGTAATTTCTGCTGCTGAAGCAAAAAACACTAACGATAAAATTGATTATGTCGCGCTTCATGATTTTGAAGCAAAGCCTGGACAAGAATATTACTTTAAGCTTGAGTTTAAAGACGCAATGCTAGATCCAAGCCCTTATCTTGTGCAAGTGACAGGTAAACAAGCTATGAACGATCTTAAGAAGTCAAAAATGGCATTATTACCGAAGACATAATTCCGCTATTTTTTGCTTCAAATGAAACGATAAATTCTGGACTGCAGACATCATTAAGGTTCTCAGTCCCTAGCACGTAAAACTCAACAAACGTGAAGTTAGCTGTAAGCCTGCACAAACACTCCATCAAGCAACGAGGTCAACAAATAACACGCAACTATTATCGCTACATTGAACAATGCACGAATGGCCCACGGGAAGTTAGCGTATTGAAGATTCAGTTTGCTTGTGACTAAAACTGCTGCCCCCATCACTGCAAACCAAGGTGTAAAAAAGAATATAGCGTGCCACTTAAGCAAGGTAACCGCTAGGTCGTGAAGCGCTCCGCTTACTGCAAAAGTTATCATTATCGTTAGCCACTGCGGTAGCCATTTTGATAGTGGCCGCATTACGTATCGCGATAAATAGTAGCTCCATATCGGATTCCAATACCGCCAAAAATGACTGAAAGATTTGGCCCCTAGAGAACGTGAAAGCATATTTTGCAAAGAGCCAGAAGCACCTAGTCCTAAGCCGGTTCTTTTCTTCACATATTGATTTAGTCTAATTGTCAAAACGAGTCTCTTTCTGAACGCAGTAAAAGTGTATAGATGTTCGTAACCCAGCCGCTGTGTACTCCACTATATGTATGCTCGCCCAAATAAGCACTCTATTTCGACAGCAATAAAAACTTCCAGTTAATGCGGCGAGATTTTTGGTATTTCTCCTTCTTTAAAATGACTTTCTACAAAACATGAAATTTATTGGCACGTATAGCGTTCTTATTTAAAAATTCACATTTAAGGTTTATCGCCGTGCTCATTTCAAAATACGACAATACTGTTAAGCGTTTACACCATTTCGATGGGGTAGCATTACTATTAATAAGGCTTTATCTAGCGCCAGTTATGATTCAGGCCGGTTGGAATAAAGCCAGCAGCTTTTCAGGAATAGTAGATTGGTTCGGTAATGAAGATTACGGTTTGGGGCTACCCTTTCCATTTGTGCTTGCGCTACTGGCTACAGCGGCTGAACTGGTTGGCGGCATCTTTCTTTTGTTTGGCTTGCTGACGCGATTAGTTAGCGTTCCTTTGCTAATAACCATGCTGGTGGCCATGGTAACCGTGCATGGAAAAAACGGCTGGCTAGCTATTTCTGATGCCTCTTCGTGGCTGGCTGATGGTACTATTTTGCTTAACGAGCGCATTATGGATGCTCCTGAAAAGCTAGATGCTGCCAAATCACTGCTTCAAACCCACGGCAACTACGACTGGCTAACTTCAAGTGGCAATATTGTGGTGTTAAATAATGGCATTGAATTCGCCGCCACCTATTTTGTTATGTTACTCGTACTACTTATTTACGGCGGCGGAAAATACGTGAGCGCCGATTACTTTTTAACAAGAAATAGGTAGCACTAACAACCTTGTTACCTATGGCTATTGGCTTACTCCTATTGCTGTTTTTATTCCCGGCCTTGTTGCTGCTTTTATTTTTGTTCTTGCTGCTGCTCCTGTTGCTGCTCTTGCTGAAGATTAATTGCAGCAATAGGAAATGGAATAACGATACCTTCTTCGTCAAAGCGCTTTTTAAGCAATTTAATAAACGCACTTTTAATAAAGAAGCGGTTGAAGTATTCACGGGTTCGCAGCATTACCGTAAGGTTAATGCTCGAACTATCGAAGGTATGAAAAAGCACAAACGGCTCGTAGGTATCTACTCCGTATTCATGGGTGTGCAGTGTATGTTTGGCTACCTCTAAACACACTCTTTCAACGTGATCTAGGTCAGAACTGTAATGCACGCCTAATTCCACAGGCACCGATAGCTCCCGCTCGGGATAGTAGTAATTAATCAACTTTGAATTAGACAGCTTACTGTTGGGCACAATAACAATATTGTTTGGTAGCATTCTTACCCAGGTTGAGCGCCAGCCAATCTTTTCAACAAAGCCTTGCTCGCCTGAATCTAGCTCTATGTAGTCACCTATTCGAATAGGCTTATCCATCACTAACTGAATGCCTGAAAAGAAGTTTTCAAGGGTAGGCTGCAGTGCTAACGCCACCGCCAAAGAGGTAATACCTAGTGATGCCACAATGGGCGTTATAGAAATACCCATAGCGCTTAAAATAATGAGAATGGCCAGAACAGCTAATACTGCCCGAAGCGCCCCACCGGCAATGGCACTGGTATTTTTAACTAAAGACGACTGGTCTTTGTAGCGACGTAGGGAATAGGTAAGAAAACGCTCTAAGAAAAGGAACAACGTGATGATAATGCTCGACTCAATAAGCACATTAAGTACTGTAAGCGTGCGTTCATCGTCTACTTTAAAAACAGATACCACGCTTTTTACAAGCAGTAAAAATATTACCCATATAGTTAGGCTAAGGGGTGCGTTTAAGGATAAAACAAGTACCCGATACATACCCGACATACTGCTAGTTTCGGAGCGAGCTTTTTCTTTCAAACGCACCAAAACAAGGCGTTTTACCAAAAAAAGAATGACAACAGCCAAGAATAAGCCGGCTATCGCTGCCAGCTGTTTGGGCTCTAACGTACTTGCTATGTCCATGTCAGCCTTGTCTCCCGCGTATCGCTGGCGTGTGCCACTTTAAACTACCTGCTCTTTTCAATAGCGTGGTTGCTTACTGGTCTAGTCATCCCCTAGTGCGCTGCAACTTTTGCGCCGTAAGTTTTAGGCTTATGCTATCGAGATGTTTTACCGGCTGTGCCATGCAAATGAGTCTGTCACCACAGGCACTTTCTACTAATTTTGAAAGGGCAAACGAGGAATAGAACTAACAGAATACTGCACCGTCTCATTTTTTGCGGTAGTATAAACGGCGTTAACCGTTAAATTTAACGCTAAATCAGAGACTTACTAAAGCTACGGAGATAACCTAGTGTCGAGAATGAATTATCATCATTTGTATTATTTTTGGCGCGTCGCGAATACAGGTAATTTAACCCAGGTAGCCAACGAAATTCACCTTTCACAATCGGCTATATCGGCCCAGCTTAAACAGTTTCAACAACACTTAGGTATAGAGCTTCTCACCCGCAAGGGGCGTTCACTTATTCTAACGCCCGAGGGCAAGCAGGTACTTGCCTACGCCGACGACATATTTTCGAAAGGCGAAGAACTAGAGAGTTTGATCAATAAGGGGCTACCCACTCAACATAGGCACGTTTCAATTGGCGTGTTATCGAACTTATCTCGAAACTTTGTAGAAAGTTTTACGCTACCGCTTATAAACGATAAATTTGCTACTTTCTCTTTGCAAACAGATAGCCTAGAAAACCTGCTCGATGGCCTTTCTAGCTTTAAATTCGACATTATACTCACCAATCACAATGTTGAATTAGGTCAGCAAAACGCCATATGGCACAGCGAATTAGTTTCCCGCCAAGCCATTGAAATTATTGGGCCTACTAAGCCTCAGCGAACCCGTAAGTTCCCCAATAGTTATGGGGATGCGACCTGGGTTCTGCCTTCTCAGAATAGTGAAATTCGCTCTGCATTTAGTATTGCTTGCGCCAAATTTCAATACACCCCCAAAATAAAGGCAGAAACCAACGACATGGCGATGCTTAGATTGTTAGCTCGAGATAGCGGCGCCTTTTCAATTATGCCTGAAGTGGTAGTTCGCGATGAAATTGCCAATGGCCTTTTACATATTCAACAAAGCCTGCCCGACGCCTACGAACATTTTTATGCCGTTACCCTATCGAAAAAACGGGTTTCTCCCCACGTTCAACAGTTGATTGAACAAACGAAAAGTTAGCCCAAAGCCACTACTCTGCTTACTCGATTATTCAGTGCAAACCACGAATCGGTATTAGGTAAGGCTTCAATATAAATACAACTCAGCCCCTGTTTATCTAATTCATGCAGTGCATCATAAAAGTCGCGACTGTATTGCTGAGGCGTTGAAGAAAGTTGAATGTAGTTTCTTTTTTCTAAAGGCCATGTGCAGGGTGAAAGAGCTATTAAGCCTTCGCCTTTGGTAAATCTCTTTTGCACTAGCGCGTTTTGGGAAAGCATCTTCACTGGCGTATTCGGCTGATAATGCTGTAAGACGCTGCCAGGTACAGTAAGGCCCTCATTGTTTTTGAAAGTGACTTCGGTCTGTAAGTCGCGTTTCAGGCTGTCGCGGTCGATAGGCCCAGGCCTCAATATGCAGGGCGTCTCTCCCGTTACATCAACAATGGTCGACTCAATACCCACTTCCGCCCTTCCTCCATCTACCACTGCGGCAATTCGTCCATGTAAAGACGTAAGCACGTGGGCAGCGCTAGTTGGGCTTATAAACTTGTATTTGTTGGCAGAGGGAGCAGCAAGCCCAACTCCCGCCGCGTTGATTAACGATAAGAAATCATCACTCGCTGGCATTCTCAGCACCACGGTATATTGCCCCCCGGTGACGGTATCGCTTACCCATGGCTGCTTTTTTAGTAATAGTGATAACGGCCCCGGCCAATATTTTTCAGCCAATAAATAAGCCCGCGATGGAATATCCCTAGCCCACTTTTTCATATCAGCAATATTGGCAATGTGAACAATAAGCGGGTTTGTGGCTGGCCGCGCTTTGGCTTTAAAAATGGCTTTCACCGCATCTTCGTTCGATGCATCGGCAGCAAGGCCGTATACCGTCTCGGTTTTAATAGCTACGCACTCACCTGCTTTAATAAAAGCGGTTGCCTGTGCTAAGTCGTTGGGAAAGTGAAGAATAGGGGTTGTAGGTTGCATGCTTCGTTATACAAAAATTCTGTTAGCGTAATGATCGCCCTCAATGAATATAAAATAAAATTCAAATTATCAAACAAAATCATTCATTAAACAGAACGAATTAACAACAAAAGTTCACATTCAATATATTTTTCAATATTTTACTTAAAACAAAAAATTAACACAGTTAAAAATACGAACGATTTTTAAATATATATCTATTTTTTAAATTAAACTGACCGTGCTTTACTGCTTAAAACAAAAAAGGAGTAAAACATGTCACCTCAAACCAGCGCATTTTTGCTAATTTCGCTGCCACTGTTCTGGGCCATACTGTCTTGGTTTACCAGTAAAAAAGCCACACTGTTCTCAACTGTCAATATCGAGAAAGTCGCTATTGTGGGAAGCATCACACTGCTCATCGTGTCTTTAGCTACTGGCCTTTCTAGCAGCATGCTTACTGATGAGGGGACAACTGCAGTGGGTGTCATGTTAGTCTCTATTTCCCCTATGAAAGCCATTGTTATGCTAACGGTTGTAGCAATAGGCACCATACTGATGCGATTTTCTCGCAATTATTTAGTGGGTGAAGCCTGCTACCCCCGTTTCTTGCGCTGGATGCAGCTTACCTTGTCCTCTGTGGTTATTACTATCTTAGCCAACCACCTCATTATTTTCTGGGCGGGATGGCTAGCGGTCAGTCTTTCTTTGCACAACTTATTGCTACTTTATCCCGAGCGCCCACGCGCCATTATTGCGGCACATAAAAAGTTTATTTTGGCTCGCACCTCAGAGTGCTTGATGGCGGGTGCCTTTGTATTGCTGTTTTTAGCGTTCGACACCTTGTATATCGATGAAATTTTGTACCTCGTTAATCAACCCAGTTCGATTATCCAAACACAAAGTGGATTAACTAACGCTGAGTTAACGACTTATGCCGCCTGCCTAATAAGTGCAGCTGCGCTGTTAAAATGTGCTCAACTTCCGGCGCATGGCTGGCTTATAAATATTGTCGAAGCGCCTACGCCAGTAAGTGCGCTACTTCATGCTGGCGTTATAAACTTGGGTGGGTATCTGTTATTGGCCTTTGCGCCCCTCGTTGCTGCAAGTAGTCAGGCGCAGTGGATGCTGTTAGTTGTAGCAGGGTTAAGTGTATTTTTCAGTGCATTGATCATGACAACCCGCGTCACAATCAAAGTACGACTTGCTTGGTCAACATCATCACAAATGGGGTTAATGCTTATTGAATGCGCCATGGGGCTTTATTCGCTTGCGCTAATCCACTTGGTTGCTCACTCGTTTTACAAGGCCTATGCGTTTTTAAATACAGGTTCGGCGGTTTATGAAACCTTAGAGCACGATATTAGCGCCCATCGAGCCCCCCTCTATGCCGACTGGCTTAACGCTGCGTTTATTACCTCTCTTGTCATAGCTGCTAGCTTTACACTTTCTAGCTATCAAGGGCCCGCAAGCCCCTGGGTACTGATGGCGCTGGCATTCACCGCGTTTCTTGCCATGCGAACCGCTAATTCAGACCAAACACAAATGTATATCTTAGTGGCTATCACCATTGCTCTTGTAAGCTTTTACGCAACAATAAAAGGCCTTATTCAAAGCTATATTGTGCCCGCTTACCCGGCCCCAATTGGCATGTTTTCGCTAATGGACATATGGGTATCAGCATTGTTAGTTACGCTATTTGCGCTGCACTTTGTCATGCAAACATTTGCTAATCATATTGCAGTGAAGCGTTTTAAACAGCTTTTGTTTGCAGGGTTTTACCTCGATGAATGGTTTACCAAAATCACATTAAAACTACATCCAATAACGCTGCGTGAGAAACAGTCGCGACCTAGTCATGCAGCATCAGTGTCTAAAATTGGGAATCAATAATGACCGTTATCTCACTTAACGCCTCAAGTCTTGATGAAAAGCGCATTCACAAAGCGGCAGCCCAAGCTTGTGAGGGAGTTGCGCCAAACTTCCCTCTTGATAAATTAATTGCGGTAAACCCCTATTGGAAACTGATAAACAGCTCGCAGCAAGACGTATCGGCAAAAGTACATGCCCTTGCCGGTATATCAACCGTGATGCCAGCGACTCATTGGTTAGATTTGTATAAAGAGGGAGAGATCTCAGACAATGCAATTTCTCACAGTTTAATTCAGTACGGTATTACGCTAGATAGCGCAACGTTTTTGTCTACGCTTGGCGATACCACCAAGAAGTTAGCGCTTCCACTTATTACAACGCACTTCGACAGCTATCGCTCGGCAAGTGAAATGACCTGGCAAGATGAGTGTTTATTTCAAATCAGTCAGTTTTGCGCGGCGTACTATCAACACGAGTCTCCTCTTGTTCACGTTGAGGGCAACTCTGCCGCCGACACCTTGTATAAAAGTTGGCTTAATGGGTTAAAGCACGACGCCGGTATTAACGTACTGATGAATACCCGCGGGCTTAAGAAAGTATTTGAAACCCTGCCAACAAGTGTTGATGGCCTTCTACTTGAAGCGAGTAAAACACTGGCACTAGATAACAGCAAAGCGCAAGACTATTTCTACGCGCTCATTATGAGTATTAACGGGTGGTCTTCTTATATTGCTTATCGCACTTGGCTTAAAGACGAAAACGAACTGCAGGGTTTACTCGCTATTCGTCTTGCTTGGGAACTCATTGTGTATCGGTATTATGAAAAACACCATGCTGTAGAGGCTAACCAAGTAAGAACAAGATGGTCTTACGTATTAAATCAACTCCCAGCAAGAATAGCGCAGTTTAAACGAGAAGAGCAAAGCCAGTGGGTAATGATGTATGCCTACGAGTATGAACAGCAACAGCGGTTACAGGCTAAATTGATTGGCTGTACGCCGGTTGAGCAAACCCACGCAGAAGTGCAGGCTATCTTTTGCATTGATGTGCGCTCTGAAGTTATCCGTCGTGTTTTAGAATTGCAAAGTCCTTCCGTGAAAACCATGGGGTTTGCAGGCTTTTTTGGTATGCCAGTAGCCTATGCGCCTGCGAATACAGATGCAAAGCGTCCTCAACTACCAGGGCTTCTTGCTCCGCAGCTTTCAGTATCGGAAAGTGGTACTGAATCTCATCGCACCGAATTTATTCAGCAGCGTTCTACGTGGCACAAATGGAGCAAGTCGCCACTTGGCAGCTTTTCTATGGTGGAGTCTGCGGGGTGGTGGTATGCCTTTAAACTTTTGAAAAACTCTTGGCTTCCATCGAGTAAAGAAAACCCGATGAACACATTAAGTCATGAGCGCAATTGGGAAATTAAAAATGAAAACGGCCCTATTGGCCTAGATGACAAAGTAGCCTTAGCTGCGGGTGCACTAAAAATGATGGGAATGAATAAGTTCTCTCCCACTGTGTTGTTAGTGGGTCATGGCAGCAAATCTAGAAATAACCTGCATGCCGCTGGTCTTGATTGCGGCGCCTGCGGCGGTCAATCTGGCGAGGTTAATGTGCGCGTGCTGGCTCAACTGCTCAATGATGAGGATGTTCGCAAAGCACTTAAAACAATGGGACACAAAATAGCCGGAAATACGCGCTTTATCCCCGCACTGCATAATACGACTACCGACGACGTGGAGTGTTTTGATACCTCCGCACCAGAGAAAGTAAAAAACTGGTTATTAAAAGCCAAGCATCAAGCGCAAAAGGAACGGGCTAAACATTACAGTACCAATTTACAGTTTGAATCGGACAAAAAACGCGACCAGCGCTTTCAGCAACGCGCAAAAGACTGGTCTCAAGTTCAGCCTGAGTGGGGTCTTGCAGGAAACGCGTCGTTTATTATCGGTCCTCGCCAGCGTACTCGAGGCGTCGACTTAGAAGGTAAAAGCTTTTTACACGACTATACCTGGCAAACCGATTTGGACTCTTCCGTGCTAGAAACCTTGATGACAGCGCCAATGATTGTTACCCACTGGATCAACGCGCAGTACAACGCCTCTGTAACGGATAACGATAAATTAGGCAGTGGAAACAAGGTGCTTCACAACGCCGTTGGCAACAATATTGGTGTGTTTGAAGGCAATTCCGGTGATTTGCGAATAGGGCTTTCAAAGCAGTCGCTACACAACGGCGAGCGCTGGGTTCACCAACCTCAACGACTGGGTGTTTATATTGTTGCCCCAAATCACAAAATTCTCGACATTGTGAATAAACACACCATGTTGCAAGAGCTTATTGATAACGACTGGATATATTTATTTAGCTGGGAAAAGCAGGCTGTCATAGAAAGACTTTACAAAGGAAAGTGGTACAAGTCTCACGGCCTTTCTATGTAACTCTGCCTACCGGCAAATGTGTTTGTGTGTAAGTGTGTTGACAGGGACGTCTTTTTTGCACATCGCTTCTTTTATTCCGCTTTTCAAGTCACTGTGTTTTTCCTATCGCTGCGATTCATTCTTTCAATTTTCGCATTGGCGTAAAACGCCATATCCTTTGGTTCATCTTAACTATCTATCGAACAGGTAACCAAAATGAACACTCCAGCCCCATCGTCAGTCTCACCTCAAGCAAACGAGCGTACTAAGTTAGCGCTTATTGCAGAAGGCGGGGGACAGCGTGGAATTTTTACCGCTGGAGTGCTCGACGCGTGGTTGGCTGAAAATTACGACCCTTTCGACATGTTTATTGGAACCTCAGCAGGCTCGCAAAACTTAACCAGCTTTTTAGCGCGGCAAAAAGGATATGCGAAACGATTAATTAGAGGCCTGTCGCGTCACAAACGTTTTTTTCAAGTTGGCCGTGGCTTGGTGGGTAAGCACATTGTCGATTTAGATTGGTACTTTGATAAAACCAAGGAAACAAATCGACTATTAGATTTTAGCGCAGCTACTGAAAATTTAGGAGACAGAGAGCTATTAATAACGGCTACAAACTCTCGGGATCGTAAGCCTTATTTTTTAAGCCCTACAGGTAGCGCTAATCAATGGCGTGAACTTCTAAAAGCGTCTAGCGCATTGCCTTTTTTGTATAAGCAAGGCGTAGCGCTAACAACTGACTATAACGCTAGCGCTTATAACGCCTCTTCGAATAACGGTGAACGCACTAGCGTTTCTAGCACTAACAGAGCGTCAGCGAGGAAAGGTATCGCTAACGGGCCTACAAAAGGTGAACAAAATGCCAGTTGTATTGAGCCAACGGCACCTATATCAGATTTTTACTTAGATGGCGGTTTAGCGGCTCCCCTACCCGTGCAAGAGGCGTACGAGCGAGGCGCGAAGAAAATTGTTGTTATTCGCACTGGTGATATTAATTTTCAGGCGCGCTCAGCATGGCTACACAAATTGAAGTCATTAGTATGCGCAACGGGTCATTGCCCCAAAACAATTAATTATTTAGTGCAGCACGAGCAAGCTTATCAGCAAGAGTTGGCGTTTATCGCAAACCCACCAGCAGATGTAGAGATTATCCAAATATTTGCTGACAAACCCTTGCACAGTAAGCTTCTTGGAAGTACTGACAGCGACTTGCGTCATGATTATAAAGTGGGTGTAAGCGCAGGAAAGCACTTTTTAGCTCAGTATGAGGCCGCAAAAGACCATGATGTAACGCTACCGGAAACAGATGATTTATCATTACCAGCAACAAACGATTTAGCGCTTGTAGCGGCAATGAATGGCTCACCTATCAGCCAAACAGCATTTGGTGCCCACCGGCTGTCTGCTTAGAGTGCTGTTCTCTTTAGCGCACAGCTCCTTCCGGTGCACTGCTCCTTTTAATGCACTGTTCCTTTTAATGCACTAGAGCAGCGCACTTGTCGAAAAAATGACTTTACGCTCTTTAAGGGGGCTAGTTTTTAGTGCTAAGGAATTAGGGCATGAATTAAGACATTTGTGTGAAGATAAGGGCAATAGCTCAAAATTTCCTCGACATATTGCCCTTATTTCCTTATAGTGCGCGCGCAATGCAAGCTGCCTCGGCGTACAAACACGCCCAGCTTTATCTTCTGATTTACTCCCCTGGATACCTGTTTTGATAACCACCGCTAATATTACGATGCAGTTTGGCTCTAAGCCACTGTTTGAAAACATTTCTGCCAAATTTGGCAACGGCAACCGTTACGGCCTAATTGGTGCAAACGGATGCGGCAAGTCTACCTTTATGAAAATTTTGAGCGGTGAACTTACACCGACTTCTGGCAATGTCTCTATGGCACCGGGTACTAAACTCGGTATTTTAAGCCAGAACCAATTTGCATTTGAAGAATTTAGCGCAGTTGACACCGTTATCATGGGCGACCGTGAATTATGGGAAGTAAAACAAGAACGCGACGCCATTTACAGCAAGCCTGATATGAGCGAAGCAGACGGTATGCGTGTTGCCGATCTTGAAACTCAGTTCGCCGAAATGGACGGTTACACAGCTGAAGCCCGAGCAGGCGATATATTAAGCTCTGCCGGTATTGATGAAAGCTACCACTTTGGCCTAATGAAAGAAATTGCACCGGGTAAAAAAGTGCGTGTTCTTCTTGCTCAAGCCTTGTTTGCAGAACCTGATATTTTGCTACTTGATGAGCCAACCAACAACTTGGATATTTACACCATAAGCTGGTTAGCAGAAGAGCTAAACAAGCGTAAATCTACCATGATCATTATTTCCCATGATAGACACTTCTTAAACTCTGTGTGTACTCATATGTCGGATATTGACTACGGTGAACTTCGTACTTACCCAGGTAACTACGACGATTACGTTCAGGCTGCAATGTTAGTACAAGAACAGCTGCACAACGAAAACGCGAAGAAATCTGCTGAAATTGAAGAGCTTCAGGGCTTCGTTGCACGATTCTCTGCTAATGCGTCAAAAGCAAAGCAGGCAACTTCTCGTGCTCGCCGTTTAGAAAAAATTGAATTGTCTGAGGTGAAAGCGTCGAGTCGCCGTAAGCCTTACATTGTGTACAAGCAACACAAAAAACTGCATCGCTTAGCCATAACCCTTGAAGAACTGGGCCACAGCTATCCCGACCTTCCGCTTTTCAGCAACGTTAACTTGTTGCTTGAAGCAGGTCAGCGCCTGGCAATTATCGGTGAAAACGGTGCAGGTAAAACCACGCTACTTAAAACCTTAGTAGACGATTTAGAGCCTACAATGGGTAACATTAAGTGGGCGGAAAACGCAGCGATAGGTTACATTCCACAAGACAACGCCAAATACTTCGCTAAAGATATGACGTTGTTTGACTGGATGAGCCAGTGGCGCAGTCCAAAGCATGATGACCTTCAAATAAAAGGCATGCTGGGACGCTTACTGTTTACTTCTGATGACTTTAATAAGAAAGTGCAGGTGTGTTCAGGGGGTGAGAAAAACCGTCTGTTGTTTGGCAAGCTAATGCTTCAAGATATCAACGTGCTTGTGCTAGATGAGCCTACTAACCACATGGATATGGAGTCTATCGAAGCGCTCAACAATGCTATTTACAAATTTGATGGCACGGTTATTTTTGTTAGCCACGACAGAGAGTTCGTTTCTTCGCTAGCCACTCAAATTATTGAAATAAAAGACCAAGAGCTTAACCACTTTGATGGTAACTATGACGAGTTCTTGTCGCATAAAGAAATAGCGTAAGTTAACGGTTAACGTTATATACAAAATAAGGTGGCGCAAGCCACCTTATTTATTTAAACCACGTCTGTCTTTCACTTTATTGTGCACAATGCACTTTTCCTATAGAGCCTGTTTCTATCGGCCCTACTCCTTTAAGAACGTTTTTACTTTACGCCTTCTTTCACTCTATCCTTCGCGCTATCCACTTGTGAAAAGTACCCTATTGCACCGCGCTGAGCGTTTGTTTTTGGCGCGCATAACGATTGCTGTATATCATTAGGCAATAACGGAATATAGGTTTGCGCAAGTCCACCCACCACACACACTGGCATTACTGATGAATCGCCCGCTGTTTTACAAAAGCTTCGATAATACTCGTTTAGCGTGTTTATGATGGAGTGAATGTAGCGAGCGCCTTCGCGAATAATCTCGGTAGCGGTTTCGCAGCCTGCTTCATGGCATGCTGTAACAATGGGTGCCAGCTCTCCATAATGACTTGGTTTATAAGAGGAGGTAATGGTAACAACATCGCTAGCTGTGCGTGCTTGAAGTTGCTCAACCACTCGTTTTGCAAGCGCGCTTTCTTGATGAACACCATCCATCGTAAGCAATGTATTTTTGACTGCCTGAAGGCCAAGCCACGCTGCGCTGCCATTGTCGCCTAAGCTAAGTCCATAACCACCAATATCTTTAAATGTGCCATCGCGATGACACGTAGCTGCCGAGCCAGTGCCGCAGATAATTAGACCACCGTTTGCGCCTTCATGGGCACCAAAGCAGGCGGCATGCAAATCGCTCATTACGTGAATGCGTTTAAACGGCATTGGCAATGACAGAAAATAAGTCTTTGCTTTAGGAATGTTGGCGCCGGCAAGCCCTGCCATTACCACCAGTTCAGACAGAGAAAGCGACAGGTTGGCATCGGCTATTGCTGCTTTGCATGCACTCACTATTGATTGCAGTGCCTGTTGGGGGTCGCTCATTATATTTGATGCCCCAGAGACTCCCTCTCCAACTAACTTTCCATTGCTATTTTGCAACACAGCCCGACAGTGTGAACCTCCGCCGTCGATGCCAATAATGTATTCGTGCTTCACCATTTTCTCGTCAATTTACTTCATATTGCTTTGCTTCATATGCCTCCACTCTATCACAAGCGCTATCATCAACTAACGTGGTTTTTACCACGCAACACGAATTCTTTTCTAAAAGTCTGCCTGCAAGGGCGTAGTCTTAGGACAGCAGCAACACTTGGTTACACTCACTAACCCGTAGTGCTGATCAATTATGACCAAATGAATGTATTCTTGTTTATGGTTCTATTCTAGGTTCTGTTTTAAGTTCTGTTCAATCTCTGATTTAAACGTTGCTTTAAACGGTCGAATAAATTGCTATTAAAAAGGAGGCTCGAAATTGAAAATACAAACAAGTTTAATACTAGGCGGCTTGCTGTCAGCACTGACAGCTTCTACATTTACGTACGCCCAAGCTCCACAACAACCTCAAGGCTGGATGTATGGCTTTGGCATTAACGCATCGCAAGATGTCTATGCGGGATTCGATAACCGAATTGTTCCTATTCCTATTATTGGTTATGCCGGTGAAAAACTCAGGGTGTATGGGCCTTTTGTTAGCTACCAGGTATTTCAAGAAGAGGGCTTCTCAGTCGATGCACAATTAGTCCCCGTATTCGCCGGTTACGAGGAATCCGACAGCTTTATCTTTGAAGGAATGGACGATAGAGACTTTAGTTTTGCCGCTGGAATAAGTGCAAATTACAACACGCAAAGCTGGACATACTCCTTATCCACCAATGCCGATATGCTAGGAAAGTACGATGGTTTTCAAGCCACCGCAAGAATAGGTAAACAATTCAGAATAAATGGCTTTTTGATTGAGCCCTCTGTTGGCCTTAGCTTTCAAGACAGTAACTATGTGGATTATTACTACGGCGTGCGCCCTGAAGAAGTCACTGCATTTAGAGGTTTGTATGAAGGCAGCAGCGCGACAAACACCGAAGTAAGAGTAGCAGTGTCTACGGGTAAGTTTTTAGGCGGCATGACCCGAGTTGACGTGGGCGCTACATTTTTTGATAGCAGCATAAGCGACAGTCCACTCACCGATGACGACACTGCATTGAGCGCCACACTGGTTTACACCCGCATGTTTTAACCTGGCGCTCATTACCATGACAACGTTTATTGGCGCTGTCTTAAGCCAATATCAGTGCTTAATTAAACGCCTCGGTTTCCCATAAAGGCACTGTAGAAAGACTGTGTTTATAACTGCCCGATGTTTCTTTTGTGCTGTATGACAAATACATCAGTGTTTTTGATTCTTCGTCGTAAATGCGGCGAAGCTTCATGTTTTTGAAAAACACACTTTTAGACTTTCTAAAAATCACATCACCGGAGGGCGATTTATCGATATTCGCCAGCATTTCTGCGGTTATCGGCCCGGTTTGTCTGCAGGCGATGGCGCTATCAGACGGATCTGAAAAGTCTAGATCGGCTTCGATGCTAGAAATATGACAGGTAACGCCTGTCACTATGGGGTCGACTAATGCATCTATTTTAATATCTTTGGTGGTAAATAATCCAAGAGACACATCACCTACTTCACTGTCGCTGCAACCTGCTACGCCCCCAATCGCTAAAAAAGCTAAGAAAATAGTTCTACGCAGTAACGTACTTAATGTAGTTCCATCACTACCCTGTAAGATCAATTTTTTCATTTCCATCCTTTTTTGCCTTTTACATTGCATCAATCGCGTGCGTCGATTTAGCTACTTTGTACTTCTACTCTTTGAACCAAAAACGTCCATAAGCGCATGAAATAGAGTTATAGCAATCATTCAGCCTAATTGAGTTTGGTTTCTACCATTATTTTTTGCTTTATATAACGCGTCATCTGCTTTGCTAATTTTCTTAGCAATAACGTCTTTATCTCCTAGGTCTTGAGGCTCTATTGCAGCGACACCAATACTTACTGTGAGCTTTTTGCTATTCGGTAGACGAATTTTTTGAACGGCTTCATGAATTCGATCGCAATAATATTGAACATCTTGAAGATGGGTGTTGTAAAGCGCAACGAGAAACTCTTCACCTCCCCAACGAGCAACAAGGTCACTTTCTCTCACCACAGCAGTTAACATAGACGCCAACCTTAGTAGCACTTCATCGCCGTATTCATGACCAAAATTATCGTTAATGAGTTTAAAGTAATCGATATCGATAAGCACCAGGCATACGGGCACGTATTTGCGCCTCATAAATGTGATTATCTTGGTGAGATCAGTATTTAATGCCCTGCGATTTAGCAAAGAAGTCAGCGGATCTAAACGCGTTAAGCGAGTGAGCTCTTCCGTTTTCTCCTCTAAGCTTTCTCGCGCTAAGACCAGTTCTTGGTAAAGCTTATCCCGTTCTTCGGCAGGATAAACGGCCCAAAATAGTGTACCGCCAACTAAGCGTATATTCGCCACTGCGGGTATTCTATCGCCTCGTCGAGTGATTAACGTTAACTGCACCTCCGTAAAAATACCATTATTTATAAGAATCGGCTTTACATAACTTTCATAAAAAATAAGCGAGGCTTTCGATAGAACATCAGTCAACGTTAGCGAGAGCTCGTCGAAGCAAATGTGTAAAAATTGCTGTGCATAGCCATTACCTGATAGTACTTGAGTGCTTTCAAGATGAGTCACAAACAGCAGGCAGGGGAAGTTATCTACCTCTACTTGTCTCAATCGAGAAACTCCTCGATAGCACACGCCACTTGCTCGGGCGTTGTCATATGCAGGCAGTGCCCTTTAGCTTCTAAAACATTGAGTACCGAGTGCTCAATTGCTTTATGCATGTACTGTCCAACCTCAACGGATACCAGAGTATCGTCCTGACTTTGAAGTATGAGTGTTGGCGTAGTGAGCTTGGGCAATAAGTGCCTATCGTCAGCAAAAAACGTGGCTTTCGCAAAGGGTTTAGCATAGCTGGGGTCGGTCGAGCAAAAACTGCTTTCTAGCTCCTGTTTAAACGAATCACCATTCCCCTCTCCAATGGCTAAAGGAGCAAAATAACTCGCCCATCCAAGATAATTCTTATCCATTAAATTGATAAGTTCTTCTAAGTCCTCTTTTTCAAACCCTCCCATGTAATCGGGCGGTAAATTCAAGAAGCACGGAGAAGGACAGACCATGATCAGCTTGCCAATTAAGTCTGGACGTTCGATAGCTGCGTACATGCCGATGGTGCTGCTCACAGAGTGTCCAATAAAAATTACGTTGCTAAGTGCTAGCGAATCACAGATTTCTTCAACGTCTTTTGCATAACCGCTAAGCTGAGAATATCTTTTTTTATCGAATGCATTGAGGTCAGACTGCCCGCATCCAACATAATCAAACAGAACGATTTTGTAGCTTTCTTCAAAAAAGGGAATGAGGTAATCCCACATACGCTGATCGCAACCAAAACCATGAGCTAGCAAAAGAGTGACTTCACCCTTACCAGTAACGCGTACATTGTTGCGCTGTATGATATCTGTTTCTAAGTACATATCTGTTCTACCAACATTTTTTGCATAACAGGTGATTTGCTTACCCTAGCTGCTAGTTTTTTAGCACGATGTCCTTATCTCAAACCAACGCATTACTAACTTCTAAGAAACCAAGTGTAGCGTAAAATTACTCTCACTATATTATGCTAATAGCCTTTTCCGCTAAAAAAGCGGCCGAATGTTCTAAAAACTATACTAAGGTAGAAGGGACAGAATAGCGCTTTTCCAATGCACTTAACCCAACACCATTTTGCTTAATAACCTTTAACTGAGTAGGAATGCGCTCTTTCATGGCCTCAATATGGCTTATAACACCAATCATTTTGCCACTAGCATTAAGGTTATCAAGAGCGTCTAAGGCCACGTCTAGGGTTTCAGCATCCAAGGTGCCAAAGCCTTCATCTAAGAACAATGAATCGATACTGGTTTTATAACTTACCAAATCAGAAAGAGACAGCGCCAACGCCAAACTCACCAAAAAGCTTTCGCCTCCAGATAAGGTTTTGGTATCTCTTAATACATCACCTTGCCATGTATCTACCACACTTAAACCTAACCCTTCATTCACTTTGCGAATTAGCTGATAACGCCCGTGTAACTTATCAAGCTGCTGATTGGCCAGCACTACCAAGTTATCTAAAGTAAGGCCTTGAGCAAAGCGCCTAAACTTGTCACCGTTGGCTGAGCCGATTAGGGAATGCAGATACGTAATATCGTCGTAATAGGCCTCAAAACGCGCCATTTCTTCTATTAATGTCTGCTGTTTTTCTTGTGCCTGTGCATTGGCTGATAGCTGCTGAGCTATCTGACCTTGGGTAGACAGCAACGCGTCTTTACGCTCATTTTTCTCAGCTATATTATCACTAACCTGCAGCGGCCCGCGGTCTTCAAGTAACTGCTGCCAGCGCTCAGCATTCTCGTTCCCTTTAAGCTTTTCTTGCTGCGTAACAGCATTGGCCACTAGTAACTCAGCATGTTGCAGCTTCTGCGAAACTGAGTGTTTGAGTGCAACAAGCTGCTCTCGGGTTTCTTCATCAAGCATCGATTGAGTAAATACTTCCTCGCTTTCAAAGGGGCTTTTGTTAAGCAGGCTGTCAAAATCACTACGAGCAATGGCAAGCTGCTCTCGTTTAGTCATTAACTGTTCGATAAGCTGCTCTTTTTCCGCATCTAAGCGAGCAGCGGTATTGTTGGCGCCCTGCTGCTTGGCTCGATATTCAGTTAACTGTTGCTCAATACGCTCTATGTTGTCAGCGGCGATTTTTCGCACTGCGGCTATGTTTTGCTCTGGGAATACCTCCTGTCGTTTAGCGTTGAATGACGACAGAGAATCTTCATATTGCTTTACTCTTTCAGTACTTTCTTTCAGCTGCTGCTGATAAGTCGCTATTTCACGGGTAAGCGTAGCTAAATTCTCGTTAAAGGCATTAATGCTTGGCAACAGTAACTCAAGCTCATGCTGCTTTGCTTTGTAAACGTTGAGTGCGTCGGCCTTTTCTTTTAACCATTGCGTTAGGTCTTGAGGTGCAGGAGCTGTAAATTCGACTCCAGTGTTTTTACCTTCAAAAGTATTATCATCAGAAGTATTAGCGCCAGAAATATCCGAATTAGCTCGGGTAACTTCGGCTATTGCTGCAATTAGGGCGCTTTCTTTTTCATCGAGTGCTCGCTGTTTTTCCTCAATATCTTTTTCCAGCTCAGCAATGGATGCCTGCACGTTTTGCTGTTGTTGTAACAGTAACTGGTGCTCACCATTTGCACTCGACAGTTCGCGTTGTGCATTGTGGTGCTTGGCTTTCTCGTCGGTTAACTGTTGCTCCGCCTGCTCAATATCTTTTAATTGCCGATTAAGAGAATCGATACGCGCTTTGTATGCGTTGCTAAAGCGTGCAAATTGAGCGTTGCCTTCTACGGGTATTTCACTAAATGCTGAGTCGATGGCGTGGCTAATCACTTCTTGCTGGCGTTGCCACTGCACTTTTAATTCTTCTAACCGCTTAGTAAGAGCACTTTTATTTGCGAGGGCTTGTTCAATAGCCATCTCAGCTTTTGCCAGTGCTTCTTTGGCTTTTGTTCCCTCTTGCTCTATATCTTCTAACTGTTGTTTGAGAGCATCTCGCTTTTGCACTGTTGCGGGTACATCAATATTTACCGAGTCTACTTTGTGTTCATTTGCACCGCATACTGGACACGCCTCGCCGTCATTAAGTTGAGCACGTAAGTGCGCTACCTCGTTGTTCAGTGATATGATCTCATCGATTTCTTTTAATCTTGCTTTCGTATTTTTGTAGTCATCCACCAAACTGTCACGTTTGGCTTTTTGCGTCGCTTTATCGTTTTCACGCGCTTCATCACCTGCCGCAATATTATTCACATCATCCGTCAGCGCTTTGTACTGTAGCTGCAAATGATCGCACTGAATAATGTTATCCCAGTGCTTAAGCTTTACTGCAACTTCATCACTCAGTGTTGCTTTTTCATCACCATTTAGCAGCAAATTAAGTGCATGTTGATAGCTCTCCACTTTCTCTTTAAGCCGTTCAGTTTCTACAGTGAATTTTGATACTTCATCAAAGCGTTGGCTTACCTTTTCTGATAGCTGACTTAACGCGTGTGCATTTTCATTGCGCTTAGCGACCCACGAGTTTATTAACCCTCGTTCGTTATTTATGCTTACCGCAGATTCACTCCAGCCGCTTATATGCTCGGCAATATTGCCGATGTGCCTGTGCGACTGTAAGTAAGACGATAATTCTTCTTTAAGCGCGCGCTGCTGAGAAAAAGCCTTTTCAATTCGCGACTTTTCTTGCTCTTTTTCACTAAGAGATGCCGTTAACGTAGATATGGTATTGGTTAACTCGCTCAGGGTGTCTGTGGTCTGCTGAATTTTATTGTTTATGGGCAACACATGGTTATTGATGCGTTCTTCAAGACGAGTATTGTTAGTCTTTGCTTCTTTCAGCTCTTCCTCGGCCTGCGCGACAGATTGTTGCGCCTCACTGCATGCCGCCTGAGCATAAGGTAACTGCTGTTCTTTTTCTTTCAGTCGCCCCTCATAAACAGTCACATCATCTTGAATCGATTTATATTTAAAATAAGGAACTCGTAGCACCTCGGCAGGTTCACTTTGTGCTAATTTGTTCAGCTTGCTTTTTGCCTCGTCTGCGTCACTCTGCGCAGCTTTTTGTAGATGTTGCGCTTCATTTACGGCGTGTTCATTTTCTTTAATCGCATCTTGCCACTGCTTTTGCTGGTGCAATACGTGAAGCTCTGCAGATAAATCGGCAATGTGTTGTTTGGTCTGCGTGAGTTCATCATTTAAGGCCTTAGTTTCATCTTCGCTTAGCAGGGTTACGCCCTCTAACATTAACCCAAAGTCTTTCTTTTTTTGTTTGGCTTCAGAAAATTGGGCATGCACTGCTTGGGAAATATGACCGTAAATTTCTGTTCCCGTGAGCTCTTCTAATAGCTCGGCTCTGTCATTTTCATTAGCATTCAAAAATGCCGCAAAGTCGCCTTGAGACAGCATCATCGACTTAGTAAAGCGGGCAAAGTTAAGCCCAGTAAGTCGTTCTACTTCATCACTTTTAGGTCGAACCTGGGTTGCTAATACTTTGCCAGTGTCTACCTCGGCGAGTTCAACGTCGGCACTTTGCAAATTGCCATCTGCCTTGCCTCGCGCCCTGCGCATACTCCAAAACGCGCGATAAGCTTTGCCTTTAATATCAAACTCAACCTCTGCTAAACACTCTGCCGTGCCGCGAGTCATAATGTCATTGGCCGTAGAAGAGATAGTGCCTAAACGAGGCGTTTGATGGTAAAGCGCTAAACAGATGGCATCGAGCAATGTGGTTTTACCCGCACCAGTTGGCCCGGTAATGGCAAATAAACCATTATCAACAAACGGGGACTGAGTGAAATCTATCTTCCACTCGCCCTTTAGGGCATTTAAGTTTTTAAGTCGCAGGGTTAATATTTTCACTTCGCCTGCTCCTTATCTGCTTTGCTGCTATTAACAAGAGCGTCATTGTCCTCGTCATTAGCGTGAACTCGCTCTACTGCCTCTGAAAACAGTTGTGTTATGCGCGCTTTACGGTTTGTTGATGATGCTTGAGTGGATATGCTTTCATCTGGCTCTAGGCTCTCGAACAGCTCAGGGCTATTCTCCCGCTCAAGGCTGTCAAAATCTTCGAGGGCCAACCGCGCCTCAAACACCTCTTTAACCGACAGCTCGCTCAATTGCCTGTTTTTTGTTTCACTTAAGCTTTTAGTGGCGTTTTTCCTCACACGCTTGAGTTGTAATATTTCGGCGTTTTTACCTTCCAACAAAGCCTGTATACGTTGTTGCAAATCCGTAAGGTAATCTTGGGTTTCAACTTCAATACACAACCACACAGGCGAAAGCTCTGTGGCATCAGCAATAGCGCTGCTGTTATTAATGGCCAATTCAATACTCGCTAAATCTCCTTTAATCACCTCCATGGCTTGAAAGCGCGGAACGGGGATCGGCGTGATAGCGGTTTGGTCTGATGTAAACTCAACCATAACAACCTGCTTTTGCGTATTGAGTTCATCAAAGCTTAAGGGTATTGGCGAGCCGGAGTAGCGAATATGCTCGGTTTTAGCCACTTTTTGTGGGCGGTGGATATGGCCTAAGGCAATGTAATCGGCCGGCGGAAAGCCACCTGCATCGAACCCTTCTAACGTACCGATATAAATATCCCGCACACTTTCAGACTGACTGACACCCAGCGCCGTTAAGTGGCCTGTAGCAACTATGGGAATAGTCTCGGCCTGCCGCTGTGTTTGTGCTGCAATCGAATGTCGAAGCGCAATGGCTTGCTGATACAACACTGCGTAATGCTGCTTTATTGCCTCACCCAACGCATGGCGCTTATCTACCGCACTTTGCCCTGCTGTACTCACCAACACATCTTTTGGGCGAATAAACGGCACGGCACATAAAATAGCGCCAACCTCATCGGCGCTATTTTTAAGCGCAATAACCTGTTCGGCGCTATCACCAAACGTGCTGGCGATAACGTGACTATTTAAATACTTAAGCAGCGATTTACTCTCGTTAAGTACAGAAACAGAGTCGTGGTTTCCCCCCAGTACAACAAGAGTGCATTGCCGACCTTGCAGCGCACCAATAAATGCATGATAAAGCTCTCGTGCGTAGCTAGGAGGCGTACCTGTATCAAACACATCGCCCGCCACAATCACCGCATCTATTGCATGAGTGTCGACTTCATTTAAAAGCCATTTCAAAAATGCGTCATGTTCGTGCTTTCGGCTTTTTGTAAAAAAGCTCTGCCCTAAATGCCAGTCAGACGTATGCAATATTTTCATGTAATTGGAGAACCAGAATGCGTTTGGAAAGAATAAAGTGACGTATATTGAACTCGCAAAGTGCTGTTAAACAGACTCAAGGAGTTACCGTTGAACTATAGAGATATTCTACTTTTATGACAATGGTGCATATGAATTTGCATGGAATGTAATATTGTGAGCAGCTGATATATTTTTGACTGCTAACTCGAGAAATGCTGACGGGAAGTATAAGTAGAATATACAAATAAAAAAGCTGGCGTGTTTAGCGCCAGCCCTTTCAATTTTCTTGTTTTTGTGTTTCTTACACTTCTTGCTACTTACGTTTCTTTTTGTGTTCAATTCTTCTAGCTAAAAGCATTTAGAAGAATAGATACGACACGCTAAATCTTACGCTGCGCGGCATAATGAAACGGCCATTTGGTGCTTCTGGATTACGAGGATCCCCCTCTGTAATGCCCTGTTCATCGGTCAAGTTATCAACCGACAGTTGAAGGCGAAGCGACTCTGTTGGGTCTAAGGTCATACCCACATCAATTTTTTCGTAACCCTCTAGTACGACTGTGTTCTCGTTGTTACCAAAGCGGTCGTCTACTGCAGACAGGGTTCCATACACTGTTGCGTACATGTCACCAATATCAAAATCGTAGCTTGGCGTCACACGCACCTGCCAACCTGGCTGGCGCTGGGCCTCGTTACCTTCATTAGTCGCACTTGCTGTAATTTCAGTTTCTTGAAGCGTTGCATTAACACTTAAAGAGAAGCCAGAGTCATGGCTGTATCTACCATCTAGCTCAACACCGTAGGCTTCATTAGTAAGAATTTCAGCTGGCGCACCGGGTCTGCGTACAAACGTATCACCTTCAACTTCATTCGCGAAAGCAGTTGCAAAAAATTGCACGCTATCGTTCATAAATTTATAGCCCAATTCCGCTTGCATGATCTCCTGAATGAGGTCGTTTCCGCCAGTATAAGCCCCCCAGTTGTCACGAAAATCATCGAAGTACGGCATTTTGTAACCGCGGTTGGTGCGAATGAAAACGCCGCTGTTATCGTTTAAAGCGTAGTTCGCTCCTAAGGTCCACGATGTTTTGGTTTCATCGTATTCAAGGGCTTTGGTGATTGTGCCGTCTAAACCTTCATCCACTGAGTAATTCACTTCGTGATTCTCACGGCGTAGGCCTAAATCGATGCTTAAGTCGGTTGTCGCATACCATTTACTGGTTGCGTAGAAAGCAAACGTGCTGGCATCGCCTACCGAGTTAATATCGTAGTTAAAACCACATCCCTCAGCACTGTTATTACATTCGATGCCATCAAGCAATTCACCGCCTGGTTGCAACACGTGATAAGCCGTATTACCTATGCTCCACCAGTCTTCTGATTTAGTTGATGCACTGTAAATACCGAATGAAGCATCAAAATCTTCCCAGCTTTTCGATATCGCTAAATCGTTAGTAAATGATTCAATGTCTTTAAGTACAACCCAACGACCAATTTGCTGAATGGGCGTATCGCCTGCGTAAGTGGTGCCTGTTACGGCGCCAATTGCCGATTCACCATCATCGGCTACGTCTGAAACCTTGACTGCAGCGCCATTTGGAACAAGACCAAACGTGTTTGCTTCACCCTTAGTTAAGTTAAAGCGGTCGATAAGAAACCAGTCATCACCCAACTCAAGCTTCAAGCTTCCGCCACTCACATGACCGTCCCAGCCTCGCCCATCACCAAAATCAAACGCCTCGGTAGTATCGTCTGGACCATAGGTAATTGTGGCTTGTCTGTTAAGTGGGCCTATTTGAGTATAATTAGCATCAATACCTTCGACGTTAAGCGGTGTAGGTAAATACCAAGTGCCACGGTCATCAGTTTGACGGGTGTATAAGTTAAGCTCGCCTTTATCGAACACCTTAGTAATGTTCACGGTAAACTGATTACCCTGCTCTGAATTGAAGCCGGCATCTCTGATCCCTTCAGAGCTTTTAATATAGCCACCTACCATGTAGTAAAGATCGTCAGCGAGTGCACCACTTGCTACTACGTCAACACGATTAAGCCCGTAGTCCGACACTGTGTACTTTGCCATTGCTTCGCTAGACTCTCCACCACGCTTCATTCTGAAGTTGGTCGTTAGGCCTGGCTGACCGTTACTCACTACTGGGTTAGGTCCACCGCGCAAACCTTCTACCATTTCGATGGTTTCATCGATACGGAAAAGCTGAGAGTTTTCCAAAAACGACAGGGTTGGCGCTGGGTAAATAGGCGACCCATCAAGCGCTATTGTAAGAAATGGTGCGTCGCCGCCTCCAGGGAAACCACGAACAAAAACGTTGGCACCAGACTCACCACCAGAGCTCTCTACCCATACTCCGGGGATGGCTTTAAATAAGTCGGCGGTAGACTTAGGGGCTAACTTTTCAATGTCGCTTGCGTCTATGTTTGTCACAGCGAAGCTTGCGTCAATTTTTCTAATCCCTGCCCCACCTGGCGTACCACTTACCACAATGATTTCGGCGTTTTCTTCGGCGAGTTCCTTTGTGGTTTGTTTGGATTCTTCTTGTGCGATAGCAGGTTGTGCAAGTGCCACTGCAATAGCGCTGGCGAGTGATGCTTTTGTAAACAACGTTTTCATGGTGTGTGCTCCCGAAAATGTTATATTGCGTTGTTAACTGAATGCGTATAACACGTTTATAAAATGTTATTCACATCACGAATTGACAACAAAATAGATCCATTTGCAAACGATTGCAAACGATAATTGAAAAAATTGCAATCGTTTGCATTTTTTTAATATTCAACAGAACGTCTATTTTATACAAGGTGTTTGTGCGCTATATTGTTAGCTTATTGATACGATAAGCTTTAATGCGTAAGAGTTGGCACAACTTGGCCGCTGTCGGGCTATCTACAATCAATACACTCATCATGCAAAAGATGCCCTGCATAATAAGAATTAACATTAGAGAACGTAAACATTGACTGCTGATACAAAACTGACGCTAGCTAAACTTGCTGAATTGGCCGGAGTGTCTACCTCTACTGCGTCTCGAGCGCTAAAAGATAACCCACTGATAAGAAAAGAAACTCGCGCAAAAGTTCAGGCGCTCGCTAAAGAACATAATTTCAGCATTAACGCCGCAGCCAGTAGATTGCGAACACAAAAAACCAACGTGATTGCCGTTATTCTCAACCTTATCGACAATACTGAACAAAGCACCACAGACCCATTTTTACTTAAGTTAGTCGGCGAATTGAACCAGGCGCTAAACGCCAAAGGTTACGAACTACTGCTGTCTAATTCTTTTATGGCCTCCGACGATTGGGCTAATTATTTTATTCACAGTCAACGGGCCGATGGCATTTTGGTTATTGGACAAGGTAAAACCACAGAAAAGATTGATCGTGCTGCTAAAAGTGGCGTGCCCATTGTGGTATGGGGAGACACTAAAACTGATGCTGGGTACCCCATTGTGGGCGGCAATAATTTTTTAGGTGGCTATGAAGCAACCAAGTACCTCTTGAGTCAGGGGGCGAAGCGAGTGCTATTTCTCGGTGATTCAGAACACGCAGAAATGCGAGAAAGACTTAGGGGCTTTATGCAAGCTCACGAAGAGGCCAACATAGTGCCAGACTTTTCTCATGTAGGCGCTATTGATATAACCTCAAAAACGGCTTATCAGTACATGAATGATCGGATAAAGGCTAACGGCCTCGATTTTGATGGCATTGTGTGCGTCAGTGACATGGTAGCACTGGGTGCTTTAAAAGCACTTAAAGAGCGCTACGTCGGCATTCCAAGCGATGTAGGCATAGTGGGCTATGACGATATATCACTAGCCGAGCTCATGCACCCTGCACTCACTACCATAAGGCAAAATACCCAGCAAGCCGCTACACTTATGGTTGAGCAGCTACTTAATCAGTTAGAAAATAAGCCAACCGAAAATCAAGTGGTTGAAACTTCGCTCATTGTAAGGCGTTCAACTAAATAAACGCAGTCGCTTTATTCAGTCTGCAGCGTTAACAAAACCGCCTAAACAGCATTTATCCCTAAACGAGCATCGCAATACGTTGTTCACCACTCATGCTGCGCTTGCGTATCACTGAATGCAAACGCACGACTTAATACAAACGCGTCACTCAATACAAACACACCTTCAAATGCAAACGTTTGCATTTTTATTTTCTTAGCATTACACTCCAGCTTAATTAAGTTAACAGAGTGTTTACACATGTCTCGTTTGATGATTATTGCTGCCATTGCGGTGAGTTATTATGTCTTCGCTATACTGCTAAATAGTGTAGGCACGGTGATCCTACAATCCATCAATAGTTTCGACATTAGTAAACCTCAAGCGAGCACCCTCGAGGGGTTTAAAGACCTTTCCATTGCCATTGTGTCTTTTTTGGTAGCCAGCGTTATTCCTCGGATCGGGTATAAAATTGCCATGCTATTAGGCTTAGCTCTTGTTGCTGTAGCCTGCGCTCTTACCCCATCAGTCGCTAATTTTATGTTCATTAAAATGCTGTTCGCCTGCATCGGAACAGCATTTGCCCTAGTGAAAGTGTCGGTGTACGCCATTATTGGTCAGCTTTCATCGTCGACAAAAACCCACTCATCATTAATGAACACCATAGAGGGCATTTTTATGTTGGGTGTTTTGTCTGGCTATTGGATTTTCGCGGGCTTTATCGATCCGAATAACGACGCCTCTCTTGCTTGGCTCAATGTTTATTATCTTCTTGCTGCCTTAGTTGCGCTTACGTTTGTTATTGTGATGTTTGCGCCCATTAAGGCGGTGAAGCTTTCTGACGACGCTACCATTGCAAGTGAATTCACTAGCATGCTCAGACTTGCCTACAAGCCGCTGGTATTAGTATTCATTTTTTCTATCTTTCTCTATGTGTTGATTGAACAAGGTATAGGTTCATGGCTACCAACCTTCAATAAAGAGGTGCTTGGATTACCTACCCAAGTGAGCATTCAAATGACGAGCATTTTCGCCATAGCCCTCGCAGTGGGCCGCTTGACAGCCGGTGCTGTGCTAAGAAAAATGAACTGGTATCCGTTTTTAAACATCTGTCTTGTTGGAATGGCGATTGTCATGCTTATTAGCTTACCTTTGGCTGAAAATAGCGGCGCGCATAGTGATATAACCAGTTGGACCGGCGCCCCACTAGCAGCATTTCTTATACCAATGATTGGACTAATGATGGCGCCAATTTACCCAATTATTAACTCAGTTATGTTAAGCGCCCTGCCTTTGCAGCAGCATGCGCCAATGACTGGGCTCATAGTTGTGTTTTCGGCCCTTGGTGGCACAACAGGCTCAATCGTCACTGGTTTTGTCTTTGATGCCATGGGCGGACAAAACGCGTTTTACCTATCCCTTGTTCCTATAGCGGGACTTCTTGCCACGCTCTTTTTCTTCAAAAAAGCATCATCTTCTTCTGAATTACAGGATGCCTCATCATCATGAACTCTTCTTTGCATAGCTGGCGCGACAGTCTGGCGTTTTTTAACAGCGACTTATTTCGACACGTTCAAATGGCCGAACTATTTCCTGATAGCAAAACCTTCGCCGATGCCATAGTAAAAACAGACCTAACAACAGTACTTCAACAATACGAACAAGAGTTGCAGATAGCGAGTGAGGAAGGTGGCGAGGTAGACTTGCACAACTTTGTGGACGCACACTTTACGCTACCAGATAGCGACAATGCGACCTCGACGTTGCCATGCGACGATATAACTACTTATATTGCCAATATGTGGGATGTACTTACGCGCACTCCCGATACTCAACACAAAGATAGTTTAATTGCGTTAGCTCGCCCTTACATTGTGCCAGGTGGTCGTTTTCGCGAGATTTATTACTGGGATAGTTATTTTACCGCGCAGGGTCTTGTGCATGCTGGGCGAAGCGATATGGCTATTAATATGCTGGAAAACTTTGTAGATATTCTTAACGAAGTGGGCTGTATCCCCAACGGCAACCGGGCTTATTATCACTCTAGAAGTCAGCCGCCTATTTTAGCGTTGTTCTACAACTTGCTAGAAAACCAACTTTCAGAAAAACAAAGAGCCTACATCATTGATGGGCTAAAAAAAGAGTACGCCTTTTGGATGCAAGGGGCTAATAAAGCCCTTAGCAACGGTGATAAAGCCTTAAGCGATGGTGATAAAGCCTTTAGCGAAGACAAAGCCTTTAGCGAAGACAAAGCCCTTAGCGACCGTAATAAAGCCTCTAGCGAAACTAGTAGAGATCACGTAAAAACGCGGGCCGAACTTCGCACCGTGACAATGCCCTGCGGCGCTGTGTTAAATCGCTATTTCGATCCCGAGCCAACACCAAGGCCCGAATCTTATAGGGAAGACATAGAAACTGCTAATAATATCGATGCCGATAAAGGCGGGTTTTATCAACATATCAGGGCGGCCTGCGAATCGGGCTGGGACTTCAGCTCTCGCTGGCTTGAAAACCCACAGCAGCTTGAAAGCATCAGAACCACAGAACTGCTCCCTATCGATTTAAATGCGCTTTTAGCTTCACTAGAACAAACACTATCACGGGTGACCGAAGGCAAAGAGCGCGCAATTTACCAAGATGCGTTAACAAGCAGAAAACAGGCTATAAATACTTACTTGTACAGTGCAAAGAAAGGCGGTTACTTTGACTGCCACTTTCCTAACATGACACAAACGTCTGTTGTATCAGCGGCTATGACTGTTCCGCTTTTTGTGAACATAGCAAGCGATACTCAGGCTGCTACAGTCCAACACACACTGATGAACGATTTGCTTAAAAAGGGTGGCGTAGTAACTACTACAAACACTACATCTCAACAATGGGATGCGCCAAACGGCTGGGCACCTCTGCAATTTTTTGCAGCAATAGGTATGGCAAATTATGGTTTCAACGACGATGCTACAGAAATTATGCAGCGTTTTTGCACTACGGTTGAAGATAGCTTTGCCAATACCGGTGCCTTACTTGAAAAGTATAATGTGTGCGTGCCTACTGAGACTGCAGGGGGCGGCGAATATGATGTACAGTTGGGATTTGGATGGACTAACGGCGTGTACAGCTATTTCAAAAACGCGCTCAAGGGGTAGTTTTACCCCTATTTCACCCGGTTCGTTGTTCACTTAGCCTTTATTCATATACAAAACAGTCATTTAAAACTACCCTCTTACGTAGACTTACAGGTCATATAATTGCAATGATTTGATGCATTTCAGATAATCACTCAAGTAACCTGCTAATAGAGGACAGTTTTTTGTTAAATCACATCAAGGCTCTCGCTTGCCTACTTATACTCAGCCTGCCTGCTAGTGCAGCGGATACATCGTCATTGGTGTCTGAGTCGACAATGTCAGAGTGGTTCAACGCATTTAAACAACGCGCAACACCAGCGCAAATGTATAACTTCTTGCATGCCATGCCCAAAGGCGGTGATATTCATCATCACCTTTCCGGCGCTGGCATGAGCGAGTGGTGGTGGGATATCGCCACAAATTCAAAGCAAAACGGCGGCTATACTTATTACACAAAAACAGCACCCACATTATGTAACGGTTACGGCACGAACGAATTTGGCTTTAATCCTCAGCTGTTGATGTTTCACACCGTTTCAGCCTTTACTTACGAGCAGCTCTCTATCTGCGAAAAAAACAATTACACCCTGCTTACCAACTTGAGCAAGACGCAAAAGCAGGCGTTTCTAAACAGCATTAGATTGGATAAGCCTCACGAGGGCCGCGACGAGTTTTTTCAGACTCATTGGCAACGCCTGGGAGACATGCTGCTTAACCCTCATATACAAGCCTATTTACTATTAAAGAACATGCAGGCGTACCAACAGGAAAACGTACTGTACTTAGAAACTCAGCTTCAAGTAACAGACATGCGGTTTCCAGACGGCTCTGCCTATACGCCCAAAGCTACTGCCGAACTGTTTGTAGAGATGTTAGAAAGCGACGCTGCGGTAGATACCAATGTGCAAGTACGCTTCCAACTAGCGATTGTTCGCTTCTTACCTAACGCTGAACAACAGCTTGAAGAAGCATGGACGTTTGTTGATGGGCATAGAAGCTACTTTGTTGGCATCAACTTTGTGGGCAGAGAAGATAATGACAAAGGGTATCCACTGCGTTTTTTATCCACACTACGTAAGCTTCGTGCTCAGTCACCACCGGTATCGCTAAGTGTTCATGCTGGTGAGTCGGATGAGCCCAATACTCACATTAAAGATACGTTGCTGCTGGGCGCAGACAGAATTGGTCATGGGTATAACCTGATTGGAGACCCAGACACGCTATTGATGATGCGCAACTCTCCCTACCTAGTGGAGATAAACCTTATATCTAACCTGCTGTTGGAATATGCAGAGAGTATTGATGAACATCCCTTCCCAGAGTACTTGCGAACAGGCGTGCCGGTGACGCTTTCAACCGATGATAGAGGCATGTGGAGCAGCAATTTAACTGATGAGTATTACTTAGCGGTATCACACTTTGATTTATCGTGGGATGAATTGGTTGAGTTAAATACAAACGCGATAGTTCACAGCTTCATGTCAAATGAAGACCGCGAGACATTACTGCTTCGCCTCAAAAAAGAAACTCAGCGCTTTATTGATAATAGGTTGAACAATACGCCAATAGCAGACGTACAGCAGCACTACACCTTTATTTGCAGCTACGCACCTGCTGTTTGCAGCGAATAGTAAAATTGATAGGACACAGGCGATAGTGCATAGGCAATGCAGGAGCTTTGTCAGCCTTTGCACCGCTTAGCTACAGTGTATAACAGGGAGTAAGGACATATGACATCAACAGGAAAAAGGCAGATTCAATACTGGGCACTCGCCCTCGGCGCACTCATCCTTGTGCTGTGGTTTTTAGGCGATGTGCTGTTACCGTTTATTTTAGGTGCAGTGGTTGCCTACATTCTCAACCCAGTCGCAGAAAAATTGGAGAGTAAAGGATTCAGCCGACCCGCGGCTACTGCCCTGATAACACTTTCAGCAACGCTCATTTTTGCGCTCACTGCGCTTCTTGTTGTACCAGCAGTCGTGGCGCAAGCAATAAGCTTATTCGAATCTGGCCCAGATTTGTTCAACAGTTTGAGTGAGTGGTTAAGTAAAACACTCCCGTCAGTGTTTGGTGAAAGTACTACATTACGCTCAGTGATGAATTCTGCTAGTGACGTTTTAAAAGAGCGTGGCGGTGAGTTTTTAAGTACTGCATTTAGCTCTGCTGCAAACATCATCGATTTGGCAATGCTGTTTGTAATTGTGCCTGTAGTAGCCGTTTATCTACTTTTAGATTGGCACCGCATGAGTTCAACTATTTACGGTTTGCTTCCCCGCAAACATGAACCCATTATTCGCGACTTATTGAAAAAAATAGATAAAACCTTAGCTGGATTTATTCGCGGTACCGGCTCCGTATGCATTATTTTAGGCGTTTACTATGCCATCTCGCTGATGCTTGTGGGCCTTAAGTTTGGTCTAGTGGTGGGGTTTGCAGCAGGATTGATAAGCTTCATTCCTTATTTAGGCGCTATCGTGGGCGGATTACTTGCGTTAGGTTTGGCTTTATTTCAGTTTTGGAATGAGTGGATTTCAGTGGCGATGGTTGTAGGGATTTTCGTGTTCGGCCAGGCCGTTGAGGGCAACTTTATTACACCTAAACTTGTTGGGGATTCTGTAGGATTACACCCAGTATGGCTTATTATGTCGCTGTCTATTTTTGGTAGCTTGTTCGGCTTTTTAGGGCTTTTAGTTGCAGTGCCGTTGGCCGCCATAATTGGTGTACTCATCCGCTTTTTCATCGATAAATACAAACACAGCGACCTCTATAAATAAAGGGGGTCAGGTCCACATTTTCGAACTAATTAGTCACGCAGCTCTGAACTTCTGTTCGATAAGCTTCTGTTCGATTAGCTTCTAAGCTTTAAGTTTGTGCTCTTTTAACATCTGGGCTTTTAACAGCTGTTTTTTTTACACCTGGGCCATTGATTTAAGCACCTACTTTGATGCAACTTTTTGAAGCCTATTCTTTAAACGTCGTTTCTTTTAAAAGCTCAGGTGAGCTAATTCGTGTATGACTTACGTAAAAAGGAGTCTAAATGATGGTTAGTAGTGATATTCAACCAGTAAATTGGAAGAAAGGTTTTTCCCATTCTATTCGGCATTTCACAATTAAAAAAACGAGCAGTACGATTTAGCACGCTCAAGCTCAGTGTGGTTTTGGCATCATGCTTTTGTGCTGCCAATACCTTGGCAAACCCGCTCTCACTTACTCTCGTTCACGACACAAGCTATGTAGTATCGGGAGGACTAGAGGAGCGCGCTACTATAAATAGGACGCTGGGTATTGTTGCCTATGAATATCGTATTAACGACAGCACGTTATTTTTTGCAGATGCTCAAGTATTAAGAGGGAACAATGGTAGTGACTCTGTTGGCGATCTTCAGGCATTTTCGAATATTGATGAAGATGAGCTCACAAAAATGTATGAGGTTTGGGTAGAGAAATCATTTTATGAAGAAAGCCTGCGCTTCAAAATAGGTCAAGTCGATGCAAATAATGAATTTGCCTATGCTGAACATGCTGGAGAGTTTATTCACTCGTCCATGGGTTTTAGCCCAACGATTTCCTATTTCCCCACTTATCCAAGCCCTCGTCTATCGGTGAATGCATTTTATAGCGCCACGCAAAATACACAGCTATCTATTGGGCATTACGCCAATCAAAATCGCAGCTTTAGTAACGGTTTCACCGTGGGGCAATGGACACAACATATAGGCAACGTTACGGCTGCCATTGGCGGCTGGATGCAATCGGGAGACATAGTGCCATTAGTAGATAATGAAGATGACAAATCTTCATTATCTCAGGATGCTAGCGGGCTTTTCGCCACTCTGTCTGGTGAGTTTAGTTCTCAATTATTTCCAGCACAGAACGGTGGTTGGTTTTTGCAGTATGGGAGAAGCAGCGATACAACCAGTGAGATAGACACGCATATTGGCGCTGGACTAACCTGGTACGGCATGAATAATCGTGAAGACGACGTGTTAGGGCTTGGCATATCTCATATTACCACCAGCCACCTTCTCGCATCTCAATACAAACGAGACGAAACAGCGATAGAGCTGTTTTATCGTTTTCAGCTAACAGATACCCTTGCGCTTAAACCAGACATACAGTTTATTGCAAACCCTGCCGCCGACAGGGAAGCAAAAGACGCTCTTGTTTTAACAATGAGAGTAGAGTTGTCTATTTAAAGAAGGTTTCTATCTAAAGAAGTTCTCTATTTAAAGAGGCTCTCTATCTAAACAAGCCCCCTATCAACGGAGCACTGTGGCTCACGTTATGAATTGCCAATCTGCTTTAAGATACTACCAAACGCTCTTCCACCGTTTTTTTGAATTTGCTTATCGAAATACAAACTTCCCAACAAGAAAATAGTGATATGGCCTTTTGAGCGCCACGTTGCGTGGGTTTTACCGTCTTTTTCTTGAAGCGTGATTTCGCCTAGCTGATGGTCGTAAGGCAGTGGTTTCGACTTTATGACTTTGTAGCCAAGTTTATAAGGAGGCTCAAACGCGACAATTTCTTCATGTAGATTAGCGCCACCTGCGATAATTTCACGCACAGCGCCTAACCCGTTTTTATCGTCCTTACCATGAACTAGTAAGTTCGCTTCATCCACGCCTTTAAACTGCGCATAGTTTTCGTGATCGCTTAGCATCGCAAACACATCGTGGATAGGTTTATCGATTACTCTTTCTACATGAATTGAAAACATTATATACCTACTAGAAAAAACGTGAGCCTATTGAACGCTAGAATATAGAGCAATGTGTGAATAGCTCAAATAACCACTTTTTATCTGCAACTATAGGCAATTCGGCCATTATTTGAATAGGTTTGTTTTTGGAGTAAGCTGTATCTGCAGAAGATAAACCTGCAAGAAATGACCTTCAATAGATACACCTTTAAAAACTAAACCTACAAAGCTAGCCTTGGTAAATATTATCCCAATACTCGTCTAATTCGTTAATGGCACTTTTTAACGGCTTAGCCGTGAATCGCTCATTATTTTTTTCTACCAGCTTCATTTTAACTAATTTATCGATAGCATCAGACACATCAAAGTCTAAGCTGCAGTTGTGAGTTTGCTTAAACCAAGCTTCAATCTCTTTATCGAGTACATCTGCGCTCATCCCTGCTCCTTCATGTTTCAATAAGAAGGTATAAGCCAATAAAGCTTCTTTACAGTCTTCCTCTTCTGCGGCGTCTACCAGAGTGTGAAACACGCCAGCGTTGTTATCTAAATTCTTAAAATAAAGGTTGTCTGATAAGGCTTTCATAAACCGTATTTTTCGATTTTTAAACTTCGTCCATTCTTTAAAAACAAAGCTGCCAAAAACCCCCATACCAATACCAAAAGTAATAAGGCTTTGCTTAGTAAGCTCTACTGACTCATCTTTAAGCCCCAACCAAAACGCGAGAAACGACGACAGCAGTAATATAGACGCCCCTAATTTCGTCACTAACACAACAATGCCACCGACCGTTGCCGACGCCCCAATGATAAGTTTATCGAGCGGACGCATTTTCACTTCACTGTTTGGAAACAGCATTTCCAGATCTGCTTTGGGCACGTTTTGAAACAGCTTAATAATAGTGGCCCCAGGGGTGAAAGTGACAGGAAGCTGTTTTTTAGTGTTTTTGCGTTGGTCGAAGTAGTCTTTATCTTTAAAGGTAATATAAACCGCCACTCGATCGTAGTTGGTAAACGATATCGATTTTTTGCGCAAACCAAAGAACGTACGTAACGTTTCTGTTTTAACCGATTCACCTCGGCGATAAAACACGACTTCTTGAAAATCGTCAAAACTTACCGTCAAACGAACTTTAAACAGCGACTCTTCATGTAGCGCATCTTCTAAATCAGTATCGGTGACTTTTTCAAAGTTGGCAGAATCTAATAATGTGGAAAACTCACTGGCGAAGTCTTTTTGAACGGCCTTACGTTCGCTATCTGTAATGTCTTTCAGCGTGCGGGTATCTTTGTTGGGGTCGAATAGCGCGTAGCTGTTTTTCAAGCGCTCTAGCTGTTCGTGATACTGAAAGTGAATGCGACTCACCAACAAATTACAAAACACCTCAAAGGAGTTAGCAGTGCTATCAGCATCAGCGGTTTCTTTGTTAATGAGGACATCGTTACACATGTAAACAACATCGGCTTTGCGAAAAGGTATAAATCGTTCTGAGGACATAACCGTTCTAACGTAGGTAATTCACTAACACCTGGCACACCGTTTTTTATTTTGTCAGTGGTGTTATCCAAGTGGCTAACGAAACAAATTCATGTGCTCAGTAAACCATAAATGACTGATAACACAATGCACCTAAAGGCTACTTACAACATAAATTGGTGTTTGATAATAAGGTGCTCTAATTAATGAAAAGTATTAATCAAGCGTAGCGTCAAAGCTGATATTCAAACAATATTTCACCTCTTCTCGGAAGCCCGTTTTTCAACGCTTAAAATTTGCGCCATTGATACACGCATAAAAAATGCGCATAATATAGTTAGAGAGTTGATCGGAGTCAGTCATGCGCCAAAAAGTATCATGTAATACATCAATTAACAGTGAGTTACTCAGTGAGGCTAAATCACTTAATATTAAGTTATCCGAAGTATTTGAAACGGCTTTAATACAAGCTGTAAATGAAAAAAAGAAGGTTGAATGGTTTAAACACAACAAAGACGCTCTAAATACACATAATCAAAAAGTGTTAGAGACGGGGACGTTTTCAGAATCGATAAGTCAGCTTTCGTGATAACTCAGTTTTCTGTTTGTCAGTATTCATCATCATTAGTTGTTATTTTAACTAACACTGTTTTCAATGAAGTTGAAAGTATCTTGGTAGCGCCATTAAAACCGTTTGAAGGCCTTTCTTATGTAAAAGATTTACAGATACCTTGTGAAGTGAGTGGCGTTAATTATTATGTCGACTTGCTAGATATAGCGACGGTCTCAAAGCGCAATTTAAAACCTATCCCAGAACAATCATTGAAACCGATTAGAACAAAAATTAAGAATGGTATCGATCTTCTTATCGATGGTTTTTAATTCCAGCATTCATCAATTTCTAGCTGACCACAAAATATCGCAACATCCTGTTTAGGTTATCCAGCAGCTTTTCAATTTCATCAACTGCGCATACTCCGTATTTTACTTCACTACCTCTACGACCCGCTTAATTGCAGCTGCGCAATAGGTTATACTTACCGAATGAATTATCCCGTTCCCGCCAATCAGGTTGAAGTCCTGTTTGAAGTCAAGAAAAGCAAGTTTATTGCGATGGCAGCATTTGCCAACTCTCGCGAGAGCGCAATGGCTGTGCTTGATGAAGTAAAGCAGCGCTATCCCGATGCACGACATCACTGCTGGGCCTATATTTTTGGTCCTCCAAGCTCTCCCGTAAGCGCTGCTATGGCCGATGATGGCGAGCCAAGTGGCACAGCCGGCAAACCTATTTTAAACGTGCTTCAGCATAAAAATATTGGCGATGTAATGATTGTAGTGACTCGTTACTTTGGCGGTATAAAGCTGGGCGCTGGCGGCCTAGTTCGCGCTTATTCTGCATCGGCGCAGCAAGCCATTGAACAGCTCACTGTACGAGAAGAAGTTACCTTTCACACGCTTACCGTTGATGTAGACTTTAAACACGAACAATTTGTTAGGCATTTGGTTCAGCAAGTGTCGGGCAATATTGCCGACTGTCGCTATGCACAGCAGGTCAGTATTGATATTCAAATACCCGTTACTCACGTAGAAGAAATAAAGCAGCAGCTGGCGCCAATTGTTAATCAAGACATTGAAGGCCAGCTAGTTGAAAGCCCGGACGTTGACAGCAAGCAAAGCAAATTTAATGATTCGTCAGTATGAGTGCCAATATGAGTGCCAATATGAAAAGCAGGCTTCAATATCTCTCACACTACCCTGAGAGACTGCAACAACAAATTCAACAGATGATTGACGACAATGCTCTGGGAGATTGGCTGCGCACTCGTTACCCTGCCACTCATTCAGTGGCAAACGACAACGACTTACGCGAATATGTGATGGGGCTTAAAAACCAGTATATGAAAAAAACTCAACCGTTGAGTAAGGTCATATACGATCAAAAAATCCATATTGTGAACCACGCCCTTGGATTGCACTCCTATGTATCTCGGGTACAAGGCGGCAAATTAAAGAGTAAAAATGAGTTGCGAGTGAGCAGCTTGTTTAAAAACACGCCAGAGCCATTTTTGAACATGATAGTGGTGCATGAACTAGCCCACCTTAAAGAAAAAGAGCATAACAAAGCCTTTTACAAACTCTGCCAACACATGCTGCCCGATTACCATCAGATTGAATTTGATGTACGGGTGTACCTCACTGAACTCGAATTAACCGGGCATGTTTATCAAATGCCTAAGGAAGCCTAATGGATTTTCAATTTCGCACTGACATGTTAGGGGAACCCTCCGCCAAATGTGATATTGAATGCGAAGCATTTGGTGATTGGTTGAGTAACGATTTAGGCACAGATCGCGCAAGCATTAATACGGTGCTAGATGCCATTGAAAACCTGCTGTGTCGCAATATTCCTGATTACCAATTTATTGGCAAGGAATATACGTTAACCATTGAGGACGACGAAGTGATACTTACCCTCAATCACAACGAAACCAGTCACAAAGAATTTGCCGAAGATTACGACCAAGAGATGCAAGCAGGTTGCGGCTTAGCAGATTTCAAACATTTACTGCAAGAATGGAAGGCGTTTATTCGTTAATAAGCGCCCTTTGAAAGCCATCGGTGAATAACGTCGTAAATGGTTTTATTTCCCAGTAAACCAAGGTGACTGATGTTATTCCCCACCCACAGATTCTCTGGTTTGAAATCTAGATTAAACGCTTCATTTTCATGAATGCCTAGTGCGCTATTAAGGGGCACTAAACCATCACCAACGAGATGCTTATTTATAGCGTTAGGCGATGCCGAGGACGTTGTTGCAATGGCAAAACACGCTACCCCATCAGGCAATGGAATTGGCTTGCGTTGGTCACTCGCAAAATCGAACCGCCGTTCAGAGTGGGTGTCGCTTTCAACGATATATCCGTGTCGAAGGTCGGCAATACCTGCACTGCGAATTTGAGTAATGCGTGTTAAAGGGGCCGTGAAGTGATGCATACCTAAAAATAGGTCTACCCAGTTACCCGCTTTTTCAAGAGGCGCACCGTGATGTGGGGTGCCAAGAAACACTATTTTTTTCAAATACTCGGCCCATTGTGCCTTTTCTTCGGCTGCCTCTGTGATTGCGTCCGCTTCTGATATTGCAGCTTTAGCATAATAAAGCGCGCTTCTTGTGACCAACCCGCCCATGCTATGGGCAACCACTGAAATATCTAATGAATGCTGGCTTTGTAGCAGCCCAAACTGCGTCGTCAACTTGCCTAATAGCGCGTTTAACTCTATCCCGTTTTGGAAGATATGCCGCCCCGTATTGTAGTGCAAATAAGCCGTGGTGCATGAGAGGTCATTAGCAAGGTGATAACCATGATCGTGCTCACTTTGCCGCCACTGCACATCATTCATACATAAGCCGTGTACCATGATAAGAAGCTTACCCTCAGACTCTGCGATGTGTCGCGCCAATGCGTCTAGCTCTATATCGTTGCCGTGTTGACGAAATGTCATTGCGATGGACAGCGGACTTTGCTGTGTATGAAGGTAATCGCCTATAACGCCATTTATGGCTGAGAGTAATGTAGGTTTTATCGATGAAGGTGATGGTGAATGCGTTGATGATAGCGGTGCTGCTTCGCTTACATTGCCATTTACACTATCATTATCACTAGCACTGCCACCGACATTGTCTTTGAGGCTGCCGCTGTCTCTGTTATTCAAACTGTCGTTTAATACCGAGAGCGGCACACTAATGCGCTTGCTTACCTCGTTAGTAATGCCGCGTATACTGTCGTAAACCATGCCAGTAATACCACTGCTAAGCGTCTGATTTGATTTTAGTGTTGATTGTTGTATTGGTGGCGAAAGCCAATTCAGCGGATTAATACGGTTGTGCATCGTTTCAATTACCAAGGTAAGTTGAATAACCGCATCGGCAATTAGCCGATTAGCTTCTTGCGCCTGAGAGGGCTTTTTTGTTTGAGTTTGTTTGCCAGTATTTTTGGCATCAGCACCCTTGGTATTAATAGCCTTGGTATTAGTTGCTTGGGCATCTGTTTTTGGGTTAGACAAAGCATGCCCTTCCTATTATCAAGTTGCTCTAAGCATAGCAGTAATGGCGTAAGGGCAATCTAATTTTTGTACAGCACGGTTTGCTCTAATTGCTTTTACTGTACTTATTTTGCCTCTCTTACTTTGATTTGCCTATTTCAACCTATTCACCAAATTTGCACCAGCAGGTAAATACCTGCGCCTTAACGAAAAAACAAAAAATTAAAAAATAATAATCATAGCGCAGCTCACTAGAATTAGTACGCTAAGCGACATATGAGGATAGCTACTGATATCAACGACTTGTTCAACACATTTTAATTTGCTACGTTTAACTTGTATAAATTTAAAGCGCTCCTTACACAACATTGTAATAAGTAATAAAAAGAATGGACGTATGCCTATTGCAATTCACGAGCGCAGCAAGAAAAATTTTTAATAGCAAGTTGTCGTTATTCTGAAGGAAAAGAGGATTTCACTATGCTCAAAAAATACCAAGCCAAAAACTACACAGCTATACCGGTTTTCTGCCAACAATACGCCAAGCTAGCAGTATTTCTTTCTGCAGTTGTTAGCCCATTTGCCATGGCTTCGTCATATATTCCATCAACTGGAAATGCCGCAGACACAGTCACCAATGAAACCATCGAGGTATTAGGCAAACGACCAGTTTCTTATTACCGAAGTAAGCTTTTCGACGCGCAAGTGTCGTTTTTCAAAACATACAATACTGTGGCCGAAAAATCAGGCTATAAGGTAAAGTGTAAGCCATGGGAAAATAATCTTAACCACCGTGGTTGCCAGGCACTATTTGTAAATGAAATCCTCGATGAGTACAGAAATCCTGTTTTCTTAGCTTCTGGCTATTCTAACGACCACTACACTGGACCAGGCGTAGGAGGTTCAACAAGTTATCGAATAAGCCAATCTGAACTGCAGAAAAAAATGCAGGAAGTGCAAGCGGCGCAATACGAAGATATGATTGAAAAAATAGAAACCGTTGATGAAGTAAAAGAAAGCTTTACAGCATTGACTAGAGCGAAGATGAGATATGCCAAACGTGTCTCACAAGAGCAAAGCGAATAGGCTATATCAGTTTAATCAATCGGTTCAGCTTAATTGGCCGTGCTGGCTATGTTCGTTAAGCGTTTTAGTAAGCCACAGCAAAAATAGAAAAAGGCCTGAGTCCGATACAATATCGAAATCAGGCCTTGGTTGCCGCTTAGAAATGAGTCCAACTTAATGGGGTCACTTCAAAATACGCTCCTTTTTTATGTCAGTTATCTGCGACTTTGTATCATGAAGAACACTATGGACATGGTCCCTGCATAGAAAACATTTGTTCGTCTTGCGGCGAGTAAAAACGCCATGTACAGGTTTCAAGTCCACCACCACTGCTGCTTAATTGGGGAATGAACCCTCTTCCTCTGCCATAATCCACTGGGCTGCTATCGCCAAAATTTCCGCCTACAGGGTCAGATTGAACACTCGCCTCTATATAATTATTTAACTTTTCAAGTAAGCACGCGTTTACATTAATTGCTCCGCCTTGTCTCAATGCGCTAATTGCAAGACCATCGATACGTGAACCATGGTCATTTATCCCTAGAGCAATGATGTTGTTTTTCATAATAACGCTATACACAATTTTATTTCTAGCTGGGCTCGAATCATCGCTAGAAAAATTCACCTCTAATAGTTTGCCAATAGAACGAAAGTCCCGAGTGCCCTCGATTCCAACTCCTCCTGCACCAACAGAAAATGTATCTGCTGCGAAATAGCTATAGGCAAATTTAGATTCGGGCTTGGAATGCTTGCCTTTGTATTCGATTTGCAAGTATTGCTGTATGTTACTTCGGGTCCTTGCGTCAAAAGTAGCTCTTACCGCTTTTGCTATGTTTGAACTATCATCGCAGTTACTGAAGGGTTTTGTACCAGATGTATTCGCTTTGCTATCAAACAAACTTGGTGTGTTTTCGAGGTGTTGATTAACCGTTTCTCTAACAGCATCGAGCTCAGAGTAGGTTGTAAGAATATCCGTCATCAACATCTCAGCTTCACCGCTTACCGAGAAGCGCTGTACGTTTAATTTCCCGTCGTCTTCTCCTCCGCCTTTATTATCGCGAAATAGTTCAAAGCCCCAGACTTGCCCTGTAGATGGGTTGGCCACCAAAATTTGATTTGGTTGGTAGTAACATTTAGGGAGTTCTAGACCAATATCAACGTCTTTATGGCAGGTAATTTCAGTCTTGAATTTAAGTGCAATGCGTTTTGCCTCAACTTCATTGCAGTCATTGCAGATTTTGGCGCGGTAATTTTCTGCTGTGGCTGAAAAGGCAGTGAATAGCGTTGCAAGCAGGCATGATTTGGCTAGCACTTTTATCCATGTGTTCATTCGTCCATTTTTCCCTATTTCCATTTTACTATGTATAAATATAAATGCGATGCGACCTCTTCACCGCCCTCTTAACGTCTCAAATTGTCTACTCACTGTCAAAGAAACTGTTTTTGTTTATCCTTAGCGTTCTCGCAAAATACGACCAGCGTTTCTACTTTCAATCTAGTTTGCTGTTCTTGCTATAGGTGACATCCAGCCTTAAAAAAATTATTCGTTACCCACCATAAATTCGCTATCTTATTTTCAAAACAAGCGTATTATCCGCCGAATATTAACACTTGAGTCTTTGAGCCGAAAATGGCCATAGGTTTTCACCACACTAAAGAAAAAACCTTACTACGTGTATCGTTTTACGTAGCGGGTTTGTTTGTATTTATCGCACTTGGCTTTGCCTTTATTACCCATTCAGCCGCCATCCTGTTTGACGGCGCATACTCACTCATTGCCTTTTTCATGTCGTTGCTCACGCTGAAAGTAGCAAATTTGGTGCAACTGCCCGATGACGACCGTTTTCATTTCGGCTATACGGCCATAGAGCCTACGTTAAACTTATTCAAATCCATTGTTATCATTGCCACATGCTTATATGCCGTTGTGGGGGCTATTGGTAGCCTCACAGACGGCGGAATAAAGGCTGAGTATGGTTATGCAATAATTTACGGTGTTATTGCTACTACTGCGTGCTTTGCTGTGTCTGGCTACATGAAGTATCAAAGCAAGCCCTTGCGTTCAGATTTAGTGGCGGTAGAAGCTCACACTTGGTTTGTAGATGGCGTATTGAGTGCTTCCATTCTATTAGGGTTTGCCACTGCGTATGGTATTGAGCAAACCCGTTTTGCTGAGTATGCCTCCTTTGTCGACCCCGTTTTGCTAATAATATTAGGACTCGCGATATTGCCAGTGCCTTTTAAAATCATGCTTAACAGCCTGAAAGAAGTTATCAATAAAGCGCCACCAGAGTCGGTAACTGCCGTCATTGAAAAGCGTTTAAAGCAAACCTTGATTGCAGTGCCCTATCAACATGTTGAAGTACGGATAAGTAAAAGCGGAAGAGACATTTATTTACTCGTGCATATTATTGTTGATAAATCGTTTTCCGTTGCCACGATTAGTGAGTTAGACGATATCCGCATAGCCAGTGAGACCGCCATGCGACAATGGGATCCAGCCATTATTATGGATATATTGTTTATCGCTAATCCAGCGTTAGCTGATTAGCCAAGCTACTCTTTTTCACGCGACGGCTACAACCAATACAGTACAATAAAGCTACATAAAAAAGCCCTACCAACTAAAGTTGATAGGGCCTTTATATGGCGTATATTCTGAGAGAACAGGCTTTACCTACTCACTCTTTAAAACATTACTCATAAAGCGCTTAGTTAACAAAACCTTCGTTAGCTCTTATCGTTAATGGATGGTAGCCAGGCTTTGCCTCTTCAAATGCTTTTTTCGCAAATGCTTTACCTTCTGGTGTTTGCGAAAGCGAGCGATAAAGCGGCTTAACCAGTTTGTTTCGGCCAATGCTAACCAGATAGCTGTACAAACGCTCGTATGCTGGCTTGTATTCATTGGCTACCGCAATCATCAGCCAGCTGTGGGCAATTTCGTTGTTTTGCGTTTCTGTTAGCGAAAACGCACTGTCTAATTCGACAAGCTGCTTGTCGGTTAACGACTCGGGCATATTGTTAAGGAAGTATAACCATTCATGCACGGTCCATTGCGCAGTGTCAATGGCACTTGCCTTAGTGGTATTTGCTAGCCATTCGCCGCGTACCTTATCGATATTAACAAAAGCATCAGACTCAGGCTTTGGTGCGCCCTCAGGAATACCAGGTTCAAAAATCCACTGCTGAATACGCTCAGCGTCCAACTTTTCTGGATATTGCTTAAGTAGCGTTTCGTCCAAATAGTCGATAAAGGTATCTGTAGTGATGCTTTTGAATGCAAAGTCTTCGAAGTACTGCATTAAAAATGCATCAAAATTCTCGCGCCCTACTTTTTGCTCTAATTCTCGAAGAAAAAGCGCGCCTTTTTCGTAAGGGATATTTGAAAATACATCGTCAGGGTTACGACCACGTAAATCGATAGCAAGAATTTCATCGTTTTGTTCTAGCGCAGCGATATCGTTTTGCAAGTCTTGATAGCCTAGCACGGCCTCCTTCTTAAACCGCTCATGACCATAAATCATTTCCATGATGCGATAGGTTAAATAGGTGGTAAAGCCTTCGTTTAACCACAAATCACGCCATGTAGCGTTGGTAACTGTATTTCCAGACCAGCTATGAGCTAACTCATGTGCAATAAGAGACACTAGACTTTTGTCACCCGCGATCACAGTTGGAGTGATAAACGAGAGACGAGGGTTTTCCATGCCGCCAAAGGGAAACGATGGCGGTAAAATGAGAAGATCGTATCTGTCCCATTGATAAGGGCCGTAAGTCTCTTCAGTGACTTCGAGCATTGCTTCGGTGTCTTCAAATTCTTTAGCTGCACTTTCAAGAAGCGCAGGTTCGGCATACACCCCTGTTCTCTCCCCCATGGCCTTAAACTGCAGATCGCCAATGGCTAATGCAATAAGGTAAGAAGGAATAGGTTGCGGCATGGTAAAGGTGTATTCACCATCGCGCTGTGTTTGAGGATCGTTTGCTGCGCTCATTACTGCCAATAAGCTTGGCGGTGTTTTAATGGTGGCCTCATAAGTCACACGCACTTGCGGGGAGTCTTGCAATGGTATAAAGCTTCGGGCGTGAACGGCCTGTGCTTGAGTAAATAAGAACGGATGCTTTTTACCTGCAGTTTGTGCTGGTGTGAGCCACTGAACGCCTGACGCACTTGGTGATGTGGAATAGTTCACGGTAACTTGATTGGCGTTCTCGGGTAACGAGATGGAAAGAGGCGTTCCTAGGTCAACATCGGTTTCGCCTAAAGTAAAGGGAACTGCCTCACCATTTACGGTAACAGTTTCAATTTTAAGAGCGCGAGTATCAAGAACAAGCTCATTGTATTTTGGGTCGGTGCGCTCTACCTTGAGCGTTGCACTTCCTGATAACTGCTGAGTATCAAAATTAGCGCTAAGATCTAACGCCAAATGCGTTACCCGTACTTCATCGGGATTAGAGAATGAATGATAATCAACGCCTGAGGCCATGTCAGATGACCCCTCTGTAATTTCTGCTCTAGCGTTGTCTTCTGCCGCCTTGTTTCCCATATTTTTGTTTACAACGTCTTTCATGGCAGCGCTAGCGTCGGCCTTACTTGAAGGCTCAGTTGTGGAATCGCTGCACGCAAAAAGTGCTGGTACACAAATTAGCGTAGCTAGCATTTTGCAGTAGCTCATAGTGTGGTTCCCATGTTGGTTCATGCTTCTTCCTTTATAGTTCTTTCTAGCTCGTTCTATTTCTTTATAAGTTTGGGCAATTCTGTCTAAGAGTTCGTTCTACATGGTCATAGTAGCAAGTCGAGACTTCAGGAGCGATAAATAAACAATAGGGTCTAGAGAAGTTGTTCACTGGAGAGCATTTTCAATACAAATAGCACCTAAGAGACTAAAAAATAGACTATTTTTAATTTAAGTTTGATATTTCCTATCTAATATTTTCTAATAACGGGAGCAAAGGATATGCGACCATTCTTTAAAACTTATTTCACTGCAGGATTGCAGGGTCATAGTTTCTGTACGTCTATACCTTTGCTTCCATATAAAAAGCTTCAGCGCTAATAATTGCAATAAGAAGCACTCTATAGAGAAAATACTAATGAAAGCAAAACTCTTAACATCACTTATCTCAGCAACGCTTCTCACTGCTTGTGGCAGCACACCCATGACCCCAGAAGAACAGGCAATGGCAAGTCAAATGCAACAAGCCTTTTTGGCTCGACTTCAAAGTTCTACCATGCCTGGCGGCGCAGCCACACAAGCTCAAGAAACTGTCGAGCCAGAAATTGTAATTAGTGAGAATGAGCTTTTAGCACAAAAGCAAAAAATAGATTTAAGTGGTGGACCTGCAATCTTTTATCGCGAAAAAGACGGGATCCTAATAAACAACACAATATTTAACGACTTTGAAGGCCAAGTGGCTAACTTTGGCGGGAATCGTTTTACTGGCGAATTTACTTATGCTGTGAAAAACTTTAACGGCTCTTTTTCATTAAAGTACCATAAGGCTAATTCACAAGAGGCGCCCGTTAAAATTGCTACTGTTTTAAAACGTGGCAACCAATTTGAAGTGAAAACAGTAACCGGGAAGACCATTCCTGGGAACAACGTTATTCCTACGTCTGATGGCTTTATAGTGGGCCGCCCTGGCTCTGCATTCCGCTATACCATAGGCGACAATAATGTGAAGTCTATTTCCCTCCTTGATAACTATCACATTGCCAAATATCAAAATGGAGATGCGGCATCGACAGGGTTTATTCTTTTAGAAAAGAATGCTCGCAACAAGAACGATGATGTCGGCGGACTACTTGATACCTTCAAGGAAATGGGAAGTACGTTTGGACTTAATAAACTCGACGACTACGTGCTAGTTAGCCTTGACGGCCAAACTATTGTGCCTATGGATGTTGGCTTAGGCGGAAAGGAAATTGCAGAGCACTCAAATTGTACTCGCCAGAACTCGGTAATAAACAAGTGCGAGAACGTTGACTTCCGCGAGTCACTTTACACTGAGCTAGGTCTACCAAATTATAGTCACTATTACTGGTCGATTAATTGGGTGCAAACTCAGGATGGTCCGCTTGCGATATACCGCACATCTACCAAAATCAAAATTGTCGATATCAACAACAACCAAGTACACACTGCATTTTCTCGTGTGTTAGGTGTCAACGAATTCGATGTCATTGAAAATGCAAACGGTACTACTGGTATTGAAGCTCGATTAGGGTTTAGCAAAGAAAAAATTGATGATATTGAGTCTTTTATCAAAAACAATACTGTTGATATTGAGCCTATTCAAACCTTGCAAACATCGTAAGGTAATTTTTGCGGGTAGAGGCATATTGTGCCCTACCCGCATTTAAACGCCAATTTTAGAGTTTTATTAATTCACTTAAAAATAGCACTTCAACTCTTTAAGCTAGCGCTATCTCTACTTCAATATTGCCGCGAGTTGCATTTGAGTACGGGCACACTTGGTGCGCTGCATCTACTAGCGCCTGCGCTTTGTCTGTTTCCACATCACCAAGGTCAACGGTAAGCTTAACGGCAATGGCAAAGCCTTGTTCGATAGGCCCAATAGACACATCGCCAGTTACGCTAATATCGTCTGACAATTTAATTTTTTGTGAAGCAGCAACGTGCTTCAGTGCACCGATGAAGCAGGCTGAGTACCCTGCTGCAAACATTTGCTCAGGGTTTGTCCCCTGCCCACCTGCGCCGCCAAGTTCTTTTGGTGTAGAAAGTCCAAGCTCAAGTTTGCCGTCACTAGACTTTGCCGTACCTTCTCTTCCGCCTGTTGCCGTTGCTGTACCGGTATAAACGACCTGTTGTAATGTATGCATCATAAACTCCGTTGTTAAAAAGAAAATTGCAAAACAGTAAGCGAAGACTTTAGTTAGCCACACTTACTTTGCATGCAAAGTAAAATAACACTATCCCGGCTTGAAGTTCAAGTACTTTGCATACAAAATATAAAACTACTATTGAATTGGAGTTGCCTGTGTCTGAATTATTAAAATTAGAAAATCAGCTTTGTCATCGCTTTTATACGCTTTCAAATGCATTTACACGTGCTTACAGGCCGCTGTTGAAGGCGCTGGATATTACTTATCCACAGTACATTACGCTTATGGCTTTGTGGGAAGCGAATAACATCACCATTGCCGAACTATTAGAGCGCACCGCGATTGATGGTGGAGCTATGACGCTCATTCTTAAAAAGCTGAATGAAAAACAATTCCTCACTATTGAAAAAGACGAACACGACAAGCGAGTTAAACGAGTAATGCTCACCGAGGAAGGTAAATCGAAAAAGCAAATAGCCCAAGACGTACCCTCGCAGATGCTGTGCAAATTAAAAGGCATGAGCCATGAAGAAAGCGTGCAGCTTCGTTACTTACTAGACAAACTTGGTAGCTGCTTTAACGCTGACGAACAAAGATAGAGAATGAAAATTGATTCTTGACCTGTCTATAACTATATAGTTTACATTCAACGTCGCATTAAAAATGTATGGAGTTATACGTGTATCGTATTTCTGAGTTAGGTGCATTGGTAGGTTTATCGAGAACCACCTTACTTTACTACGAAAAGCTTAATTTGATTTGCGGCAAGAGGTTAGGAAATGGCTATCGAGTATATAGCGATAGAGACATACAACAAGTTCGCTTAATTCAACAGCTACAAAGCGGCGGATTGACGTTGGCTGAATGTAAATCTTGCCTTGAAAGTAAGTTGGATAGGTCTGTTCTTAAATCTCGCTATGACGAGCTAACGCAAGAGATCAGCCGAAAACAGACGTCGTTGGCGTTGTTGTCTTCCCTGTTAGGTGAAAGAAGCAGTAGATCGTGGCACCAAATACTTGCTGATGTAGCGCCAGATGCACATATAGACTGGTTAAAAATTCAAGGGTTTGATGAGAAGCAAGCTCTAAGGGTCAAATGGTTATCAAAAGACATGAATGAACATGACAAGTATATGCAAGATTTCATGAACGTATATGAACCCCTCGAATCGTGGGGGCCGAACAGCGAGTCTGACACTGTGAGAGCGTTTCAAACACTTAGTATTAATCCTAGAAAAATTTTAGAGATTGGTTGCGGCAAGGGTAATTCAACCATGCTCTTGGCTAGATTATGCGATGCACACATTGTAGCGACGGATAATGAACAAAGTGCCTTGGATGAAGTAGAAGATAAAATAAAGCAAAATAACATGGGCGAGCGAGTATCAACCCAATGTATTAGCATGACGGAATTAAGCTTTGGCGAAGAGAAGTTTGACGTAATTTGGGCTGAAGCCTCGGCCTATGTAATGGGCATAGAGAACACGTTAGAGAAATGGAAATCGCTCATCTCGGAAGATGGTGCGTTGGTGTTTAGTGATTTAGTTTGGTTGACAGAGACCCCAAGCAAAGAAGCGATTAAGCATTGGAAAAGTGACTACCCAGATATGCAAACTGTTGATACTCGAAAGTTACAGATAGAAAAGGCTGGATACAAACTACAGCATACCTTTACTCTGTCTGAACAAGCGTGGAAAAACTATTATGAGCCACTTGAACAGCGGTTAAATGAGGTTGGCCCTACACTGGCTGGTTCACAAGCAGTTGTCGATATTCAAAACGAAGTAGCGTTGTTTAAATCTCACCTTGGCGAATTTGGCTACCAATTTTTCATAGCAGAAAAGTGTTGAAGCTTTGTCTACGGCGTTTCAAACGAAACGCCGCTTGCGCCTATCAAGCAGAGGTATACTGCGACATTTCAGCATCAACTTCTTGCGCATATTGCGTTAAGTGATGCGCTAAAATGTTTTCTACTCTTCTCATGATGTCTTTGCGTTGGTGATCCCACCCACGCTTATCAGCCTGTTTCGCTTGCGCAAGATAAAATTCAATTCGAGTTTTACGTAATAGATGAGTTTTTCTATTTACGTTAAATTCCATGCTGGTGTAAGTCTCTTCCACATCCGTAATGTCTGTATGATAAGGCTTTGCATTATCCTCAGCAGTCGCCTGACTTACAAAGGTATTTCCATTGCCTACTACTCCTATCATAACGATGAGTAACGACACGACTATTCCTGAAGAAATCCATTTTAGAAAAGACATTTATTGCTCCTTGTTTCTGGCTTCTGTTTCAGCGCTACAATTTTTGGCTTTATAACTTTTTGCCATCGCTGGTTTAAACTCTTGCGACAAAACACCTATTACGTTGCATCAGTAGTGGTGCTGAAACTGTAAATTGTTTGGTTAACTTTTATGAGTTATCAACCCATTGTTCCCTAGTTGTTGCAGGTTTCGAACCAAGAGTAAAAAATCATTAAAATCAGATATTTATTAAAATAGGAGCAAGGTAACTGTGTTGATATTGGAAGTTTCTACACAAGAGGGCGTAAAAAGCACCGAGTAAAATATAACCTACCGAGCTGTAAAGGCGGCTTTGATAGGCGGGGCGGTCAGCTCTGAACGAAAAGCGTAAGAAGTAGTCTTTAGAAAGTTGAAAACTAGTGTCAATATCAGCCCGTTTTCTGCTATCATTATTTCAGCGAACACTTGTTCACTGAAATTCACAAAAATGACGACAAACACGTGATAGGATTAGTCATGTCAGAAATGCGAGACCAACTTGAAAGCATACCCGCAAGGGCTTACTCGATAATAGAGGAATGGCTTAATAGTATTAGTCACGGCGTCGGTTTGGTTGCTGCCATTGTTGGCTTAGTGTTTTTACTCTACCGAGCTGAAGGTACGCTTGCCCTAGTTACCGTAGCAATTTATGGCACTACCCTTATTCTGATGTTTTTAAGCTCTACTCTTTACCATGCTACTTCACATCATAAAGCCAAAGAATGGCTTAAGCTTTTCGACCACAGCGCAATATATTTATTGATAGCGGGCACTTACACACCTTTGCTTTTAGTGTCTATAGGCGGCGCGTTAGGTATGGTTATGACCGGGGTTATCTGGAGCCTTGCATTTGGCGGCGTCGCCTTTAAGCTAGTGGCGCAGCATCGCTTTCCAAAAGTGTCTGTTATGACGTATCTGCTTATGGGCTGGATAGCCATTGGACTTATTTATCCTCTTTATATGGCATTACCTGGAGCTGGATTGTGGCTACTCGTAGCAGGGGGACTTTGTTTCAGCGTGGGCGTCTGTTTTTACGTGGCAAAAAAGGTAAAATACACCCATGCTATATGGCACGTATTCGTTATAGGCGGATGTGGTTGCCATTATTTTTCAATTTATTATTTTGTGGTTTAACGCTCGCTGTGAATACAACTGAAACTGAGACTAACATTACTGGCACTACTGGCAATATCACTAATGATAGGTCGCCCGCCATCGCCTGGTTCTCACTGAAAGCGGGCAAGATCTGTTTGGGCAAGAAGCCCGTTGCCGAGGCCTATAGTGCATTAAAGAGCTTAGGTGTGACTCATGTGGCAACGGTTCAAACCGGTGAAGAACAAGCCCCAAATGTTCGAGACAGCGCATTGGAAAATGGTTTGGAATGGTTGTGGGTGCCCTTTAGTCATCCTTCATCTCAGTCGCCAACCGATGATGTTCACTTACATCATTACCTCCATGAGCTATCAAAAATGTTATCTGAAGGTGCCAGTATTTATTTGCACTGCGATGGCTCTCAGCATCGCTGTAGCCTACTCTTTTACGCACTTTGCCACTACGTGGGCATTCCATCAAACAGCGCTTACAATGCCCTGCATAGCTTTGGTCGAAATGCGGCAAACAACTTATCACGCTCTGAGCTTACGTGGGCTGCCGAACTCGGTCATTCAGCTCCGCATATCTAATGTTAAATAGAGCCACCTAGCAGCTGATGGCTCTGCATTAACTTCCTAAGATCATCGTTCTAAGATTATTCTTCTAAGATCATCTTTCTAATATTTGCGCTATTAAGTGTTTGCTTGCTCTATTATTTGAGCGTCGGTATTGGCAATAATGGTGAAACAATTTCACCAATACGTCGAAACAGCTGCATGCGAGTGGTACCAGAGCGCCATACAAGGCCTATTTCCCTGAAGCCTTTTTCCTCAGCAGGATAACTTTGAAGCCCAGTGTGCTCTAAAATAGACTGGTTAATCGCCAGCTCTGGTAAAAAGGTATACCCCATTTTGCTATTTGCTAATTGTACTAAGGTATACAGGCTACTCGCGGCGACACTGCTTATTTGGTCGCTGTGCTGTAAGTTACAGGCGCTTACCGCATGCCCCGTCATACAATGCTCTTGTTGAAGTAAGAAAATACTTTTCTTAGGCAGTGACGATATATCAACAGGATTCGGTAAGGCCGGCATCATGTCTTCATGGGCGATAAGGTGAAATGGGTCGTGCCCTAGCACCATTTGCTTGCACCCTGGGGTTTCCATAGGCAATGCCAGAATAAGTAAATCTAACCTACCGTCTGTTAACTGCTGAAGCAGCTTCTCCGTAGTGTCTTCCTGCATCTCTAGGTTAATTTCTGGCAGAAACGCCTTAAAAGCTCCCAACATTCCTTCAAAGAGAAAGGGTGCAATAGTAGGAATAACCCCTAGCTTTATGGTACCTCGTTGCCAATTGCCCGCATTTTGCGCGTATTCAACCAGTTCACCTGCTTCTTGCAGTATTAACTTACTGCGCTCCACAATGTCTAACCCTAGCGAGGTAAACACAAACGTTTTATGTTCGCGCTCTAGAAGCTGGCTACCGAAGTGCTCTTCGAGGTTTTGGATGGCAGTACTCAATGTTGATTGGCTCACGTTGCAACGCTGAGCGGCACGATGGAAATGCTGCTCTTGATGCAGGGTTACAAGGTAGTGTAAATGCTTAAGGTTTGGCCACTTCATACTCATCTCATAATTGATTAATAATATGGTTCTTAATCTAGCATAAGGATTACGTGTATCACATTAAAAACCCGAAAACGTCATGAAGAATTCTTACTTTCACACTGGCAAGCAAGACATTCTGGGTTTAGGATAAAGTGAAAGCGTATTCGGTAAACACAACAACCACATGCTAATGAGGCCACTATGAAGGGACACTACAAAAACATTCTCTGTGTACTAGGCGACTCTCATCGTCAGGATGATACGGTGGCACAAGCACTTCACATTGCTAAAACCCATCAGGCGAATATCACCATTGTGCTTGCACTAGAGGCGCTTCCGCCAAATGCCAATATGATCATGGAGTCGTTTTCTTATATTGAATCTCAACAGGGTATGGAAACCCAGGCTCAACAGTGGCTAACTGAGCAGTCTAAAAACTGGAGCCAGCATTATCATGCTGATACCGAGGTACTGATAGGCGATCCGCTGATTAATGTTGTGAGTTACGTCATTAATAACAATATCGACTTAGTCATTAAGCGCGCAGAAGAGAGTTTTTTAGATAAGCTTTTCGGCAGCTTAGACATGCGCCTATTGAGAAAATGCCCCTGCCCTGTTTGGGTTGTCGATCGCAAGCCCAAAAGCCAGTACAAGAATGTGGTTGCTGCACTTGATTTGAACTATCACTATCCTAAACACGAAGTCTCCGTGCGCCAAGAGCTCAATCGCGACATACTTCGTCACGCAAGTCAGATTGCCTTACTTGAATTCGCTCAACTGCATGTTGTGCATGTATTCGATGCGGTTCCCGAAAACATAGCAAGAGATGGGTTTATCACCGTCGACAACGATAGAATGGAACACGACCTCGCCAAAATATTTGCGGAACGGGATACCGAACTGGCTCTTCTGCTCAACGAACTTTCTGATGAGCTAGACGATGACGTACTGGATTTCCTTAAACCGCAAAAACACATTGTACATGGCTATCCTAGACGAGAAATTGCGGCCACTGCAGCGTCTGTTAGTGCAGATGTGGTTGTCATGGGTACCGTGGCAAGGCTTGGTGTGCCTGGTTTTATTATGGGCGGTACCGCTGAAGAAACTATTCATCAGCTGCATTGCGCGGTTGTCGGAATAAAACCAAATGGATTTCAAACACCTATTTCTGTTGAGAAAAAATGAGTACTTGAACGAAATGACCGTGGGTATAAAAAAGCCGCGATAAGTTTTCACTTATCGCGGCTTTTTTGGTGTTCTCTACGTTTACAATCACATCACTAATTAGTGTATTCGCGCTATCTAAACGAGCTTTCCAACATACTTGTGCTCGATTTACACTGCTTTGGTTTTACACCCCAAACGATGCTCTTAATATGTAGAACGAGATAATTGAGAGAATGGCGCCCGCAGGAAGCGTAACAACCCAAGACACTACAATATTTCTTACAATGCCAAGGTTAAGTGCAGAAACACCTCTCGCTAAGCCTACACCTAGCACCGCACCAACGAGCGTTTGCGTGGTAGAGATAGGTAAACCTGTTCCTGACGCGATAACAACGGTACAGGCTGCTGCCAATTCTGCTGCGAAACCACGGCTGGGTGTAAGGTGAGTTATCCCCTGCCCTATGGTTTTTATTACTCGATGACCGAATAGCGCTAAACCAGCAACTATTCCTAAACCACCAAGAGGTAAAATCCATACCGCGAGCTTGGCATTTGCATTAATTTCGCCGCCACTGCTCACTACACTCACAACGGCCGCTAATGGTCCGATAGCATTCGCTACGTCGTTCGAGCCGTGGGCGAATGCCATGCAACACGCCGTCACTACCATTAATAGTGCAAACACTTTTTCTACGTTTGCGGCCTGTAGATCTGTATCTTCAGAGCCACTGAACTTCATGCGGCCAATATACCACTTGCCTAAAACACCTAGTAACACTGCGATAATCACGGCGAGAATGTATCCATTCACCGCGCTCATTTCTAAGCCTACGTGCTTAAGCCCTTTTTTAATCGTTACGAGTGACATAACAAAGCCCGCTAACGCCATATAAAATGGCACGTAGCGCTTAGCACTTTCAAAAGGAGAGGCAGTTTGGAATATGAGTTTATGCGCACTCATAAATATTAGATAGGCAATGACACCCGAAATAGCAGGCGTAACCACCCAGCTTCCCACAATACCGGCAACTTTATCCCACGAAACCGCGTCCATACTCACGCCAGCCGCAGTAAAACCGATAATTGCGCCGATAATAGAGTGCGTAGTAGATACAGGCCAACCCAACCATGATGCTACGGCCAACCAAATACCAGCAGCCAACAGCGAGGAAATCATGCCCAGTACGAGCAATTCGGGTATGTCTGTAAAGAAGCTTGAGTCGATAATTCCTTTGCGTATGGTAGAGGTAACCTCACCACCCGCGAGGTAAGCGCCAGCAAACTCAAATATCATCGCAATAAAAATTGCTTGTTTTATTGTTAATGCTTTTGACCCTACTGATGTCCCCATTGCATTGGCAACATCGTTGGCTCCAATTCCCCACGCCATGATGAAACCTACACCACCGGCAAGAAGAATTAGAATTAGGCCATAACTTTCAAAAAAATCCACTAAGTATCGCTCCCGAGCTAATGCGATTTGGGCTTTACGCTACTTCACTGTGTAGCAGTTCCCCGAGCCAAATAGGCTAGAGTGTGATGTTAAAGACAGATTATGTTTTAGCATAATGTTCGTTTTTTGCACGACCTGTCCTCGGCTCCGGCGCATGATAACGTAATCATCTTCGAAGCCATAGCGAAAATCATCGAAATTCGGTAAAAGTATATCTCGACGCTGATTATTCAATCAAATGTTTCATTTTTATGACAGCTATATTTCAAAAAACACGCCATGCCACGCCACGCGGGCGGTATAGCGGCATCTACGCAGATAATTAAGTCAGATCTTCTATCTTCTGATGGATGCTTTCAAGGGAGGTATGACGCACATCGGTTCCCCGTGTTAGGTACACAACATATTCGCAAACGTTTTTACATCTATCGCCAATGCGCTCTAGTGAACGCAATGCCCAAAGCACGTCCAGCCAATCTTGCATATCTTCGGTGATTTTTTCCATTTCAGACGTGGTGTACGTTATCAGGCGTTTGTATTCACTGTCTATTTGATTGTCCTGGCGATAAACCTCAAGGGCTGCCGACTCATCTTGTCGCGCGAAAGCATCGAATGTGCCGCGCATCATATCGATAACCTGTTCGCCTATTTTTACCATACTACTTTTTATGGTGTCAGAAGAAGGAAGCTTGTTTCGCGTTACCAACTTAGCAATGCGCTCTATTTCATCACCCATACGCTCAATATCAGTAATAGCTTTAGAAATGGTCATGATTAAACGTAGATCGCTTGCCGTAGGGTGCCGCTTGGCAATAATTCTCAGGCATTCTTCGTCTATCTGAATCTCCATAGAATTTATTTTTAAGTCGTTCAACACCACTTTTTCAGCAATGGCCGCATGGTTGTGCTTAATGGCATACAGCGTATCTACCATCTGCTGCTCTACCTCGCCTCCCATGGTTAGCACGGAGTTACGCAAGTTTTCTAATTCAACGTTAAACGTACCCGAAATATGATTGTTTAAAGCAACTTGACGCATTCTAGTAACTCCGGTGAACGGCAAACGTGGCACAAGCAAACATCACGCATGCAACAGAGGCAGCTACTAAAGGTAGCGCGCCTCTTCGTATATGGCTAGCGGGAATAAAAAAGTCGTTCTTAGCCATATCGCCCCGTGATGTAATCTTCTGTTTGTTTTTTCTCAGGCATGGTGAACAGCGTGTCGCTATCGGCATACTCCACTAGTTTACCTTGATGGAAAAAAGCCGTGTAGTCGCTAACGCGAGCAGCTTGCTGCATATTATGAGTAACAATCACTATCGTACATTGCTTTTTAAGCGACTCCATCAACTCTTCAATGAAAAGCGTCGTCAGCGGATCAAGGGCTGAGGTTGGCTCATCAAGCAACAACACTTCTGGTTTTAAGGATAAAGCCCGCGCAATCACTAATCGCTGCTGCTGACCGCCCGATAAGGTCATTGCAGGCTCAAACAATCGGTCTTTCACTTCATCCCACAATGCGGCCTGCTTTAATGCATTTTCTACCGCATCGTCTAAATTCCGTCTTTCACGCACACCTTGAAGCTTCAGTCCGTAGCATACGTTTTCGTAAATACTCATAGGAAATGGATTTGGCCGCTGGAAGACCATACCCACTTTGGCTCTTAGCCGTGACACGTTGGTTTTTTTACTATTAATGTTTTTACCATCAATAATCACTTCACCCTTATACTGACAACCGTCATATAGGTCGTTCAGTCGGTTAAAGCAGTTTATTAGTGTGGATTTACCGCACCCGCTTTGACCTATTAACGCCGTAACTTTGTTTTTTGGGATCCGCATGGTGATGTCTTTTAACACGTGCTTATCACCAAACCATAAGTTGAGTTCGTTAACCTCAACCGCTGTCTGCGCGCTCGATAATTCGCTAACGGGCTGTATATTATGTTTAAACAACTTCAGCATGACAGCTTTTACCCTTTTAAATACCGTTTACGTAAGCGTGTTCTAAGTAGTACCGCTAAAATATTAAGTACAAATACAACCACCAGCAGTAGTAAGCACGCGGCAAACATCATAGATGCACTTTTAGCATCGGTTTGGCTGTGAAATGCACTATCGTAAATTAACACACCTAGGTGCATGAACTGTCTATCGAGGTGTAAAAATGGAAACTCACCGTCAATAGGTAAGGCAGGCGCAAATTTTACTGCCCCCACCAACATAAGTGGCGCAACCTCACCCGCGGCTCTGGCAATAGCCAATATAACGCCGGTCATAATACCGGGAGAAGCAATAGGCAATATCGTGCGTACAATGGTTTCAATTTTAGTGGCACCTAGTGCATAGCTGCCCGCTTTTAGTCCTTCTGGCACCCGCCTAAGTCCCTCTTCGGTAGCGACAATAACCACCGGAAGTGTGAGTATCGCCATGGTTAATGCCGCCCAAAATATACCTGGGCTACCCATGGTTGGCGCAGGTAGCGTATCACTAAAAAAGAGGCTGTCTATACTGCCGCCAAGTGTGTACACAAAGAAGCCAAGGCCAAACACACCATACACAATGGAAGGCACACCGGCCATATTGCTTACGCTTACGCGAATAATGGTGGTTAGGGCTGTGTTTGGCGCATATTCGCTTAAATAAATAGCCGCCATTACGCCAAACGGGGTAACGATAATGGTCATAATAAATACCATTAGCACCGTACCGAATAGAGCAGGAAACACGCCACCCGACGTATTCGCTTGTTTAGGCGATTCAGTGAGAAACACAAACACTTCACCAATGGCTACCTGCCACTTCTCAAACCCTGTTAATCGACTAACAAAATCGACACTTTGAATCGTAAATATCGGAATACTAAAGGGCTGCCCGTCGGCAAAGCTCACCGCAAGCTTGTATTGATCTCGCTGGGTTTCAAGTGAACGAACTCGCTGTTGATACTCATTGAACTGAGCGACTAGTTTTTCTCGCGCTGGTGCATCCGCTGCCACATCTCGATTGTCAAAGCGAGAGAGTGATTCGTGAATTGGCGCTAAAAACTGTTTGTTTAATTTTGTAATTTCATCTGAGATGAGTGTTACTGACTCCATTATTTGCGGCAATTTAGCTAGCGGAATATTGGCGCCCTCTGGCGTAACCACATTTTCAGGCACAGCCATTACCTGCCGTCCGTCATTGAGCTTTATCTCGGCGCTGTTTTTAGCCAGGTCAATACGCTTTATACGCTCACGCTCAACTAACAATTGCGCCCCGTATGGGTTTAGCGCGTCTGCATACTTAAGCCTAATCTCCGATTTAGCTTCATCATCGAATACATTTGCTAAAAGAGTTTCAACCTGCGGAGCAGCTTCTTTAGGTGGAACTTGGTCGGAGGCAAATTCTGGAGAGGATATGGGAGCAAGCGCAACGCTGTAGATGGGTTTTGGCCAAAAATAAGCGCCGCCCCTTGCCGTAATCAACACTAGTACGCTTATAAGGGCAATCAGCAATAGGCCAGTAAAAAAGGCGGTTAAACTAATCACCAGCGACTGACGCTGCACCGCATTTAAGCCAGAAAGGCGAAGCTTAGCCATGCTCTTTTCTCCTTCCCAGTCGCTGACGCATAACCTCGGCAATGGTATTTACCACAAAGGTGAATGCAAACAAAATGCAGGCGGTAAAAAAGAGAATTTGATAATGGGCCGATGAAACATCAGCCTCAGGTAATTCGATAGCTAAATTAGCGGTTAATGCCCTTAGCCCTTCAATAAGGCCCCAGCTAGATATGGGGGTATTGCCCGTTACCATGAGCACAATCATTGTTTCACCAAAAGCGCGACCAAAGCCCAGCATTATGGCAGCAATGATGCCAGGCAGCGATACGTGTAACACCACATGCATTAGCGTTTGAAGCCGTGTTGCTCCTAGCGCAAACGAGGCGTTTTTTAAGTCTTCGGGCACCCCGTTTATGGCGTCTTCAGCCAAAGAATAAATACTAGGCGAAATTGCAATCCCTAAGGCAATAGCAACCACAATGGTTGTTTTACCAATTGGACTGTCTGACCCCGACGCCAACAGTGCAAACCCATCAACGCCCATGATGGAGAATATAAATTGAGGCGCAAACTCCACGCTGATAAAGGCGAGTAATAACGTGCCGCCTAAGGCAAATACCAACTCGCTACCGTGGCGAATACGCTTTGGTAGGTATTGCGCTACTTGGCGCTGAAACAGCGACACAATAATAAGTGCAATTGGCACAAAGATAATAAAGAAGGCGACGGAAAATAGAAATTGCTCCGCCTTGGGCGACAGCCATATAGCGGCAATAAAACCAATGAGTACGCTGGGGATAGCCTCTAACATCTCAATAGCCGGCTTTAACAGGTGGCGAAGTCTCGCTTTTGCAAAGTAAGCAGTATAAATGGCCGCGCCAATGGCAACGGGAATCGCGATAACCAAAGCCAGTAAAGATGCTTTAAAACTGCCAATTAATAGCGGAGTTAAACTAAATTTAGCTTCTTGGTAGTCTGATGCACTGGTGGTTTGCCATACCGTCGCCTCGGTGTCGTAGCCTTCATAATGCTGTGGCTCAAATAAAGAAGACCACGTGGTGATGCCACTTAAGTGCTTACCCTGCCATGCCGTTACCGAACTGTTACTTCTTCCTATTAACACATCACCGTGCCAGTCAATACTAGAAATAGCCGTGTCACTTCGGCGAGAGCTTATTATCTCCCCAGTAATTCGGTTGATGAGCAATAGCGTATTGTTGCTCGTTAGCACTGAAATCAAATTCATGCTGGCATGCTCGGCAATATCTAGCGTTACCTCATCATCGCTTAACACAATTGAGTAAGTCTTTTGAAAGTGTAAGCCTTCGCTGCCTTTACTCAATACCCACCGCGTCAATGCTTGGGTGTTAAGGTTGTGTAAAAAGAATGAACGCTGTTTGGCCAAGGGGAATACCAATGCATCACTGCTTTCGTGAGACACATTGCTGATAAATGGCGCTGATGCATTAGCCTTGTCGTAAAGGCGATGAAGATAAACATCGTTATTTTTATGCAGCAGCATGCTTTCACTGCCAGGCATCAGCGTGACCTGTTCTACACCCGAAAAATGCTTATCGATAAACGTGGTGGGCGCTTTGCGATTAACCCAGCGCACAAAAACACCGCTATCAAGGGTAACCTGCGTCACCACCCACCGATTGGATAATTGAATTTGCCAGTGCTTTTGCCCCTGCCAAACCTGTTTAGGAAGCGCAAACGCAATGGTATTAGACGGAGTGCTTTGCACTACCTTCTTATCTAACAATTTGTCTGCATTGTAGGTTCGAACAGGAATAACACGCACCTGCCCTGTGGGTGAAATATCAATAATGAAGTTTTCGCCCATTACGCTCATAGCAGAAAGCGTGTGACCACAAGGCTTTGTGTAATCCTGTGTATTCGTTAGCTTACCTTCAGAAAAGGCGAGAAGCCCTAATCGGCAGTTTGCTTTTTCTGCCAACAGCGGTTGTCCGTTAAAGATATCGCCAGTGCTAATAATAGATTCATTGTTAGGCACGGTGGTGTGGGCAACTAGCTTAAGCGTAGGCGTGTAGGTAAGCGGTATTGCTTGGCTTATGAGGTGTGAAACTAAAATAACCAGCGTCAGCAAAACCAGACCGCCAAAGCCCGTCACTAAAAAGCGAGACCGTCTGTCAGTCCGTTGGCGTCTCTTGTTTATGCTATCGCTATCGGGAGTCATTCTACTTTTTAGTGTTTATATAATAAAAACCCTTCGCTGTGGAAGAATTTGGAGTAAATTGCACTGGTGAGCAGTGTAAGTTTTGTTATGCTAATAGCAAGTGAAAATTTTTCGTGCTACATGTTTTAGGCGGTGTGTTTATGGCGCTAATCAAACCATTGAGCGCTAACACACAAGCCATTAGCCTGCGTAAGCACGTTCAGCTTATTTCTCAGCCATTCATCAAGGAGTTTTGCATGCAATCTATAGTTATAAACATAATGGGGCAAGACAAGCCTGGGTTAGTCGATTCGCTTGCGAAATGTATATATACACACAAAGGTAACTGGTTGGGATCAAGCTTTGCGCACATGGCGGGCTTATTCACAGGCTTTGTTGAAGTGCATGTAAGTGCAGAGGGAAAACAGCTTTTAATAGACGCCATTGAAGCGTTACCCGACATCACCGTTCAACATGTAGCCGCACTTGGACCTCAAGAAAGCAACGCCGTTAAGTATACCGTTGAAGTAATGGGTAATGACAAACCCGGTATAGTGCAAGAACTGACTAATGTACTTAATCAGTTCAACCTCAACATACTTACCTTTGCCTCACACTGCGAAAGCGCGCCTAACTGGGGTAGTTTAATTTTTAAAGCGAAAGCAGAAATTGGTGTACCAGCAGAATTTGACGATGGCGCATTGCAAGATGCCCTTGAAGCTTTGGCGAATGACTTAGTTGTCGACATCACCGCAACGCATTAACGTGAAGAATACGCCGTTTCACCCATTGCCAAGTATTGCCTTGTCATCAAAGTGTAATTAACGGATGACAGCCTTTGACCATTTTTTGAGTCTTGAATGAGAAATTATGGATAACAACGTTTTATATTATCCTGCGGAACTGAGTTGGTTAGCTTTTAACGAACGCGTGTTGCAGGAAGCCGCCGATCAAAACACCCCTGCTGTTGAACGTATACGCTTTTTAGGTATTTACTCAAACAACCTTGATGAATTTTATCGCGTACGGGCGGCGGGTGTAAAAAGACAAATCACTATTGCACAAAACGACGGCAACGAAGAAGAAGCCGAGCGTCAGACAGCACTAATGGCTTTGATTCAAAAGAAGGTGGTTCAGCTTTCAGAAAAATTCGATAAAATTCATAGAGACGTCGTAAAAAGTTTAGCCCGATACAATATACATATACTTCGTAAAAACGACTTAGATGATTATCAGCAGCAGTGGGTTCGCAACTTTTTTATCAATAAAGTGCTGCGTCACATTGCGCCTATCATTATTGATAAAAAAACAGACCTTTTAAAACGGCTAAACGGCACGTCTGTTTATCTTTATGTAGCCCTGAGAAGAAAAGAGAAAAACACGAAATTCGCAGTCATTCAGGTTCCTACCACTGAAATGTCTCGCTTTATGCTTATTCCCCCAGAAAAAAGTAAAAAGAAAAAGCATATTATTATGCTCGACGACATGATTCAGCTTTGCCTTGAAGATATCTTTCGAGGTTTTATCAAGTTTGACGAGATAGAGTCATTTTCATTCAAGATGACTCGGGATGCAGAGTATTCCATCAACGATGAGATAGACGAAAGCTACGTTGAGAAGATGTCTGAAAGCATGAAGCAGCGCCTTATTGCAGAGCCGGTTCGGGTTATTTATGACACCGACATGCCAGACGATATGATGCAAGACCTGCGCAAGCGCCTTAAAATTACTAAGCTCGATACCATGCATGCCGCGGGACACTATCGTAACTTTAAGGACTTTATTGGCTTTCCCAACGTGGGCAGGGAATACCTTGAACATACGCCGCTGCCGGCTATTGATAGCAAAGCATTTTCGCAACACAACACCGTGTTTGATGCCATTACAGCCAACGATATTTTATTGCACTATCCTTACCACCGCTTTTTGCATTTCACTGAATTTTTGCGTCAGGCAGCTTTCGACCCTAATGTTCGCACCATACGCATTAATATTTACCGAGTGGCCAGTAACTCTCGCATCATTAACTCGCTCATTGACGCGGTGGATAACGGTAAAAAAGTGACCGTGGTTGTAGAGATACGCGCCCGTTTCGACGAAGAAGCTAATATTGAGTGGTCGAAACGAATGACCGAGGCGGGAATTCGCGTTGTGCTTGGGGTGCCTACTCTTAAGATTCACTCGAAGCTGTGTATTGTGACGCGAGAAGAACGTGGAACTTTAGTTAATTACGCCCATTTTGGTACAGGTAATTTTAACGAGAAAACCGCTAAGATATACACCGATTACAGCTTGTTTACGCGCAATCAAGAATTAGCTGACGAAGGCGTAGCGGTGTTTGACCTTATTCAATACCCATACCGCCGTTATAAATTCCAGCATTTACAAATTTCGCCGCTAAACTCTAGAACCAAGATCCAGTCGTTAATTCGTCAGGAAATTCAGCATTTAAACCAAGGTCACGATGCGCAAATAACGTTCAAAATCAACAACCTTGTTGATAAAGAGTTGATTGACGATTTATACCGAGCTAGCCAAGCAGGCGTTAAGATTCGCGGTATAGTTCGCGGAATGTGCTCACTGAACCCAGGTCTTAAAGGTATTAGCGACAACATTGAAATTATCTCTATTGTGGATAGGTTCTTAGAACACCCCCGCGTGATGATTTTTGAAGGCGGCGGTGACCGAAAAGTGTTTATCTCTTCTGCCGATTGGATGACACGCAACATGGACAATCGTATAGAAGTGGGCTGCCCAGTTTACGATAGAACCTTGCAGCAGCGCATTGTTGATATTATGGAGCTGCAGTTTAACGATACGCTGAAAGCGCGCGTTATCAACTCTGAGCAGACGAATAATTATGTACTGCGCGGTAATCGCAGAAAGGTACGCTCTCAAATAGAAATATACGACTACCTTAAACAACTTGAAGACAACCTGTAGGATAACCTAATCACTAATGACTGAGCATGAATCCATCTTTGACGGTGTAGAGTCCCGGGAAGTAAGTAAAGTCGCCGCGCTAGATATTGGCTCAAACAGCTTTCACCTTGTCGTGGCGAGAATTGTAGCGGGATCTGTTCAAATTCTTCACCGCGTTAAACAGAAGGTGAGACTTGCCGAAGGGCTAGATGACGACAATATTTTGTCTGATGAAGCCATAGAACGTGGCCTTGCCATGCTCAAAGTCATTGCTGAAAGTTTAAAAGGCTTCGAGCCCGATTCAGTCAGAATTGTGGCCACGCACACCCTGCGAAAAGCGCGAAACGCCAGACAGTTTATTCGCGCAGCAAAAGACGTGCTGCCCTACCCCATTGAAGTTATCTCCGGGGTGGAAGAAGCGCGCTTAATCTACTCCGGTGTTGCCCACACTAATCATGCTGATGGCCAGCAACTGGTGGTAGATATAGGCGGTGGTTCAACGGAGTTTGTTATTGGCAAAGGGTTTAAACCTCTACTTTGTAGAAGCTTGCAAATGGGCTGCGTAAGCTACACCCAGAAATTTTTTGCTAACGGCGAGCTAAAGCGCAGTGCGTTTAATAAAGCAATAACCAGTGCCGCTCAAGAGCTTGAGATGATAGACGTTAAGTATCGCAAGCTTGGCTGGGTGCAGTGTGTTGGCACCTCGGGGACTATTCGCTCTTTATTCACACTATGTCAGCAAGACAAAACCAACGAACACGATATTCCCGTTACGTTGAAAGCCTTGCGTAGCCTTATGGACCAATTCATTGATGCGGGGCATGTTGATAAGCTGGACTTTCCCAATTTAAGCGAAGATCGCCGTGTAGTAATAGCCGGTGGTATCGCTATTTTAATTGCAGTGTTTAAGGCTTTAAATATTAAAGCACTTGTTTATTCCCCTGCGGCATTGCGCGAAGGCGTGCTTTACCAAATGGAAGACGAGCTTCATCACGCGGATATTCGTGGAAGAACGGCCAGTAGCTTAGCAACCCGTTATGATGTGGATACCTCGCAAGCAACCATGGTGTTAAATACCTCGCTAATGCTGCTGCGAAAAGCGGAAAAAGCATGGAAGCTCAAAGGCCAAGACTTTAAAAATATGCTGGGTTGGGCAGCGCTGCTGCACGAAGTAGGTATACAAATTAATTCCCGTGGCGTACAGCGTCACAGTGCCTATATTCTCGCTAATGTTGATATGCCCGGCTTCACTCAAGAGCAGCAGTTATTGTTAGCCACATTAGTGCGTTTTCATCGTAAGAAAATACGCATTAGTGACTTACCTAGCTTTAACCTTTTTGACAGCAACGCCGTGAAGCGCCTTATTGCACTGCTAAGGCTCGGGGCGTTACTTAATTTAAAACGACAAGAGCAATTCTTGCCAGATATGACCATTGACGTTAACCCATCATCATTATCGTTGCGCTTTCCTGAAGGTTGGCTTGAGGAAAAGCCCATTTTATCTGCTGATTTAGCCAGTGAGAGCCAGCATTGGCAAGCGTTAGACTTAGAGTTATTGATTAATAGCTAGCTGGGTTTCTTTCTACAGCGTTTAACATCAAGAAAATAGCTAGCAGTAGTGCTAGCTATTTTTTTTAGACGTTAAACGCTGGGGCAATGTAACAAGTAACAGAGGCAGTATCGCTGGTGTCGCATGTCGTCTTAAAAACACTCCAGAAGAATCATAGGCGCAAAACACATAAACGTTTCGATACATTTTTCACTTCGATCTTATTTATCAGACTCGCTACACTGCTGTAACTCCAAACTAATGGCACTCCATCTTCTTTTACAAGGAATGTAAATGCGAATTCAATCAATAGACGCCATTCGAGGCCTAGCTATCCTCGGTATACTCTTTTTAAATATTACGTTTCACCAAAATTTTTACACTGGCTACGCGTTTTTTGAAGAACCGCTTTTATCTGATGACATCATTTCGCTAGTTAATGCCCTTTTCTTAGATGGAAGATTCCGCTCGTTATTTTGTTTGCTCTTTGGTGCAGGCTTGGCTATTCAATTTGAACGCTGCCAATCGCGAGGATACGATTTTTTAACGTTTTCTAAGTCGCGATTAAAGTGGCTTTTTGTATTTGGACTGCTGCACAGCGTATTCATTTTTGGTGGCGATATTCTGCTGTATTACAGTATTTGTGCGTTTTTAATTCTAAAAAGTTTTTCCCTTAGCCAAGACAACCTGAAAAAGAAAAGCCTCAATTTTTTGGTAATAGGCAGCGTTATTATGCTTGTTGTTGGCGTGATATCAGCATATTTTTACGAATTCGGCAGCGAACTTCCACTTAGAGCCAGTGAGGTTTATAGCGAAGAAGTGGCGCAGTGGCAGAGCAGCTATTTATTCCAAATTGAAACACAAGCTACCTTTCAGATAATAAGTATTGCTGTCGCTCCATTTACTATGTTGTGGCAATCTATGGGCCTTATGATGTTTGGCGCGTACCTTTACCGAAATGGCTTTTTCAACGAGGGCTTTTCTTCAGCGTCGTTTATAAAGATAGCCGCCATTGCAATAGTGACATCCATCGTTTCGACCCTTCCTTTGATATTGATTGAGCAAGTGACGGCAGATGTCACACCGATGCTGTCGAGTGTCCCAGCTATCTTTTGCGCGTTGGTTTACGCTCATTTATTCGTTAAGGTAAAAAATACAGCAGCGTGGTGGTATCAGTCGCTAGTTAACTGCGGAAAAATGGCGTTTACGCTATACCTCACTCAATCAATGGCGATGGCGGTGCTCTTTCGAATAGTCATGCCTGCGTACTTCCCTGACTTTGCCTTTACAGTCACCTTGCTCGATTTGCTTATCATTACGTTAGCCTTTACTGCTATTCAGGTAGTGCTGGCGAATATAATGGCTAAGCACCTCCGCCAAGGCCCTTTTGAAGCCCTTTGGCGAAAGTTGTATTTACATAGCTTTTATAAGAAACGTACTAAGGAGCATCTGGCGTTGTAACGTCATCAGCACCGCTGTACTTTTTAAACCACGCTAAGATATTTTCTACCTTGCCAATCATTCGCGACGGTTTTGCGGCAATGCCATGAGACGATTCAGGTACTTTTACGAGTACTGTATCTACTTTCTGAATTTTAAGCGCTTGGTAAAACTGCTCAGTTTCAGACATAGGAGTACGTTTATCGTTCACTCCAGTGATAAGCATGGTAGGCGTTGTAACATTGCCAACTAGCGACAGTGGTGAGCGCTTCCAATAATGCTCTACGTTATCCCAAGGTTTGCCAGGGAACTGAAAAGGTATTTGGTATAGCCCTGAGTCAGCGGTAAGCACTTTAGACAGCCAATTAATAACAGGCTTTGCCACTACCGCGGCTTTAAACCTATCCGTTAGACCAATGGCATAAGCAGATGCAATTCCCCCGGCTGAGCCACCGGTGATGTAAAGCTTTTCAGGGTCGGCAATGCCTTTTTCAATGAGCGCATCAACGCCCGACATGTGATCGGCAAAGTCATACTTTGAGCTGTACTTGCCTTGAAGTAACAAAGCAAAACGCTCTCCATAGCCAGTGCTGCCTCTGTGATTATCGTAAAACACTACGTAGCCTTCGGCCGCCATTCGCTGTAACTCTGCCGTAAACACTGGACCATAGGCCAAATTTGGACCGCCATGAATTTCTAAAATCAGTGGGTAGGTTTTACTGCTGTCGTAGTCTGGAGGAAGAATATACCAGCCCTGAATTTCCTCTCCATCTATTGAAGACTTGTAAACAATCTCTTTCACTTCACCCAGCGTTTTGTGGCCAAGTACATCTTCATTCAGCGACGTCAGTTGACGCTCATCATCGCTAGTAACATATAAGTCAGCAGGTCTGTTAGTAGTACCTTTTGTGTAGGCAATAACATCACCCGCGGCGTGGTATGTGGCAAAGACGTATGGCCTGCCTAATGTAGTGCCCCCCAACCCAGATGCCATATTGGTTACTTTACCCGATAGCGACACACTATCGACTTGCGCAAGACCTCTTACCGACTGCTGAAAATAGATGTTCTTATTATCTTTCCATACAAAGTTAGACACGGAATTGTCGATGGTTTCAGTGAGATTTTTGTGCTCTGTACCATCGGCATTCATCACATACAAATACGTATTTTTATACATGACTTTTTCATCGCTTCGGCGTTCATAAGCGACATATTTGCCATTAGGCGATACAACGGGTGACGCTTCACGACCTTTAAAACTGGTTAGCTGCTCGATATGCCCCAGCATGTCTACCGTATAAATGTCTGCTCCTATTGGCTCGTATTCCCAGTTGCTGCTTCGATTGGCTGAAAAGTAAATTTTTGCGCCGTCATGAGAGAAGCTTAAGCTTCCTCGATGGTGATAATCGCCAGAGGTAAGCTGCCTTGCGGTACCGCCTTGTGATGGCACGACAAATATATGTGTATACGCTGGCTCTAATACCCCTCTTCCGTCGGCTTGGTACCTTGCTTTAGTAATATATTCAAAGCTTGGAGACCAGTTGGCCCCTTTCGGTTTTTTAGGCATATTCACTTTCAGCGGCTTTTCTTCGGCATCGACGCTCATGGTAAATGCAATGTGCTTTCCATCAGGCGACCAGGTAATGGAGCTAGGGGAAGAGGTGACATTGGTAACAAGTGCCGTTTGCCCTGTATCCATCCAGCGTACATACAGCTGTGGCTTACCTTCTTCGTTCGACAAGTACGCCAAACGTTTTCCATCAGGAGACCAACGAGGCGAGTAGAAGTTATGTTTAGACGATAGTAAAGGCCGGTGCTTACTGCCGTCGACACTGGCAAGCCAGATATTAGCGCGCGTGCTATCAGACATAATGTCATTAGAGCGGCGCACGTAGACCACCTGCTTTTTATCTGGCGATACCTGTGCTTCGCTCACATACTCCAAATTGAAAATATCTTCTGACGCAAAGTGGTGAGCTTTATTGGATGCTGGTGATGTTGGCGTCGAATTCACAGTGCTTGTGTCTTCTTGAGCCACACTGGTAGCAGGAAGTAACGTACTCAGCAAAGAAGTACCTAAGGAAAATAATATGGCCGTAGAAATGCGGCCTGTAGAAAATGACTTCTTGGTCGTTTTGCGATGTAGGTGTAAATAATGTGCTGTCATTGTTGCCCTATTTTTTTTTGTTTTTGATCTTCAAACTTGTTCAGCTCTCATACTAGCGCAATCAAACGCCATGAAGATAAAGCAGGGTTAAATATGCGGCCACTCACTCGATTTAGTCGATAAAATGTACATACTTTTAAGACAAACTGTCCTTTATTTAAAGCTGTAGACCACGCTTGCTGCGATTTACTCTTACCGCGTTCTTTGCTCTTCGTCCAATTGTAGAGTCTATTTTTAAGCAACCGCTAACCGTATACGAAGGGAGAATATTGAAAAAGTAGATGACATGGTAGTGTGACTTTACCAACAAAAAGGTGGCATTAGGTATATGCATAATCATCATGGTGAATACAAAAGCGCAGTGAGCGAGCAGCTTGTGCTTTTTTCTGCAAGAGGCCCGTGGAATGACGAAACAATGCGACATGGCGTGGTCAAACTCTCACAACACATAGAGACCGTATCAAGCAACACAGACAACCCAAGCAAGCAGTGGGCGCAATTAAGTGTGTTATATGGTGAAAGCCTTATGCCTCCCTCCACATTTGATATTTTCATCAAGCAAACCCGCATTCGTCAAACTCGTGGATTAAGATTACTTGCAGTAGTGATTAAAGATTCTGATGTGGCAATGACAATAAGACAGCAACTGCGCTTTTGTTACGATGCTGCTGAAATTGAATATGCGTTTTTTGATGACATTGATGCCGCCCTTAACGCTATTTCACAAGCAGGGTTGCGTTTTGATGAACGAGAAGTCAGGCAGTTTTTAAGTCAAAATGACTTTTCATCTTGAGTCAAATGCCCTTTCGCTTTCTTTATGAAAATGGGATATTTCAGCACGGGATAAACAGGCACAAAAAAGGAGAGCGATGCTCTCCTTTTTTGTGCCTGTTTTGCAAAGCTCATATTTCGAAGCTTCTGTTGCAAAGCTTATGACGCAAAGCTAATGCCGCTTGTGGCGGCAAAGCACAATGCCATACAAGCGCTAAATTAAGACTTAGAAGCAGTATAAATACCATCAATTGCGGTATCGAGTAGTGCTTCAAATTCTTCTTTAGACTGCTTGGCAGAGGTACCCTCGGTAAGTGCGCGAGAGAAGCTTGCGATCATGCCTTGGTTTTCTGACAACTTTGCATTAGCGTCGTTACGAGTATAACCACCCGATAAGGCAACTACTTTTAGTACACGTGGATGGTCTACTAACTCTTTGTAGAAGTTAGCTTGGTCAGGTAATGTTAGTTTTAACATCACCTCTTGCCCTTCACTTAACAAGTTAAGCTGGGTAAGGATCTCAAGCTTAAGGAGTGCTTCAGCTTCGGCTTTCTGCGGGCTGTGAATATCAACCTCTGGCTCGATAATAGGCACAAGTCCTGCGGCAAGAATTTGCTTACCTACTTCGAACTGCTGTTCGACAACGGCTTTAATACCCTGCTGATTAGCGAGCTTTACTACGCTTCGCATTTTAGTACCAAACACGTCTTGCGCCACGGCTTTCGCTAGCAGTGCATCTAGTTCTGGCATCGGCTTCATGAGCTGTACGCCATCACTTTCTTCCTGAAGCCCTTTGTCTACCTTCAAAAACGGAATAACACGCTTCTTCTGCCATAAATAGTGAGCAGTGGACATGCCTTCAATTTCTCTATCTAAGGTATTTTCAAACAAGATGGCGCCAAGAACGCGCTCGCCACTGAAAGGAGCACTGGTAATAATACGAGTGCGCATGTCGTGTACAAGGTTGAACATTTCTTCGTCTGAACTGTATTCTGACTCTTCAATGCCGTAAAGACGTAGCGCTTTCGGTGTACTGCCGCCGCTTTGATCTAGCGCTGCAATAAAACCGATTTGTGTGTTGAGTTTATCCAGCATAGATTGCTGAGCTTGTGATGCCATTGCAACACTCCTTTTGTATTGTTCTGCCTATACGACAGCTGTAGGGTTTATAGTTATTTCGTCAGCAAACATCACTGTAAAGCTAACCAGTTCTTCTTCACAAAGAACCTTTTTTAAAAAAAGAGTCTTTCGAAAAGCGCCGTTTTCAAAGAAGCTTGCTCTTTAAAAAGGGGCAATTTCGAAAGGCACTTACCTACACCATGTTATTGCTGTTTTCAGTATAGGTAAGCACCGGTAGCATACTAGGCGCTATTTCTTACGTTATAGTTTCAAGTTAATTAATTTGATTAGCTAACTTGAGGCAACGACAGCGCTTATTTATTTTTTTCTTCTAGTATCGCTACAGCAGGCAGTGTTTTTCCTTCAAGAAACTCAAGGAATGCACCACCGCCTGTTGATATGTAAGAGACCTTATCGGCAATCCCATACTTATCGACTGCTGCAAGTGTATCACCGCCCCCTGCAATAGAGAATGCGTCACTTGCTGCAATTGCTTCAGACAGGGCTTTCGTACCTGCGCTGAACTGTTCAAATTCAAATACACCGACCGGGCCATTCCACACAATGGTACCCGCATTTTTAATAATGCTTTCCAGAGCTTTCGATGAGTCTGGGCCAATATCAAAAATCATATCTTCATCAGTGACTTCAGACACGTGCTTTAACGTGGCCTCAGTATTTTCATCAAACGCTGCACCTACCACTACATCGGTTGGCACAGGAATGTTTCCGCCATTGGCCTGGGCGTTGTTCATTAGCTGAGTAGCTTGTTCCGTCAGGTCCATCTCAACCAGTGACTTACCTACATTGTGGCCCTGGGCAGCAATAAATGTGTTTGCTATACCGCCACCTACAATAAGCTGATCGACCTTTTCTGCCAGTGTTTTTAATACGGTTAGCTTAGTCGATACTTTTGACCCACCAACAATGGCCACCATTGGGCGCTTAGGATTATCTAGCGCTTTACCTAGTGCATCGAGTTCGGCAGCTAGAAGCGGCCCGGCACATGCTTGGGTAGCAAATTTCGCTACACCATGTGTAGAAGCTTGTGCACGGTGAGCCGTACCAAATGCATCCATCACGAAAATATCGCACAGTGCAGCATATTGTTTTGAAAGGGTTTCGTCGTCTTTCTTCTCGCCTTCATTGAAGCGTACGTTTTCTAGGATCACTAGTTCGCCATCGACAAGCTCAACACCGTCTAGGTAATCTTTAACTAGCTTTACAGGTACATCGAGGGCGTCGTTTAGGTAATCGACAACAGGTTGAAGCGAAAACTCTTCGGCAGGCTCGCCTTCAGTTGGACGGCCAAGGTGAGACATCACCATAACGGCAGCTCCAGCATCAAGCGCTGCTTTAATGGTTGGAATTGATGCTTTAATGCGAGCATCGGAGGTTACTTTGCCGTTTTTAACCGGTACGTTTAAATCTTGTCTAATGAGAACACGCTGACCGTGCAAGGCCATATCGTTCATACTTGGAATTGGCATCATCTTTCCTATGTTAATTTAAAAATGTTGTCATTCATTAACGTGTGAAAGCTGCGCGGGTTGGTGCCACCAACCCTGGCAGCATTTACGATTTATTTTGCTTCAAACATCACTTTGGCTGTATCTAGCATTCGATTTGCAAAGCCCCATTCATTGTCACACCACACCAGAGTTTTAACTAACTGCTTGTGGCTTACGCGAGTTTGTGTGCCATCTACAATACACGAGTGTGGGTCGTGATTGAAATCTACTGATACCAGAGGCTCTTCGGTGTAGTCTAAAATTCCCTGCAAGCGACCGTCTTTTGCCTTTCGTAACGCTTGGTTGACTTGCTCAATAGACACTTCACTTTCGAGGCTAACACTTAAGTCCATCGCGGTGACGTTGATGGTGGGTACCCTTACCGCTATTGCTTCGAACTTGCCGGCAAATTTGGGTAAAATACGTTCAATACCCGCCGCCAAGCGCGTATCTACAGGAATGATAGATTGGCTTGCAGCCCGAGTTCGACGTAAATCTTCATGGTATGCATCGATAACTTGCTGGTCATGCATTGATGCATGAATGGTGGTAATTGTGCCACTAAGTACACCAAACGCCGCATCAAGCGCCTGAATAACAGGAACAATACAATTTGTGGTACATGAGCCGTTAGAGACTAATTTATGGTCACTGGTTAAGGTATCTTCGTTAGTACCGAAAATGACTGTGTTGTCTAAATCGGGAGAACCAGGGGATGAAAACAGCACTTTTTTAGCACCCGCATCGAGATGAGACTGCCCTGAAGCACGATCATCAAATACACCGGTACATTCAAGCACAATGTCTACACCTAGGTTTTCCCAGGGAAGATTGCTAATTTCGGCTTCAGCAAGCAGCTGGATATCATCGCCTGCTACCGACAGCGTTTTATCTTTTAAGGCCACATCGAAACGAAACCGCCCGTGGGCGGTATCGTATTTCAGTAAATGTGCAATGCCTTCGGGCTTAGCAATGTCGTTAATGGCTACAACATTAAACTCGTTATTACGCCCACTCTCGTAAAGTGCGCGTAATACGTTGCGACCAATTCGACCAAACCCATTTATGGCAATATTTACCATTGGCTTTTATTTACCTCTTACAGAGACAGCGCGGCCTCTATGACAGCGTCGGTAGTAATACCAAAGTGCTTGAACAGGTCGCCCGCAGGTGCCGATTCGCCAAAGGTATCCATACCGATAATAGCGCCATTAAGGCCAACATATTTGTACCAGCTGTCTTTTGACAGTGCTTCAACCGCTACACGCTTGGTCACTGAAGAAGGCAATACGCTCTCGCGGTAGTCTTTCGACTGACGATCGAACACGTCTGTCGATGGCATTGATACCACGCGCACGGCCTTGCCTTGCTCGGTTAATGCAGCGGCGGCTTCTACTGCCAACTGAACTTCAGAACCCGTAGCAATAAGAATAATTTCAGGCGTGCTGTCACTATCGACAAGTACGTAGCCACCTTTCGCAATATCAGCCACTTGCTGTGAGGTTCTTTCTTGCTGCGCTAAACCTTGGCGCGTAAAGATAAGAGTGGTTGGGCCGTCAGTACGCTCGATTGCCGATTTCCACGACACCGCTGATTCAACTTGGTCGCAAGGGCGCCAGTTATCAAGATTCGGTGTAGAGCGAAGCGCAACTACTTGCTCAACAGGTTGGTGAGTTGGGCCATCTTCGCCCAAGCCAATTGAGTCGTGTGTGTACACAAAAATAGCAGGCTGCTTCATTAGTGCTGCCATGCGAACTGCGTTACGTGCGTATTCCATAAACATCAAGAATGTTGCACCGTATGCTTTGAAGCCGCCGTGTAACGTAATGCCATTCATCATGGCAGACATACCAAACTCGCGCACACCGTAGTAAACATAGTTACCCGATGCATCCTTAGCTTCAACGCCTTTACTGCCTTCCCAAATTGTTAGGTTAGAGCCTGCTAGGTCAGCAGAGCCGCCTAATAGTTCTGGCAACAATGGACCGAACGCATTCAGCGCATTTTGAGACGCTTTACGCGACGCAATGTTTTGCGGATTAGCTTGCAGCTCGGCAATGATTGCATCTGCTTTGTCACTGAAATCAACTGGCAGTTCACCGTTAACTCGGCGCTTAAATTCTGCGGCTAGTTCAGGGTATGCGGCTTCATAAGCTGCAAAAGCATCGTTCCATGCCGACTCTGCTTCACCGCCTTTACCTTTGCCATCCCACTGAGCATAAATGTCATCAGGAATTTCAAACGCGCCGTGCTTCCAGCCTAGCTTTTCACGTGTTGCTACAATTTCATCATCGCCTAGCGGTGCACCGTGACAAGACTCAGTACCTTCTTTGTTTGGAGAACCAAAACCAATGGTCGTTTTACAACAAATAAGGGTTGGCTTAGCGCTGTTTTCTTGCGCTTTTTCGATGGCAGCTTTCACTTGTTCTGCATCGTGACCGTCTACACCTTCAATCACATCCCAGCCGTAACTTTTAAAGCGTGCTGCCGTGTCGTCGGTAAACCAACCTTCAACTTCACCGTCAATTGAAATGCCGTTGTCATCCCAAAACGCGATAAGTTTGCCTAAACCTAAGGTACCTGCAAGAGAGCACGTTTCGTGTGAGATACCTTCCATTAAGCAGCCATCGCCAAGGAATGTATAAGTGTAATGATCAACAATGTCGTGACCATCGCGGTTAAACTGAGCCGCAAGTACTTTTTCAGCTAGCGCCATACCGACTGCATTGCTCACGCCTTGGCCTAATGGGCCTGTGGTGGTTTCTACACCAGGTGCATAACCATATTCTGGGTGACCTGGAGTTTTAGAATGCAACTGGCGGAAGTTTTTAAGCTCTTCAATTGGCAGTTCGTAGCCCGATAAATGAAGCAGAGAATATAACAGCATTGACCCATGACCATTCGAAAGCACGAAGCGATCGCGGTTAGCCCATGATGGGTTAGCTGGATTATGGGATAAAAAGTCCTGCCATAATACTTGAGCAATGTCGGCCATCCCCATTGGGGCGCCTGGGTGACCTGATTTAGCTTGTTGAACCGCATCCATACTTAATGCACGGATAGCATTGGCGAGTTCGCGACGAGAGGGCATGTTGTCTCCTGGTTATAATTCGTATCTAAGCGAGCGTGGAGGTAAGTCGCGCATTCGACTTAAGCTTTGCTTTTTAATGTACGTTTGAATGTGGCGTTATTCTTACCCATGCCACCGCACAGTTCAATGGGTTTATAATGCCAAAAGCGAAACTACTCACAAAAAATGGTCTATTAAGCAAAACACACGTAAATGCTCATTGATAAAACGCAAATTTGTATGTCAGTACTCGACGTTGTTCGATCTCAATACGTAACTAAAAAAGAGAAACTGATCGGTAAATGTCAACAAATCGTAACGGTTTAAAGTCACAAGACTTTTAGACGTCTAGAAGTAAAGACTGGTATTTATAACTTGATTTAGTACAATACAAATAATTTCGATAATTAAATGCAAACGGAGTACACATGGCCACGAATCTATTCACTTCTGAATCGGTTTCTGAAGGACATCCGGATAAAATCGCTGACCAAATTTCAGATGCAGTGCTTGACGCTATATTAGAGCAAGACTCTCGGGCACGTGTTGCCTGCGAAACCTATGTAAAAACAGGTATGGTTTTGGTTGGCGGTGAAGTTACCACGTCAGCATGGGTTGATATTGAAGAAATCACTCGAAATACAGTGAAAGAGATTGGTTATACCCATTCTGATATGGGTTTTGATGCTGATTCGTGCGCCGTGCTTAACGCTATTGGTAAGCAGTCTCCCGATATTAACCAGGGTGTAGACCGCGCCAGCTTAGAAGAGCAAGGTGCAGGCGACCAAGGTTTAATGTTTGGTTACGCAAGTGACGAAACCGACGTGCTTATGCCAGCGCCGATTACTTACTCGCACCGTTTAGTACAAAAGCAAGCTGAAGTACGCAAATCGGGAAAGCTTGATTGGCTGCGCCCTGACGCGAAAAGTCAGATCACGTTTAAATACGAAAATGACAAGCCTGTTGGAATTGACGCAGTAGTGTTATCAACACAGCATTGCGACTCAGTGTCTACTGAAACCGTTCGCGAAGCTGTCATGGAAGAGATAATTAAACCGGTTCTGCCAAGCGAATGGATTGATGGAAATACCCAATTTCACATTAACCCCACCGGTCGATTTGTGATTGGTGGCCCAATGGGCGACTGTGGTTTAACCGGTCGCAAGATAATTGTTGATACCTACGGCGGTATGGCACGTCACGGCGGTGGTGCATTCTCAGGAAAAGATCCATCAAAAGTTGACCGCAGTGCCGCTTACGCTGGACGTTATGTAGCGAAGAATATTGTAGCGGCAGGGTTAGCCAAGCGCTGTGAAATTCAAATTTCTTACGCTATCGGCGTTGCGCAGCCTACCTCTATCAGTATCGATACTTTTGGTACCGGCGTGGTTGACGAAAAAACATTGGTTGCACTAGTGCGCGAACATTTTGACCTTCGCCCGTACGGCCTAATTAAAATGTTAGACCTTGAGCGTCCAATTTACCGTGCAACTGCGGCTTATGGTCACTTTGGTCGTGAAGCTTTCCCTTGGGAAGCGACTGACAAAGCCGAAGCGCTTAAAGCATCGGTTTAGTTAAATAAATAAGGGCGTGTTAGCGCCGCTAAAAAGCCCTCGTTAATGCGAAAAGCATATTTATAGCGGGGGCTTTTTGTTTTTTAAAGTAAAAGAATTTGCGTTAAGTATTTTAAATGCATTTCCGTAACCTGCATTTTTGTCTATGCTTAGATAAAAGCTATTTATGCTTTTAATAGTTAGTCAATTAATAAGTAGCTATTTAATAAGTAGCTATAAAAATACGTACTGCATCAGCATGATACCGTAGACGCCGATAAGCAGTGCCATAATAAGATTGTTGAGTAAAGAATGGTGCTCTTTTTCTTTCTTTACTCTAAACTTCTTTGTTGCTGATTGTGTTGTAACAAGCAATGAAATTGACACTTAAAGTGAAACACATGACAACCAAGCGCTTCTACGTTTTATTGCTACTATGCGGACTCTGTTTTGCCGCTAGCAATGCGAGTGCGCGTGAAAGAAGTGTAGAATCTAACTTTGGTCCCATTCATTTTAAAAGCGCGAAGATGGCAAACTGGCAGCTGAAAAGCCGCTACAGACCACATTCCATCACAGAAACCCATCAGTACGACAGTAGCTTTACCTACCCCGCTGGGTCGCAAACGTCTGTGAGTGCCAAACGCAGTTTTAATACGCGCTTACCTCAACATGTTTACGCCACGTACAATACGAAAAACACTGCATTTAGTCATTACGCAGAGTGGCTGTATGTTCCAACTGATATAGGCACGTTTACCCGATTAGGATGGCTTTTAGGCGATAATAAAGGGTTGAACATGGCGGTAGAAATTGAACATCGACAGGTTGGAGAAGAAGAAAATATGGCGCTTTCTCTAGGTGTGCATTACCTCTTTTAAGGGGTTATGTTTTGAAGGTAGGCTCTTAGTTCGTTTTGGCTTTATTTGTTTTCCCTAATTTGTTCGGCCCTTATTTGTTTTGCCCTTATTTACTTTGTTTAGGCGACTGGTGAGCCTTTTTACTGGTCTTAATCTGAGTTTGTATAAACGTTTGCTGAATTAAATAGGCGTCGGCACTAGCTCTATGTCGCTGGGTATCTAAATTCACTGATAAATTATCTTTCACCTCATGCCACATGTTCATCTGCGGCTCGCTCAAAATGTATTCCATTGCCCTGCACGTGAACGCCATCTCAACCTGAGCGGCGCTAAACAGCTTTATCAACCATGGGTTATCAACCACCCAACCGTCACTGTATACTATGGTATTGCCTAAAAAGCGATTAAGCTCGTGACACACTCTCACAGGCTCAACGCCGCGAGTGTGAAGCATCTCTCTTGTTATACCGTGCAGTTGTTCGGCTTTGTCATCCCAGTGGATCCACGAATCAAACGGGCGGATCAATTTACACCACTTTGCACCATCATAGCGCACGATGCCGACTTCAATGGGGTAACTCGCCGCCCCAAAACCACTTGCTTCAACATCGACGATAGAAGGGAGCCATCTATTTTGCACTTTTTCTCCGCATAATTAATTACTAGCACGTTATATTGCCCACACACTGCACCTGTGTCTTAAAGGGTAGCAGTACATTTTTCTTTTAGGCTACTAAAAGGCGACTCAGCCGAATATACGCACTTTTTCTTATTTTTTACTTCTAGCATCGCAATAGTAGAATCATGCCACTTTTCATCATCGTTAATTTGAACTACTCTGACCACATGGGTTGCGTTTAAAGCGTCTCGCTTATTAATAAACAATACCTAAAAACGTCTAAACAAACGATGCAAGCGCTTTTGATAGAATCTTTAATCTTTTTTATAAATGATGCAGTGTTTACGAGCGACTTTTTACGATGTGGATGGACCCAGTGAAACGACGAATATATCGAATTTTAGTAAAGATGTTGCTGCTCTCGTTAGCCTCTTCAGCCTGTATTGCCAAGGAGTCGCTGAGATATAATCTAGGTACTTCAGGCAGCTCAATACCCTATGAAAATGCGGTGGATGATCATCGTCCTGGCATAATGGTGGAATTACTACCATTAATTATGGACACTGCCGGGTTTAAAACCGAAAAAGTCATGCTATCTACAAAACGAGCCGCGCAAGCGTTTAGAAATGGGGCACTTGATTTTGACTTTTTCAGCCCAGAATGGGTGCCATCAAATGAAGCAAACGGTAACTTTGTTTTCACCGACCCTATTATCGACGTAACAGAGTACTTTATTACCCTTCCAGAGAATGCAGATCGTTATCGCACTCGTAACCAAATTCGAAAGGACAGTATTGTTGGTACCGTAGAAGGCTACGTTTATTTTGACGCTGATACCTTTACGCCTCTCGCCTTTCAATCGGAAAGTGACCTCATATTGGCCTTGCGTAATCAACGGATAGAAGTGGTAATTATGGAAGAGGCTGTTGCTCGCTATTGGTCTGCTAAACACGGTGTTGAAATTAGCTTTGGCGCTATTCACACCAAAGGCTCCCTCGCCCTTCGTTTGCACAGCCGACATAAAGATAAAGTAGGTACGTTGAATAACGTGATACAGAAGTTAAGCGCTGAAGGGAAGATTCAATCAGTGATCGACAAATACGCCGATTTCTCTATCTAACTGCTATCTGGCTATTAATGCCAACGAGTTATTGTCTTGCTATTACCTTGCAAAGAAGCTTTTAAAAAGAGCGTTCACAAAAGGTTAAATAAAGGCTTAATCGCCTCATCGCCGCGCAAAACAAATATGCCGACGAAAGTGGTAAACAACGTGATTACGTTGCTCACAAAAATAAAGGTGGAGTTGGCCGATAAGCCGGGTTCTGTCGTGGGCAACCATTCCTCTAGATCAGCAATTACTCACTGATTCAAGCAACCTACCCGATCCCCATGCGGGCCACACGTTAAGGGATCCTATTTGGTCTTGCTCCGGGTGGAGTTTACCTCGCCACACTCTGTTACCAGAGGTGCGGTGCGCTCTTACCGCACCCTTTCAGCCTTACCGGCATGTAAACATGCTTAGGCGGTCTTCTCTCTGCTGCACTTGTCGTCGGCTTGCGCCGCCCAGACGTTATCTGGCACCCTGCCCTGTGGAGCCCGGACTTTCCTCCCCTTTCTTGCGAAAGCGGCGATTGCCTGGCCAACTCCGCGGCGCATTCTACAGTAAGGCAACATGAATAGCGACTAGGTAACGCCTTTGAAGAGAAAAAATGCGGATTGATCTTTATTTGTATTCGTTTCGGCTTCTACCGTAGAATCAGGCCTCTCATTTTTTCTATAAGCGTATCAATTGATGTTTACTCTAGCTAAATCAAACTCTCTCCGAGTCGCGGGTGTTTTAGGCCTGTTAATGGCCGGCACAGTGCAGGCCACTGTGGTTGAAGTACGAACCGCACTAGGCAACGTACAAATAAATCTTTTCGATGAAGAGACTCCTGAAACCGTCGAGAACTTTTTGGACTATGTAAACTCAGGAGCCTATGCAAACACGGTGGTACATCGTTTAGAGCCAGGCTTTGTCGCGCAAAGCGGCGGTTTTGTTTATAACGGTATGTTTCCTCTTGATAGCGTACCCACAGGAACGCCTGTTATTAATGAGCCAACGTTATCTAACGTTCGCGGCACTATTGCAATGGCAAAGCTTGCCAGTTCACCAGATAGCGCCACATCACAATGGTTTATTAACTTATCTGACAACAGCGCAAACCTAGATGTGCAAAATGGCGGGTTTACCGTGTTTGGCCAAGTGTTAGGTAATGGCATGGAAGTGCTTGATGCTATTGAAGACCTACCACGTTTTAATTTGGGCGGCGCAGCGGAAACTATTCCCCTGCAAAACTATACCAGCGCCGATGCGAGTAATGATGTTGAAGTAACAGGCGACAACTTGGTGATTATTACTGACGTAGTAGTGACAGATAGCGCAACGGTGACCAATCCAGATATTATTCCTGTTGAAAATACGCTGATAGACGCAGTCTCTCCAGATGTTCCAGGCTCTGGCAACAGTTCGTCTGGCGGAGGAAGCTTAGGCTTTTTCTTACTGAGCTTAGCGCTGGTATGTCGCTGCGTTAAGTTTAAGCGTTCATAGACTTCTAGCTGCTTTTGCAAAGCCTTTAGCTTCAATGGAAAGCCTTTAGCTTTAATGGAAAGCCTATAGCGCTACTGTAGAGCCTTTAGCTATAAAAAAGCATTTAGCGGCCAAATAAAAAGCCACCTCTTGGTAAGAGGTGGCTTTTTTAGTATTGCGAAAAATGGCTTCTTCTAAACTCAAATTAGCCTTATCAACAACATCTATTTCTGAGGATTGATTAAATACTTTTCGCCGGTTTTCTTTGCATTATATTGAGCTATTCTTTCAGGCTGCAATGCCTCTTCTAAGCTTAATACATCAGTAAAGTCGCTTTTAAACGTGGTATTAATTTCATTTGCCACGCGATGATGTAGCGCACCCACTTTTTCAGGGGCTAATTTGCCTAAGAAGCGCATTAATAGCCACCCGCCAATTCCCCAAGTCATGCCGTAGGCACGGTTTAAGATAGTAGGTGAAAAGTCTAGGCCGCCGTAAATATACACTTGTTTGTTGGCGTCTGAGCCATAAGTATTAAAACCTTCAGCGTCTTTGCTTCCAACCGCTTCCATTGCCGTTAAAATGTCGCTAACCAACTCACCCCCACCAATGGCATCAAAGGCTAATGTGGCACCGGTTGCTTCAATGGCTTTGTAGAGGTCTTTTTTAAAGCTATCGCTTGACGAATTGCACACGTATTTCGCGCCAATATCTGTCAATAAATCAGCTTGAGACTGCTTGCGTACTATATTGACCAAGGGCACGCCTTCGGCAATACAAATTTTGTTTAGCATAATACCTAAGTTAGAGGCCGCTGCGGTATGAACTAATGCGCTATGTCCTTCCATGCGCATGGTTTCAACCATACCCAAGGCCGTTAGCGGGTTAACAAACGATGACGCAGCTTGCTGCGGTGTAGTCTCTTCTTTATGAACGATACACGCTTGAACCGGCACGCAGCAGTACTGCGCAAAACAGGCACCTGATAGTACCGCGACCGTTTTACCCAACATAGATTGAGCTGCTTCACTTTCACCGGCAGCCACTACCACGCCAGCACCTTCATTACCGATAGGTAATGACATGTCCAAGCGAGATTTTATACGAGGTAGTAAACCAGGGTGCACGGGTGCCGTTAGCTGACCCTTGTCTGCATCGAAGGTCGCTTCATTCAAATTTGCTGGACCAAACATAGGCCACATATCCGACGGATTGATAGGTGTGGCTTCAATTTTAACAACAACCTGGTGCGCTTTTGGCTCAGGGATATCCGAGTCAACAAGGTTAATTTCTAGCTGACCTTGCGAAGTAATTTTTGTTAGTAGTTGTTTTGATGTTGTCACAGTAATCATTCTCCGTGTAATTATATTGAGTAGTAGCGTTTGCTTATAACCTTACGCTAGCACTAAGAAAAGCTGCACGCGAATCACTTAGGTGGATAGGCAACCATAAGAATTTTATCGGTATACGGTGCTAAATGGAGTATTTGTGCAGTCAGTTGTACTTTACAAAAACGTACTGTCGTCTCTTTCTAAAACCACCAGCAACTTGTGCCTACTATCAATAGTTACTATTGTAGAGCGACTAAGAATAAATAGAAGGGATTACTCCATGAAAGCAGGTACTTACCTCTTTGGTATTATTGCTTTGGCAACTGCGGTAACCGCATGTGCCCCTACTGCGCCATCATCAAAAGATAGTGTAAAAAAAGAAGCGAAGGCCGAAGAGCCAGGTCTTAATATCGAATACGAGAAATATCAGTTAGACAATGGTTTAACGGTCATTTTGCATGAAGATAAGTCTGACCCCATTGTCTCGCTTGCCACCGTGGTGCACGTAGGCTCCAACAGAGAAAAACCTGGAAGAACAGGATTTGCCCACTTCTTTGAACACATGGCCTTTAACGATTCTGAAAATGTGCCTAAAGGCGCCAATCGCAAAATGATCCCTGAATTAGGTGGGAGTCGAAATGGCGGCACCTGGAGTGACGGTACTATTTACTACGAAGTGGTGCCAAAAGATGCGTTTGATAAGCTGCTTTGGATAGACTCAGACCGTTTAGGCTTTATGATCAATACGGTTACCGAGCCTACTCTTGAGCGCGAAAAACAGGTGGTGAAAAATGAAAAACGTCAGCGCGTGGATAACCGCCCTTACGGCCATACCGACCACGTTATTCGCAAAGCGCTTTACCCCGCTGAACACCCGTACAGCTGGACGGTTATTGGCGATTTAGAAGACTTACAGGCAGCTACGCTGGAAGATGTAAAAGGCTTTTACAACGAGTTTTATACCCCATCAAACGTAACGCTAGTGATTGCCGGTGATATCGACATTGAAGCAACAAAAGAAAAAGTGGCTTATTGGTTTGGCGAAATTGATGCCGGCAAGTCGGTGGCGCCTATAGAGCCTATGCCAGTGTCGTTAGATAGCGATATTACTTTGGTGCATGAAGATAATTTTGCTCGCCTTCCTGAAATTAGAATTACGCTACCTACTGTTGAGCAGTATCATCCTGACGCATACGCTCTTGATATGCTTGGCGAATTATTGGCAGGGACTAAAGACACACCGCTATATGAGTTACTCGTTACTGAAAAGCAAGTGGCTCCAAATGTATCGGCTTATCACTCTGCCCAGGAAGTTGCTGGTACATTCACATTGCGAGTACGAGCAAATTCAGGCCAACCGTTAGATGAAGTCCATGCCCTTATTAAACAAGGTTTAGCTACTTTCAAAGACAAAGGCGTTACCGATGCTCAGCTGACTCGCATACGCGCGCAAACCGAAACCGCGTTTTATGAACAGTTTGAAAGCATCCTTAACAAGTCCCTTCAGCTTGGAATATACAATGAGTATGCACAATCTCCTGATTTTTATCATACTGAAATTACGCAGATTAACAGTGTTACTACCGAAGACATCGTGCGTGTGTTTAACCAATATGTGCTAAACAAGCCTGCCGTTATTACCAACTTCGTTCCTAAAGGCGAAGTTGAACTTGCTATGGACAACGCCACTAAGGCAAACGTGGTTGAAGAGCAAATTATAGAAGGGGCAGAAAAGGAGTTTAACGAGTCGGATAACGTCGCATTCAAGCGCACTAACACCAACAACGATCGCAGTGAACCCGCACTAACAGACCTGCCTGCTATTAACGTACCTGATGTGTGGCAGCATACTACTGAATTAGGTATTAATGCTTATGGTATTGAAGATACCGAGCTGCCATTAGTGAATTTCAGCATGCGTTTCCCGGGTGGCCAGCTGCTAGACGCAAGCGGTAAGGAAGGCACATCAGCGCTACTTGCCGATATGTTATTTGAGGGTACTGAAAAAAGAACGGCGGCAGAGTTTGAACAAGCACTTGGTCTACTTGGTGCGTCGGTTAACGTAAGTGCATCGAAGTACGATATTACGCTTCGAGGAAGTGTGCTCGCTAAAAACTACCGCGAGACAATGGCGTTGGTCTCTGAAATGCTAACTATGCCTGCTTTTAAACAAGCTGATTTTGATAGAATAAAACAAGCTCAGCTGACGAACATCAAGCAGAGCTTAAGTAACCCATCGCGCACAGCATTCAACGTTTTCTCTACCAAACTTTACGGCGATAATCACCCATTAGGCGTTGCCACAGGTGGAACGCTCACCAGTATCGATACCATTACATTGGACGATGTTGAGGCCTATTACGCAGCTAACATTAAGCCGCTAGGTAGCCAATACCATAGTGTGGGTGCAGTCGATAAAGCGTCGGTCATTGCCGCACTTTCTTCGTTCAGCGATTGGTCTGGTGCAACGGCTTCACTGCCTAAGCTAAAACCTGCCGTTACATCGGCAGATAGCCGCGTGTTCTTTATTGATATTCCAGATGCAAAGCAATCTGTTATCTATATGGGCAAGCTGCTTCCAAATGCACAAAACGACGACATTTACCCCATTGAATATGCCAACACATCACTTGGCGGTGGAATTAGCGGACGTTTAGCTCAAACATTGAGAATTGAGAAAGGCTACACCTACGGCGCTTATTCGTATGTAAGAGGCGGCCCTTATCATTCAGCATTTATTGCAAGTTCTCAGGTGAGAAGCAATGTAACTAAAGAATCGCTAGAGGAATTCAAACGTCTTGTGGGCGATTACAAAGACACCTTTGACCAGCAAGATTTGTCTGTCATGCAAAACATGGTGATTAAAGGCAATGCGCGAGCGTTTGAAACCTTGGGAAGCAAGTTACGTATGCTAGAGGAGATTAGCGAATACAACCGCCCTGCTAATTACGTAGAGCTACAGCAAAACTACGCACTAAATGCCAACTTAGATGAGGTGCATCGGGTTATCGAGCAGTATATGCAGGAGCCAGCCATGATTTATGTTATTGCGGGCGACGGTAATACTCAGCGAGAAAAGGTAGCTGCATTCGCGGCATCTCTAGACTCGCCTCTGGTAGAACTGGATATTCACGGTACTAAGCTCTAGTTCGCTTTAGTACGCTTTAGTATGCTTTAGTATGCTTTAGTATGCTTTAGACAGCCTAAATACACTGCAATACTGAAAATAAGCCGAAGGCTACAATGTGCCCTTCGGCTGTAGTAGTGAAAAGCCCTAGTACCAAAAGTGCGAGCATCAACAGTGCTAGTATCAAGAGCGCGACTACCTTAAGTCCCTAGCATCATAAAAGCATAGGGCCTTTTCTTTGTGTCGAGAAAGGCCTCAAGTTTACAATTTACATGACAAAGATGATTTCCTTTTGCACATTCTTTTAGCAAACAGGGTAATTTTTGATAAACTCACCGCAGTATTTTTGAGAACACATAAACAGGAAACCCTAATGGCCGTATTCGGTACCGTATTCATGCCTGAAATGGCGCTTACCCGCTTTGAAAACGACGCATGGTCTGAGACTGAGTTTGTCAGTTCAGACGCCATACAAATGCATCCTGGCGCGCATGTTCTTCACTACTCGAGCACATGTTTTGAGGGTCTTAAGGCGTTTAAGCACGAAGATGGCAGTATTAACATTTTTCGTATGGACAAAAATATCGAACGCTTTGCACAAAGCAGTCGTTTACTCAACTTGCCTGAAATAGATAAAGCGCAAGTAGAAGCAATGATTATCGACGTGGTATCGAAGTACAGCTCAGAAGTTCCAGAGCCTCCTGGTTCAATGTATATTCGCCCAACGCATGTAGGTACTGAAGCGTCTATTGGTAAAGCAGCTGCACCGTCGGCCACATCAATGCTATACGTGCTTTTATCACCCGTTGGTGATTATTTTGCCGGTGGTTTAAAGCCGCTTCGTCTTTTACTAGACGAAACGGGTATGCGCTGTGCGCCGCACATGGGTATGGTAAAAAGTGGTGGTAACTACGCCAGTGCATTACCGCCTATTCTAAAGGCAAGAGAAGAAGTGCAGGCCGATCAAATTCTGTTTTGTCCAAATGGTGACGTACAGGAAACTGGCGCGGCAAACTTCTTACTTATCGATGGCAACGAGATCATCACCAAAGGCCTAGATTCTAGCTTCCTGCACGGTGTAACTCGCGCGACAGTTCTACAACTAGCAAAAGACCATGGCATGACGGTAAGCGAAAGAGAGCTTACGGTGAGTGAATTGCTAGAACGCGCAGCCAAGCCTGGCGCAGAGGCTGCTCTATCTGGTACAGCGGCAGTGCTAACGCCTGTGGGCACGCTTATTCACAACGAAAAAGAGTATCAAGTAGGTAACGGCGAAGCAGGCCCAGTTACTATGAAGCTTCGTCAAGCGCTGAACGATATACAGTGGGGCAAGGCAGAAGATACGCATAACTGGTTAGTAAAAATTAATCCGTAACACTAGGCTACTGATTAAGAACGGTTGATTAGGCTCGTTAGATATTTCCTCTCGAGCCGCTATTGACAGCATGGCGATGTCGCTTGTTGTGCTGTCAGTGTCTCTATCACGGTGCGCTCGAACTATTAAAAGCACGCTTTGGACTAGGGCGCATTATACTGCTTCACCTGATTTCTACCATGGGTTTTCGCTTGGAACAATGCTATGTCGGCCTGTTTATATAGCACATCGTATTGAGCCGCTTTCATACTTCCGATAGCAACACCTATACTTACCGTAACGCTTATATCTTGCGGGCATTCACTGGGTGGAATCATCGCCTCCACGTGTCCTCTCAAACGTTCAGCAAACGCCATTGCGTCAACTTCGCTTTTGTTGAAAGTCATAATGACAAATTCTTCGCCCCCAATACGGGCAAAAATATCATCACTTTGACATAGCGCTTTCACTGCATTAGCCAACGCAACCAGTACTTTATCACCAGCATCGTGACCATGAGTGTCGTTTATGGCTTTAAAATAATCGATATCTAGTAACAGAAAGGCCATGTCTATATTGATGCCCCGTTGACTTCGAAATTTTCGGTCAAGGTAACGACGATTGCCAATTCCTGTTAAATAATCCGTTTCTGAGGCATCGATTAACACCTCATTGGCATGCTCCAATCTAAGTAGTTTTTGTCTTCGCAATAATAATGTGAGGAACAATAATGCGCATATTAATGAGATAACTACAGCAGAAAATAAATAGAACGAGGAATTACGAGCCTCACGCTCTCGTTGTAACAGGCTTTCTTGAAGCTTAATCAACTCTTGTTCGTTTTTAATCTGAGCTTCGAGTTTTTTGATAATACCCGACTGAGTAACAGGCTGAATAGCATTTCGCCTGTCAATATATTCCGCCTGAACTTTTGCTGCTTCTTCGTAGTTTCCTAGCTTTAATTCAAGCATGGCTAAGCTTTCATACAGCGCTATTTCGCTCTCAACTGAGGTCTTGTTCTTAACGGTGACAATGCCCTGGCGATACAAACGCAGCGCATCATCATACCGAGTTAATGACTGGTACAAATCGCCTAACCCGAGATAAGCGGAAGCTAAAGCCTGAGGGTAAGAGCCTGCGCGAGCATTTTCGATAACGTATTTGTACATATCAATAGCTTTTTTATTCAATCCTCGCTGTTGATATACGTGCGCCAAACTTACACTAGCTTCGCTGTAGGTGAAGTCAACAATAACATCATCACTGGCAAGAACGCTTTCAAAAATATTTTGTGCCTTATCTAATTGCCGAGACTTTAGGTAAGACATACCCAAACCAACGGTCATATTCATCACCATCTCAGTGTTGTTGGCTTGCTTGTGGATATCCCTCGCCTTTTTAAAATAATCGGCAGCCTCATCGTAATCACCCTGAGAGTTGAGTACGTTGCCTAAATTGCCATAAACCATGGCTAAATCGGCGGTATCTTCGCTACGCTTTGCAAATTTTAGGGCGTCTATATAGAACTTCATGGCATTGTCGTAATCCACAGTCAACTCGTAAAAAACACCAAGAGATCGATTACAAACAGAGAGTAGATGAGGATTGTTCGTGTTACGTGCGGCGGTAATTGCTTGGGTCAGATAGGTAAGAGCTTCTTCATTTTTACCTTGATACATAGTTGCCATACCAAGTAGGCGAGACACCTCAGAGCGGCTCATGTCATCTTTGCTCTCTACGCTTATAGGCAGAGCTTGTGAAGCATAGCGCTCTGCCAAGCTTGGATCTTTGTATAAGTAAGTCGACGATAGCTCAATCAACAAAGGTAACGTAGCAACACTTTTTTCATCAAGCTCAGAAAGTTGCTGCTCTACCGTTGCGATACGCTCTTCATTAGCAACTCCGTACTTAATCGGTAAAATGAGGAACAGAGCGATAATAAATCGATACGCCATTTTTCTTCCAGTTACATGTTATGGACAGTGCTTCTTGTTTTTTTATTGGATTGAGAGGAGGCATTAATGCCATAGCCCCTTCTCGCAAGCATAATAGATAGGTTAACCATTGAACAGACGAAATAAAGGTTTCAACTATTTATAGTCGCTTTTGCCTAACTAAACGTTAGAAAGTGCAAACGTTAGAAAATGACAGAACCGCGTAAAAAAATGCGGTTCTGACCCCCTTTATTTTCTCTATTTTAACGCTGCGAGCATGCGAGCTAAATCATTCACGTCTGACACATTGTAGTTTGGCTTTTCCGCTAACGGAAAAAGGACTTTACCAGGGCGACGGATAAAGGCGGTTTTAAGACCAGCTTTGTTCGCACCTGCAATATCCCAGCCGTGGGCCGCTACCATAAGCGCGTCGCCAGCATCGACGCCCAAGTCATTAAGCGCCCATTGGTAGGTTTTTAAATGAGGTTTAAATACACCCACAGATTCTATGCTGAGGTTAGCATCAAAATATTGGCTTAATTTGGCATTCTTTAGCTGTAATTTAACGCCTTCAAGGGATGAATTAGTTAAGGTTACTAACTTATATCCTTGTGCTTTTAATGCCGCTAGCCCTTCGACAACATCTGGATGCGCCGGCAAAGAGCGCAGCGGTGTCACGATGGCGGTTCGTGCATTATCGTGTGAAATAACAATATCATTATTTTCTGCCACCATTTCTAACGCTGCAACACCGATATTTCCAAAAGATTGGTATTCGCCTGTCGCTGACACCACTAAAGAATGATGCAACATAGTGGAAAACCACAATGGCAGTAAATCGTCTCGACCATTGAGCGCCTCGCCCACTGAGGTACGCATGTTTTCAAGGTCTAATAAGGTTTCGTTTACGTCAAAAATAATTACTTTAGGCTTTGTGTGTTGAGCCGTTGTCTCTGCTGAATCGTTGGCAAATACGCTGCTATTAAACAGCCAAAATACGCTAAAAAGGGATAGTAGTGTGCGATTCCTCATAATACCTCTGTCTATTTACGTTAAAGGTGAATGTCTATTTACGCTAAAGGCAAATGTGTATTTACGTTAAAGACGAATAACTTGAACGACCGTTCAAGCCATTCCTAGACTAAATGAAACACCGGGGAAAATCACGGGTTAATTGCAACATGGCGTAAATCACAGCTAAACGCATTGTTGAAATAAATAGAGAAATAGGCGTGTTTTTATCTTTTCAATTTGCCCTTTATAAAGAATCGCTCAGATGCAATCTAGTACGATATATCGAGTGTAATTTTAATATTTAAACGCTAGGCTACGCACCCACACAGCACGTTAAAAAGGAAAGACAAATGAGCTGGATATATTTGATAGTAGCGGGCCTATTAGAAATAGGATGGCCTGTGGGACTTAAGCTAGCACAGGAGGTTGAAACCCGTGTGGTAGGTATTGGGTTAGCCGTTGGCTTTATGGCTGCCAGTGGTTTTTGCTTGTGGATGGCTCAAAAGCACATTCCTATTGGTACCGCATACGCTGTGTGGACAGGCATTGGCGCGGCAGGCACTTTTTTAGTAGGCGTTATGTATTATGGCGACCCATCATCAATTGCGAGATACTGCGGCGTAGCGCTTATTGTTGCCGGCGTAATAGTACTTAAACTCGCTCACTAGAGCTTTTTCACTGTGCTGGCTTACTAAAACTGGCTTACACAAAAGCGTAACCTTTAAATATACAAAGCAATAGACAACAATTTACGCTGGCCTTTTTCTATTTTGCTCACGCTATGCAAATATTTGTCAGGGCGAAAAAAGTAAATGCGATTAAATAAGTTGAAGATAACTTTTTCTGCGCGAAACACACCGCCTCTCTCGGGCTTTTCCAACACAACATTGAATTTATAATAGCGCCCACTTCCCATAGGGTCATTGTGTTCTAACACACGATGACCTTCTTTATAGGTCACCACATTAATGGCGAGCCGCTTAGATGAGAGTAGTGCATTGTTTACAACGTTAGCCACGAACTAGGTTCGCCATATAAGTACAACCAAAATGAATAAAGTAGATAAGATAGTCATTGTCTCAATTCCACACGGTAATGACTACCGCTGACAAAGGTGAGAAAGAGGCTTGTTGGCGCTTTGATATGACGCAAATGCATATGCAGATATCGCATTCCCCTTATGTAAAAGCGCGTTACCTCCCCCAATCACTCGGAGTATATCTTCAAAACACCAAGGCTTTTGGCAAATCCAGCAAATTATCGCCCTCTCGCCAAAGTGAACACCCGGTATACCCAATAAAAATAGCTATAAATGAAGCACATCTGCCACAGGTGGATTACACTAGTGTTGCGACATACGTTAAAATGTAAAATAACAACGTGTTTGCTTGGCTTTTGCTTTGTGGCTGAGCTTACTCAATAAAATACATATTCGACTGATACAGCAACAGGTTAACGTTTTGAAAAATACTAGTTTACTTAATAATGCCTTAAGCCTGCTTGCGCTGTGCTGGTGCTCTGCTTCTTTTGCAGACAACAGTGACATAGAATTCTCCGGATTTGCGCGTGCGGTAGGCGGTTATTTAGATACGTCTTCAGCAGAGTATGAGGGCTACGATGACTCAGTCAGTTTTTCAGAAAAGTCATTACTAGGGCTTCAAGCAGATTACACGCTAAATCAGTATTTTTCGGCATCGGTTCAAGTGCTGCTTCACAGCGATGAAGACCGTGAGTCTGGCATTGAGTGGCTGTATCTCACCTATGCGCCAACCGATTCTCTTCAATTTAATATTGGTCGCTTACGCACTCCCTTTTTAAAGTATTCAGACGTCACTGACGTTGGCTTCGCCTACCCATGGGTTAACGCCCCTCAGCAACTTTACAGCAGCTATTTATTTTCTCAGTACGAGGGTGGAAACGCTCGCTATAGAGGGCGATTAGGCAATTTCACTTACGACATTGAAGGGTATTTCGGCCAATACAACGACGAATTAAGAACCAGTGGCATTACCGCAGACGTGAACGTTAATTCGCTTTATGGTGGCGTTTTAGAGCTTAATTATGGCGGCTTTCAGCTTAGAACGGCTGCAGTAGAAGCAAAAACAGTAAAGGCTCAAATAGAGGGAGTGGCTCCTCTTGTTAATGGGTTACAAGCCGCTGGGTTTAATGATATTGCCGACAATTTTATTATTAATGACAGTGCGAGTTCATTTTTACTAGGGGCAAGCTACGACGGGCTCAAATGGTACGCTAGCGCCGAATGGATGAGCGTAAATTCTGATATCGGCACACTAGCTGAACTTGAAAGCTACTATGTCTCGGCAGGCTACTACATTGACAATGTGCTATTGCACGCGACGTTTGCATCTTCAAACCAGTCCGTTAATAACATTGAGAACACCATACCATTTGGGGTTAACCCCGACCTAGACACCCTATTTTTTGCCGTAGAGCAGCTAAACACTTTCTTTCCAACTGATAACCTCGATACGATAACACTCGGCGCGCGTTGGGATTTCAAAACCAACATGGCATTGAAAGCCGAAGTGTCCTTTCTTGATGGTGAAGAAGGCAATACCTCATTTTTCGAAGTGAAAGCGGGAGAGGAAGACTTTGACAGGCAAGCCACACTCTATCAAGTAGCGTTGGAGTGGGTGTTTTGATGAAGCAGGCTCTCCTTCTTTTTGCACTTTTAACACTATCAGTAGCCTCCTTTGCAACTGAGCGTGTGGTGGTGGTGGCCAACATTGCCCAGAGCAGCGTAACGTTAACTAAATCTCAAGTAAGAGACTTATTTATGAGCGGGACTTCTCCCGAGTTATTAACTCTTACGCCAGTGTCGATTGCGCCAGGTGAGCAAAGCAGAACGATATTCAACACACGCATTATTGGATTACCAGAATCTCGCATACAGGCGTACTGGGCACAAATGCGATTCAGTGGACGTTTGACGCCTCCTAAAGAAGTGGAGAGTGCAGAGCAAATGCTAGACTATTTGAGAGCGAATGAAGGCAGTGTCGGTTATTTGCCTGAGTCGACCCAACTACCTGAGGGTTTAAAAGTGGTGTACACCACAAGGTAGATCAGAAGCGCCTATTTCGTCGCAACCTGTTGCTGTAACTGACTAAGCGTAGAGGGCCGGCTATATAGAAAGCCTTGTAATAAATCGCAATCGTGTGCAAGAAGAAAAGTTTCCTGCTCTTCGGTTTCAACACCTTCCGCACACACGGCAAAATTGAGACTTTTTGCCATAGTAATGATAGCAACGGTTATCTTCTCAGACCGCTCAGACTGACCTATTTGACTGACAAACTGCCTATCTATCTTAAGCGTATCGATGTTAAATTCGGTGAGATAGCTAAGTGAGGAATAACCCGTGCCAAAGTCGTCTAGGGACAAATGGCAACCGTACTTTTTTAGCGCCAAAAAAAAACTATTCGCCACACCGAAGTTATTCATATAAGCAGTTTCTGTAATTTCAAACTCAATATGCTGAGCTGAAATCTCTCCGGAGTCTAAACCATTTAAAATATAGCTAGTCACTTCAGTATTATTCAGATCGTGTGGACTTAAATTAATAGACACACGAATATGACTACCAAACCGCGCTATCAACTGTGGCAACTCCTTACAGGTTTGATTAATAACCCATAGCGAAATAAGCGATATTTTGTCGGCTTTTTCTGCAACAGGAATAAATTCAGCAGGAGAAACGTGGCCTAATACTTCATCATGCCAACGAAGCAGTACTTCAACACCTTCAATATTTTTCTGCGGCCCGACTTTTGTTTGATAGGTAAGGTAAAAGCTATCATTTTCTAGTGCGTTAGCAAGACGCATCGATATCTGCATCTTTCGCTGTGTATCCTCAAACAGGGCACTGTTAAACCAAACTAGGCGACCTTTGCCTTCTTTTTTGGCGCGGTACATTGCCACATCAGCATTGGTAATTAAGTTGGACGCCTCGTAATGACATTCACTCGCTACAGCAATACCAATACTTAGACTTGAGTCTAACCGCAATCGGTTAACATCGTGTGCTTTCATTACCGAATCAATGAGGTTTGTCGCGATATGCTCCACATCTCCGTGAGTGCTCACGCTGTCTACAATAACGAGGAACTCATCTCCGCCAAGCCTTCCCAAGGTGGCATTATCTGGCAAGACGTGACTCATGATAGCGCTAATATGTAATAAGAGTTTATCTCCGGTGTCATGACCAAATGAGTCGTTGATATTTTTAAAGCCGTCAACGTCTAAAAACATAAGGCACAATTCGGTATTTTCTCGCTCATTTTTCGCTAACAGCGAGGATAGTATTTTCATTAAGTACTGTCGGTTTGGCAGGCCCGTTAAAACGTCAAAATTGGCAAGGGTTTCTAGCTTTGACTGTTGCTGTTCAAGCAACAGGTTTTTCTGTGCATTCATCTGTGACTGAGATTTGATATTAGCCATCATGTTGTTAAATGCGTGGGACAGTGCTGCAGTCTCTAACTTATTCGTTTCTTCTACCGTGACATCATAACTTTGTTCATCCACTACGCTATCCATTGTTTTTATCAGGTTTTCTAACGGACGTAGGGAACGACGATGGAGTCGTGTAGAAATAAATAATGATAACAGTGTTAGTGCAATAACCGATGGAGCAACTAAAATCACATACCGTTTGCGGTTTTCATGAAGCGCCTCTTGTAAGTTAAACGTGAGAACTAACTTACCCATTGGAAAACTCATTTCACCAATATTTTTGACAACGACAACTTTAGATTCAAGATTATGCATACCCAAAGACAGTTGGCTGTAATCGCCATTTTCTGGGGTGCGTTCAAATTCCATTGACGACTGGGCGAGCGCTTCATCGCGACTGTTTTTAGCAACCGATAACCCTGCGGCACCCACATAGCTATTTAGCAGGTTGTTTTCATCATCATACAAGTTGGCTGTTTCAACGTACTCATACTCTTCCAGTCTAAGCAAGATTTGGGTTTGATTAAATTGGCCTGCAGGCTCGTCGATATAATCAAGCAAATCAATCGCCATATTTTGTGCAATCGCTTCAACTTCTGTTGCTATAAACTCGATATATAGCTTTTCATACACATAAATCGACAGGCTGATAATGAGCGTGCTCACAACCGCTATCGATGTAATGGTAGTAAAAGAAATTTCAAAACGAAGACTTTTCAAAGGTACTCTCTATTTATTTCCAACTCATTAACAGCTGAACATCATTGGCAGACGCTGTCGAAAAATCATTTTGTATATTTTTTGTTTTAACGCTTTGTATTAAGACCAAAAACAGCGCGGTAAATCTCATCCCGACAAAACGGGGCGAATAGTAGCAAAACGTAAAGTGAACACTAATTATACTTTAGATGCTTCCCTTGTTTGCGCAAGTATAGTTGAGCTCACGAGCTGTGAGGTAGTTATTCTTGAAGCACAAAAAAGCCCACTAAAAAGTGGGCTTTGGTAGTCTAATCGACTGCTTTTAATTAATTAGGTGTTATTGCGTTGTGATAAACGTCTTGAACGTCATCACAATCGTTAAGCATGTCCATGAACTTTTCAAACATTGGCATATCATCTTCGCTGATTTCCGTTTCTGTTTGAGGCATCCAGCTCATTTCATCGGCTAAGAAATTGATATCTGGGTACGCTTCTGTAAGCGCAGTTTTAACCTGGTAGAACTCAGTATGTGGCGCGTATACCGTTACCTTGCCATCGTCTACTTCAACGTCGGTCACATCAACATCGGCTTCCATCAACACTTCTAAAATAGCGTCCTCGTCATCACCTTCAAACTGAAACACAGCTTGGTGGTCAAACATGTGAGAAACCGCACCTTGCGCACCAAGTTTTGCATTGGTTTTAGTAAAGCAGTTACGCACCTCAGTGATAGTACGGTTAGCGTTATCAGACAAGCAATCGACGATAACCATACAGTTACCAGGCCCGAAACCTTCATAACGCATGGGCTGAAAATCTTCACCAACGCCACCGGCTGCTTTGTCTATTGCCTTGTCTATAACGTGGCCCGGCACTTGGTCTTTTTTAGCTTTTTCCATCAAGCGACGCAGCGATAGGTTCGTGTCTGGATCGGCACCGCCATTTTTGGCGCACACGTAAATTTCTTTACCGTATTTAGAGTAGACCTTGGTTTTCGCGCCAGCTGTTTTTGCCATGGCGTTTTTTCTTACTTCGAATGCTCTTCCCATCTTAAGATTCTCTTCCTCGCAATTTTAGTGCAACTTTGCGTATTTTATCGGGTTGCTGCGTCTGTCTTCACCAATACACTAAATTGGTTAGCAATACGTGTCGCTTCGACACGCGAAACGCAGAAAAATATTGTAAAATTCTACCTAGTTTATGCACAACAATACAGTGTTTATAGCGTTTTACTTTATCCAGTTTGCACTATGGAAGGTGCTCGGTAGCTAGGTATTCATGAGATTGCATTTCTTTCAGCCTACTTAAGCAACGTCTAAACTCGAAGCTTAGCAGGCCTTCAGTGTAGAGTTCTTCTAACGCAACCTGTGCTGAAATAATTAACTTAACGTTTCGCTCATAAAATTCATCAACCATAGCAATAAATCGCCTTGCCACATCATCAGTTCCCCGACCCATTTGTTCAACGTTAGCTAACAATACTGAGTGATAACAGCGGCTAAGCTCTATGTAGTCGCTTTGGCTTCGCGGCCCTTTACATAAACTGCCAAACTCAATCATGAGTACGCCATCGGCGTTTCTCATTGTGGGAATTTGACGATGATTGACATCTATATCTTCGTTTTGTGTACCTGCTTCTGGTGCAAGTTGGGTAAAGTAATTATTCAGATTTTCCGTTGCTTGAGCATCGAGTGGATAATGATAAATCTCAGCTTGTTCAAGGGTTCTCAATCGATAATCGATACCGCTGTCTACATTCACTACGTTAGTGTTTTGGTTAAGTAAGTCTATTGCAGGTAAAAAACGTGCCCGCTGAAGCCCGTTTTTGTAAAGCTCGTTAGGAATGATGTTAGAGGTTGCCACCAGCACAATACCGTGACCAAACAACTCTTCCATTAATGTACCGAGTATCATGGCATCAGTAATGTCTGACACAAAAAACTCATCAAAACATATAACCCGCGCTTCTTTAGCAATTTTAAGCGCAATCGTTTTAAGCGGGTCTTGCGCATTTTTCAGCAATTTTAACTCGTCGTGAATTCGATGCATAAAGCGGTGGAAATGCACACGCATTTTACGATCAAAGGGTAAGCAATCAAAAAAGGTGTCAACAAGGTAGGTTTTACCCCGCCCTACGCCGCCGTAAAAATAGATACCTTTAATGTCTGTCTGAGTATCCTCTTTACCAAAGGCTGCTTTTAACTTGCTTCGCCAGTTCGCTTTGCTTTGTGGTTGAGTAAGTTCATCGTATAAACGTTGAAGCTCTTTCACGGCAGTTTCTTGCGCTGCGTCGTAATGAAAATCGGCTAATTCGAGATCTTGTTGATATTTTTCCCAGGGCGTCATCGCCAAAAACCACTCCGTACGAATGTCAATAGTGGTGCACGCTGCACCGACCTGCTTGAATTTCTTAATTATGACCTTAATTTTAATGAAAATCACGGTAGAATCACTCGTTCACAGTGCGCTATCTCGTAACCATCAGAATTAATGTTTACGAACAATGCGCTTTTCACCTTCGACCTTGCTATATTCAAGGTTTGGTCGAAAGCAGCAAAACCCACGTATCAATGGTTGTGCTGTGGGATGTAGATTGATTCGGAGAATATAATGGAATTGTTAGTATCTCTTGCGTTGTTAGTCGTCGGCTTAATTATCGGCTTTTTTGTCGGTCGTTTTGCTCAGTCGAAAAAAGGAGCAGGTAATGCTGCACAAACAGAGAAGCAAGTAAAAGAGATCCTTGCACAGCAAGCGCAACACCATATACATCAAACGCGTCAAAGCCTTGAAAGTATCGAAGGCCAGTGCGATGTGTTAAAGCAACAACTTGAAGAATATGAAACGCTGCTTGATCAAAGCGGTGATGATAATGATAGCAAGGTCCCTTTTTATGGGGAGCAAGCAACAACCTATTTACGTAATAACTTAAAAGGGTCTGATGGGTCTAAGGTTAAACGTGTTTCAGACACTCAACCGAAAGACTTTGCAAATTCAGGTTCTGGGCTGTTCGTCGGCGGTTCTGGTGAGAATACCGCAGAAAAACAGTAACATCGGGAACTTTTGAAAGGCCACAGACTCTTTTAGTGAGACCATGCTTTATTGCATATAACATTAAGGAGTGTAAGCGAACATGAAAATGTCTTTCCGCCATTGTGTTTTGGCGTCAGCCGTTGTTGTAAGTTCATTAGGCTTTACCGCTACTACGCAAGCGGCGTTGCCTTTCTTTTCTGATAAAAAAGCAGAAGTGCCCTCTTTAGCCCCCATGCTCGAAGAGGCCACGCCTGCTGTTGTAAGTATTGCCGTTGAGGGAACGCAAACATCTCGTCAACGCGTGCCTGAAATGTTCCGCTACTTTTTTGGCGCACCGCAAGAACAAGCACAAGAACGTCCTTTTAAAGGGCTCGGCTCGGGCGTCATTATCGACGCTGATAAAGGCTACGTAGTAACGAATAATCACGTTGTTGATAACGCAGACGAAATTACGGTTAAGTTAACAGACGGTAGAGAGTTTACCGCCAAGAAGCTTGGCGCCGACGAGCAAAGCGATATAGCACTTCTTAAAATCGATCCTGACAATTTAAAAGCACTGCCCTTAGCTGACTCTGATGCCGCTAGAGTGGGCGATTTTGTTGTTGCCATCGGTAATCCATTTGGGCTATCTCAAACTGTAACCTCGGGTATTGTAAGCGCGCTGGGACGCTCTGGTTTAAACATTGGCGGCTACGAAGACTTTATTCAAACCGATGCAGCGATTAACCGCGGTAACTCTGGGGGTGCGTTAGTCAACCTTCATGGAGAACTCGTGGGTATTAACACTGCTATATTCGGCCCTAATGGTGGCAATGTAGGCATTGGCTTTGCCATTCCTGCCAACATGATGAAAAACTTAGTGGATCAAATTGCAGAGTACGGCGAAGTTCGTCGCGGTCTACTTGGCATATTAGGTAGCGATATTGACGCTGGTCTTGCTGAAGCCATGAATACCGAGATTAACCTTGGTGCTTTTGTTAATGAAGTACAGCCAGAATCGGCAGCAGAAGATGCTGGACTTCAGGCAGGCGACATCATCACTGCAATTAATGGTAGGAAGATAAGCACGTTCCAAGAACTACGTGCGAAAATCGCAAGCATGGGCGCAGGCGCAGAAGTCGAACTAACCGTAATGCGCAAAGGCGATGAGATGAGTGTTGACGTAACCTTAGACGACGCTACAGAACAAACAGTCACCGCAGCGCAAATTCATCCTGCATTAGAGGGTGCGACGCTGACAAACGGTAGCGATGGTGCTGGAAATGCCGGTGTTATTGTTTCTGACATTGAACGAGGCGCACCTGCTGCTCGCATTGGCTTACAATCTGATGACGTCATCATTGGTGTTAACCGCGTTCGCGTGGCGAGTGTAGCGGATTTCCGCAATGCCCTAGACGAAGCAAAAGGGGTAATAGCACTTAATGTGAAACGTGGTAATTCAACCCTGTATTTGGTAATTCGCCAATAAGCACCTCTCTATGTACTGTGAGATGTACTGTGATTTGAAAAATTCACTTTGATGAAATGAACATCGATAAATTAAAGCAGCGCCTCAGGGCGCTGTTTTCGTTTCTATTATTTCTTTCATTCCCCCTCTTCTCAAAGGCCTATAAAAAATAATCTGGGTTAGAGTAGTTTAGTAAATAAAATGATATCCTCATTTCACGAGTTATAATAAATAGCTGTTTCTCGTATCGGTGTGACATTGAGTGAGTGGAAAATTGTTTTTGACAATTAACCCATAACTACAAATACGCTAACGATAAGAGAACACCGTGCTAACTAACAAAAAAGTGTGATCAGTGACAAGCCGCTCAATTATTCGTTTTTTCATTAAATCTGTTGTTCTTGGCGCCGCGGTAGCAGCGCTTCTACTCTTATTCTTGCCCGACTTACGTCAGGGTAATGGCTTTACAAACGGCCTATTTACAGAGCCGTCGGTGAGTGCAAGTAGAGAGAGCTACTTCGCATCACTCAGTCGTTCAGCGCCAGCTGTGGTTAATATTTATAGTGTTAGCATCGAAACCGATGCAGGCCTATTTAGAAATCAACCTCGTGAGCGAGCAAGCTTGGGCTCTGGTGTGATAATGACTGAAAACGGCTATATTCTTACCTGCCATCACGTAGTGGAAAATGCAGACAGTATTTATGTAGCCGTGCAAGATGGGCGAGTACTAGAAGCGCAGATAGTGGGTAACGACCCGCTTACCGACCTTGCGGTATTAAAAGTTACCGCAGAGAGTCTTAATATTATTCCGCAAGTTGCCGAACCCGATACACACGTTGGCGATGTGGTAATGGCTATCGGTAATCCTTTCGATCTTGGTCAAACTATTACACAAGGCATTGTGAGTCGTGCTGGTCGCAACGGGCTATCGAACTATGTCGACTTCATTCAAACCGACGCCGTTTTAAACCAGGGTAATTCTGGAGGCGCACTTGTTGACAGTAACGGTATTTTGCTAGGAATAACCAATGCTAACTTTCAAGTAAGAGACTCACGAAATAGAGTACGAAACGTTGATGGGATTAACTTTGCAGTTCCTTATGAATTGGCAAAGCGGGTAATGGATGAAATTATTAGTAACGGCAGGGTTATTCGCGGGCAGCTTGGCTTTATAGGCAGCGAAAGACGTAACTTAGCTGGCATACTGGGTATTGATGTGACCGCTGTCGCTAAGGGCAGCCCTGCTGATACCGCAGGATTACAACCCGGAGATATTATTCTGTCTATTGACGGCGTAAGAGCAGAAAGTGCATCAAAAACTCTGGATATGATTGCTGAGACAGAGCCTGGCACCAAGCTTGAGATTGAAATTAGTCGCAATGAAAAATCGATGATATTAACTGCTACCGTGGCTGAACTTCGTACTGGTCAGTAAAGTCTGAGCCAGTAGATAGTATTCGCTAAATCGTAGCAAGCTTTTAAGCAAGGTAAACATAAGAAAGAAACAGACATAAAAAAAGCGCCTTAGGCGCTTTTTTTATGTCTGTTTCGCAGAGAAATAGCTGTGTTCTATTTCTTTACTCTTTATTCCTTTATTCTCTATTCCTTTACGCGTTCAATGATAGCGCCAAGGCCGCCCAGCTTTTCTTCTATGGCTTCATAGCCTCTATCTAGGTGGTAGATACGATTAACGTGAGTCTCACCCTCTGCAATAAGTCCGGCAATCACTAAACTTGCTGACGCTCGTAAGTCGGTGGCCATTACTGGCGCCCCTTTCAGTACTGAGCTTCCTTTAGATACCGCAGAGTTCGCTTCAAGCGCTATTTCAGCACCCATACGCTGCAACTCAGGCACGTGCATAAAGCGATTTTCAAAAATGGTTTCTGTAATAACACCCGTGCCCTCGGCAACGCAGTTAAGCGTAACAAATTGCGCCTGCATATCTGTTGGAAATGCAGGATGAGGCGCAGTTTTCACTCTAACCGCTTTTGGCTTTTGGCCCTTCATATCAAGCTCTATCCAATCCTCACCAACAGTAATGTGGGCACCAGCTTGTTCAAGCTTGTCAATAACGGCATCGAGAGTATCTGGGGCCGCATGCGTACAGCGCACTTTACCGCCTGTCGCTGCTGCTGCCACTAAGAACGTACCTGTTTCAATGCGATCTGGAAGCACGGCATAATCACAACCATTTAGGGTTTCTACGCCTTCAACGGTAATTTTGTCAGTCCCTGCGCCTTTGATGTTAGCGCCCATTTGAATGAGACAGTTAGCAAGGTCAACAATTTCAGGTTCTCTTGCAGCATTTTCTAATATAGAGGTACCGTCTGCCAGTGCTGCTGCCATAAGCAGGTTTTCAGTTGCGCCTACGCTGACCATATCCATAAAGATACGGGCACCTTTTAAACGACCGTCTACATGGGCACGAATATAGCCTTCTTCTACCTCAATGATAGCGCCCATTTTCTCAAGGCCAGTGAGATGGAGATTCACCGGGCGAGCACCAATGGCACATCCACCGGGCAAAGACACGTTTGCCTTGCCTTGCTTAGCAAGCAAAGGCCCAAGCACTAAAATGGAGGCACGCATGGTTCGAACAAGGTCGTAGGACGCCGTCACACTCTCAAGCGTGCTAGCATCGATTAACACGTCGTTAGGAGATGGCTGAGCTACTTCAACACCAAGCTCGCGCAGTAATGCCGTTGTTGTATTAATATCTCTCAGGCGAGGTACGTTGGTGTAACGACAAGGAGAGTCTGTCAGCAAACTGGTCATCAGTAGCGGCAGAGCCGCATTTTTAGCACCAGAAATTCGCACTGTTCCATTAAGTGCAGGACTCTTTTTAATAACAAGTTTATCCACGAAAAGCGCCTATTACTGAGGAATATTGAACTGGCGCTCGCGCTCCCAGTCTTTCACTGAAAAAGTTTTGATTGAAATCGCATGCATTGAGCCATCTGCGATTTTATCGGCAAGCGGCGCATAAACAGCTTGTTGGCGCTTAACACGGCTCATTTCGTTAAAGGCATCACTAACGGCAATGATATTAAAATGAGAGCCTTCGGCTTTTACGTGAACTTCGTGAAGGTCTAATGCATCCTTCAAAATGCTTTCGATTTCTGACAATTCCATAATGTACTTCTTTATCTTAAAAATTGGCGTTATTTAACCGGCAAAAAACCATCCACATTGCTTATTTTCGCAAGCTTGTGTAGTTTTTCAGGCATATGCTGTATGACCATGCTAACACCGTTTTGGTTCGTATCCCTAACGGCATTTATTAGCCAAGCCAATCCGGCACTATCCACTCGTTCCACATCGCTCAAGTCAACGTTACAGGTACCCAAACTTTTTAAGGTACTTTGCTGCTGTGAACTGAGACGCTGCCAAAGGTTCGTAGACAGGGTTTCACGGTCTAAGTTACCGTGAACAACAATATCTCCGTTTCCGCCAACGTCGAAAAGGCTCACACAGACTCTCCGTCAATTTCGATAGATTCACCGGCATTGAGTTCTACTGGCTTGCCAATTTTTTCACGCATTAGCGAGATAACCGCGTCAATACCGTCTGTACGTAGGATAGACTCAAACTCGCTGCGCTTGCTGTTCAGCATGCTGATACCTTCAGCAACCATATCGTAAGCTTTCCACTCATTGGTTTTACTATCTCTGCGCACTTTAAACGCAATTTTGATATCTGGACGGTTAGGATCTTTTACCACAGCACGCACCGTGACTGACTTTTCTTTAGAGAAGTCTGACTCAGGCTCAAAAATCACTTCTTGGTTATCATAATATCCCATTGCTACCGCGTAGGTAGTGACAAGATACTGACGGAATACGCTGATGTATTCGCCCATTTTTTCTTTAGGCACTGACTTAAAATGTTTGCCCAACACCATAAATGCAGCAAACTTATAGTCGATATGAGGCACCAATTCTTCTTGCATAATTGTGCGCAACATTTCAGGGTCAGCTTGTATTTCAGACTGATTGGCCTTAATCCGCTCGAAGGTAGTGTTAGCTACACCATGAACTAATTTATAGGGATTTTGCTCGTCTACCTCTTGTGCACTGACGGCGCTTGATAACGACAACACAACCATACCTAATATGGCGATTAATTTTTTCAACGTAATTCTCCTAACAAAAACATGCTATACAGCAGACCGGACTGATGCTTAATAAGTTTCACCCGCGCTCCTGATAAATTTTTAATAATTTTCTACTCTATTCGTCGCTACCGCGATTGAATAAGAACTGGCCGATGAGGTCTTCAAGCACTAATGCTGATTTGGTGTCTTGTAAATAATCACCGTCTTGTAAATCTGCCACGCCATCAAACGAAAACCCCGGCTGGAAACCAACGTATTGCTCGCCAAGTAAACCAGACGTCAATATTGATACTGAACTTGTCTCAGGAAAGCCGTTGTACTGCTTAAGGATGGACAACTCTACTATTGGGGTGAAATCGTCTTTATCTAGCGTAATGGAAGAAACTCTTCCCACTGTAACACCGCCCACTTTCACCGCAGAACGTGCTTTTAAGCCACCAATGTTGTCGAATTTTGCGTAAAGGGTATAGCTGTCGCCTTCAGTGGCAACAGACTGCTCGGCAACTTTCAGTGCCAACAACAGTAATGCGCTAATAGTAAGGGCAACGAAGAACCCCACCATGACTTCCGTTTTATACTTGTTCATTCTATCCTCTACTCGATACCAAACATGAGGGCGGTTAGCACGAAATCCAGCCCCAATACTGCTAATGATGAATAGACCACTGTTTCAGTAGTCGCCTTGCTGATCCCTTCCGATGTAGGAATAGAATCGTAACCTTTAAATATGGCAATCCACGTCACCACCAAGGCGAACACGACACTCTTTATTACGCCGTTAATAACGTCTTGGTTCCAATCTACTGTGGACTGCATGATAGACCAGTAGCTGCCTGAATCTACGCCTAGCCAATCAACACCCACTAAGTGTCCGCCCAAAATACCAATAGCACTGAAAATGACGGCTAACATTGGCATAGCGAGCATGCCCGCCCAAAATCGCGGAGCGACTATTCTGCGCAAGGGGTCTACCGCCATCATTTCGAGGCTGCTTAGCTGCTCAGTGGCTTTCATTAACCCAATTTCTGCGGTTAACGCAGAACCTGCGCGCCCGGCAAACAGCAAGGCCGTTACTACGGGACCAAGCTCTCGCAACAGGGACAACGCTACCATGGGCCCGAGGCTTCCCTCAGCGCCGTAGTCCACTAAGATGGTGTAACCTTGTAAAGCCATTACCATGCCGATGAACAAACCCGACACCATAATGATAAGCAAAGATTGCACGCCCACCACGTAGAGCTGCTGTATCACCAGAGGAATATTTTTTACCCGAGGCACAGCCACTAACGCACCGAAAAGCATTAATGTCGCCCGCCCGATAGCGGTCAATTTTGAAATAGTAGAAGCGCCTAAAGACTGCAAGAACCTCATTTACGCTCTCCTAAGAAACTCTTTTCTAGCTCTGGCGCAGGATAATGAAAAGGAACAGGCCCATCGGCTTTTCCGTTCAAAAACTGCTGTACCAGTTCGGAATCGCTGTCTCTTATTTGTTGAGCGGTTCCTTCCCCAATTACTCGCTTGTCAGCCAAAATATAAATATAATCGGCAATAGTCAGTACCTCTTTCACATCGTGGGTTACCACAATGCTAGTCAAGTTTAGGGCATCGTTGAGTTCGCGAATTAGCTTTACTAGTACGCCCATAGAAATAGGATCTTGGCCTGCGAAGGGCTCGTCGTACATAATAAGGTCGGGGTCTAACGCGATGGCCCGTGCTAACGCAGCACGCCTTGCCATGCCTCCAGACAATTCGCTTGGCATTAAATCGGCAGCGCCACGAAGGCCCACTGCCTGTAGCTTTAATGCGACAATGGTAGCAATGACGTCATCAGCTAAGTTGGTATGCTCTTTAAGTGGAAAAGCGACATTGTCGAACACGGTCATGTCAGTAAACAGCGCGCCGCTTTGAAACAACATGCTCATTTTACGCCGTGCTTTGTAAAGTGCCTTGCGAGACATCGACACGATAGATTCTTTATCAAAAAGAATATCGCCCTCGTCTGGAATCAACTGCCCGCCGATTAAGCGCAACAGGGTGGTTTTACCAATCCCGCTAGGCCCCATAACTGCAGTGATCTTTCCCTTTGGTACGTTAAGCGTTATGCCGTCGTAAATAACGCGGTCGCCCCGACTAAAGGTTAAATTATCTATCTCAACTAAATGTTCCATAGTGTTTTGTTGTCGGCCCTCGACTAGACATCGCTGCATGAATACGCGCAGTATGCAAAACGCGTTGTGCAAATTAGATTTAAATTGTCCAAAAGCAATACAAAATTCATGCCTTCGAACAGTAACTGACCCCGATATGAGCGGTAAGTTTAAATTTTTCAGCATTGTACGCTTTTTTGAATCACTCGCCAAAGTCAAAAAGTTACAAGTTATGTTCGATGAAGACGAATGATTCATAACATAAGCTGAATCTCATTAACGAAACCTGAACAAGCGTTCTTTTTCGTACAATTCAGCTCGATAATGAAAAATAAAAGCCTAGCAGCATAGGCAAAGGGCACCGTTTTTGCGACAATCTTACGAAATAGACATTTAAATACAGGTCGTTGTGCTTTTAAACATTGTTATTTTCATCATCGGATTGATTGTTTTGAGCTGGAGTGCTGATCGTTTTGTTTACGGCGCTTCTGCATTAGCGAAAAATATTGGCATTTCCCCCATGATGATAGGATTAACTATCGTAGCTATGGGTTCCTCCGCACCTGAAATTGTCGTATCGGCTATGGCCTCAATAAATGGCAATATGAATACCGCTGTGGGTAACGCATTGGGTTCTAACATTACCAATATCGCGTTAGTACTTGGTATAACAGCACTCGTAAAGCCCCTTCTTGTTTCATCCACAACGCTCAAGCGTGAACTTCCCGCCTTATTGGTCATCTCACTTATCGCCATCGCATTTATGTTTGATGGCGAACTAAAATCTTATGAAGGTGTGATTCTGCTCGGTTTGTTTATCTTCGTGCTGGCAATGATGGCGTGGTTGTCACTGCAAGTTGATAAAGAAGACCCATTGATTGCAGAAACTGCTGATGAAATTCCAAAAGGCGTGTCTAACACCGCCGCTCTCATTTGGATTGGTCTGGGGTTAATTGTATTGCCCCTCAGCGCTCACTTTTTGGTTAATTCAGCCGTCGAAATAGCCCGATACATGGGGCTTTCTGATTTGGTTATTGGACTAACAATTATTGCGTTTGGCACCAGCCTTCCAGAGCTGGCTGCGAGTATTGCTGGGGTCTTAAAAGGCGAGGATGACCTGGCGCTAGGTAATATTATTGGTTCTAACATTTTTAATTTGCTTGCGGTGCTGGGTCTGCCTGGCCTTATCGCACCTGGGCTTCTCGACCCAGACGTACACAATAGAGATATGTACGTCATGTTGGGTTTAACATTGCTACTATTTCTGTTTAGTTTTGACTTAATTGGCAAACGTAAAATATCCCGCACAAATGGTGCAATACTTTTAGCCTGCTTCATAGGCTATCAATTTTGGCTGTTCGGATGATGACTAATAAACAAAACGACTACATTACCTCTGCAAAACGTGTCATCGACATTGAGGCTCGTGCAATTAGCAATTTAGCACAGCGACTGGACGAGAGTTTTGTTGCTGCCTGCGAAATGCTTTACGCCTGCTCTGGCAAGGTGGTAGTTAGCGGTATGGGCAAGTCGGGGCATATTGGCAATAAGATAGCCGCCACGTTGGCAAGCACAGGCACCCCAGCCTTTTTCATGCACCCAGGTGAAGCGAATCATGGCGACTTGGGAATGCTCAGTAAAAATGATGTGCTTTTGGCTATTTCAAATTCAGGCGAAACCGGCGAGTTGGTGAATTTACTGCCGGTTGTAAAGCGCCTTGGCGTTAAAGTCATCGCCATGACCAACAGTATTTCCAGTACGCTAGGTCAGTACGCCGATGTAGTACTGAACATCAGTGTGGAACAGGAAGCCTGCTCATTAGGGTTAGCGCCAACTACAAGCACTACCGCTACATTAGTGATGGGCGACGCTTTATCGGTGGCATTACTCGACAAGAAAGGATTTACCTCCGACGACTTTGCGCTATCACACCCAGGGGGCTCCCTTGGGCGAAAACTACTGTTAAAAGTCAGTGATATTATGTTGACCGGCAGTGATATTCCGCTAATAGAACCGACAGCAACTGTTGCCCAAGCGCTTCTTGAGATATCGCAAAAAGGCTTAGGCATGACCGGTATTGTGAATGAATCCGGTAAGCTAACGGGCGTATTCACCGACGGCGACCTTCGCCGTATCCTCGATGCTAGGGTCGACCTTCATGAGGCAACGGTGAGTGACGTAATGACCCAAGGCGGCAAAACAACCACAGCCGACCAACTCGCCGTTGAAGCTCTCAATGTTATGGAGAGTTTTAAAATAAGTGCACTCATGGTGCTTGACGATAATGACCATCCAGTCGGCGCGTTTAATATGCATATGCTATTAAAAGCAGGAGTGCTGTAAATGAACAAGAAACCAGATATGACAACCACGCTGTACACCGAACTCAATACGGACCTATTTGATGCACTAGCCAATATTAAACTGTTGGTGTGTGATGTTGACGGTGTTTTTTCAGACGGACGGATTTATCTTGGAAATAACGGTGAGGAATTAAAAGCCTTTCACACTCGCGACGGGTACGGCGTTAAAGCACTTGTCAGTCATAACATTGATGTTGCGGTGATTACCGGTAGACGCTCAGCCATCGTTGAAAACAGAATGAAGGCGTTACATGTAGCGCATATTATTCAAGGCGAAGAGAACAAGTTCGACGCGTTAAAACAGCTTATGGACCGCCTTGAACTATCACCTGAACACGTTGCCGTTGTTGGTGATGATATGCCTGATACCGGCATGTTTAAACATGCGAGCGTTAAAATAGCCGTTGCCGACGCACACCCCTTCGTCGTAAAACAAGCAAATTGGATCACAACCCTACCGGGCGGTTTTGGGGCAGTGAGAGAGATAAGTGACACGATTTTGCAGGCGCAAGGCGTAAGCAATGACATTTTCGGGGCCAGCGTGTGAATCAATTTGGTTTCAACCGACTTGGCGTCAGTATTTCAGCGCTATTTATTTTAGCCATGCTGATGTACATTCCTACCTGGATGGAAGAAGACCCAGTATTAGAAACGTCTGAAGGACTGGATGCATTAAAGCCTGCTTATAAAGCTAAAAACTTAACCACAACCCTTTATAACAATGAAGGGCAACTGAATCATAAAGTGTTCGCTTCTTCCATGGAGCATTACGACCAGCTTGGCTTTGTTTCTTTCGACCGGCCGAACTACACTCTCTATACGAATGATGCAGGTTCACCTTGGGTCGTGACAGCGCAAGAGGGAACCTTGTATAACAATGAATTAATACAATTAGAAAACAATGTGACAATTGAAAACCAAAGTCAGGACGACTTTGTGAAGTCAATTACCACTGAATACATTCAAATTAATTTGGATAACAAGCAGATGACGTCAGATCAACCCGTAGAAATACGCGGCATGCAATATGTTATTCAAAGTAACGGATTCAACGCAAACCTGCGCACCCAAAAATATGAGCTTATCGACCATGTACAAACTACGTATTCTCCTAGCAACTAGTGCGCTGCTAGTGCTTTGCACTAGCCCGGCATTAGGCAATGAAAATGATTTTACGCTGCCTATCGAGATTGGCTCTAACTCTCAGTTCATTGATGGTAAAAATAAGACAGCGCTATATAAAGATAACGTACTTATTACCCAAGGCTCGCTTACTATCGAGGCTGACGAAGTTGAAGTTATTGCATCCCAAGGAAGCGGCCGAGAGATTTTTGTTGCTCGTGGAAACCCAGCCAGCTATTCGCAAGAGCTTGAAGACGGTAACCCTGTTTCTGCAAGGGCGAACGAGATACGCTATGAAGTGGCTAAGCGTACTATTTCCCTTACCGGAAACGCAGAACTAAAACAGGACACCAGCCAAGTTAAAGGCAACAGCATTACTTTTGATATGATCACAGAACAACTGCTAGCCACAGGCGGCGCTGGTGATGCTAGTGGGCGCGTTACTACCGTATTTACGCCTGAGTCTATTCGCAAAGCGAAAGACGAGAGCAGCGAGGATAATGACGGTAGCAACGGTGACGGCAACAATGGTAACGGCGACAACGACGGTAAAGGCGAGCAGTAACAATGGCAACTCTTAGTGCAAAGAACCTTGCTAAAGCATATAAATCACGACAGGTAGTGGTTGATGTTAGCCTGTCAGTCTCTACCGGGCAAATTGTCGGGTTATTGGGGCCTAACGGCGCGGGAAAAACCACGACCTTTTATATGATTGTAGGGTTGGTTCCCTCAGACAAAGGCCAAATATCTATTGATGATAATGAATTAACTCATCAGCCTATGCATGAGCGTGCAAGAGGCGGTATTGGCTATTTACCACAGGAAGCGTCCATCTTTCGAAAGCTAACTGTGCATGAAAATATTATGGCGATTTTACAAACCAGAAAGGATTTAAATTCACAGCAGCAGGAAGAAGAAGCCGATGCGCTACTTGATGAATTTAATATCAACCATATACGTAATAGTATGGGTATGAGTCTTTCCGGTGGAGAACGTCGCCGAGTAGAGATAGCACGAGCATTAGCAGCAAAACCTGAATTTATTTTGCTTGATGAACCTTTTGCTGGTGTTGATCCCATATCAGTTAATGATATAAAGAAGATAATACAGCACTTGCGCGACAGAGGGTTGGGTATACTCATTACCGACCACAACGTGCGGGAAACATTGGATGTCTGTGAAAAGGCGTACATCGTAAGTCATGGTGAACTTATTGCGCAAGGAACGGCGGAACAGGTTTTAAGTAATCAAAAAGTAAGGGATGTATACCTAGGCGAACAATTCAGGCTATAGTTATTGTGTGTAACCTAATTGTCATTTTTCATAAGCGCTCAGGTATATTCACTCAAGAGCATTAAAATAAGATATAGATGAAACCATCTTTACAGTTAAAATTTAGTCAACAACTAACGATGACTCCACAGCTGCAACAGGCAATCAAGCTGCTGCAGCTGTCTACACTCGATCTTCAACAGGAGATTCAAGAGGCCCTCGACTCAAACCCTCTACTAGAAGTAGAAGAAGGTAATGACGAGCCTCAGGCAGAAAAAAACAACATGGACAATGACGATAGCCAAATCGAAGCTACCGCGTCAGCGTCCAGCGACACTCTAGAGTCGGGTGATGCTCTAGAAAAGAACGACTTACCCGATGAACTGCCAATTGATAGCACCTGGGACGAATATTACTCAGCCTCTTCAGCACCTGCGCCTGGCCCGTCAAATAACGATGATGACCACGTTTTCCAAGGCGAAACCACTGACGACATTCAAACTCACCTGCTTTGGCAAATGCGTTTAACCCCTTTTTCTGATGTTGACAGAGCTATCGCCGTTGCCATTATCGACTCGATTGACGAGTCAGGTTATTTAACCGCTACGCTAGATGAGATATTAGAAGCGGTAAACTTCGAAGATATCGAAACCGAAAATATTGAAGAAGAAATCGAATTAGATGAAGTTGAGTGTGTACTGAAACGCATTCAGATGTTTGACCCTATCGGCTCTGGCTCTCGCTCTCCGCAAGAGTGTCTGTTGGTGCAACTGCGCCAGTTTGCTGACGACACACCTTGGTTAGATGAAGCAAGAAGACTGATTGAGGACTACTCAGACCTTCTCAGTAGCAAAGATTATAGAACCCTCATGCGTAAAAGCCGTTTGAAGGAAGATGAACTTCGCGAGGCCATGCGTTTACTTCAAACCTTGAATCCTCGCCCAGGTAGTGCTTTAGTTACTAAAGAGCCTGAGTACGTTATTCCAGATGTATCGGTGGCGAAGAAGAACGGTCGCTGGACTGTTGAACTCAACCCCGACAGCTTGCCTAAGCTTGGTGTAAATCAGCAATACGCAGCAATGAGTCGAAAAGCGAAAAACAGCAGTGACTCTCAGTTCATTCGTTCTCATATGCAAGAAGCTAAATGGTTTATAAAGAGTTTAGAGTCTAGAAACGATACTTTAATGAAAGTGGCTAACTGTATCGTTCAACAGCAAATGGGATTTTTTGAGCACGGACCAGAAATGATGAAACCAATGGTGCTCAATGATGTCGCAGAAATGGTGGATATGCACGAATCCACAATATCGCGAGTAACGACTCAGAAGTATATGCATACGCCGCGCGGTATTTACGAATTGAAGTATTTCTTTTCTAGCCATGTGGCAACTGAGTCTGGCGGCGAGTGTTCGTCAACGGCCATTCGTGCATTAATAAAGAAATTGGTAGCAGCAGAAACGCCAAGCAAACCATTAAGCGATAGCAAAATTGCTTTATTGTTGGCAGAGCAAGGCATAAAAGTCGCTCGGCGGACAATAGCAAAATACCGGGAGTCTTTATCGATACCCCCGTCTAACCAACGCAAAAGCCTTATCTAAAGGCGTTATATTAAAAGGAAGACGAAATATGCAAATCAACCTAACTGGTCATCATGTGGAAATCACCGATTCTTTGCGTAATTATGTCGATACGAAGTTTAGTAAACTTGAGCGTCACTTTGATCACATTTCTAATGTGCATGTCATCCTGAACGTAGAAAAAATAAACCAAAAAGCAGAAGCTACGATGCACTTAAGTGGTGCCGAAGTATTTGCATCCTCAGAAAATACCGATATGTATGCGGCGATTGACAGCATGGTTGATAAACTCGACAGGCAGGTGATCAAGCATAAGGAAAAACTGAAAAAGCATTAATAGATAATTAAGCATGGATATTAAAGCCATCGTAAGCCTGGACCGCACCGAGTGTGCGGTTCAGTGCAATAGCAAGAAGCGAATATTAGAAATCATTTCCGATATTGCTGCCCAAGACAATGCCAGCATTGACCAAGTCACCGTGTTGAATAGTCTTCTATCTAGAGAGCGGATGGGCAGTACAGGAATAGGTAACGGTATAGCGCTCCCTCATGGTCGTTTAGCGGGTTTAGAACACGTTATGGCCATTATTGTAACCTGCATTCCAGCGATTAACTTTGACGCCCTCGATGAAAAACCTGTCGATATATTTTTTGCACTGCTTGTGCCTGAAGAACAGACAGAGGGACATTTACAAACGTTAGCGACAGTGGCTGGTAAGCTCAGCGACAAAGACACTGTCAAAGCGATACGAAGAGCCAAAACCAACGAAGATATTGTTTCAGCACTTGGCATGTAAAGACAGTTTCAAAAGATACATTGACGTTTTCGTCATTTTTTTGTTTAGGGAGAAATATCGGTGAAGCTGATCATTATCAGTGGTCGTTCAGGCTCAGGAAAGTCGGTGGCATTAAGAGCACTGGAAGATTTGGGCTACTATTGTGTCGATAACATTCCCGTCAATTTGCTACCAACGCTCACCCATACTGTTGTGGATGAATACGATCAAGTAGCGGTGAGTATCGACGTACGCAATTTACCAAAGAATCCTAACGATTTGGTAGAAATATTAGACTACCTTCCCTCCTCTTGGTCGATGACGATTGTTTACATTGACGCCAGTGACGACGTGTTAGTAAAGCGCTTTAGTGAAACTAGACGTTTACACCCTTTAGCAAAATTAAATAAATCGCTCTCTGAGGCCATAAAGGCAGAATCAACGTTGCTTGGGCCTATTGTTGAGCGTGCTGACCTCTACTTAGACACAGATAAGCTCACTATACATCAGCTGGCCGAAATTATTCGCGAGCGGATTTTAGGTAAAAAGAGTTCTCGTTTGGTATTGGTGTTTGAATCTTTTGGCTTTAAGCACGGCATACCGAAAGACGCCGACTATGTATTTGACGCTCGTTTCTTACCGAACCCTCACTGGGAGCCTGATTTGCGGCATTTGACGGGTTTAGATGCACCTGTAGAAGTATTTCTTGGCTCACAACCTGTGGTAACTAAGTTTGTATGGCAAATCCAAAATTTAATTACTACATGGCTGCCTCATCTCGAGCGAAATAATAGAAGTTATGTCACGGTAGCCATTGGTTGTACGGGTGGTCAGCACCGGTCTGTCTATATTGCGCAGACGTTGTCAAAAACATTCGGTGAAATTCATCCGGATGTGCAGATACGCCACAGAGAGCTAAATTAACCACTCGCAATAATAAAAAAGAGCGTAAATACTAGTGACTATTGAGAAAACACTCACCATCGTCAATAAACTTGGCCTTCATGCAAGAGCGGCAACCCAACTGGTGCAGCTTGCTAATCAGTTTGATGCCAAAATAATTCTTGAAAAAGGCGATAAACAGGCCGACGCAAGCAGTGTGCTTGGATTGATGATGCTTGAAAGCCATCAAGGTGAGCAGGTTAACGTGATTGTTGAAGGCGATGATGCAGAGGACGCCTTAGCTGCTATTGAAACACTCATTGAAGGACGCTTTAACGAAGACGAGTAACCTCGTAGGCCCTCCCATAGGCCAGCTCTCCTCTGGCCACTGGCTAAGCGTTTATATAACGTCTTATATAAGCGCTTATGTACGCTCTTATGTAAACGCTTATATCACTGATGATATAACTGCCGACAAGACAGCCAACATAACCGCTGACACGTAAAAACTCATTCTAAAACAATGTATTTATCATGACACTGCTAGGGTAAATACGCTATTCTATAAGCTCAATCTATTTGGTCATTGTCTACGGCGTGAAATACGCTTTCTTTGGGCACACTCTTGGTTAGGAATTGCTTTTCATGGCAGAAGCTCTCGTTTCTAAATATGTACAAACTCAATTGCGAACGCTCAACAATGCGCTGAGTAACGGCCAGTTTGTGTCGGTTAGAAAGCTCCTTCTTGAACTTCCGCCTTCCGACGTAGCCCACATTTTAGAGTCTAGCCCTAGCCGCACTCGTGACGAGCTATGGGAGTTGATTGACGGCGACTTTCACGGCGATATTTTAGAAGAACTGTCCGACGATGTTCGCAACGGCATAATTACTAAAATGCTGCCTGCAAACGTGGTGGACGCTCTTGAGGAAATGGACACCGATGACTTGGCAGAGACCCTAAGCAGCCTGCCAGAAACTGTCCTCCTCGACATCCTAGACTCCATGGACGCACAAGACCGACTGCGCGCCGAACAAGCACTATCTTATGGTGAAGAAACTGCCGGCTTCATCATGAATACCGACACTATCACCTTGCGTCCCGACGTTACTATTGATGTGGTGTTGCGTTATATCCGCCTCAAGGGCGAGTTGCCAGAAAACACCGATACCTTTTATGTGGTCAATCGCACCGATAACCTCGTGGGTATTGTACCAGTAACACGGCTTTTAACCGCAGACACTAGCGACACAGTCTCTGATGTGATGGATGAAGAGTCAGAAGCCATTCCGGTTAACATGCCAGACGATGAAGTAGCGAGCCTATTTGAACGCTATAACTGGCTCTCGGCACCTGTTGTTGATGAAAATAATCGCCTCGTCGGGCGAATCACTATTGATGACGTGGTTGATATTATTCGCGAAGACGCCGAACACTCCATGATGAGTATGGCGGGTCTAGACGACGATGAAGATACCTTTGCCCCTGTTATGCAAAGTACCAAGAGACGTTCAGTGTGGCTAGCGGTTAACCTAGCCACGGCATTGATGGCAGCTATGGTGAGCGACTTATTTGAAGCCACATTAAGCGCTTTAGCTGTACTCGCTATTTTAAACACCATTGTACCAAGCATGGGTGGTGTGGCAGGTAACCAAACCCTGACTCTTGTTATACGCGGTATGGCATTAGGCCACGTCAATGCAAACAACTCCCGCTGGCTGATCAGTAAAGAGATTGCCATTGGTGTGCTAAACGGCGTCATTTGGGCGGTATTAATAGCCTCTGTCATCGCACTGTGGAAACAAGACTATATGCTAGGTGTCATCATTGCATTTGCTATGCTTGTTAATATGATTGCGGCTGCATTAGCCGGCGCAACGCTGCCTATGATAATGAAGCGGCTAAAGATAGACCCTGCACTAGCGGGAAGTGTCATTTTAACCACCATCACAGACGTGGTGGGTATTTTTGCATTCCTAGGCACCGCCACATTGTTTTTGGTATAGCGGTAGCAGTAAATTTTCAATCATTCAGGGGGTATCTTTGTGAAGCACATAATATTAGCCGTTGGTTTACTTATTCCCTTCTTAGTAGCCGCTGGAAACGTTAATTACACGTCAACGTCTATCCACATTGATGGTTTATCAGAAGATGCTTGGAATAAAGCCACATGGCACGATATGCCCCATTTAATGGATGGAACGCTTCCCACATCAGATAACGACTTTAAAGGCCGCTATCGATTATTGTGGGATGAAAACTATCTGTATTTGCAGGCGAGTATCAGCGATGATGTTCTGATTGACACTCACCCTAACCCAACTAAGAAATATTGGGATGATGATGCGCTAGAGGTATTTATAGACAGCGATGCTTCTGGTGGGAATCACCAATTTAACCATACCGCATTTGCCTACCATATAGGTCTTGATAACCAAGCCGCCGATTATGGGCCTGACCAAAAACCGCATTTGTATACAGAGCATCTAATTAGCCATTGGCAACGACAAACATCAGCGCCTTATAACATCATCTGGGAAGTGGCGATTAAACTCTTTCCCAATAGTTATCAAGAAAATGGTAACAACACTCCATTAGTGTTGGATGAACATCGAGTGATTGGCTTCATGCTGGCCTACTGTGATAATGATGGCAGTGAAGTACGTGAGCATTTTATGGGCTCTCATGAGATACAGCCGGTCAACGGAGACAAAAACCGTGGGTACATAGATGCAGATGTGTTCGGCAAGATAACTTTGCTACCTAAAAAGTAGAGGTGGCTACTTATCGCCTTTAGCAGGCATCGCCTTTAACAGCCTGACCTTTAAAAGCCATCGCCTTTCAAAAAGAACCGTCTAAAACAAAAAAGCCGCAGTATTTTAAAATACTGCGGCTTTTGAATAATTCGACCTATAACCTAGCTGATAATTACGCTTAGGCTACTTAATGACCTTCAGCGTGGGCTTACCCTTTTTAGGCGGTACAGGCGCGTCGCTTGAGGCAGGAGCATCAGCATCTTCGATAGATGTTGGCCCTGTTTGTTCTGGCTCACTAGATATAGGCTCTGCTGGCTCCATAGCATCAGAACGTGCCACGTCTTCTTCTGTGGCAAACACAGTACCAGCACCATTCTCACGTGCGTATATAGCAATTACCGCTTCGCAGGGCATGCTTAGACGACGAGGTTGACCTCCAAAACGCGCTTGAAAAGACAAACCGTTTATATCGAGGTTAAATCCAACGCAGGCACTCGGCGATACATTAAGTACAATCTGGCCGTCTTTAACAAATTCTTGCGGAACTTCCACCAATTCGTTTGTTGCATCAACAACAACGTATGGCGTCATATCGTTATCCACTATCCATTCATAAAAAGCCCTAAGTAGATAGGGCTGGTTTGACGTCATAGATGTCATAATGGGTTGTGGATCTCGCGCTCTTGGTCAGTCAAAGATGCTTTGAACGAACTGCGAGAGAAAATACGGTTCATGTAAGTACTGATTTCTTTGCTACCTGTTCCACTAAGCTCGATGCCTAATGCAGGTAAACGCCATAATAGCGGCGCTAAATAGCAATCTACCAAGCTGAACTCTTCACTCATGAAGTAAGGCATTTCAGCAAAAACAGGTGCTAAAGATAGAATAGCTTCACGAAGTTCATTACGTGATGACTCAACATCGCCTTCACCGCGGAAAATGCGTGCAGCTAGTGAATACCAATCTTGCTCGATGCGGTGCATCATTAAACGACTAGTACCACGAGACACTGGGTATACCGGCATCAATGGTGGGTGCGGGAAGCGCTCATCAAGGTATTCCATGATGATGTGAGACTTATAAAGTACGAGTTCACGATCAACAAGAGTGGGTACCGTACCGTATGGGTTTAACTCCAACAGATCTTCAGATAAGTTACTAGGATCTGTGTAGCTGATTTCAACACCCACACCTTTTTCTGCCAACACAATACGAACCTGGTGGCTATAAATATCAATTGTGTCAGAGAACAACGTCATGATAGAACGTTTATTCGCGGCTACGGCCATTCAATTTCCTCCGTCGAGAAACAAGTTAAAGCTCACTGTTACAATGAGCGAATTACAAATGCCAAAAAAGGGGGCGAGAAGCCCCCTTTTGGTATTATACATAAATCTGTGCGATTAGTGCACTTCTCGCCAGTAATCTTTCTTCAGCAAGTAAACAAACACAAACAATACGGCAATAAAGATAAGTACCCATTTACCGATTTTGTGCGACTCAAGTTTCGCAGGCTCGCCGGTGTACTCCAAAAAGTTCACGATGTCGCCTACGGCTTGATCGTATTCATCCGGAGACATTGAACCCGTTCCGTCAGATTTAATACCCACATAGCGCTTAACCATCTCGCCATCTACCATTTGCTCTTCATAGGTACGCGTTGGCGTGCCTTGAAGAGGTTGTAGAACATGAGGCATACCCACTTCTGGGAAGACAGTGTTGTTAACACCAAACGGTCTGCTTTCGTCCACATAGAATGCACGCAAATAGGTGTATATCCAGTCTGTACCGCGAACACGAGCGACTAACGTAAGATCAGGTGGCGCAGCACCAAACCACTGTGCTGCGGCATCTTCAGGCATAGCGCGTGTCATGTAATCAGACACTTTATCGCCTGTGAACTGCAGATACTGTTCGCCTAGTTCGTCTGGAATACCCAAATCAGTGAATGAACGCTGGTAGCGTTGATACTTCATTGAGTGACAGCCTGAACAGAAGTTCATGAACAACTGAGCACCGCGTTGTAGTGACGCCTTATCTGACAAGTCAATCGGCGCTTCGTCTAGATGCACGTTTCCACCTGCCGCCATCGCGACGCCAGGTAGAAAGAATGCTAAAAAGCACATCATTTTTTTCATTTAGGAATCCTCTCTGGCACAGGTTTAGTATTTTCGTTTTTGCTGTACAAGAACAATGCAATGAAGAAACCAAAGTACATGATTGTAGCAACCTGTGACGCAATGATTTTCCAGTTCTCTTGTGGCGTACCACCTAGGTAACCTAGGAAGATAAACACAATCGCGAACACGATAAGGTTCACTTTGTGTAAACCACAACGATAGCGCCATGATTTAACGCGACCACGGTCTACCCAAGGCATTGCGAACAATGCAGCAATAGCGCCAAACATAGCAAGTACACCAAACAGTTTGTCAGGTACTGCTTTCAAAATTGCATAGAATGGCGTGAAGTACCACACTGGGAATATATGCTCTGGTGTTTTCAGAGGATTAGCAATTTCAAAATTAGGGTGTTCAAGGAACTTACCGCCCATTTCAGGCGCGAAGAACAATACGTAAGTAAATAGCGCCAAGAATACACAGAATGCCACTAAGTCTTTCAACACAATGTGAGGGAAGAACGGTAGAACATCGTCAGCAATGTCGTATTTGCTCGTATAGTACTCGTGAATTTTGTACTTCGTTTTCTCTGACTCTGGCAGTGAGCCTTTCTTGTGCTTAATGGCTACGCCATCCGGGTTGTTAGAACCCACTTCGTGAAGTGCAATAATGTGCAAGAACACAAGTATTACGATTACTAATGGCAATGCAATAACGTGCAGGGCAAAGAATCGGTTTAGCGTGGCGCCTGAAATAACATAGTCGCCCTGTAACCAAATAACGAGGTCAGGACCCACTACCGGAATGGCACCGAATAATGAAACGATTACCTGAGCACCCCAGTAAGACATTTGTCCCCATGGAAGTACATAGCCCATGAAGGCTTCAGCCATCAGTGCAAGATAAATAAACATACCAAACACCCACAGTAGCTCACGTGGCTTTTGATACGAACCGTATATCATTCCTCGGAACATGTGCATGTAAACAACAATAAAGAACGCTGACGCGCCTGTACTGTGCATATAACGGATTATCCATCCGTAATCGATTTCACGCATGATGTATTCAACAGAAGCGAAAGCGCCCTCTGCTGAAGGTACAAAGTTCATGGTTAGCCAAATACCAGTAATTATTTGGTTGACCAGAACGATAGTTGCTAAAAACCCAAACACATACCAAAAGTTCATGTTTTTTGGCGCTGGGTATTGAATAGCGTGCATGTTTGCAACGCGCATCACCGGGATGCGGTCTTCAATCCAACCTAGAAAAGCGTTCATATAATTAAGCCTCCGCTTCTGAACCAATGATGATATTTGTATCATCAACGAACTGATAAGGCGGCACTACTAGGTTTAATGGTGCAGGAACGTTTTGGAATACACGTCCTGCCATATCAAACTTAGAACCGTGGCACGGGCAGAAGAAACCTTCAGGAACACCTTCAACGTATTCTTCAAACGCACCGTCTTTGAGATGCTGTGGAGAGCATCCAAGGTGAGTACAAATACCCACTAAGATTAAGTATTCTTCTTTCATGGAGCGGAAGCGGTTTTGCGCAAAGGTAGGTTGCTGCTCGGCTTCTGAATTTGGATCTTTAAGCTGATCTTCGTGCCCGCCTAGTGCTTCTAGAAGCTCAGGGGTACGACGCACAATCCACACGGGCTTGCTTCGCCACATTACACGCACTAACTGTCCAGGCTCAATCCCGCTGATATCAACTTCAACGTCAGCACCGGCCGCTTTCGCTTTGGCACTTGGATTCCAGGACGCAATAAAAGGCACTGCAGCACCAACGACACCTACACCGCCAACTACCGACGTGGCAACGGTCAAAAACCGACGACGGGTGTTGTTCTCAGGCTGATTTTCGTTGTGTGCAGACTTTGTTGCATCTACAGATACATTGCTCATCCACATTTCTCCAGGTTTGGATAATTATGATGCCATCTAAAAAGGCTTATACTGGTTTTATCTCGCCTGTATTACCGCATCATATGGCTTGTCGTGAGAGCGAAATAACAGCAAAAGGCGCTGTTTTACGGTTCCACGAAAGTTATCAATTTTTTCGACTGCAAATGATAAAAGAAAAGCCCTTATAAACACAAGGTTTTACTGGTATTTAAGCATAAATTTAATTCATTGAAGCTGAGGGTAAAATCGGTGATAAGCGCTTTAAATCAGGGTTTTAACATGAATAGCACCTAAAAAGCAGGGGAAATTAAACCTTTTTTATTTTGCTCAATATCTTACAGGCAATAAAAAACCCGGCAGAGCCGGGTTTTTGCAATACAAAAAACGTAAATTAACGTTTTGAGAATTGTGGACGCTTACGTGCTTTGTGTAGACCCACTTTCTTACGTTCAACCTGACGTGCGTCACGTGTAACGAAGCCAGCTTTGCGTAGTGCAGGACGTAACGCTTCATCATACTCCATAAGAGCACGAGTGATGCCGTGACGAATTGCGCCAGCTTGACCATTTGAACCACCACCTTTAACAGTGATGTATAGGTCAAACTTTTCTAGCATTTCTACAAGTTCTAGAGGCTGACGTACAACCATGCACTCAGTCTCACGACCGAAGTACTGATCTAGAGCGCGTTTGTTTACTTGAATGTTACCTGAGCCTGGACGCAAGAACACACGAGCGGTAGAACTTTTGCGGCGGCCGGTGCCGTAGTATTGAGTATCTGCCATGTCGATTGCCCCTTAGATGTCCAAAACTTGTGGTTGCTGTGCTGCGTGCGAATGTTCTGCACCAGCGTAAACTTTCATTTTACGGAACATTGCACGGCCTAGAGGACCTTTTGGCAGCATTCCTTTCACTGCTTTCTCAATAACCATTTCTGGTTTGAAAGCTAGCAGCTTTTCAAAGTTAGTTTCTTTCAGACCACCTGGATAGCCACTGTGCGCATAATAGATTTTGTTCAACGCTTTACGGCCAGTAACCGTAATTTTGTCAGCATTGATAACTATAATGTAATCACCAGTGTCCACGTGAGGCGTGTACTCTGGCTTATGCTTACCACGAAGGCGCAATGCGATTTCTGAAGCCAAACGGCCTAGAGTTTTGTCTGTGGCGTCAACCACGTACCAGTCACGTTGTACCGTTTCTGGCTTTGCAACAAAAGTTTTCATTTAAATATCACCCGAATAATATCGTCGTTACTGATTTCTGAACACCAGAAATCACCATAAAATCAACACAAGGACCCCTTCGAGCCGGTCGATTCTTCCACCTTCCCAAAGGTGGGCGTAACTGGGCAGGGCGCGAATTATACAGATTTTATGGCAAATGCGAACCCCTAGAGTGAAAAAATGTACAGTTTTTCTGCTTTAAACGGTGACTTCCATTTCAATATAAGATAACGTTTATCTGCTTTATTTTTGACCAACCACACAAAACATAAAAGCAACCACAAAAAACTAGAAAAATAACTAGAAAAATAACGACGACATTATGAATCGCCCTACAGCATTTAGTATTGTAAACCTTATGGCGTGTGCTATCGCACTATCTGTTGTGTGTTATCCCGCAAATGCCTCTTATCCTGAGTCGGTTCAAAACGCAGTTAATAGAGCCGCTATTGAAGTAGATAACGAAACGGTTATTGAAACCCCTAGCGACTCGCCAAATAAAAAAGACGCTACTGCGGACACCGTCGTACTTGCCAGAGCCTTCGCCAATGATGACTTTGGAAAGTACCAAATAGCAGTATTATCCCGAGCCCTTGAAGTCACATCAGAATTCGGCGAGCTAAACATATCCCTTCACCCACAGCCCATGTCTCAAAGCCGTCAAGTGCGAAGCTTACTTGAAGGCTCTGCCGATATTATGTGGAGCGTAACGAGTAAGTCTAGAGAGCGCAAACTCACGCCTATACGACTGCCCTTACTGCGTGGTTATTCTGGCCATCGCGTCATCGTAGTAAACAAAGAGGAAAAGGCACAGTTTGACGACATAACCTCACTGGAAAGTTTAAAAGAGAAGCAGTTTGTACAGGGTTCCGATTGGCCGGATTTAACAATACTCAAAGCCAACGGATTTGGCGTAGTTAGCGAAGATTGGAGTACGTGGTTTCGTTCTATGTATCTGCTTGTTGAACGCAATGTGGTAGACGGCTTCCCTCGAAATATTATTGAGATTTATAACGACATTCAGCATTTTGACAACAACGTCTTAGCCATAGATAAGAACCACCTAATCACCTACCCCAACTACGAATATTTCTTTGTACGCCCTGATAAGCAGCAATTGGCCAATAGAATTCGCCTTGGGCTGATAAGGCTTATCGAATCAGGAGAGCTTGAAGAGATTTTCTATAGTATAGATACCCACTTACTCGCTATTGACCTGCTTAACGACCCCAAACGACAAGTACATGAATTAAACAACCCGCTCATTCCCGGCCCTCTTGACTATGCTGATTGGGTTAAAACCCCACAACTTGCGGTTAAAGCCATTGAGCTAGAGATGGGTTACCCCTCTTTAGCTATTGATGTGAATGATTAGTATATATCAGTTCTAAGCAGTTCCAATTTACCCATTGCGCTCCTACTATAAATAAAACGTAGAAAGGATTGTTTATGCCTAAGATACCCCGTTCTCCAGCTCTTGATTACACCCGTGACATGAGCGAAAAACGCAGACAGTTTATCGAAAACGAAACCAATGCATCCCTTACTCATTCGAGTCATTTTTCTCTTGAGCCAGAATCTCTGGCCGGAAATATTGAAAACTTTACCGGTGTGGCGCAAGTTCCTATTGGATTTGCAGGCCCCATGCTGGTTAACGGTGAAGCTGCACAAGGTGAGTTTTATGTGCCTATGGCGACGACAGAAGGTACGTTAGTGGCAAGCTACAGCAGGGGTATGCGCTTAACTCGGGAAGCAGGCGGCATTAAAACCACTGTGATAGACGACGCTATGCAGCGCGCACCTATGTTTGCTTTTGCTGACGCGAGAGAAGCCCTTGCCTTTGGAAAATGGATTGAGACTAACTTTGATCAGATAAAAGTTGCGAGCGAAGAAACCACTTCAGTGGGAAAACTCAGAGACATCGAACAATATGCAGTTTCAAAACTGCGCTGGCTGCGCTTTAACTTTACCTGTGGTGACGCAGCGGGTCAAAATATGGTGAGTAAAGCAACAAAAGCAGGATGCGACTGGGTATTAGACAACTACCCTGGAAACGTTGACCACTTTGTACTTGCTGCCAACTTAGACACCGATAAGAAGCACTCACACCTCAACTCATTGCACACCAGAGGCAAGCGGGTTGTTGCTGAAATCACCTTGCCTAAGCAGTTGATGACAGACATCATGCATTGTCCCCCTGAGGCGCTTTTTAAGCAGCGCCAGTATTCCAACATGGGAGCCTTAATGGCTGGCAGTGTTAACAATGGCGCTCATTTTGCCAATGGCATTACCGCGGTATTCATTGCCTGCGGTCAGGATGTGGCTAATGTCGCTGAGTCATCTGCAGGCTTCACCTATGCTGAAATTTTACCAAACGGCGACTATTACTTTTCAGTTACCATACCATCGCTCATCGTTGCGACCTATGGTGGAGGGACCGGCTTAGCAACACAGCAGGAGTGTTTAAATGTTCTGGGCTGTGCAGGAAAAGGAAAGGTGAATAAGCTCGCAGAGATCATTGCGGCGACTGTGCTATGCGGCGATCTCTCTTTGGGTTCTGCCGTTGTTGCAAATGAATGGGTGTCTAGTCATGAAAAATTGGGCAGAAACCGCTAAGCATTAGCGCATTCAGGTCGAGATATGACAAAGTATGCGCCTGCGCTCATGAACACCGCAACGCCAGCGTATGCATAAAGCGGCGCGTTGGCGAATATACAAAATATGATGAAGCTAAGCAGCATGCTGCAGCATGCCACACACTTTGTCCGTTTAGATATTGCGCCATTGTCGCGCCATGCGCGCAAGGTTTCACCGAAACGCGGGTGTTGCAACAACCAGCGCTCAAGCTTGGGCGATGAGCGTGTAAAGCAATAAAGCGCACCAATGAGAAAAACGGTGGTGGGCATAACGGGCAAGAAAGCACCAATAACACCTAAGAGTGTGAATAACGCACCGAGAACGGCGAAAAATGGCTTACCCACTTTTTTAATGATGCGAACGCTCAATTAACTCCCCTTAAGACCGCTGACAGTGACGCGTGACAGTAACAAGTCAGGACACTGACGATTCAACAAAGGCCAAATTTCGATTTGATAATAGTATTAGCGTAGCACGGGTTTGTTATTACAGCGCTGAAATCTCGCTACTTTTTTACAGTTTTTCTTTCGCTTTTACTTTCACCCATAGCGACTCCATCTCATCTAGCGATAAATCGGTTAATGAGTGATGCTGAGCGTGAGCCAGGTCCTCTACCGCGGTGAAGCGCTTTACAAACTTAATACTGGCTTTGCGCAGTGCGGTATCCGCGTCTATGTTGCAGTGCCTAGCTAAATTCACCATTGCAAAGAGTGCATCGCCAATCTCTTCTTCAATGGCGTCTTGGTTTCGGGTTGAGGCGTTAAGCTCTTGCTTAATCTCTTCTAACTCTTCTTCAACTTTATCTAACACGGGCAGAGTATCTGGCCAATCAAACCCTACTTTGGCACATTTTTTTTGCAATTTTTGTGCGTACATCAGTGCAGGCATTCCTTTAGGCACACTATCTAAAAGAGGCTCATTGTTTACTCGATGAGGCTGGCTGATGTCTGTGTTGGCCTGTTTTGCTGCTTTTCTCTCTGCTTTTTCTTGGGCCTTAATGGCCTCCCACTGCTGAGCCAGATCTTCTTGAGATAACCCTTCTTGAGATAACCCTTCTTGAGATAACCCTTCTTGAGATAACCCTTCTTGAGATAATCCTTGTTGAGAAAAGGCGGATTGACTGGTTTTGGCGCCGGTTGTTACGCTGGCCTGTTCCTGAGCAAAGACATGAGGATGGCGACGCACCAGCTTATCGCTAATGGCTGTTGCCACATCGTCAAAGTCAAACTGCCCGTCTTCTTGTGCAATGTGGGCATAAAAGACAATTTGAAACAGCAAGTCGCCTAACTCGTCTCGGATATCGTCTATATCGCCACCAGCGATAGCATCGACAACTTCATACGCCTCTTCAATAGTAAATCGCGTAAGGGACTCCATGGTCTGCTGTTGATCCCACGGGCACCCGCCGTCATCAGAGCGTAGCGCATCCATAATAGACAAAAGACGCGCCACGCCGGGCAAATTAGCTTTGCTTGCGTCTTGCATCAGTGACTCCTTTGAGCTGGCGTAGGCGAGTGATGACTTTGGACAAACTGTCTAGCGTAAGCACTTCAATAGATATAGTAATTAACGCGGTTTGACGGTTTTTATCACTTAAGCTGTTTACCCCAAGCAGCGGTACATTTTCGTTTGCCAACACGGTTGTGACATCGCGAAGTAGTCCGGTTCTGTCGTGACAATGAATATCCACCGCCGTTTCAAAGCCCACCTTGAGCTCTTGTGACCAGTTAACTTCTATTTGGCGTTCGGGGTGCTGAACCAATAAGTTCTGCAATTGGTCACAACTTTCTTTGTGAACACTGACTCCCCTGCCCTGAGTGATATACCCCATAATAGGCTCGCCAGGTACGGGCTTGCAGCAGTTCGCCAATTGACTCATAAGGTGACCAACACCTTGCACAACCACAGCGTCTTTTTTACCTGTTCCAGCAGCCGTTTTGCGGGTTTTAACTTTAGGGCTAATCTCAGGCTCTACCTGAGGCGGCTCTTGTAATTGATGAATGAAGTTAACAACCTGCATCACCCTTACATCGCCTGCGCCTACCGCAGTAAATAGGTCGTCTTTCGTCTGCAGATTAAACTTCTCACACGCTTGTGCCGGGACTTTCGTGGGTAAATGAGCACGATGAAGCTCTCGCTCTAGCAGCTCTTTACCGGCGGCAAGGTTCTTTTCTCTGTCTTGTTTTTTAAAGTATGAATGAATGGTAGCCCGTGCCCGAGAAGAATGGACATAACCCAAACCGGGATGCATCCAGTCTCTACTTGGGTTCAGCTCTTTTCCAGTGAGCACTTCCACCTGGTCGCCACTTTGCAGCAAGTAAGTAAAAGGCACGATCCTGCCATTTATTTTAGCCCCATTGCAGCGGTGCCCTACATTGCTGTGTATGTAATAGGCGAAATCTAACGGTGTAGCCCCTTGGGGTAAATCGATAACATCACCTTTCGGTGTGAACACATACACTCTGTCGTCAAATACCTGACTTCGAATTTCTTCGACTAAGTCGCCAGACTCTGCCACTTCTTCTTGCCACGCTAAAATACGACGCAGCCAGTTTATTCGCTCATCGTAACCAGACTGTTTACCCGCACTGCCCTCTTTGTACTTCCAATGAGCAGCCACGCCTAGCTCGGCATCTTGATGCATTTGCTGTGTGCGTATTTGAATTTCGATTGGCTTGCCTTTGGGCCCAACAACAACGGTGTGAATAGACTGATAGCCATTGGGTTTAGGCGTCGCGATATAGTCGTCAAATTCAGTAGGTAAATGTTTATAGTTGGCGTGAACGGTGCCAAGGGCGGCGTAACAATCTTGTAGTCTATCGGCAATAATTCTCACCGCTCGAATATCGAATAGCTGCTCAAACGTGAGCCGCTTTTTCTGCATTTTTTTCCAAATACTGAATATGTGTTTTGGTCTTCCGTACACTTCTGCACGGATGTTTTCGGTATTCATTATTCCCTGCAAATCGTCGACTATGGAATCGATATATTCAGCCCGCTCTTTGCGTTTTCCATCAAGCTGCTTGGCAATTTGCTTATAGGTAACCGGGTGCAGATAGCGAAAGGCTAAGTCTTCGAGCTCCCACTTCAATTGCCCTATACCCAGTCGATTTGCTAACGGTGCATAAATGCTAGCGCACTCCCTGGCCACCATCACGCGCGTTTCTTCATCGGCAACTTTAGCTTGCTGTAACGCGCAAATTCGCTCTGCCATTTTGATAACAACGGCGCGCACATCCTCGACCATGGCCAATAACATTCTGCGAATACTATCGGTGTGCTGTTCATCTGAAGAATCTGCGCGTTCTTTGCCGCTTAACCTGCGTGCATGAAGCGACTTGATTGCATCCATTCTGCGTACGCCAACAATAAGCTCTTTTATTTCAGCGCCAAATTCATCGCTAATATCGTCTTCATTTAAAACGTGCTGTTCACAATAGGGAAAGACGAGTGCGGCCTGAAGCGTTACGTCGTCCATATTGAGCTGACAGAGAATTTCCACCATCTCTTGACCCACAAGCAGCCGCTCGGGGGAAGCAGACACTGCTCGTAACTTTTCTTTTGTGTGACTGTGAAGCCCTAAACTATCTAACCACGCCTCAAAGGGGGGTCTATGCGCTTCGTGTACCTTTCTTGTTGATACCATATCCGTAACTCACTGCGACTGCTAACGTGTGAAAAGAGCCATCATTTCCATGTGATGGGTATAAGGAAACATTTCCACTGCCCCTGCTTTTTTCATCAAGTATCCTCCCTGGATCAATACATTTGCATCTCTTGTAAAGGTGCTTGGGTTGCAAGAAACGTACACTATTGTGCTTGGTTTCGCATTAACTAATGCCTGACAAACGGTTAAGGCGCCTTCTCTTGATGGGTCCAGCAAGACTTTGTCAAAGCCGTCATCAAGCGCGTCACTCACGTTTTTATTATTGCCTAAATCTAAATGCAGCCACTCTACGTTATCTACGCCCTGTTGTTGCGCATTTTCCTTAGCACGCTGCACCATTTCAGCCACCCCCTCCACGGCCTGAACAACCGCGCCGCGCTTTGCAATAGACAATGTAAAGTTGCCTAGACCACTAAACCAGTCGGCTATTCGCTCTTGAGGCTTCGGCGCGAGCCAAGACAACGCCTGCTCTATCATTTGGGTATTAACGGATTTATTGACCTGCACAAAATCGTTGGGCGCGGGGCTTAACGTGAATTCATCAAAACTACTCATCGTCAGTGCAGCCTCAAAGTGCAGTGGGTTAAACCGCCCTTTCTTGTTTTCCAGCACCACGTTTATACGCTCTTGCTTGGCAAACAAAGTGAGTTCACTGTATAGCTCGGGGCTAAGGGCTTTTGTATGCTTAATGGTTACCTGACACACGTTATCGCCAGCAAGTAGACCAATATGGCCGATGAACCTTGTGCTTTCACACCTTGATAGTACTGCCCGCAGCGGTGCGATAAGACGGCTTAACTCATCAACAAGTACGGGACAAGAGGTAATATCAACGATGTCGCTACTCGCCTGTGAGCGAAAACCTAGCTTGAGTTTATCCGCTCTTCTTGCGTCTAGTGCTAAACGCGCCTTTCGTCTGTAAGCTGGTTTATCGCCAGCAATCGGCGCTTGCCACACGCCATCGTCCATTGCTAATTGGCGCACCATCATCGACTTAAGCGCATTGTCTCGCTCTGTTAGGGCATGTTGAGCGTCTATATGTTGAAGCTGACACCCGCCGCATTGGTCAAACACAGGGCAAAATGGCGTTGCTCTCATAGAAGATGAATGAGTTATTGTGGTCGCTTTTGCGTTTACCACATTCTTTTTTGCATGCAAAACGCTGATATCGCAGGTTTCACCAGGTAGTGCGCCCTCGACAAAATGCACTGGTGTAGTTCGCGCTATTCCCTGTCCCATCCAATCTAGACTTTCTATGAGAAGTGGAGATTGAGTGTGATTAGTAGCATGGCTTTCAGAAGAGTCATGTTCAGATGCATAGGCTTTAGCGTCTTTGGCTTTAGAGTTTTTGATTTTAGAGGCATTGGCTTTATCAGAAAAACGCAGGTTGGCTACCTGTGCATTAGCGCTGGTTTTACGTTTCAATGTTGGGGTACTAAACAGCCCGTTTTGTTTTTTGCCTTTTGCCGGCTTATTGGGGTTTGACAAGGAAAGCTCCGTAAGGAATTTATATTTTATGCTGATTCAAGAATAACAGTAGCAACAGCATAGTGCTGTTCATCAGAAATGCTAATAACGCTGTTGGTTATCCCACGCGCTTCGCAACGCGCCGCAAATTCACCATTAAACGCCAGTGTAGGCGCACCCAGCCCGTTGTTTTGAACCTCGATATGTTGCCAGCTTATCCCATTGCCGATACCTGTACCTAACGCTTTTACTGCCGCTTCTTTCGCTGCAAAGCGCTTGGCTAAAAATCGCTGTGGTGTGCGGTGCTGTTCAAACTGCTGCAGTTCGTTGGAGGTTAATACGCGCTTGGCAAGCCTCAGCATTGCTCCCTCGTCTTTACCTAAGCGCACAATTTCTACAATGTCGGTGCCTAACCCTGCTATGGCCACTCAACTTTCCTTTTTCATAAAACCAGATAGTTGGCATTAGACGGTGCTAGTGCTTACTATAAACAAAGCGCTCATACCAAATGAGTACCGCTAGCACCATACCCCATTAAATACCGGCTCTTGCTTCCAACATAAGTTTGCGCATATCGGCAACGGCTGTGTGCAAGCCATCGAAGGCGGCGCGGGCAATAATGGCGTGTCCAATGTTAAGCTCTATTAGCTGCTTAATGGCGGCTATAGGTTTAACGTTGTGATAATGCAAACCGTGCCCTGCATTTACTTTTAGGCCCAAGCTATCGGCATACTCAATACCTTCAACCAATCGAGCGAGCTCTACTTCTTGTTGCTGCTCGTTTTCTGCCTCGGCATATTGACCCGTGTGAATTTCAATATAAGGCGCTTTACAAGCTACCGCTGCATCAATTTGTGCTTTATCGGCATCGATAAACAGCGATACCTGAATGTTGGCTGCGGCAAGGCGCTTGCAGGCCGCTTTCATAACATCGAGGTTACCCGCTACGTCAAGGCCACCTTCTGTAGTTAGCTCTTCACGCTTTTCAGGCACAAGGCAACAAAATACAGGTTTCACTTCTTCAGCAATAGCCAGCATTTCATCAGTGACTGCCATTTCTAAATTTAGACGTGTATTGATAGTTTGAGCAAGAATTCTTACGTCTCTATCTTTAATGTGTCGGCGATCTTCACGAAGGTGAACCGTTATTCCATCGGCGCCCGCGCGCTCCGCGATGTCTGCTGCATGCACAGGGTCTGGGTAGTGTGTACCTCGTGCATTTCTCAGTGTTGCAATGTGATCAATGTTTACGCCTAACAAAATTGAGCTCATATACCTGCCTAATAAGTGATTATTTACGCGGTGAAGTGTATCAAATTTTTGCTGATAATTAGATTGCTAACGGCTTGTGTTAACAGAAAATAATTTCTGCTCTCAGCTATTACAACAGATCTCGCTAGCGTTTTGGCGCCATACGGCTAAAAAGCTCTCTGCTTTTTAAGGGTTTGTCGCCAATTAATGGTCGCAGTAAATCACGACAAAGGACTTTCGCCACGCGTTTACTCAGTGGTGTGAACTCACCTTGTGCAAGGTCTAGTAAGGCCTCTCCTGGAAACCCTTTAAGATGTAATGCGTCTTCAGGAATAACCACAAACCCCGCTTCTGCTTGAAAGTTGTATTGGCGAGAGACTTCAACGGGAAGCTCGTATTCTACATCTAAGGTAAAATCGGGAAGTAGCCCCATTTCATCGAGAATGGCAAACTCGAATTGGCGCAGTGTTATCTCTACGTCGCCTTGCTCGCTCAATGACGCAAGGGCATCTTGATAGGCCTCAAAAACCAGGTCGCTTGCTAACCCAATAGGCATAATGCGATTGCAAAGTTCATTGACATACATGGCACAAAATAAGGTTGTACCGGGCAGAATAATGGAAGGAGCGGTACTTTCTACGTGGCGTAAGTTTTTTAATTCCGATTTGCCGCTAAGCTGAAGACGCAGCGCTTGAAAAGGCTGCAATAAACTTTTTTTGTCTGATTTACTATTTTTAACGCCTTTCGCTACAGCGCTTACCCTACCTTCTTCTAGGGTGAAAAAATCCACAATATAGCTGGTTTCTCGATAAGGACGACGGTGCAGTACGTACGCAGTTAACCATTCATTATTCATTATTTTTCGCTCAACCGTAACGTCTTCAACGTGTCTACGTTAGTCTGTTCTAAGCCGTTTATGGCCGTTGTATGGCTTGTGTTTAACTTGAATTAACGGCGTTAACTTATTTGATTAACTTAACCAGCCTAACTAAATTAACTGCGTTTTACCCGAACCACCTTCATGGTTTCAAACTCAATACCGGCAACCTCTTCAACGTGTCGATAGTAGGTTAGGTTTACCCTAGCACCCTTGAGGGATTTATAATTGTGCTTGCGCCGATAAATAAAGGGCACATCAATGCCTTCTAACATAATAGTGTGCCGGATCCAGTCGCCGTCTTTTTCTTCCCGTTGAACGTGAGAGACCACTTTGGCGTTGTCCGTTTGATTAAGCTTGCTATGCTTTTCTACAAGCTTTTCTCTTTCGCTTTTCACCGTTTCCAACCTTTTATGCTTTGCTAATATAAGCTTCGCGCTGCTGGCCGCAGCCTGCGCAACAAACACTGCCGTTTGCTGCTATGCAGCATCAATCTGCTCAATGATAAGCTGCACAGACTCCTGACCGCGAAACACGTTAATATCGAGTCTATAGGCAATATGCACATTTTTCACCATGGCATTAGGCCACGTTTTTAAATCAACATTAAACGCAATGGCGTCGATTTCCGTGCCCTCTTTTGACTTAACAACCATTTTTAGGTGTTTTTGCCCTACCAATCGCTGGTCGACCAACTGAAATTCACCATCAAAAAGCGGCGACTCAAACCCCTGTCCGAAGGGTCCTGCTTGACGCAGCATATGGGCAAATGGCAATGATAACTCCTCTGTGCCCAAGTCTCCGTCGGATAACAGTGCATGCGCAGTGTCGAGTTTGTCCATGTGAGCCTGAGTAATGTCCACAAAAGCTTGTTCAAATTCAGCTAGCTTAGCTACCGGTAAACTTAACCCTGCCGCCATCGCGTGGCCGCCAAACTTATCAATAACATTGGGGTATCGGGTGTTAACTTCATCAAGCACGTCTCGAATATGCACCCCCGGGATAGAGCGAGCCGAGCCTTTAATCACCTCGTCATCTTGATGAGCAAAGGCAATAACGGGTTTTAAATACTTTTCTTTTAATCGCCCTGCCACAATGCCGATGACCCCCTGGTGGAAGTCTGCGCGATATACAACCAGCGCTGCAGGCATATCGCCTTCATCAATTGACATTTTTTCTAGTGCTTCTTCAGCCTGCGCCTTCATGCCTGTCTCTATTTCTCGACGCTCTTTATTTAACGCGTCAAGTTCAGCGGCAATCATTCTCGCTTGAATCTTATCGTCTTCTAGCAAGCAGGCAATGCCTTGCGACATGTCGTCTAAACGCCCAGCGGCATTTAAACGTGGGCCAACAACAAATCCTAAGTCGGTAGAAGTCAGATGTGAACACTCTCTATTAGCAACTTCCACCAGCGCCTTTATACCCGGTCGACATTTACCGGCGCGTATGCGCTGTAAACCTTGGTGAACCAGAATTCGATTGTTTTTATCAAGAACCACCACATCGGCCACCGTGCCTACGGCAACAATATCAAGTAGTGTGGCTAAGTTTGGGGGTACTACGCCGCTTCGTTCAAAGTAACCGCGTTGCTGTAACTCAGCCTTAATGGCCAGCATAATGTAAAAAGAAACGCCAACACCGGCCAAATTTTTTGATGGGAAGGTACAGCCGGGTTGGTTCGGGTTAACAATGGCATCAGCAGGCGGAAGTGTATCGCCAGGCAAATGATGGTCGGTAACGATTACCTCTAAGCCTTTTTCTTTAGCATGGGTGACACCGTCGATACAGGAAATACCATTATCCACGGTAACAATAACGTCGGCATCCCGCTCTATGGCCACATCGACGATAGGCACACTAAGGCCGTAACCAAAATCAAAGCGGTTGGGAACCAAATAATCGATGTTGTTAAAGCCCATTAGCCTCATTGATAACAAGCATACGGCGATGCTGGTTGCCCCATCGGCATCGAAGTCTCCAACAATAATAATACGCTTATTCTGCTCTACTGCATCAGCAAGCAGCGCAGCACCAGCTTCTATTCCTTTTAGCGCTTTGTAATGGGTAAGCCCTTTAAGGCCATTTTCAAGTTCATCGGTATGACTGACTTGCCTGCCTCTATAAATTCTATCGATAACTGGATGTAACTGTGAACTAAGCATATTCGGGCTTAACTCTCGGCGCACAATAGGCAATATCATGGGGTACCACTAAGTAATGAAGCGTTGTTTCGAGGTATCGATTCTATCGCAGAGGTAGAAAGGGGTACAGTGATTCAATGAAACCAGTGTGCCTTGCCATTTAAATTTAAATTTAACGCGGACTCACTTCGCAGCATAAGTCTAAAACACGTGATGAAGAACCGTGACATTGGGTGATCAAAAATCTGAGGCATCAAAAAGAAGTTAGAGAACTGAAAGATGACAAAGCGGGAAAGACTCCCGCACTGTCACTGTTTATTTACGAGCATTGCTTTTTGACGAGCGCAGCTTATTAACAGGCTCTACTATTAACCCGCTTGCTCTAAAGCGCTGACAATAAGTGAGGCTGGTTGGTAACCAGGAATAAGTGAGCCATCTGGTAAAATAATGTTAGGAGTGCCGTTTACACCAAGTTTCTGACCGAGCTTATATTGCTCAGCCACTTTGTTTTTACACGTAGCCGATGCAACATTGTCGCCGGCTTTTGCATTGGTCAGGGCTTGCTGAGGATTCTTAGCACACCATACCGATACCATGTCATCATAATTTTCGCTGTTTAGCCCGGCGCGAGGAAAAGCTAAATAGTTTACCGTAATACCGTTGTCGTTTAACTCGCCAATTTCATTGTGAAGCTTGCGGCAGTAACCACAGGTGATATCGGTAAACACTGATATCACGTGCTTCTCATTTTTGGCTTTAAATGTGATAGACGACGCTTCCATTTCTTCTACGCCCTTAAGTCTTAACGACGTCATTGCTACCTCGGTCTCATCTCGCATCCCTTCATCGATATTGAGCACGCGAGCTTGAATAAGAAACTGACCATCATCGCTGATGTAGAAAAAGCCTCTGTCTGTAGAAACTTGAACTAAACCAGGAACAGGGGAATCGGCAATTGAATCTACGGTTAAGCCTAATACTGAGCTAAGTTTTTGTTGAATTGCGGCGTCATCGGCAGCCTGAGTAACACTACTCATCATGACTGCTGCAACAGCGATGGCGTTAATTGCGATGTTTTTTACTACTTTCACTTTAGACTTCTCCAATTGGACTCACATGGCCGCGGATGATGGTTGACGCTGGCGCAGTTTATGCGGCACGTCGCAACGACGCATTATAAAAATGTGGTTCTGACCCCATTTATTTTTTTAATCGTACCATAGGCGGTTGGAATTAAGGTAGGTGGAAGCATCCGTTTGTCGCGACTTTTGCCTGTTCCACAGCTTTCGGTACGAGTCACCTTTTGGTTAACCTGTCTCACTCTCTTTGCACTGCTACCCTCTCGGGTGGTGGCTGTGAATGAGCGTTTGCAGTCGTTCGGTGGCTACGTGGGTGTATATTTGCGTTGTCGATAAATCGCTGTGCCCCAATAGCATTTGTACCACTCTTAAATCAGCGCCGTGATTTAAAAGGTGAGTGGCAAAAGCGTGTCTTAATGTGTGGGGAGACAAGTGCTGCTCTATTCCCGCTTTCACAGCATAATATTTAATACGATGCCAAAAGGTCTGACGGGTCATTTGCTGCCCTCGGCGACTTAAAAACACCACGTCAGATTGCTTGGTAGCCAGCATAGGCCTTGCCGTTTTGATATACACTAAGAGCCACTCGATGGCCTCTTCGCCAAGGGGCACTAAGCGCTCTTTATCGCCCTTACCGACTACGCGAACCACGCCTTGCTGCAAACTTATCTGATCCATGGTCAGCCCAATTAGCTCACTCACTCGAAGGCCAGTGGCATACAGCACTTCAAGCATACTCTTATCTCGACACTCGATAGGATCGTCAGTGAGCGGCGCTGCCAATAGGTCTTCCACTTGCTGTTCGCTGAGTGAAGTCGGCAATGATTTGGGCGTTTTGGGGTTAGACAGGGTCGACACTGGGCTGTCTACGCGAACCTGTTTAGCAATCAAAAATACATAGAACGACCTTATAGCGCTTAACGCCCGCTGAGTACTTCGACTCGATAGGCCCTGTTCGTAGCGGTAGGCTAAATAGTCTTGAAGCTGTTCAGTAGTGACAACAGCAAGGTCTTTAACTCCCTCGTTGTTAAAGTAAATCGCAAGTTTTTTTAAGTCGGTTCGGTAACTTTGCTGGGTATGCTCAGATAGTCCTTTTTCTAGCCACAGCATCTCAATAAAATTATCAATGTGCGCTTGGCTAGCGGCAGGCACATAGGTTAACTGTCTTGTTGTCTGTGTCATGGAAATATCACAATAGCGTTAGCATTTGAAAACCTCAAAAAAAGCCCATCAAAAGCTCCGTTTAAATCCCCGTTTGAAAACGCACTGCACGCCATATTAAAAGTCACGTCGCTGTTTAATAAGCTCATAGGCAGACTGAATATCCTGCGCTTTTTTCTTTGCAATCTCCATGGCTTGTTCAGGTAAACCTTTTGAAATCAGCTTATCCGGGTGATGCTCTGACATTCGCTTGCGGTAGGCCCGTTTAATGGTTTTTTCATCGTCTGATGCGCTAACGCCTAAAATACGATAGGCATCATCGAGGGTCTGCTGCGCGGAATAAGGCGCTTGCTGCTGGCGTGAATGCTGACGTCTACCGTTTGCTTGTCCTCGCTGGCCTCCTTGCTGTCCTTCCCGCTGGCGAAAGCGAAGCTCAGCTTCAAACATAGAAATTAAGTAGTCGAGGTCACGACGTCTAAAACCAAGAGGCTTAGCGACTTTTTCAAGCACCACATATTCTTCTTGTGAAAGCTGGCCGTCGGCAAATGCAGCTTGGATCAAAATCTCCAAAAACACTTGTAGAATATCTCGTCGACCATGCGTTGCCTCATAAAAGCCCTTGAGCATATCGGCAAGCGGAAAGTCTCGTGCTTTCCCTTCTCTGAATGCATCTTGGGCCTCGCGACGGGCATCACCGGTTAACTGCATTTCATCCATTAGCGAAGTGGCTATCTGAATTTCTCTGTCTGTCACTTTCCCATCAGACTTTGCGAGATGTCCAAGGGCACTAAACAAACTATGAAAGAATATGGCCTGCTGTTTGAGGGAGTTTTGGTCGCTGAAGAATCGGCCAAAGCCACCCATTCTATTGAAGTTTTGGCTGTATGCTTTGTCGAAGAAGTGGCCAACCACTAACCCTAAAACGATGCCAAGAAAATGTTTCAAAAACATGAAACCAAAGAGGGCTCCGAGAACCTTACCCCAAAAAGACATTAAATTGCGCTCCTGTAGTGCTACCTTTGGCAACATCAGCTTTGTGATTTTCACAACAACTATATCAAAGACATGCCTACAGTGAAGCAGCAATGTTTGATGTATTTGCCGTTCTTAGAGGGTTATTGTGTGTAAAACGCCCTACTTCAACCTAAAAATGCGTATTATTGTGATATTTTTTTGGACGAACGGTTGGTAATTGGTTCAGAAGTGCTTAGAATTGACCGGCTGTAGTCTACATTAAACGTTGGCGGTCTCTCGACAGTGTATCGACAGTCTTTCAACTTGGCCCGCTGCGTTTAAAACGTCTGCCGCCAGCACATTTTAAACACAGCACCGAACTTAAAAAGACCTACAGCGTCTTATACGGGGTTAAACGCATTATATTATTTAACAGGCCGCCTTTTTACGCATGAAAAATACCTGCGCCTTGCTCGTTTTCGCGACTCTATTGCCTATCGTCGCGTTTGCACAGGACACCTCCACATCGATAGCTGCTCCGTTGGCTTTTTGCAGTGCTGAACCGGTTTCGTTCAGTAGCAATAAGCTAATGGAAAAAGGCCATATAAAGGTAGAAGCAAATCGTACTGAGATTGTTGAAAACAAGGTAGCTCTGTTCTCTGGCAACGTTGATATAACCTCGGACACTGCGGTGATTAGTGCATCTCAAGCACAAGTGAACAGCGGTGGCAAAGATGTTATCGCCAAGGGCGATGTGACCTACCAAGATTCAGCGCTAAAAGTGCAAAGCGATACTGTGTCATTGCGTTCTGAAGAAGAACGCTTAGAAATGACCAATACCAAGTATGAACTCACCGGTTTTGTTGGTCAGGGCGCAGCGAAAGATATTGTGTTGGACACCGATACTGGGATAGTACTTAAGGAAGTCAGCTTTACCACATGCCCAGAAGGCGATGAAGACTGGTTAATCAGGGCCAGCGAAATAAGCCTGGAGAAAGGCACCGCGTGGGGCCAAGCCAAGCACACTCGCTTTTATATCGCTGACGTCCCCGTATTTTACCTGCCCTACTTTGCTTTTCCTGTGAGCAATGAGCGTCAGACAGGTCTGCTTTTTCCAGAATTAACCAGCTCTAGTCGAACAGGCGTAGACTACACCCAACCTTTTTACTGGAATATTGCCCCTAATTACGACATGACCATTTCTCCTCGCTTAATGACGAGACGCGGGGTTCAGCTCAATACTGAATTTCGTTACTTAACGGAAAAAAGTGAGGGTATGGCCTATGTGGAATACCTTCCAAGCGATAGCGATATTGACGGTAATCCAGACCGCTATTTTTATCGATTACAACATCAAGGGCTTGTTGGTGATAACTGGCTACTCAATATCGATTTTAATGGATTAAGCGACGATAACTATCTGCTTGACCTTGGTTCTGATTATTACAGCCGTTCCGACACTCACCTATATCGCAGCGTCGGACTTAGTTATTACGACGAAAACTTATCAGTCAACGTTGAGGTAAAAGACTTTGAAGTGCTTGGAGATACCGCCGACAGTTATCGCGCAGTACCTCAAGTAAAAGTTAATTACAGTACCGAAATGTGGCGCTATTTTGAGTTCAGCTTAGACTCGGAAATAGCCCATTTCGACAACACACTTGATACCGCGCCAACGGCCACACGTTTTCACATCGCTCCTACATTGGCGTTACCTTTACGAGCGGCATGGGGAGAAGTGGTAGCTGAAACGTCGCTGTTTCAAACCGTATACAAGCAAGATAATGTTGAAGGGACCGCATTAGAAGAAGATGTAGAGCGAAGTCTTGGGCAAGCAAGACTGTACGGTGCGCTATATTTTGAAAGAGATACCTCTTGGTTTAATGATGAACTGTCCATGACCTTCGAACCAAAAGTACAGTATTTGTATACCTCATATGAAGACCAAACTGCTATTGGTTTATACGACTCCACGGCCCTTTTAACCGACGTTGAAGGCCTGTTTCGCGGGCAGGAATTCACAGGCCTTGACCGCATTAACGACAACAATCAAATTACCCTTGGCGCAACGACTCGCATGTTAGATAAAAACAATCGGGAACAATTTGTTCTTAGTGTGGGTCAGATATTCTATCTTGAAGACAACAAGGTGATAGCAGCAACAAAAGATCAGGACCGTTCTGCCCTTGCCGCCGAGATAGACTGGCGCTTTGACCAAAATTGGTATTTCCACTCCGACGTTCAGGTAACCACCGACACCGATAAGGTTGACTTGAGCAGCGTTGGAATAGAATACAGAAAAGATGCATCTCGCTTTCTTCAACTTAGCCATCGTTATGTTCGCAATTTAAGTGGCGAGACAATTGATCAAATTGGAATATCTGCCAGCTGGCCTATTAACAAAAACTGGCAATGGGTTGGCAGAACGTACAGAGATTTAGAAAGAAACCGCAGTGTCGAAACCTACGCAGGCCTGCAATATGAATCTTGCTGCTGGGCTGTGCGCTTTGTGGCCCAGCGAACGCTTAACAATCGTTTTAACGACAATGGTGAGCAAACCACAGACGATTTTGACTCAGGGGTTTCACTGCAGTTTATTTTCAAAGGAATTGGCTCGATGGCGAGCAGAAGAAGCATGCTGGAAGACGGTATGTTTGGCTATCGACAGCCTTATAGTTTAAATTAACCCGTAATTACGCACCGATTAAACGTGCGTTAATACATTAACCAATAATAAAAGAGTGTGTATGAAGTTCATTATCCGTGCATTGATGTTAGGTGCAGTACTCTCATTTAGCAGTATGGCACAAGAGGTCATGCTTGATCGCGTTTCCGTGATTGTTGACCAAGGTGTAGTGCTAGAAAGCGAAATCGCTGCACTAGTAAAAGAAGTAAAGCGCAACGCAGAGGCGAACAATCAAGAGCTTCCCTCAGATCGCGCCCTAAGAACTCAGGCCATTGAGCGCTTAATAACCAAAAATCTTCAGCTTCAAATGGCTGACCGTATGGGTATTCAAATTAGCGATCCACAGCTAGAGCAAACCATTGGTAACATTGCGGCAAATCAAAATGCCTCTATGGAACAATTGAGAACTCAACTCGCTGCAGAAGGCATTGCGTATGACGACTACCGCGAAGACATTCGTGAAGAAATCATCATGGGCGAAGTTAGACGGGCCAATGTTCGTCGTCGTGTTTATATTACGCCACAAGAAATTGATACGTTAATGGGTCTTATAGAGCAGCAAGGTGCAGAGCAAGCAGAATACCGCCTTGGTCATATTCTTATCGGTTTCCCTGCCGACCCTACCGACGAAGATATCCAAGCCTCTCGTGAAAGAGCGGAAAAGGTTATCTCGTTACTCGAGTCTGGCTCAGATTTCACTAAAATTGCTATCGCATCATCGTCGGGTAATGAAGCCCTTGAAGGTGGTGACATGGGTTGGTTAAACATCAACGCAATGCCGACGCTGTTTGCTGAAGCCGTGCAAAACAAAGAAGTGGATTCATTGGTAGGCCCCATTCGAAGTGGCGCCGGTTTCCACATACTAAAAGTCGTTGATACCCGCGGTATTGAGAAAGTGACGGTGCAAGAAGTTAATTCTCGTCATATTTTGGTTAAGCCTTCTATTATTCTTAGTGAAGATAAAGCGAAGGACATGCTTGCTGGTTTTAAAGAAGACGTAATAGCTGGCGAAGCTGAATTTGAAGAGCTGGCTAAAGAATATTCAGAAGACCCTGGTTCAGCCCTTCGCGGCGGAAATCTTGGTTGGTCTAACCCAGATAACTACGTACCTGCATTTAAAGACGCGCTGGCAAACCTTGAGCCAGGTGAGTTTAGTGAGCCTGTGCGCTCAGTTCACGGTTGGCATTTAATTCAGCTTATTGAACGTCGCGTTGACGATGCAACTGATAAGCGCAAAGAAGAAAAGGCCTATCAGCTGATCTTTAATAGGAAGTTTGCCGAAGAAACAGAAAACTGGCTTCGTGAAATGCGCGACGCAGCGTATATCGAAGTTATCGAGTCTTAAACTATAAGTTATTCATGAGCAGACCAATTAAAATAGCAGTAACGCCGGGCGAACCAGCGGGCATCGGGCCAGATTTGATCATTAAACTGGCCCAAGAAGAATGGCAAGCTCAGCTTGTTGTATTTGCCGATAGCGATATGCTTACGGCACGTGCCAAGGATCTTGGCATTCCTTTAACACTAGTCGATTACGACCCCGACAACGCTGATATTCAAGCGCCGGGGTCATTGTTTATAAAGCATATCGATAAGTCGGCAGACGTTGTTGCCGGTACACTCGATAGTGAGAACGGCCTGTACGTAGTGGAAACACTGCGCCAAGCCTGCCAGGCCAACATTGATGGTGATTTTGATGCTGTGGTGACTGGCCCAGTTCACAAAGGCATTATTAACAAAGCGGGTGTTTCTTTTAGTGGTCACACTGAGTTTTTTGCCTACCAGTCAAATACGATTGATGTGGTGATGTTGCTTTCTACAGAAGGGCTCAACGTTGCACTGGCCACCACACATATTCCTTTAGAGTATGTTGCAAAAGCCATTACGGGCACTCGCCTTCACAAAGTGATTCATATTATTCATACCGATTTAAAGCTTAAATTTGGTATTAAAGAACCACGTATTTACGTGTGTGGACTGAACCCTCATGCGGGAGAAGACGGTCATATTGGTACTGAAGAAATCCGTACCATCACGCCTGCCCTCAACGAGCTTCGCGAAGAAGGGCTTGATATCATCGGCCCACTCCCCGCAGACACCATTTTTCAACCTAAATACCTGCAAGATGCCGACGTTGTGTTGGCGATGTACCATGACCAGGGCTTACCTGTGTTAAAGTACAAGGGGTTCGGCGCGGCGGTAAACATCACTCTGGGTTTACCCTTCATTCGTACATCGGTAGACCACGGTACTGCGCTTGATTTAGCCGGTACTGGAAATGCCGACGCCGGTAGTTTCAGAAAAGCATTGGAAAAAGCCATTGAGCTTGCGCAGCATCAACAATGAGTAAAACACACTTAGGCCACACGGCACGAAAACGATTTGGGCAAAACTTTCTTCACGACGATTATGTGATTGGAAAGATTGTTGCGGCTATCGCCCCCAAAAATGAACAAAACTTGGTTGAAATAGGACCGGGTTTAGGCGCGCTTACCGACCCGGTATGCGAAGAAGTAGACAGACTCACTGTTATTGAACTTGATAGAGATTTGGCCAAGCGCCTGCGTCAACACCCGTTTAATGGTGAAAAGCTCAACGTTATTGAGCAAGATGCAATGACAATGGATTTCTGCGCATTATCAAAAGAAATGCCTGATAGCGACCGTAAGCTTCGAGTATTTGGCAATCTTCCATACAACATCTCAACGCCACTTATGTTTCACCTTTTTGATCACGCGCCCTGCATTGAAGATATGCACTTTATGCTGCAAAAAGAAGTGGTAAACAGACTGGCCGCTGGCCCTGGTTCAAAAAGCTATGGCCGCCTTTCGGTAATGGCGCAATATTACTGTCATGTTATTCCTGTACTAAATGTACCACCAGGTGCTTTTAACCCGCCGCCTAAAGTAGATTCAGCGGTTGTTAAACTTGTACCTCACAGTGTACCGCCTGTTCAGGTAGAATCGCTAAGCACCCTTGAAAGAGTCTGTGCTCAAGCATTTAACCAGCGCAGAAAAACAATTCGTAATTCTTTGAAAGACTGTTTAAGTGAAGAAGAAATCACTGAGCTGGGCCTCGACCCGAAGTGTCGCGCCGAAACGCTCTCACTGACTGATTTTGCTACCATTGCAAATGCCGTTTCTAGCAAAGAATACCACCAAGAGTCTTAGTTTTTTCTATGCATGAATTAGATATCCAAGTGCGAGTGAAAACTCGCCACTTGCCTGAACATCTCCCCTCCGATTCCGCGCAATTCGCATTTGCCTATCACATTACGATTGAAAACAAGAGTGATGAAACCGTTCAGTTGATTAATCGCTACTGGCGTATTACTGATGCAAATGAAAAAACGTCTGAGGTTGAGGGTGCAGGTGTTGTGGGAAAACAGCCTATACTGAAACCTAATGAAAGTTTTGAATATACCAGTGGCGCGGTAATCGATACCCCTGTAGGCAACATGGAAGGGTATTATGAAATGGAGCGCGAAAATGGTGAGCGCTTCAGACTCCCTATCGATGTATTTAGACTTGCGATTCCCCATATACTGCATTAAGGATGAATGATGGCTAAAGGCAACACTTATGTCATTGGCGATATTCAGGGCTGCTACGATGGGTTACGACGCATTTTAGACAAAGCCAAGTTTGACCCTTCCAAAGACACGCTTTACGCCGTGGGCGACTTAGTGGCACGCGGAGAAGACTCCCTCAGCACACTGCGATTTTTAAAGTCCCTTGGAAACAGTTTTTCTAGCGTACTTGGCAATCACGACCTCCACTTCTTGGCTACGCTCAATCATATTCACAATGCCAAAAAGTCTGACAATTTAGACCCTCTGCTAAACGCCAGCGATGTCAAAGAGCTAGAGACATGGCTGCGCCAGTTTCCCTTAGCGGCCAAGTTAGACAAACACACGCTAATTGTCCACGCTGGTCTTTATCCAAGCTGGTCAATGAAAAAAGCACTGTCGCTCAGTAATGAGGTGTCTGAAGCCTTAAAGGGGCCTGATTACGTCAACCTCTTAAAAACGATGTATGGCAACACGCCAGTGAAATGGTCGAAAGAACTTAGCAAAGAAGAGCAGCGCCGCTTTACTGTCAATGCGTGTACGCGAATGCGCTTTGTCACGGAATCAGGGGAGCTCAATTTTGACAACAAATCCCATCCCGATAGCGCGACAGATGACATCAAGCCATGGTTTAAGCTGCAAAACCCGAAGCTAAAAGCCAAGCAAAAGGTCATATTTGGTCATTGGGCTGCCCTTTCTGGTGAGACACAGTCGCCTCAATTCGTTGGTCTTGATACTGGCTATGTGTGGGGACAAACCTTAACCCTAATGAACCATACATCTGGTGAGCTCATCACGCTCACTGCTTGAGGGTAAAAGCACTTTCCATATACCTTCTCCTCCTAATTCCCTTTTCTTATCTCGCGCTTTACAACTCTAAGCCGCCCTAAAATAGGCGGCTCTTAGCGACGCGACTGGTCATACCTAAAAATAAATGTCATAAATTTAAGAATAGGGGTAAACATTAAGTAGTTGTAGTCGATACATTATTTTAATGTCCCGTAATAAAAATGCACACTAAATATGCTCAACGCTAAGCCACACCATAAACAATGAGGTATATTTTGAACGGTTTGCGAGGTAATATTGTGGAAAAGAAAAACAAAAACACCCATCAGGAGTTCCGATGAAAATAACCGTAGCCACTCGCGTCATTGGTGGATTTGTAGCGATAAGTGCGCTGCTCATTGTTGTGAGTATTGTGTCCCTCGTCAACCTCAACTCCATTGGTTCAGCAACTGAAGAAGTTAACGACGTCGCTCTGCCGAGTGTTGCGGGAAGTAATGCGCTTAAAGCGAGCTTCCTGAATATGGGCCGACTTACCTTCGAAAGTTATATAGAAGAAGAGCTATCTGGTCTGTCAGAAAAGCGTAATTCATTCAATGCCGCACAAGATACCTTTGATTCTGAGTACAACCAGCTAGCGCAAGCTGTCAGCAAAGATGCTGAGCTACAGGGCTCCCTCAATTCAGTTCGCGACGCCTATGAAGCCTACACCAAGAACGTAGATGCTATGTATGCCAATCACAAGCAGTATCTTGATCTGCGCAACACCATCGCGGACCGTCTAGGTGACGCAGAAGATAATGCTGATGACGCATCAACCTACCTTCTCGATTTTTCTGATTTAGACTCGGTTCAGCGTATTCCTGAGCTGCGCCGTGCATCTGAAATTGGTAGCGAACTTGAAACCTCTCTTCTGTCTTTGCTCACTGTATCTTATGAGTACATTAAAACGCAGACACTACAACGCTCTCAAACACTGGGTAATGAAGTTGATTTAGTTGTCGACAAGGTGGTTACTCAGTTAAGTGAAATGAACGCAGCTGCCGATGGCCGCGACGATTCTGGAACCCTTGATGATATAAACGATTTAGTCAACGACGCCATCAACGCTATTAAGGCGAGTGATGGTGTGATGCAGCTTCACGTAGACAGACTTGAGCGTCGTAATGACGCAGAACAAGCGCTGAACGCCTCTGACGCTAACATAAATCAAGGTACGTTGGAGCTAAGCCGTTTATTGACCTTAGCTGACAAGAAAGCCAGCGATATAGAAACACAAGTAAACTCAGCCATCACTACGGGTAACACTTTCGTTATTGTTGTTGTACTTGCGTCAATCGCCGTCGCTGCATTTATCGGTTACATCACCGTTCGCGCTATTACGCTTCCGCTAAGCCGAGTAAACGAGCTACTTACCGTGGCGTCCTCTGGTGATCTTACTCATCGTCTTGATGATTCTGCTCAGGATGAATTTGGTTTACTAGCAAGAAACTGCAACACGCTTATCGGCAATTTAAAAGAGCTTATCACTGGTATTAATGTTCGTGCAGAGCAATTAGCCGCTGCATCGGAACAAACCTCGGCCGTGACTGCGCAAACGACTCACTCCATTCAAGATCAGAAGTCTCAAATTGGTCAGGTCGCTACTGCCACCACAGAGATGCATTCTACGTCTCAATTAGTTGTGCAGAGCGCTGAAGATACACTTAGCCAAATTCGTCATGCTGACAAAGAAGCAGAAAACGTTCGCTCAATCTCCCTTGAAAACAAAAACACCATTGAGATATTGGCGAAAGACGTTCAAGACGCTGCCGACGTTATTAACAAGCTACATCAAGATAGCGCGAGCATTGGCGGTATCCTTGATGTGATTCGTGGAGTTGCAGACCAAACTAACCTGCTTGCACTAAACGCTGCCATTGAGGCTGCTCGTGCTGGTGAGCAAGGCAGAGGTTTCGCGGTGGTTGCTGACGAAGTAAGAACCTTGGCAAGCCGTACGCAGCAATCTACGCAGGAAATTAATGCCATGATTGAAGTGCTTCAGGCAGGTGCTGAACGTGCAGTAGCTGTGATGAATCAAGGTAAAGAGCAGACTGCGGCCTGTGTTTCACAGACTGAGAAAGCAACGCAGGCGCTTGATATCATCTCTGATGCGGTTCACAGAGCCCATGATGTCAGCTCTCAAATTGAGCAGTCTGCCCGAGAGCAAAATACGGTTTCACAAGAAATCAGTCAGAAGCTTGAAACTATTGTAGGCATTGCTGAAGAGACTACCGCAGGTGCTCAGCAAACCTCTGAGTCAAGCCATGAGGTTGCAAGGCTTGCTGATGAACTTCAGCAGTCTATTCGCCAATTTAAGGTGTAAATTACCATCTAATAATGCGAAAAAGCCCCGTATTAACCTTGTTAATGCGGGGCTTTTTATTGTAAACGCTTTTCTGCATCCGTCATCTCTATCGCCATCCCCCGCCCTCGCCAGCTAAATGCAATCTAGTTGCCATCTACATCTGCGCAGCTATGTGACCAAATACCGATGCAACAGCGTATAAACTGCAAATATCACTAACGTATAGCATCACCGTGAAACTTCTAGCGCTTACCTTACTTTGTGGATTACTCATGTCTAGCTTCTCCGCCCGTGCCGATAAAACCTATTATAAAGACAGCGAAACCATCGCCTACAAAACGATTGACTCTCTTGCAGAGGAAATTGAAGTGAGAGAGTACCCTGCTTCTCTTGCGGTAATGTCGAAGGGTAGCAGCGACAATGGCGCATTTAGGCTTTTATTTAATTACATCTCTGGTGAAAACAAAGCACGCAGTGAAATTGCGATGACATCACCGGTAGAAGTGGGTAACGAACAGGTAGAAAGTGCAAAAATCGCCATGACGTCGCCCGTTGAGGTTACCTCAAAAAACACCATGATGTTTTTCCTGCCAAGTAAATACAACGTGGATAACGCGCCCGTCCCCTCACACCCTGCGGTATCATTAGTTGAAGTTCCACCAAGAAAAGTGGCAGTAATTCGCTACTCTGGATTCAACAATGACGATAAGCGACAGGCATATGCCGAAACGCTACTGAGAACACTTAAGGAACAGGGTTATGACATTGCCGGTAAACCAAGTTACCTAGGCTACGACTCACCATTTACCCTACCTTGGAATAAACGTCACGAGGTCATTGTTCCGGTAAAATAAAGCAGTGTAAGTAGCGCTCTGCATGGCTATAGAGAGATAAAAAAACGGCCCGAAAAAGGGCCGTTTTTGATGTGTTTTTTAACTACTCGCTCTTAGCTACAAGCTTTACCTACAAGCTTTTACTCACAGGCTTTTAACCACAAGTACAGAGCAGATAGTGAGTACTTACCCTACACGGAAATCCTATTCGAACAGCGCTCTATGAAGTTTTCTCACCACGTCATCGCTATTCGTTTCGTTAACTAAAAACGACAAATTGTGCGGGTTAGCGCCAAAGCAGATCATGCGTAGATTAAAATCTGATACCGCAGCTAAAATTTTACTGGAGACACCCACCGCGGTTTGCATGTGGTTACCTACCACTGTGACCAAGTCGTAACCCTTCTCAACGGTAACGTCACAAATTGTTTCTAATTCAGCAATGGTCTCTTTATTAAGACGTTGAGCAACAGAGTTAGCCGGGTTGTCTAACGTAAATGACACAGAAATTTCAGATGTCGTCACCAAATCAACACTTAACTTATGCTTGGCAATAATAGCAAACACCTGCTGCAGGAAGCCCTGAGCGTACATCATCTTAGGTGTTTTCACCGTCACCATCACTTGCTCTTTACGGCGTGTAATCGCTCGGTAGGGCGGCTCAAATTCGCAGTCGCGAACAATCCAAGTACCGCCTTTCTCAGGCTCTTTGCTTGAACCTACAAACACCTTAATGTCTTTGCGCAGCGCCGGTTCCATTGTAGCAGGGTGAAGTACCTTAGCACCAAACGTGGCCATTTCAGCCGCTTCTTCAAAGCTTAACTCAGGCAGTGGCCGTGCGGTATCGGTTATGCGGGGATCTGTGGTGTATACACCAATAACGTCGGTCCATATTTCACAAGCTTCGGCATTCATAGCTTCTGCAAGAAGCGCAGCGGTAAAGTCAGAACCTCCTCGCCCAAGCGTAGTGGTGTTGCCATTTTCGTCTGCACCGACAAAACCCTGTGTTACCACAATGGCGTTTTCAATTTCAGGTGCAAGCAGCTGCTCTGCCAAAGTGGCAATTTGCTCAATGTGTGGCGCCGCTTCTCCAAACTCGCTGTCCGTGCGCAGTACTTTTCTCACGTCAAAATTTATCGTTTTCACGCCTTGCTCAGCAAGTACCGATGAAAACATAAGAGAAGACATTCGCTCGCCCATTGAAAGCAATTGGTCTTTTAAGTCATTGCGATGCAAAATTTCTTCGTGAAACGCTAAAGCGCGGACTTCCTCTAGAAGATCATTCAGCTTAGTTTCTACCGACGGTTTGTCTTGTAACTTGTCGAGTATGGCAAGCTCGATGTCAGTGATAGCTTGGCATGTTTCATCTATCTGCTGCTGCGTCATAGGGGTATGAGCCAAGCTAACCAAGTGGTTAGTTACGCCCGCTGATGCGCTTACCACAACGATACGCGTATTCTTATTACCGGCAACAATTCGAGCACAGTTTTGCATTACAGTATAATTGGCAACACTGGTTCCGCCGAACTTAGCTATCGATAAGGCATTTGTCACTTTATTTAACTCCAGATTAGCACCAGTTTTTCACTGGCGTACTGCGCATTGATATAGCGCAGCTTAACGATGAATTGTTATTTGGTCTCCAACCTTCACGTTGTGATTGGCAAACCACCCTTGGTTCATTTCCAGTGCGTACAGTACCTTTTTCGATGAGCCTACAGATTCTAGGCTATGAGGCATCAAAGGTTTTATATCAGTAATGACACCGTTTCTGTCGATAAATGCTACGTCTAAGGGTATAAAAGTGTTCTTCATCCACATACCCGCGTACTTCGCGGTATCAAAGGTGAAAAACATTCCACAATCTTCACATAATTCTTTTCTAAACATAAGCCCCTGAGCACGCTGCTCAAAGGTTTTTGCGTACTGAACGTCGTATTTTTTATCACCCATGGTAATTGAGATACGATCAAAACTGACTTCATTCATTTTAGCGACAGGGTCCACCTGCGCTTGCACGCAACCAGCCGATAAGCAAATAACTATTAATACAAAGAGAAGCTTGTCCATTAGACGTTCCTATAAGCGTAAAAAGTCGCCAAATTCGACTTATTATTGGATAAGTAGTTTATACACTAATCTGGGTAACATCCAATGGTGCAGTTACCTCAAAAACTTCTCAGTAACGGTGCACTCGTTGCAACGCCAAAAGATAAAAATGCTTCATTTAACGCAATTGACACTTCGCATAGCAACTCAGGTTCATCCACATATGACGCGGCAGAAGCAACCACATCTATGTAGGAGTCGTTTTGTTCGCGCATAATAGTTAGCACCTTTTGAATATACTCTTGCTGAGTCTCTTCATCCATGACGAGATGGGCTTCTTGATAAGTACGGATTAACGCAGCAATCGCGTCTTGCTCCTGTGCCCTCAGTTCGGGAGAAACGGTTCCTTCATTGCCATAGCTGTTTTCGTCAGGAACCTCTTCAGGATACGTAAACGAGGCACACGCTAGGGGAAAATCTTTTTGCAGCGCTTTCATTTGGGCTATTTGCGAGTGCCAAAATTGAACCACTGCCTCATCACTTGCTGTCGAAAGATACATTGGCAATAACTCATCGTACAACAAGACCCGAAATTCATTGCTAATGTGGTTTTGGCTTTTACCCGTCAGCATGCCGGCTAGATTAATGTCGATGGCTCGCTGGTATGCGTCAGGGTCGTGCTGCTTCATCGCTACCATAAAATCTAGCGTTAAAAGACCAGACTCTATTTCTGCTGGTGTTATCGAAGAATCAGACCCTAAACCGCTTATTGGATATAAACTTGAGTCTACAATATCGTTAACAATGTTGGCATTGAGTAGCTCTTGGGGCGTCGGTACCCAAAATGTGTCGTTAGGAGTACGCATTACCTTTTTAATAAACCAGGCAGGAAGGTTTTCGCCCTCGTACGCTTTTTTCATATCAGCGCCGAGCTCTGTGTTGTCGTGGGCCGATGCAGTCCCAACACCAGGCGCATGAAACTTGAGCTTACCATTTTCACCAAGCGTTCTTTTTGCCCCGGCAACAAAAAGTAAGGTGCAGGCGGATGCACATTCAGTTTTCACGTAAGTCTCTACACCACTGCGTTTAATGGTATCCATCATGCGTATTGCAGCAAGAATTCGACCGCCTTGGCTATGAAGGTGAATGCGATTTATGTTTGGATACAGTGCAAATTGCTCTTTGAGCAGTTCGTTTGAGCCAATTTCGATGTGACCCATTAGCTCCAAATCATAGCCATCATTGAGTACTCTGAATTCGGTTTTTTCATAGGGTCCATCACCCACCAGCATTTCAATACTGGCCTTTATCAGTGGAAACCCCGTGTTATACATGGTGAATGAAAAGGTAAGTAAGCTAATACCCAGCATAATAATCGCAACATTTGCCCATCCTGAACGGCCCGTTCGCAAAGGGTGCTTTAAGGCGGTTCTGAATAGACCAACGGACTGCCATGTAACGACAGTAATAATAAACGTATAAAGTAAAAGAGAAAGCCCTCCTAACTGCCACTTAGCCGTTGTTTGCTCCATTGCCACTGCTATTAGCGCGTTAAAAGCATAGATGAGTAGCGACGTCGCAATACCAACAACCCAATAGCTCATTGGCAGCGATACCTGGCCCCGCCAATATCGAATAAACCAGTTTGGATGGAGTGTTTCCACGAGAGGTGTGAAGCCGTTTTGTGATTGGCTAAGTTGCCCGGCATTCTCTTGCTGCACGCTTGGGCTATCGTGTCGTGAGGCAATTTCTTTTAGTATCAGCTTCACACGCTCTGGATGCGCTTCTTTATCGATATTTGATAAGGCATCGTTTAGCTCGTAAAGCGAGTATTTAGCATAGTTTGGATGGTCCAAGTTCAATTCCATTTGTTATTTTATTTTGATGACGTGTTTAGATGGAGTGCTTTATTGCGCGTTTTGGTTACATGCATACCCGCACTAACAGGACAGTAAACCGCCTTTAATATACCGAATAAGCGTGCCCTATCACAGTTAACAAATAGCGGTGGCTCAATGCTCTTTAGTCCCTGTTCTTTACCCTACACGATGTACACCCTAATCTAACTCATTTTCTATAATATGCTGATACTCACGAATTCGCTGCACGTACCTTACAGGCTCTGTACCGCGGGCGTAGCCATAGCGTAAATCTTTGTAATATCGCTTTTCGCTAAGTAAGGGCAATACTTGCTTCATATCGGCCCATTTATGGGGGTTCAAATTAAGTTTGCGCGCCAAAGTTTGCGCATCGTGTAAATGTGCACGGCCTACGTTATATGCGGCTAGCGCAAGCCAAGTGCGATCAGGCTCTTTCACTTCATCAACAAATCGGTAGGTTCTGATTTTAGCAAGGTAGCGCGCGCCACCAAATATACTTTGCTTAGGATTTAGCCTGTTTTTCACCCCTACTTCTTTGGCTGTTTGTTGTGTCAGCATCATTATACCGCGAACACCTGTAGGGCTTATTGCATCAGCTAACCAATGGGACTCTTGATACGCTTGTGCCGCTAATAAGTGAAAGGGTAATTTGTACTTTGTTGCAGCGTCGCTGAAATACTGCGTGTATTCAGGAAACCGCTTTTCAACTCGGCGAATAAACGTACGCGTATCCACATAGTCAAACACCTCAAAAAAACCGTAATATTGGTCTAACATGCTCTCTAAACGACCGCTTTTTTCGTATTCGAGATACCAGTTATCGAGTTCAGCACTGAGTCCTGCGCTAGATTTATGTAACATCCACGCTAAATTTTCGCTTCTTGCAAGGTTAAAAGGAGCGATTAACTCTGGGAAGTATCGACGGTTAAGATCAACAATATTGGAGTCGGCCACACTGCAATCAATTTCCCTCTGCCATACCTTGTAAAGAATTTGCTCGGTGGATAATTCTGAGCTCTCCACCCAACTAAGCGTTGGGTATTGTTCCTGTAACTCTTTAAGTCGCTCACTGTAGGCAGTGCCCTCAGCCACCATTATGTTAAGCCCTATTAACTCATCTATGGTTTCTGGCTGGACATTATCTCGTCGGCAAACCACCTGCTGTGTAATGTCTTGATAGTTAGGCCCAAACACAAACTCCTTTGCTCTTGCTTTTGTTTGAGTGAGTCCCGCCGCAGCAATATGCCCTTCTTTGTTTCTCAACGCTGCTATCACCGCTTGTATAGAGGGTTTTTCAATTACCTCTAGCTCAACACCTAAATGAGAGGAAAACGCTTCGGCCATATCAAACTCTGGCCCTTTAGGCAGAATATCTCGCCCTATAAAGTATGTGGTGGGAGCATTTCGAGTAATCACTTTTAAGACGCCTGACGCCTTAATTTGTGAGATGAGTTCACTTGATGCGATATCTGAATTTTCGGGCTTTTTTCCGGTCTTTTGCTCAGTATGAACAGCAGAATTATCTTCCTCACTGCCATTCGGTGACTTTTCACATGCGGCAAGTGAAAAAACGATTACAGCGAAAAACAACATTTTCCATAAAGACTGCATTACGACTACCTTATCTATCCTGTCTTAAGCTTCAAAAGCAACGTTACCAGTTTGAGCAAGGCGCTAGTTAAGAAATACAACCGTATAGCACATATCTCTATTTTGCAATTTAGCGGTAATATGCGCGTTCACTTCACACTACCTTTCAATCACACGCCCTAGTTAACATTAGCCGTTGAAGTTTCTGGCAAATCTTTTTCAGGGCGAATATGCATAAAGCTGGCAAAACGAGGTTTTCCCGAATTGGTATACCCATAAAATTTATACGTAACCCACTCACCAATCTCTGGCGGGTGTTGCCTCTCGTTGTTTGAAAATCCGCTACCAAGTTTAAATTGAACGCCATCGCCCCGCTCTACTAACAACGAGCCCATCATGGTTTTAAATTTGCCCTTTCCCTTAATATGGGCAATGACCTTTGCCTCGCTATCCTGATGGCGCTTCAGTTTAAGTAAATGGGCGCTGCGACCATCAACATATCGAGCCTGCCGATGGTGAAGCATAAGCCCCTCGCCACCGGCATCGGTTACACTATTTAACTTAGCCTGTAAAGCTTCATGGGTGTGCAGCACAAATTGAGGCATTGCCAGTAGCGCAGGGCTGTTTACTTCGTCAGTAAGTCGCTTTATCTCTTGCGCTCTTTGTTCAAAAGGCTGCATGAGCAGCGGCATATCAAACACCATAAATTTTATTTTTTCCCAGCGCTCGTCAGGAATGTCAGTAAGCACAATAGACGCTGTATCTTCAAACTTACCTCGAGCAAACCACAGTTCGCCATCTAACGTAGTGTTTGGCCAAGCCCGCGTAAACCACTTTGGAGCATGGATAACATTACCCTTTCGGGTTAGAAGCTCTGTTCCTGTCCATCTTGCACGAATGCCATCAAGCTTTTCACTTATCAAATAATCACTAAGTGCTACAGTATGGTGAGACGCGGTGTATAAATTTGCCGTCTGTGTAGGTGCGCGCTGATGAACATCACCGAGCGTCTCGGCACTGACGCTTGCGACCGCTGCTATCCATACCAGTACCCCTAATGTCCATTCTAAAAATAATGCCAGTTCTAATTTGCATGGCATAAATGCCAGTGCATTCCCTCGTTTACTTGTGCTCAAGCCTCAATCCTTAAAAAACTGTTTAGTCAGGTTCAGCGTATTGATATTAGAGATTTAATATACTGTGCTTCAGGTGGGTTTTACCTGTTGTTCCTTAACTTTGCACAAATCAGTGAATGGAATTAAGGTGGAGCGAATTAAATGAAAACGGATATGAATATATGAAAGCATTTAAAATACAAAAAGCAGTTATCAACAGCCTAACCGCGCTCACGGTAGCAGCCTACGCGCCATTGTCATTGGCCCATGACTTTTGGCTTGAGCCAACGCAGTTTCATTTTGAGGAGGCATCGCCAGTAGCAGTGCAGTTTAAAGTAGGTCATAAAGAAGACATTGATAGCTGGAATTTAACGTGGGATAAAATAGTGGCTCTTCGCAACTACACCTCAACAGGAGTTGAGGATATGGCAGCAGGCATTATTCCCAAATCTAGCTTGCTACCGGGGGTGGCTAAAACCTCTACGCTGCAAGCAGGCAGTTATATTATCGGCTTTGAAAGCTATCACAGTGTGAGCGTACTAAAAGCAGACAAATTTAACGACTACGCTAAAAAGGAAGGGCTTAAAGAAGTTGTTGAATATAGAAAAGACAAAGGCCTTGAAGGTTACGATGGAGAAGAGCTGTACTCCCGAAAAGCAAAAGCGATTGTCCAAGTGGGAGAAACACTTACCGACAACGTTACCAAGCCTATTGGTCATACACTAGAAATTGTCCCCCTTAGCCACCCTTTCACACTAGGCGAAGATAACACCCTCACCGTTCAAGTGCTTTTCAAAGGCAAGCCTTTACAAGATGCATTAATAGATTCAGTTCCTCTTAAAAATGCAACTCACGAAACCCAATCATTCCTCACTGATGAGAATGGGCAAGCTACATTTACATTCAAAGAGTCTGGCGCAGTTAAACTAAATTGCGTGTGGGGAGTGCCGCTTCAAAGTAATATCAAAGCTGACTTTGAGACGTACTTTTCAAGTCTTACGTTTACAGTAAACCGTGAAAAATAATGCAATGAAAGTGCGCTGACGCTTCAATCCGCCATCTCGATATTGAGTGGCGGAGATCAAACCACAACCTGCCCTAATTAGGATGAGGCCGACAGCTTTTGCTTGTATTCACTGGATAGCCATTGTGACGCTTCATCAAAATCGGTGAAAAACAAATAATCCATAAGTTTCAATTCAGGGATTCTTTGAAACATCATTCCACGGATAACAGGGCCTTTGTATACATACGCCTTGGCTATTAGTCCCATTTCAGGTAGGCGATTTACAATGTGTTTTACCATATCAAACGCTTCAGGCGTTGCCCCTTCAACCTCGCTTATATCTGCAAGCAAAGCAAAAGGTTTCATGTTTAAACCCATGACTAACTTAAAAAGGTGCTCGCGATACTCTTCTGCACTACGCTCATTAAAAATGCCGTAAAGCTTGCTGGTTATAACCCCATTTTCATAACATATTGATAGGGTGCTTAGTTTCTTCTGCATCGCCAACCTTTATCGTTCTATACCAATGCAATAGTAGTCGATAGAAAGCGTGAAATAAATTAACTCACTAATGTTTAATTTAAACATGGGCGTGTTGATCTTTGTTGTACATTTTTGCAGCGGTCTGTGAGCTATTTAGACAAGAAAGATTTTAGAAAAGACAGCTTCTTCAAGAAAAAACATAGCGTTCAATGAGTGTAGACAGCGCTTTGCTGTCCACGGGTTTGGTTATATACCCGCTCATTCCCGATGAGAGTGCTTTGTCTATCTCATCTGACACTACTGATGCCGTAAACGCGATAACGGGTGCGGTAACGCCTGCATCTCGTAGTACCGTTGTTGTTTCTGCACCCGTCATTTCTGGCATTTGTAAATCCATTAAAATCAAATCGAATGTTCGTTGAGCCGCAATAGTTAACGCCTCATGCCCACTACTTGCAAGCGTAACAGTTACCCCTAAGTCTTCTAACAACGATTGCGCTACCACTCGGTTAATCTCATTGTCATCGACCACTAGCACTGAGCCTTTACTCATACCCTCAGCATGTATTTCTTGGCCAATGAAAAGAGGGCTTTCTACGGGTTCTGTTTTTGGCTCTAACTCACTATTCACTGTTTCATCCTGCAAGGTGAACGCTAATACAAAGCTAAAATCACTCCCCTTACCTTTTTCACTGCGTAAGGTGACATTGCCGCCCATTGCCTCGACTAAACTCTTCACAATTTGCAGGCCTAAGCCTGTTCCTCCATGAGTGCGGTTTATACTGCTATTTGCTTGAGTAAACGCGCCAAAAATATCGGCTTGCTCACACTGCTCTATCCCTTCTCCAGTATCGATGACAGAGAACTTTACGGCTTGCTCACGGGATGAGGCAGTAACACACTCAACCACTAAAGATACACTCCCCTGTTGCGTAAACTTAATGGCGTTACTAATTAGGTTATTCAGTATTTGCGATAAGCGAACTGCGTCACCGAAAACGTGGGCGCTAACGTCATCAGCAATACTTAAGTTAAGGGCAATATTTTTGTTTTGCGCAAGTTGAGAATAAAACGATACACAGGATTGCACCGTGGAAACTAAATTTACCGGCGTTGATTCTAGAGAAAGCTTTCCCGCATTGAGTTTCGAGACATCCAATACATCGTTTAATATACGATTTAACGATATCCCTGACTGTTGAATTCGCTCTAGATTTGGCCTAGCGCTTTCGCTTATTTCTTTAGACAACACAACGTCAGTAAGCCCAAGAATTCCATTTAGGGGCGTACGTATTTCGTGGGACATAGTGGCTAAAAAGCGAGCCTGTGCTGCAGATGCCTTTCGCTCTTGCGCAAGAGCGTGGTTAAGTTTTATTGTTTTGGCATTACTTTCAATTAATGCAGCTTCCAATCGGCTCACCAACTGATAGATAAGTATTGATACCACAACATTTGTAATGCATAACCTTACCCATACCGCATGGTCGTATTCTCCCTCGTAAAACGGTACAAGAAAGGTACTGCCTGCGATCACTGCCATAGAAGCCACTCGCCATTTGCCAGAAAGAAACACAATGGGAAATATCGTCATCAAGGGAAGCAAGGATGCCGGTAAAAGGCCATTACTTACAACTAGGTAAGGTGCAATAGGGCATGCAACTATTGCCCACAGCTTCGCAATTGATGCGTCAAGGTCTGAAAAATACAGCGCTGCGCAAGACATGATAAGACACCAAATACCAATACCGAGCGCAACAACAATATTGTCAGGGCGGGCAACCGCAATAACCACGATAATAACTAGCGAAAACCCCAGCATTAGTCGAAAACCGGTTTTGCGAAGTGACAGTGTTACTGTGTCAGCAGAATTATTTAGGTGAGCGTTTTCCGTAGGTGCGTTATCGGCAGATGCTTTATCTATAGGGGCTCTGTCTACAGGAGCTCTGTCTACAGGAGCTTTGTCCACAAATGCTTTTGCCATTAAAACCAGTTATCCAACGCTTAAAAATCGGTATGCGTTTGAGTATAGGTGAAAAGGCTAATATGTAAATTAGTCGTTAGTCACGGTAAGTGGCGTGATTGATGCTGTATATCGATGCTACATATCGATGCTATATAGAGGCATTCTTTCTTTACGTAAACGCCGGTCAGAACGTAACAGAAAAGCAAAAAAAAGCCCCAAAACTGGGGCTTTTTATAAGTTAGCTGTATTTCAATAAAACGTTTTAGATTATACGTTTTGAATCGCTACGTCTGGCGTGAACTTAGGCGCTACGGCCATATCTTCAGCAGGTGGTGCGAAGTCTGTTAGGTTAATACCCTCAACCGCCGCTTTGTACTCGTCCATAGTTGGGAAGCGACCAAGCACGGCAGATAACACTACCAATGGCGTTGAGCCTAGTAGTGACTCACCTTTCTTCTCGTTAGAATCGGCAACAACACGACCTTGGAACAAGCGCGTTGAAGTAGCAATAACCGTATCACCAGGTTCTGCTTTTTCTTGGTTACCCATACAAAGGTTACATCCTGGACGCTCTAGGTACATGATGTTGTCATACTTAGTACGCGCAGACTCTTTTGGCTTATCGTCGTTAAACTCAAAACCAGCGTACTTGGTAAGGATATCCCAATCGCCTTCCGCTTTTAGCTCATCAACAATGTTGTATGTTGGTGGTGCAACAACAAGTGGTACGTTAAACGACACACTGCCATTTTGCTTTTCTAAATTGCGAAGCATTTGAGCGATAATCTGCATGTCACCTTTGTGAACCATACAAGAACCAACAAAGGCTAAATCAACGGTTTTGCCATCGTAGAAAGACACAGGGCGAATAACATCATGGGTATAACGCTTAGAAACGTCATCGTTATTCACGTCTGGATCAGCAATCATTGGCTCGTCGATTTGGTCTAAATCAACAACCACTTCTGCGTAGTATTTTGCGTTGTCATCGGGTGCAAGAGCCGGCTCTTCGCCCGACTTGATTTCAGCAATACGCTTATCAGCAAGGTCGATAAGACCCTGAAGCATGTTCGCATCGTTGTCCATGCCCTTGTCGATCATGATCTTAATGCGTGTTTTAGCAAGCTCTAGTGACGCAATCATCGTCTCATCATTTGAGATACAGATTGACGCTTTCGCTTTCATCTCAGCCGTCCAGTCAGTAAACGTGAACGCTTGGTCAGCAAGCAAAGTACCAATTTGCACTTCAATAACACGACCTTGGAACACGTTCTCACCGCCAAATTGCTTAAGCATTTGCGCTTGCGTTGCGTGAACAACATCGCGGAAGTCCATGTGGCTCTTCATTCCGCCTTTGAACGTCACTTTTACCGACTCTGGAATTGGCATTGCCGCTTCACCAGTCGCCAGTGCTACCGCTACCGTACCCGAGTCAGCACCGAACGCGACACCTTTCGACATACGAGTATGTGAGTCACCACCAATGATAATAGCGCGATCGTCAACAGTAATGTCGTTCAATACTTTGTGGATTACGTCAGTCATTGCATGGTAAACCCCTTTAGGGTCACGTGCCGTGATTACACCAAAGTTATTCATGAAAGACATAAGCTTAGGAATATTAGCTTGCGCTTTCTTATCCCATACCGATGCTGTGTGACAGCCAGACTGGTATGCACCGTCTACAAGCGGAGAAATCGTTGAAGCTGCCATTGATTCAAGCTCTTGGCATGTCATCGGACCGGTTGTATCTTGTGAGCCTACAATATTTACTTTAACGCGAACGTCTGAACCAGCGTGAAGCGGGGTCTCAGATTTAACGCCTACCGCATTGCGGTTAAAGATTTTTTCAACAGCCGTTAGGCCTTGGTTCTTTTCTGATACTTCTTTGGAGCGCGCGTACACTTCAGGTACGTCTGTACCTAACACTTTCGCTGCAAAAGTTTGTAACTGCTTACCAAACGTTACCGCGTAAGAGCCACCCGCTTTCATAAACTCCATTTTTTGCGGAGTGAAAGCGCTTGATATATCAGCAAGTTCTTCTGAACCGTTGTACAGCTTCTTCGCTTTAGTATCGATAGTTAGCACGGTGCCAGTAGCAACAGAGTATGCTTCTTCTAGCACTGGGTCGCCATTAGCATCGCGAACTACTTCACCGCTAGCATCCGTCTTTTTAACCCAGTTTTTAAGGTCTAAGCCAATACCGCCAGTAACGTCTACGGTTGTTAAGAAGATTGGAGCGATACCGTTAGTACCTGCAACCACTGGTGCTTTGTTTACAAATGGAATGTAAGGACTTGCTGCCTCACCGGCCCAAAGTGCAACGTTATTCACACCAGACATGCGCGAAGAACCTACGCCCATTGTGCCTTTTTCTGCAATTAGCATGACTTTGGCATTCGGGTGCTTTTTACCTAGCTCAACAATTTCTTGCTGTGCTTCAGGGGTAATCATGCACTGACCATGTAGCTCGCGGTCTGCACGAGAGTGCGCTTGGTTACCTGGAGACAGTAAATCAGTAGAAATATCGCCTTCTGCAGCAATGTAAGTGACAACATCAATTTTTTCTGGAACGTCAGGTAATTTAGTAAAGAACTCTGCTTTTGCGTAGCTCTCTAGAATCTCTTTTGCTATTGCATTGCCTGCGTTGAAAGACGCTTCTAAACGTTCTGTGTCAGCTTCGTATAGGTAAACCTGTGTTTTCACTACTTCAGCAGCTGGCTTCGCAACCGTTTCGTTATCTGAAAGTGCCAAATCAAGAAGCACTTCAACAGACGGGCCACCTTTCATATGAGAAAGAAGTTCTAATGCAAACTCAGGCGTGATTTCATCAACCTTTTCTTCGCCAAGCACAATTTCCTTCAGGAAAGTCGCTTTTACGCCAGCAGCGCTAGTGGTGCCTGGAAGGGTGTTGTAGATGAAGAACTTAAGAGAATCTTCGCGATGCTCATTACTTGTGTCTTTAATTTGAGCAATGATTTCTGATAGTAAATCAGCACTATCAATGGGCTTAGGGTGTAGACCTAATTCCGCTTTACGGGTCTCGATTTCTGCCAGATATTCTGAATACAAACTCATAGGGTTCTCTCGGTCATAGTTTTACGTGGGCGTAGTGTTAAGTCGGTCTTAGCTATACGCATATAAAATTGATGCTTATTTTAACTGATTTTTGCTCGTTACGTAATCTTTGAAGTAAATCAGACCATGTGGCCAGCTGTCGTGTTTCGCTAACATTAACACTAGCCGCAACCGCGTTAACGATGTACCACAGATGGGAAAACCTAAATTTACTTTCTATTATTCATGCACTTGCGAAAACTAAGGGCAACACTTTGTGCATAAATCCCTCAATCCACTCTCACGCGCTAAATAAGCAATGGTGTTACATTTATGTCAGACATTTTTGCTGGTTATGGTTGTACCAGTTCAAATAATACACAAAACACCTCAATAAAGTGCCATCGGGCCTTGTTAATCCCTATTAGGGCACCGCCTAGTTTACAGGCGAAATTCTAATGACTTTCCCTTTCTCCCCATCGGTAAGAAGTAGAATGTCGCCGTTAATATCGATTGCCACATCTCTTAGGCGAGTTTCTATTTTATCTAGCAGCAATCTCGCGCCTTTCACCATGCTGCCTTTTTTCAGGTTTTCTAATGGTACCGCGTATACGCGCTTTGTTTTAAGTGCTGTAACAATCGCCGTGTTTTTCAAAACCGCGAATCCGCCATCGTTATAAATAGCCATTGATGAGGGCGCTATTGACGGTGTCCAATCAAGCAGTGGGTTTACCATGCCGTCATAGCGATCAAAGGGGGAGATTTGCGCACCTGAATAATCAACGCCTAAAGTCACCACCGGCCACCCATAGTTATTACCACGCGTTACTCTATTAATTTCGTCGCCACCATCTGGCCCGTGCTCGTTAAGTAAAATATCGCCACTTTGGGTGATAACGAGCCCTTGGGGATTCCGATGCCCTAAGGTATAAACATACGGGCTCTCAGGGAAAGGCGCATTAGCGAGTGGCTCACCGTTGATAGTAAAACCCAGTACTTTTCCAAGATGCGAACTTACTACCTGAGCCTGCTCCCGATAGTCAAAACCATCTCCAGAGGTCAGCAGGTATTCCTCATTACCTAAACTTAGCAATTTAGCGCCGTAGTGCACAGGGGTGTCTCTAAACGTATTAATTTCAAACACTGGCTGAATATTCGTGACACCGGATGCTGAGGAAAACTGGCCAGATACCACCACCAGTTTATTCTCTGAGTCTGTTCCTTTTGAGTAAGATAACAACAGCGTCGATGAAGTATCAAAATCGTCAGCGGGGATAACATCTAACCAGCCTCCTTGTCCTTTGATATAGAGACCCGGCAGGCTAACCTTAACTCTAGATTGCGCATTTGATTCACTGATAATGGCTAACTGTCCGTCACGTTGAGTAACCAAGACAATCCCACCAGGCAGTACTTCAATGGACTTAGGAAATGAAAGCCCATCGATGACTACGTTTGTTGAATATTGGCTCTCTTTGAGCAATGCCTCTTTTGACGCTGGCTCCTTAAGCAATAACTCCTTTGGCTGTGACTTTTCCGATATGGCTTCTTGGGCCTTTATGCTTATAGGCAAGCACGCTATCAGCACTGTACTGGCTACAATCAGTGCGCTCGTTATCTTCATATTCACTCTCGCGATTGGTTTCTTTAATAACACTATCATGGTATACCCGTTTCATACGCTAAATTTATACACTCTCAATATGGTGCTTAATGCTCGCCTTTTTACGACATACTTTTTTTCGTTTTACACCTGCTTGGATTATCGCTTTTGTTTTCGCTAGCGTATTACATTCTCACTTTGTACTGTTTGAATTGACGGCACTTAACATCGATATTCCTGCGCCTGAGTGGCTGTCCATGGTGGTAGACGATCTGTTTGGTTTACTGCCAACCTACGGTGCCATTATTGCAGTCACACTGACGCTAAGCTTTTTCATCGCAAGTAGACTTAACAGCCTCCTTGAAAGGCGCGCTCTCACTCTGACAAAAAATGGCACCGCGAGCATCTTTGGCACCGCAGGTATCTTTGGCGCCGCAGGCATCTTTGCCGCCGCAGGCGTCTTTGCCGCCGCAGGCGCTATCGGCTTTTTAATTATGCTAGCAGCTATGCAGCCTATTTTAGATGTGACACTTATAGCAGGCGCTAGAAGTCACCTAGGCATTGCAGCTCAATGCATTGCTGGCTTTGTATCTGGCTTAGTCTACGGCCGCTTACGCTAAGTCGCAGTGATAGTTCACCAACAATAACATTACTTTTATTTATAATAATTTATAAACCAACAAAGATGTAAATGAAAAGTTAACTTTGCTAATGTTACGCTATTATTGAATAACTGCGCCTTATTAGGAACAAGCAATATGATAACTTATCCAGAAAACGTAACCTGCTTAGCTGATTATATCGAAAGTGTATTAACGAAGTTTGCTGATAGACCCGCATATACTGCACTGGGGCAAACGCTTACGTTTAGCGAGATTGATGAGAAATCATCCGCACTTGCCCGTTACCTTGTTAATGAAGCCAAGCTTGAGCCTGGCTCTCGTGTTGCGATTCAGCTTCCAAACCTTATACAAAACCCTATTGCAGTGTACGCAGCCCTTCGTGCTGGCCTGGTGGTGGTTAATACCAACCCGCTCTACACTGAGCGTGAAATGAAGCACCAGTTTACAGACAGCGGCGCCACAGCACTTATTATTCTTAGCGACTTACTTCCTAAGTATGACGCAATTAAAAGCGATACCAATATTCGCACTGTTATTGCAACGTCTGCCACCGAATTGCTAGATCCTAGCTCGGCACCGTCTATCGAAGGCACAGTATCACTATCTAGCGCCATCGAGACCGGCGCTAAAACCGCAGAGTTCAAACGCCCAGCGGTAGAAAAAGATGAATTGGCCATGTTGCAATATACCGGCGGAACCACGGGGGTAAGTAAAGGGGCGGCACTGAGCCACAATAACGTGTTAGCCAACTGCATCCAAATGCTCGACAGAATAGGTCAGCAGTTTAAAGACGGCCAAGAAGTTGTCGTGTGCCCCTTACCGCTTTACCACATATACGCCTTTACGGTGTGCATGATGGCGCTGTTTTCAAAAGGCAGTCAAATTGTACTTATCCCGAACCCAAGAGATATCGATGGCTTCATTCAAACGCTTAAGCCACATTCAATAACGGCTTTTGCTGGCATTAATACGTTATTTGTTGGGTTAGGTCGCCACCCTGAATTTGCTAAACTCGACTTCTCAAAACTACACCTAACTATGTCAGGCGGCACTGCATTAACCCAAGCAGCGGTTTCTATTTGGAAAGGGGTTACCGGCAATACTATTACGGAAGGATACGGCCTGTCTGAAACTGCACCAGTGGTATCGTTTAACATCCCTGGGAAGGAAGAAATTGGCACCGTTGGGCATGAGCTTGAAGATACCGAAGTCGCATTGCTCGACAGTTATGATAAACCTGTTGGAGAGGGAGAGTCAGGCCAAATCGCAGTAAGAGGCCCGCAGGTTATGCTAGGGTATTGGCAGCGCGACGATGAAACTGCAAAAGTAATGACTGAAGACAACTTCTTTAAAACCGGCGACATAGGCGTACGCACTGATTCAGGCGCGATAAAAATAGTCGACCGACTTAAAGACATGATTATTGTTTCAGGCTTTAACGTTTATCCCAATGAAATAGAGGAAATTCTCACCTCCCACCCCGACGTTATGGAAGCCGCGGTAGTTGGCAAGCCAGATGAGAAAACAGGTGAACGAGTTTGCGCCTTTATTACCGTGAGTAACGATATCAAAGTGGAAGACGTTACCGCCTTTTGTAAAGAGCAGCTCACTAACTACAAGGTACCTAAGTCTATTGAGATTTTAGAAGAGCTACCTAAATCGACGGTGGGCAAGATTCTTCGCCGCGAACTTAGAGACAAAGGTTAAAATTAAAGGGTAAGAGACAGAGATTAACTCTACCTCGAACTATGGCATGTCGCTGACGATTTCAGAGGCATGCCGTGTTAACTCATGCCACATTAACTCATGCCATATTAATTCACTTCCCCTTCCCAATACCGCTGCTCTGTAACACCCCTAAATCTAAGCAGCCGAATTTAACCTCTCAGCATTAGGGCGAGTTGGCCTAATTAAAAACGAGACAATAAGCGGTAATAAGTTGATGCAAGTAGCATTTATCACTATAAATAACCTATAGATAATATAAAAGATTACCGCCTATGCTTTCCACGTCGTTTACCTTTGAATCGCTTGAAGAAATCAAAACTCATCAGAGCGCGCTAGAACAGTTTAATCCCTCTTTGATTATCCTTTATGCCGCACCGGCATTTTTCAAAGACAACTCACGTCCAACGGAACGCTTCAGCACGATTATTGAAGACCTGAACCATATTACAGCTAACATTGTGGGTTGTAGTACGGCAGGTGAAATTAACTCCGACCAAGTTTCAAACGACACTATCGTTATGATTGCTATGAAATTTGAATTCGGTAGCTCAGTAAAGGTTCACACCTCAACACTTACCAGTATGCAAAATTCCTTTGATACCGGAGAAAAGCTGGGACAACACATCAAGCCGGAAGGTTTAAAGGGTATTTACGCACTAGCACCAGGGCTTGCCATTAATGGCTCGGCACTTATTCACGGGCTAGCGCATTCACTTTCCAGTGATGTAAAAATAAGTGGCGGCCTCGCTGGCGATAACGCCTCTTTTGAAAAGACCTATATTATTAGCCCTCAGGGTATACGCGAGGATACCGTGGTGGCGGTATGCTTTTATGGCGACAACCTATCTTTTGGCTATGGCGCATCGGGCGGATGGCGCTCTTTCGGCCCGTCTCGCAGCGTTACAAAAGCCAAAGAAAATGTCCTCTACGAATTGGACAACACGCCAGCTTTAGCTATCTACAAAGAGTATCTGGGTGAATATGCCGCAGACTTACCTGCAAATGGCTTACTGTTTCCATTAGAGGTAATCGGCGAAGATCAAAAAGGGACTGGCCTTATCCGCACCATACTTGGCATTAATGAAGAAGATGGCAGTTTAATACTCGCCGGAGATGTGGAAGAAATGCAGTACGTAAGGCTTATGCACGCTTCTACCGACAACCTGATTGATGGCGCACAACTCGCCGTGTCTAACGCCTTAACAGCCCCGAATTCTCAGCCAGCACATAGCGTGGCATTAGTGACCAGCTGTGTTGGCAGAAAGCTGGTGATGGGCGACCGCGTTGAAGAGGAGCTGGAGTGTGTGCAGGAACATTTACCGACGAACACCTGCATTGCTGGTTTTTATTCCTACGGCGAAATTTGCCCTTTTAATAATCAATCTGATAGCAAGCTTTACAATCAAACCATGTCAATGACGCTAATTCAGGAAGCAACCTCTTGAACTCATTGCTCACTCGCCAGCTGAGAAAAGCATTCGGATTGAAAAGCAACGAACAGCTTGAGCAATGGCTATCGTCTTTAGATGACACACAAACCAGTGAAATGTCTCAACATGCGTTACAACGGGGGTTAAAACACCTTATCAAGCGGGTAGACGATTCTTATCAGTTTCACGAGCGTGATATCACGCTGCGCGAGCGCAGTCTAGAACTTAGCTCTAAAGAACTTTTTGCCGCAAACGAACAAATACGCAATGAGCTAGTGGTGCAACAGAAAGTAGTGGATACACTGCGCTCTTCTGTGAACTTGCTATTAGTCGATCAGAACAAGCCTCCTATCAAAGATAATCTTGCCAACATTTCCACGCTATCAGAAATGATGCTTGAACTGACGAATGAACAAAAAGCAGTGGAAAGAAAGGTACAGCGCGCACTGGACGATGCAGAAAGTGCAAATAAGGCAAAAAGTGAATTTTTAGCCACTATCAGCCATGAAATAAGAACGCCTATGAATGCCGTCATTGGCCTCACTCATTTGGCACTCGATACTGAAGATGCAGAAAACAAACAGGCTTATCTAGAAAAGGTAAAAAAGAATGCGGCCTACTTGCTCGACCTTATCAACAATATTTTAGATTTATCAAAGGTGGAAGCAGGCAAAATTGACGTTGCTAATGACACTTTTTCACTAACCGATACAATAGAAAAATTGGCTCATGTGTTCCAGATAAAAGCGAGCGAAAAGCACCTTCAATTGCTGTTCGATATACGCATAGACCCACACCAGCCGTTTATAGGTGATAGTGAGAAAATTTATCAGGTGTTGCTTAACCTGTTAAGCAATGCAGTGAAGTTCACTTCCACCGGCACTATTATAATGACCATATCAGCACGGGCTGAAGATGTGTTTTTTAGCGTTGCTGATACCGGCATGGGAATCAACGAAAATAGTAAGGCTAAGCTGTTTGACGCTTTTGTACAGGCCGACACATCTATTTCCCGACAATTTGGTGGAACAGGGTTAGGGCTTACTATCTGTAAAAGTCTTGTACAGCACATGGGCGGCCAGCTAGATTTCACCAGCGAAGAAGGAAAAGGCAGCGAGTTTTATTTTTCTTTACCTATTATCAAAGATACTATCACTTCCCCCCTTGTCACTGGCCAAGCATCTATAGCTAATTCAGATTTGGCTTCAGATTTAGCTTCAAACCTTGATTCAGGCCTTGCCTCTAAAGCAAAGCCTAAGAAAGTGTTATGCATCAAAAGCTGCCCGTCTGTTGCCCAAGGATGCGTAATTTTAAAACAAACGCTGCACCGACTGCACATCGATTGTGAAATTATAGACAGTACCCAAGATACACTTCCAGATAGTGCAGATACATCGGTGATTTTTTTACCTGACGGCAATGAAGCATGGCAACGCTTTATCACTCAATTGAAAATGGGTGAGTTTACACACCTCAACTTATGCACAGTAATAAGCTCTCGTGCAAAAGTGAACGTAATGAACAAGCTCAAAAACGCCCATGTTGAAGACATTGATGTCATTGAACTCCCCTTTACCGATTTAGACCTCTTAGCGACTTTTTCTCCATCAAATGACCATAAAATAAACCTTCATCGCGACGGTCTAGAAACCAACAAGTGGCGTAAAAGGCGTCTTACCGGCAAACATGTTCTTATTGTTGACGATGACACGATAAGCATTGAAATAAGTCAGCAAATACTGCGAAACATTGGTATGAAAGTAACCTCTGCATTAACCGGAGAACAAGCTCTCGCTGTGTGTGATGAGAGTGACTTCGATGCCATACTGCTAGATTGCCACTTACCTGATATGTCGGGGCAAGAGGTTGCTAATAGACTTTCCATGAAGGATGGGTGGTCGGCTCCCATTATTGCGCTAAGTACCGATGAATCAGTAGCAGCGAGAGAGAAGGCCTTCGAATCTGGGATGTGCCAATACCTAGTGAAGCCTGCTATAGCAGATTTCATTATCCATGCCATCGATAAACATATTCACTCAGGTTACACAGACATCAAAGCACCGCCCGCTGACAATGTTTTTTTAACGTCGTTAAGTAGTTTTTATGACGCCTACAAGCATCCTTCCATAATAACAACATTGCTCGATATTGCTGAGAGTTCAGAAAACACCATTCCGGCGGGCTCGCCGCTGATAAGCCAAATGCTAGATGATACAAAACGAATCGGTGCTTTTTCGCTACATCGTTACTTAGTTGAGCTACTCAATAAACACTTTGAGTCGCAAGAAGGTATCAAGCATGCGATTGTCACCCTATCTCAACACCTCGACGCCACCCTTCGTCTTATCGTCCATACCCTTGAAGTTGAGGCAGCGGTTCCAGCGGTAGCTTCATCACAAGAAGCGAAGCAGCCACTGATAGAGAGTATCCAAGAGCTCATGCTGCTGTTGGAATCTTTTGACGCTCAAGCAATAATGCAAATCGAAGACATACGCAGAGAGTACCGCGATAGTGAACACCTCGATTATATCGACAATATACAGCAGCTTTGCTCTGTGTACGATTTTGAACACGCACTTGAGTTTTCAGATCAACTATTGGAAAGACTAAGTAATGAGAAGTAATTTGCAGGTAACCAAAAAGCAATTTAGCGTACTCGTGGTTGACGACGAGCCTGCGAATATAGATTTACTTAGCGGGATCTTGGGCGCTTTTTACGATATAAAAGTGGCTCCATCAGGGAAGATTGCACTAAAAATTGTACAAAAATACACACCAGATCTTATTTTACTTGATGTCATGATGCCTGAAATGGATGGTTTCGAGGTGTGTCGAAGACTTAAATCAGATAAGCGATTATTAGACATACCCGTTATTTTTGTCACGGCACTGATTCAAGCGGCGGATGAAGAAAGAGGCTTCGCATTAGGCGCAATCGATTATATTACCAAACCCATTTCCCCCAGTATCACCCTAGCCAGAGTAAAAACGCATATCTCCCTCGCCCATCAAATGCGAACGACAGAGGAGTTAGTAAAACAACGCACTGCTGACTTACAGCTTAGTCAGCAAAGCGCTATTACTATGCTTGCCGCTGCGGGGCATTACAACGATAACGACACAGGCCATCATATATGGCGCATGGCCGCGTACAGTAAATGTCTAGCGCTAGCCAGTGGATGGGACTATGACCGTGCAAACCTGCTCGCTCAGGCCGCGCCCATGCACGATACAGGAAAAATAGGCATTCCCGATAACATATTAAAGGCGCCTAGAAAGCTTCACGCTGATGAAATGAGCATCATGAAAACCCATGCTGCAATAGGTCATAAGATACTTTCCCAAAGTAAGACCCCACTGTTTGATATGGCCGCTGAAATTGCGTTGTGCCACCATGAAAAATGGGACGGCTCTGGTTACCCAAATGGTCTTGAAGGAAGCGATATTCCACTTAGCGCAAGAATAGTCGCTATTGCTGATGTGTTTGATGCACTTACCATGAAGCGTCCCTACAAGAAGGCTTGGGCTAATGAAGAAGCATTTGATTATATTCTTAAAGAGTCCGGTAAACACTTCGACCCCAACTTGGTAGACGTATTTTTGGATATACAAGAAGACCTACTCAAAACCAAAGCCTATTGGAACAGTCTTGAAGCCAGAGGCATAATGCCATCGGTCGCTACTTTTTTACCCGACGAACAATACTAATACCAGTCCACCACAAAACAAAAAGACCACAAAGCAGTGTCTGCTTTGTGGTCTTTTTCAGTGTTTTAATAAGTAGCTAAAAACGATTACAGTTAGCGTACATTGGTCTAGCTAGTGCCTTGGTCTAGCTAGTGCCTTGGTCAATCTAGCTTGCACCTAACTCTTCAGCAAGTCGCTCTGCCTGATTTTTTTCACCCTGCACAAAAGACTTCCATTGCTGCGCCATAGCGCGGCTCTTCTGGTGTTTTTCTGCCTCTGCAAGTTGATTCAACGCCAATGCATACTGTTTTTTGTTAAACAGCGCCATGCCCTTTACCAAATACACAAGGCCTGGGTTTCTCAAATCGCCCTTTTCAATGGCTCTATCAACAGCATCAATAGCATCATCCCAGCGCTCTTCGTTGAGCAATATCTGCGCAAGTTGTGCGTCAAGCTCGCCATCGTCAGCCAAATTAGCGGCCTGCATCATGACTGGAATGGCTTTGTCTTGCTCTTTGGCTAGTGACCAGCTTTGACCTAAGAACTTTAAATTACGCAAGTTCTTCTCTAGCACGCCGTCATTCATAGCTTGTTCCATCAGCTTCGCACCTTTATACGGTGCCCTGTGATAGTAATAAAGCTGTGCCATATTAAATATGTCGGCAGAGGACTCTACAAAACCACGCTGATAGGCAGTTTCCATAATAGCTAACTGCTTTCGCTCTTCGCCAAGCTCGCCGAACATACCGGCTAACTGGATCCAATATTTAGGCTCATCGAACAGCTTTACCAATTTAACCAGTACGTCTTTCACCTTTTCAGGCTGCTTTAACTCATAAAACACAGCGCGCTGAAGGATCAACCAAGATTCATCAGGTAACATCCCCTCAGCTTCGTGGTCGACAACGGCCTGAGTAATCCAGTCTGCCGCAAGTTCGTATTGCTTATTTTGATAATACGCTTGGGCCTTAATCACTTTGTTCTTTGGTGGAACTGGGCCTGAGTTGAGCGACTCCCAACGTTCTATGTACTTAATAGTATCGTCGTAATTACTCTGCATCAGATTAAGCTGTGCCAAACTGAAAAGCGTCGTCATTTCAAACTTTTCAGGAATAGGCTGCTGTTCTACTACTTTTGCAAAAGATGCCAGCGCTTTGTCGTAGTCTTCATTGTTGTAATAAATAAAGCCGAAAAAGTTGTACATCATCGCTTTTTCGTATGAATTCATTGAATCAGACTTGTCTTCTACCTCTTTTAAGATAGCAATAGCTTCATCAACGTTACCCGCTTCATCCGCTGCCGTTTGCGCGCGCGATAGTTGCTCATATACCTTGCCACGCAGCGTAGGTACGCGGCGTGTTTTCTTTTCACTGGCTTTTTGCTCTTGAGCGTGTGCGTCGGTTGCAACAAACATACTTGGTGCAGATACCGCAACGACAGTAAATGTAAATACTGCAGCGCTAAGCAGCATGCTTGGCAAAATACTCGATAAAGGCCTAGCCTGTTTCTTCATCATGTTCTGCTACCCGTCAATTTGGAACGAAATGCGGTTTTGAATACCGGATACTTCGGTCGCTTCGCCATTTACCACTCGAGGTTTGTATTTGAACTTCATTGCAGCGTCGATAGCCGCTTGCTCAAAAATACCCTCTGGATTAGCTTCAACTACTATTGGGTTGCGCACTGCACCTTGCTTAGTCACAGTAAACTCAACAATTACAAACCCTTCAATACCACGTTGCAATGCGCGGCGTGGATATACTGGGGCTACTTTAACAATAGGTAAGTATTCGCCATCACCCGACTCAAGCGCGAGTCCGCCGTCTAAAGAAATATCATCGCCAACATCTGCGCCAAAATCCATTGAAGAACCTTCGGCATTGGGTGTAGGTGAATCCATTTGCGGCTGCTGCATCTGTGGCGGCGGCTGCTCAGGCTTTGGTGGCTTCTTAGGCTTGCGATCTTTCTTCTCGACCTGCTCATCCTGCTTAACCCTTACAAAGTCAAGCACGCTTCCCTGAGGCGGCTCAGTTAGTGCGCTGCCACCCATCTTGATCAATGACTGCATCAAGAAGAACAGGCCTAACGTGATCGCAAGGGAAATTACAAATGCGATTATATATCGTGGCATGATTTATGGCTCTTGAGCTGCAATCGAAACGTCATACACACCTGCAGCACGCGAGGCATCCATCACTTTAATAAGGGTCTCAGTTGTGGATTCTTTATCTGCTTGAATCACAACCGTACCCTGAGGATTTTCTGCGTGCAAGCGCTCGATATTTGCCTGAACGGCACGAACATCGATGCGGCGTTTGTTAATCCAAATTTCACCTTTATCTGAAATAGCGATAAGGATGTTCGCGCGATCCTTTTTAACAGCCGTTGCTGCTTCAGGACGGTTTACATCGATACCCGCTTCTTTCACAAACGATGCAGTCACGATAAAGAAAATCAACATGATAAATACGACGTCCAACATGGGCGTCATGTCGATGGTTGCTTCTTCTTCATCGACCAAATTTTGAAAGTGCTGCTTCATAATAAATACCTTACCTTAATGCGACGTCGCATTAACGTTGAATAATCAATGCATCCTCAAGATGCGTGCGTTCAGACTTCACCATACGATTTAACCAGGTAGCAGCGAAGACACCAGACAGTGCCCCAACCATTCCTGCCATAGTAGGAATAGTCGCTTTCGATACGCCCGAGGCCATGGAACGGGCGTTGCCCGAACCAGAGATAGCCATAACGTCGAATACTTCTATCATACCGGTTACTGTACCCATCAAACCCAACAGCGGACAAAGCGCTACAAGAGCCTGAATAATTGGGATACTGCCATTTAGCCGTATAGTTAACTGCGAAATCGTTTTCTGACGTACTTGCTCAGCAAACCAAGAGGAGCGATCGTTTCGTGCTTTCCACATCGCGACCGCATCTTTTTTTGCTTGCTTATGCCAAACCAACAGATACATTGCACGCTCGAGGATCAAAAGCCACATAACGAATATCAGCAGACCAATGACCAGGAGAACCTGGCCACCTGTTTCTGTGAAATCGCGAATTGCTTCTAGAAACTCGATCATAATTAGCCTCGCTCAGAACGCTCTGCGATAACGCCAGATGCTTGTTCTTGAAGAATGTACACAATGTTTTTAGAACGTGTGTTAAGCATTGCGTAAAGCAATGTCATCGGAATCGCTACCACAAGACCAAGAACCGTTGTGACAAGTGCCGTTGAAATACCGCCAGCCATCAGTTTCGGGTCACCTGTACCAAATAAGGTAATTGCTTGGAAGGTATTAATCATCCCCGTTACCGTACCGAGTAGACCCATCAAAGGCGCTACTACCGAGATAATCTTGATAATAGTAAGGTTGCGACCTAACTTAGGTACTTCACCTAAAATTGCTTCAGTAAGATGAAGCTCTAGCGCTTCAACATCGGCGTTAGGATGATCGTCACGTACTTTAAGAACGCGACCCAGTGGGTTATTAGTTTTCACTTCCTTGCTCTTAAGCTGCTTGTTCACTTTCATGCGAATAAGAGAAAGAGACACCAAACGCTCTAAGGCAAGTAGAAGGCCAATTGCACCAACCACTAGAATGATATATCCAACCGGACCACCCTGCTCCACACGCTCTTTCATGTTAGGCGCTTGAACAAGAAGACCAAGGATAGAACCACCCGTTGGGTCAATACCAAACTGCACTAGCTCGCCACTTGATGCTTGAAGCTCTGCCGCTGAATCGTTGTAACGGTCGGCTGGCTGACGAATAAGTTCTGATACCGTGCCAGTGACACCGTTGTAATCTAGATATTTACCGTCTGATACCAAGGCAAATGGACCTACGCGAACCACAGGCTTGTTCACTTTCTCACCACCGGCTTCTACAACGTCTGTTGTGAAGGTAGTGACTTTGCCAGATTCCGTCATTTCACGCTGCATCTCAAACCATACGCGCTCAATCTCTTCAATTGATGCCAGCTTTGAGCTTGAGCCCATGTCCTGCGCCATCTTGTCTAAGAAGTCAGACCGACCAGGAATTTGCGCTGAAATAACAGAGTTGTAAAATTTATTCTTAGTATCGCCAGCAATTTGCTGCAATACACCGAACAACTCTTTAAGTGAACCAAGACGAGTGTCTAGCGCACCGTTAAGGTCTGCCAATTTAAACTCGTTTTCTTCAAACTGTGTTTCAAGTTGCTCTGATTGCACTAGCATTTGGTCGCGTTTTTCACGGGTTTCGCGAAGAATGCGGTCTTGCTCTGCACGTTGCGCTTGGAAATCACGCTCGCGCTGTTTATTTTGCTGTGATTGTGCAAATTGGCCTTCTTCAAGCTGCTTTAGCAGGGCGTCTAGGTCCATTGCACGGTCACTTTGTGCCATTGCACCAGCGCTGATACTAAGGGCTACTAGACCAACAGCGATACGTTTTACTGTATTAAACATTCTCATCAACCTCTTAGTCTGTAATTGCTACTGGCAGCATTAGCAAGTCTGGGGCAAGCTGTTTCTTCGCCATGCGCAGACCTTTTGTGATTTGTGTACGGTAGCTGCTATCAAGCTCTTCCCACTGACGGGTTTGCTTGTTCCACACGCCCTGCATGCTCGCGTCGCGTGTTTGATAAATAAGTGCAGTGCGACCAAGTCGTAAAAACTCTACGTCACGTTCTTGACCTTTAATTGAATGAAGGCCGCTGTACGACTCCATAGTGCGTCCGTAGTCCATTTCAACTTGGAACGCTTCCATTACGCGACGGAATTTTTCAGACGCTGCAACATCCGCTCTATCCATCATCGCTCTTAAATCAGCAACGCGGTTAGCACGCTCTTCTGGAAGAAACGGCATGTCTAGCTCGATAAATTGAGCCAAGCCATCAATCATACGCATCATTAGAGGCGTAATTTGGCGCTCAACAACAGACACTTCATCAATTGCGGCGTTCAAGTCATCCATTTCTTGGTTTTGACTGTTAATTTGCTTACGAAGCTGAGTGTTATAAACCTCAAGACCTTCGATTTCTTTCATTAACGTTTTGAACTGTTGAAGTTTGCTGTCAATCTGATCGGTAATACCGTTTATTTTTTCCTGCGATTTTGCCGCAGACTCATTAATTTTCGCTGCCTCATCGACAACGGGTTTTAAGACTTCATCGTCTTGTGCTAGTGCTGGTGTCGCTGAAAGCAGACCTGCAACAAGCAAAGCGTTGATAAGCTTCATACATTCAAACCTTTTAAGTTAAAAGAAATCGGATGTAACCGACTATAAGTTTCTGCGCGTAGGATAGGAGTTTTCTGTGACAGTTTTATTACGGAACTGTCATAAATAAACCGAAAGTGTTATCTGTTACACATAAAAAAGACCGCTGAAAAGCGGCCTTTTTATTAGATTAGATTTTAAAAGTCGTATTTAAATGACAACCTAATTCCTGTACCGCGTGTCTCTGACCTAAGCAATGCATCGTTAAACTCTATTTCACGATCCTCACCTAAGATATTCTGAACCCGCAATGTGACAGTGCTATTAAAATCTGGATAGTACTTGTACACCATATCTAGCGAGTGGAACGGCTGCTCGTAGTTGTCGTCGAAGCCATCGATACCCGCTATAAGAATACGCTCACCAAATACGTTGTATACCAGTGACGCAGTGTGCTCACCGTTGTCTGAGTCGTAACCTAACTGCATGTTCAACACATACTGAGAGTGACCCGTCATACGTCGTTCCACATTCGTAATTGCTGCAGATACGCCGGTTTGATCCACAATACTCTGGCGATCTAAAACAATCTCAGAGTCGCTCACAGTAATGTTACCGGTAGTAAATAGATTGTCCCATATACCGTCGCCAATGAAGGCCAAGTCTTGTAGGAACTCAAACTCAACCCCGTAAACCTCACCAGATTCAGCATTTGCAATACGAATGAGCGGTGGACCATCCTGAGCCGGCGACTGAACTGACTCGATTGGCGCTTCCATATCTTTATAGAAAAGGCCTACCGATAAGTTGTTGCCTGCTTCGCGATACCACTCCCAACGTAAATCGTAGTTAATAATATCCGTAGTGCTAACACCTGGCGTACCCGCAATTGGGAAGTTCGTTAACGGGTCTAAGTAAGTTGCCGATGACACTTCACGAAGATCTGGGCGAACTACCGTTTGGCCTATGCTTGCACGTAGCTGCATATCGTCTTCAAGGAAGTAGGTTACAGCAAGCGCTGGATAAAACCCGTCTTCTTGGAACGCTAATTGTGCACGATCAGCTTCGTCACTTAAGTCAAACTGATTAGTACGCGGATCCAATGGCGCTACGACCTGACGGAAATCTTCATAACGTGCACCACCGGTGAAACGCCATTTGTTGTCGTAGAAGAAATCGGCTTCAAAATAGTAAGCATCAACTTTTTGACCTGCTACGTAATCATCGCCCGCGATTGTAGTATCACGAATAATTGGTCGACTCGATAACTCTAGAGAATCGAGAACGCTATCGCTGAAAATCTCGCCAAAGTCGTTTCCGTCTAAAATAGAACGGTTTTCAACACCTAGCGTGTTTATGTCAAAGCGACGGTTTTCAGCAGAACGTGTTTTAGTGACAAAACTCGCTCCAACCTTTAACTCAGTTTCCCAATCACCAAAGGACATCGGGTAAGTCACGTTATAACCAAAGTTCTCTAAACGATCGTGAAGGTCTTGGAACGTGTAACGGGCCGCTGTTTGAGCATCTGACAAGAAAATTTCATTTTCATCGTCAAAAATACCGTCTTGATTCACGTCTTCCATAACGAAACGCGCGTTAAAGTTACCTGGAGCATGACGTACAGAACGACCCAACGAGTATGTCCAGTCAACGCCCATAAAATTTAATTCAGGGAATGTATGCTGACCTTTTACCTGGTTGGTATAAAGTGAACGCTCTTCATACTGTATGTCGATATCGCGAATACGCAAGCCTTCTGCCTGGTTCAAGTTTTCAGTGTTACCAAACATTTCACGAATTTCATCGCGGGTATCGTTCAACACGATGAGGCTGTAATCGATGCGATGCTTTCTATCGTAGTCTACGCCCAGCGTTAAAAGCGAAGACCAGGTTACTGTTTGCTCTGTACCTTGAATATCATCAAAGAAGCGTACATTGATGATTTCATCGCCGACCAAGTCTGGGTCTTGCAACTCATATTCTTCTGATGATCGGGTCTGCGTAGAGTAACGTGACGTGGCTAAGAAACCAAAACGCCAATCATCATCGTAATCGTAGCTATCACCATAAGTGACGTTGAAGCGCATGTCAGGATCCGCTGACGTCGTTTCAAGACCGTATGCTCGGTTTGTTCCCTTAAATAGCTCTAACGCTTCTTCAGGCTCTAAATCATCTAAGAAGTTCTTTGAATCCCAACGCTCTTGAATAGCCGCTGAAGCTGCGCGTGTACCATCATCTTCACCTGTCCAATCACGACCGCCACCGGCGTAATCTAGAACATCGCCAGAGTTTTCTGTGTCGATACCAAAAGCGGCAGATACATTGAATACTCGCTGTGTAGGAATAGACTTCAAGCGAATATTAACGTTACCACCACCAAATGCCGCTGGCATTGAGGGAGAATACGATTTTTGAACCGCTAGACTCTCGATTATGCTCGATGGGAACAGATCCAAAGGTATTACGTTACGCGTCGGATCTGGACTTGGAACGATGGCACCGTTTAGCTGTGTTGATGAGTAACGTTCACCAAGACCACGCACATAGATGAATCGTCCATCTACCAATGTTAAGCCAGTTACACGACGAAGGGCCCCCGCTGCATCACTATCACCAGTGCGAGCTATTTGCTCAGCACCCATGATGTCAGCTACGAAGGCTTGATTTTTACGTTCTTCCATTACTGCCGTTGCGGTGCCCTTTAGGCGCGTTCCGGTAGCCACTACTTCTTCAATCACTTCATCTTCATCTGATTGAGCGTAGGCCATAGTCGTTGGAAACAAGATACTTGCTGCAACAGCTAAGCTGATGGGTTTTAGAAGAAACCTGTTAGCAGGTCTGTTCATGATGAACCTCTTTAAAAAGGAATACTTTTACGAATAAAAAATTCGTGTCTTACAAACTTAAAAGCAAGTGCGTCACTTTTGCAACGCACTTGCTTGTTTTTAGCTAGTGAACTAGGTCTTATTCAAGACCTACAGTCCAACCTGCAGTCCAATCGTTGTCAGCGTCTTTAACTGCACCGATAAAGTCCACAGAAGAGAAGAAGCTATCCAGTGTTGAAACGTCTGTCGCCGCTGTCGCATCTACTGTGTAGATTCCGTCAAGTACAGTTGCAGTTTCGTCTAGTAAGCTGTTACCAGTTTGAGCCGTGAACCACGCAGTTTGGTCGAAGTCACCCGAGTCACGAACGTTTTCCGCACATGCTAGTACTGATGTCTCAAAAGTTAGTTGAGGGTCGTTAGTACCGTCCATGTTAGCTAGTAGTGTAGTGTCGCCATCGCTTAGGTCAGCTTCGAAACACTCACCCATGCCTGCTGGACCTGTTACAACAAAGTTGTAAAGCTGCGCGTTAGTTTGGTCTCGAAGTAAAACACCTTCTGAGTCAGCATTAGCCGTGTCGAACTCGTTACCGATAATTGTCATATTAGCAACCATTGGGTTAGAGAACGCTAGGCCGTCACCGCCATCGCCGTCACCTTCAATGGCACGGTTAGCGTCAGAGTTATCATCTGCATGCTTAACAAGTACAAACTGTAGCTTACCTTCGTAGCCATTATCCCAATCTACAGAGTCATCTTGAATGCCTGTAAGGGTAAGGTACTTAACGTTTACTGCACCACCGAAGAACTCAACACCGTCATCTGCGTTTTTGTGTACTTGTACGTACTCAACAGTAGTACCAGAACCAACGCCGCCGAAAGTGATACCGTTTAATTCGTTATCTGGAGCTATTTCGAAACCACCGTGCATTACGCGAACATAGCGAAGTGTACCAGAGCTGTCTTCGTTGTCTGTTCCACCGAATACCGCACCTTCCTGCGCACCTTCAACTTGAAGTGCACACTCAGTACCGTCTTGAGGACACTTAGTCGATTCGCCGTTACCTAGCACGATCATACCGCCCCATTGACCTGCTTCACCCGCTTCAAGGCCACCAACAACGTGGTCACGTGAAGTAAAAGTAATTGGGCTTTCAGCAGTACCGTTTGCATCAATTTCTGAGTCACGGCTAACTACTAGGTAATCGTTACCAGATGCACCGTAAACTGTTACACCAGGCTCAACAGTAAGTGTTGCGCTGTTTTCTTTGTCGCCACCGATGAACACTGCACCAGAAAGCGCATATAAATTGCCCTCTGTAAGTGTTAGGTCTGACGTTACCGTACCTGAGATTTCACACGTAGTCGTTTCGCCGTCTACTGGCGTGATAGTGGTTGTACCTGCAGGGCAACCAGACGCTGATTGAACCAGGTCGATGTTACCGCCACCGAATCCAAATGCCCAACCTTGACGCCAGTCAGTTTCACCAACGGCACCAACAAACGTATTTGCTTCAAAGAACGTATCTAAAAGAACAGATGCGTCGCCGCCAGCTGTAAGAAGTGCGCTTTCTGAAGTTAGCGTGCCGTCTGGGTTAAGACCAAGGTTTGCACGATCTTCAAACGCGATTAGCTGGTTACCTTCTTGTCCAGTAAACCAAGTTTCTAGGTCAACTGCACCTTCAGGTGAATTAAACGGCTCAGAACATGCTATTGCAGAGTGAGTCATTGTAAGGTCACCGTCAGAAAGGTTGGCTTGAACCGTTTCATCAGTGTCCATTTCTAAACACTCGCCCATCGCTTCGGGACCAGTGATAAGGAAGTTCATTAAGTTCGCGCCAGTTTGGTCGCGAAGTAAAAGACCTTCTGAATCAGCATCGGCTGTATCGAACGTGTTACCAATAACTGTCATGTTAGCAACCATTGGCTTAGAGAAATCTAAGCCGTCACCACCATCACCGTCACCTTCAATGGCACGGTTAGCGTCAGAATTGTCAGCCGCATGCTGAACGTAAACGTACTGAATTTTACCTTTGTAGCCATTATCCCAGTCTACTGAGTCATCTTGGTTACCAGTAAGCACTAAATGCTTAGCATTTACCGCACCACCGAAAAACTCTACACCGTCGTCGGCATTGCTGTGTACCTGTACATAATCAACCTCTGTACCAGAACCTACACCACCGAACGTAATACCATTAAGCTCGTTGTCAGGTGCAATTTCGAAACCCGCATACTTAACAACAACGTATTTAAGACTACCTGAGCTGTCGGTGTCATCATTACCACCGAATACTGCACCTTCTTCTGCACCTTCTACTTGAAGCGCGCAATCAGAGCCGTCTTGAGGACACTTGGTAGAGTTACCGTTACCTAGAATAACCACACCGCCCCATTGGCCAGCACCAACTTCGTCACCAACCACGTCGTTGAACGATGTCATGATTACTGGAGCAGATGCAGTACCCTCTGCTTCGATTTTTGAATCACGACTTATTACTAGATAGTCCGCACCAGTGCGACCGAAGATAACGGTACCTTCTTCAACAGCAAGCGTTACGCTGTCTGCTTTGTCGTTACCTACAAATACAGGCCCTTCAAGTGCCCATACCGTGTCGTTTGTTAGAGTAATAACACCTTGGTCGTCTGCATCATCAGCGGTTAAACGACCAGAAAGAACGCGAACTTCAACTGTTTGACCAAATGCGTCAGAAACTTCGCCGCTAAGGAAAGAACTTGCTTCGCCAGGCGCATTGCTTACTGGGTCGGTTGTACCGCCGTCGCTGCCGCTACCATCACCAGCGTCATTATTGTTATTTGTTGTAGTTGTAACGCTGTTGTCAATATCGCCTTCGCTGATATTGATATCGCCACCACAGCCTGCTAGCACTAATGCTGTAGCAATTGCTGAAGCTTTAAAAAGTTGCTTAAGTTCCATGTGTTTCTCCAAGTGCGGTATTTTTATGGATTTTGAAAACGACGAAACTGTACCTAAGCTAAATGACACATTTGTTACATAAAAAAACTGTCATAAAAGTTTCACATAAAAAGCCTGAATTTTAGACTAATGGCTAAAAAAAGAAGAAAAACAGGAAAGATAGGGGTTTAGGGGCTTTCAGCGCTGATTTTTGTGCATGTAGAGGAACAAGCAACAACGGCTACAGATAAAAAATAAGGAGAAATATTACAGTGTCACAATTATCGAACCACGTTGCATGACACTTTAGTTACAGTCTTTATGACAAAATTTGCGCTTATTTACCCAACAGACGGCGCTGTCGCAATAACACATCTTCGCGAATGGGAAAGTATCCATCTCGGACAACTTGGTTTTGTCCTTGCTGGGATAAAATATAGCGGATAAATTCTCTTTCAAGAGTAGGCAATGGCTCACCCGGCTTTTTATTAACCACTAAATAAAGAAAACGTGCAAAGGGATAAGTCTCATCTCTCACAGTATCGATAGACAAAGGAATCAAGCTATCTAAGGTTTCACCTAAAGCAAGTGCCCTTACTCCCGCGGTCTTATAACCATAGGCTGCATAGCCAATAGCGCCGGTTCCACTTGCCACTGACAGTACTACTGATGCCGACCCCGGCTGTTCATTCACTGTATTTTTAAAATCGCCATCGCATAACGCCGTTACTTTAAACAACCCATACGTACCCGATACCGAGTTACGCCCATAAAGTCGAATTGGTGAACGATACCCACTTTCATCCACGCCTAATTGCGACCAGCGGCTAATTTGCTTTTCTGCACCACAATATAAGGTTTGAGAAAAAATGGCGTCAACGTTTTCTAACGTCATACCTTGAAGCGGGTTTCGTCTATCCACGAAGATAGCAATAGCATCCATGGCGACTTTTAATACTGTCGGTGGATAGCCATGTACATTAATAAAGTCTCGAATTTCACTGGGCTTTAGCGCCCTACTCATTGGACCGATAGTCGCCGTGCCCTCAATAAGCGCGGGCGGTGCGGTTGATGAGCCCGATGCTTGAATTTGAAACCCCACCTGTGGATATAAGGATTTAAATTCTTGCGACCAAAACGTCATTAGGTTGGCAAGCGTATCTGACCCCACCGAGGATAGCTTTCCGGCAACTCCAGGCACTCGTTCGTAGTTGGGTATCGTCGGCTTAGTCGAAACAGCCGGCGTATTACTGCCGTTGCTTGCTGCATTGGTCAATGAATTTTGAACACTGCTGGTTTGAGTACTGCTGGTTTGAATATTGCTGACTTGAATACTGCTGGCCTGCACGGAGCTCGCAACAATTAACGCAGCTAATACGGCTATCATACTTAATGCAGAAACCCTGTTGACCAAACTCACTCTTTTCATTCAAACGCCTTCATTCACTTACCTGCATTCACACGCTTTTTTCTACACGCTTTTTTCTACACGATCTTATGAAAAACCCGTTTTCATTACCTGCGTTCACGATTGATCGGCAATAAGTTCATTGTCTAACACAAATGAAAAATGACTGCCTTGACCAATCTCACTGCTTATATCAAGAGACGAATTATGATGGCTAAGCACGTGTTTCACAATAGATAGCCCTAATCCCGAGCCACCGGTTTTTCTAGAGCGTGCTTTATCAACTCGATAGAAACGCTCGGTAAGTCGATTTAAATGAGTTGGCTCAATGCCGTCACCATTATCAATTACAGAAAATTGGGCACCGGCAGACTGGCGGCTCCAATAAACGTTAATCTCACCGCCTGGCGGCGTGTAGTGCACGGCATTAAATACCAAATTAGAACAAGCGCTACGTAATTCTGTTTCCACACCATATACAAACAAGTCATCTTCTATGTGAAATTTGATTGTATGTTGCTTTTCTTTATTAAGTGCCTGGGCTTCACGCTCTATCAGCGCAAGCATAGAGCCTATATTAACAACGTTTTCGTATACCCTTTCTGAACTGGCTTCTATTCGAGAAAGCACTAGCAGGTCTTCAATCAGGTTTTGCATTCGATGAGTTTGGGTTTCCATTTCATGCATGGCTTTTTTCATGAAGGGATTAGCATCGTCACTTTCCGGCATTATTTCTAAGTACCCGTTAATTACCGTTAACGGCGTGCGGAGTTCGTGAGACACGTTAGCCACAAAATCTTTACGCATAGCCTCTAATTGGGATACGCGGGTAATATCTCGGGCAATGAGCAGCAGATGCTCCTCACCATAAGGCATGATTCGATATTCGAAGGTTTTATTCGCGTTTGTCGGCGACGGTACTTCAATGGGGTACTTATAATTTCCCGCATGAAAGTATTGAATGAACTCTGGGTGTCTAATTAAATTATCGAGCCGACGCCCTGCGTCTTTTGGCCACTTCAACCCAAGTTCAAGTCTTGCTAATCGGTTACACCATAAAATACAGGCTTTAGAATCAACTACCACGGCAGCATCAGGCAATGCCTCCGACCCTTCCCTAAAGCGCTTTACTAGCTCACCAAGCTCTTTTCGCTTATTGCGGTTTCTGCGCTGTAAATAGTAAATCCCTTCATATATATATTCCCACACGCCACGTACTGTGGGGGGAGACATTTTTCGGCTATGCCACAACCAGCGATTTAATTTGTACAAATGCCAGTAATTAAATAGCAGTAAAATGACAGCGCCAAAGGCCACAGCAAATACCATATCGTTAATTAACCATCCTCCAATGGCAAACGCCACCAAGAATAATAATAAACGAACCGTACTTCTGAACCATGAGAAGGGGTAATACATAGTGGAACTCGTGTTACAGAAATTTACGGACACATGGCCGATAGCTCAATGTGTCCCTAGTGTGGGGCGTTAAGACTTACCTGAAAAGCGGTATCCGGCCCCACGAACGGTTTGAATCATAGCATCATGACCATGACTCGAGATAGCTTTGCGCAATCGTCGAATATGTACATCTACGGTTCTATCTTCAACATACACATTCGTGCCCCACACATTGTCGAGCAGTAACTCTCGACTGTACACGCGCTCTGGGTGCGTCATGAAAAAATGCAGTAGCTTAAACTCTGTCGGGCCCATATCTAATGGCTCGTCGTTTGCCGTAACCCGGTGAGAAACCGGCTCAAGCTTAAGGCCATTGAACTCGATAGGCTCTTCGTTTGACGTTGGCGTTACGCGACGCATGACAGCTTTGATTCGGGCTACTAATTCTTTAGGGGAAAATGGCTTGGTAATATAGTCGTCCGCACCTGCATCTAAACCGCGAATTTTATCTTCTTCTTCGCCTCTTGCGGTAAGCATAATTACTGGGATATCTCTTGTGAACTCATGCTGCTTTAGGCTTTTGGCCAGCTGTACACCACTTCCACCAGGTAACATCCAGTCGAGCAGAATAAGATCAGGATATGGCTCACACACTTTCTCTTTGGCAATATCAAAATCTTCTGCTTCAATTACAGTGAAACTAGATTGTTCTAAAACGAATTTTAGCATTTCACGAATAGGGGCTTCATCTTCAACCACCAATATTGTGCGAGACATGTTTGTTTTCCTGGTCATTTTTAATTTTTCGCTATTATTAATGTGGTCTGTGACAGTTTTATTAAAGTCATTACAATTATGTGTCAAGTTTTGCATATATTCTACTCAGTACATAGTTTGAACACATAATCTTGTTAATTAATAGAAATTTGCATATTCTTACGAGGCAAAAGCGCATAGAGCTACACTACTCGATTTTAGACAGGGGCAAGTTTATCGATGGCTGCGGTTAAAACAGGGTTATCAAGGAAGCTCTTAACAAGAGTACTTTCAGTATATTTTGCGCTTACACTTATTGTGACGGTGGGGCAAATATTCACCGAATATCTCAGCACAAAGAACCACGTTGAAGAAGAGCTTCAAACCCTCAAAAATACGTTTTCTTCTAGCTTAACCCGTGCCATGTGGGAAATTAATGATGACCAGGTTAGAGCGATAGCTGAAGGTTTAATGTCGATCCCCATTGTAGAGGGTTTACAGGTACGTGGTGAAAACGGCAACTTTATTACCGAGCAAGGTATCCGTAAAAGTCGCTCACCTAACCCAGTAGAGCGTGAGGTGATTGAAGACCATTCCGGTGGCGTATTTAGTTACAGCTTTCCTCTGGTGTTTAAATTCGCAGGCCGAGAGTCTACCGTTGGCGATGTCACTCTATATTCTAGTTTCGACACTATATTCAGTCGAATTGAGGTAGGGGTATTTTTCCTTATTGGCAACGCCATTGTTAAAACCACCTTCCTTGTCTTTCTGTTTATGACGGCTTTTCGCACTATGCTGTCGGAACCTCTGCAAAATATTACCGAACAAATGGGAAGATTCGACCCCGAACGCCCAGAAGAGAGTAAACTTAACCTTGAAGTAAAAGACGACAACGAACTACTGCAATTAAGAGACTCATACAATGGGGTCATCGATGACTTAATTGCTTCAAATCACAAGCTAAAAAGCGCTCAAAAAGAGCTTACCGCCGCTAATACAAAGCTAGACGACCAAAACTTGGTACTCGAACAAGAGGTAGCGAAAAAGACTGCGTCGCTGTCGCAAATCATGCTAGACCTTGAGCAACAAAAAGATGAGCTTATTGCCCACCAGCGAGAGTTACGTCAAGAAAACAAGAATCGGCAGTATATTGAAAGCGAATTGCGCAAGAAGAACGATGAGCTGGCCGGCTCTATGCAAACCTTAAATCAAGCGCAGCAACAATTGGTTGAGTCAGAAAGAATGGCGTCGCTAGGCGGGCTTGTTGCCGGTATTACCCACGACATCAATACTCCTCTTGGGGTCAGTGTTACTGCAGCTAGCTTTCTACAAGAGCGACTTATTAATCTTAAGCAAGACTTTGAAGACACCAGCTTAACCAGTAAAAGTATGGCAAGTTTTATCGATGAGGCCGACCAGACTGCTAAATTGCTGCTGAACAACCTAGGCAGAGCGTCAGATTTGATTGCCAGTTTTAAACAAGTTGCCGTTGACCAAACCAGCGAGAATGAGCGCGACTTTGACCTAGGCGAATATATTGCGGAAGTACTTCAATCCCTCCAGTCGGGCTACAAGCAAACTAAACACAATATTACGGTTAATTGCCCGCCAGAATTAATAGTCACCTGCGCGCCGGGGGCCATCGCGCAAATTGTAAGCAACCTTGCTGTAAACTCCCTTAACCATGCATTTGAAGATAAAGCAGTTGGAAACATCAGTTTAAATGTTGAAGCAGTTGATGACCAAGTAGTCATGCATTTTGAAGACGATGGTAAAGGCCTCACGAAAGACGAACTTTCTCAGCTATTTGATGCCTTTTTTACCACTAAACGAGGCTCAGGAGGCAGTGGCCTAGGTACGCATATTGTGTATAACCTAGTCACTCAATCTTTAAATGGTAAGATTGATGCCCAAAGTGAGCCGGGTAAAGGCCTTCGCTACACCATAACGTTTCCAATAAGCCAACATTAGGGCGTGTTGAACTTTGCTCTACGAATGTTGGGCTAACAACACGCGCTAAGATGCACAAACCTTTTCTAACGCTTTTCATTGCAAGCCTTACTCAATTTAAAGAGAGCACTGCTAGCCGAGTATTCCTAACGGTGCATTTCCAATTGCGCGGTGACGCGTTGGTTGATACGCTTGCGCCCTAATTTTTGAATGAGATTTTCCCTTCTATGTGGTTTAAAAATATAAAAGCATTTCAATTAACACAGCCACTGTCGCTCGATGATGACGATTTAGAACGTATGCTTAACGAGCATGCTTTTAGACCTTGCGGCAGCCAAGATATGGCGACTATGGGATTTGCTTCACCCTTTTCTCAAGCTGGCAAATCGGGCACCATGTTTCACTGTGTTCAGCAGCGCTATTGGATAACGCTGAAAAAGCAGGAAAAGATTTTACCTGCAGCGGTTGTTAATGCTGAACTTGAAGAAATGGTTGCCAAGATAGAAATGGAAACTGGAGCCGCGGTTGGTAAAAAAGCCAAAACAGATTTAAAGCAAGAAATTCAAACGCGCCTGCTACCACAAGCATTCACAAAGAATAGTTATACCCATGGGTTTATTTCGCTACCGGACAACTTAGTGGTAGTGGATGCCTCATCAGATGGCAAAGCCGAGGCGTTTCTCGCTATGGTAAGAAAGGCGATTGGCTCACTGCCTGTTGTGCCATTTACCCGTCATAGCCTGCAAAGCGAGTTAACGCATTGGGTAACAGACGCGACGCCAGATAACATCGATTTGCTTGAAGAGGCAGAATTAAAATCTGCTGACGACACTGGCAGTGTCATTCGCTGTAAAAATCAGCCTCTTGATAGCGACGAAATTAGCCTGCATTTATCTGCTGGTAAACTTGTTCAAAAAGTGGCGTTTGAATATGCTGAAAGCCTATCGGCAATCATGTGTGAAGATGGTGCGGTAAAACGTATTAAATTTACCGACCGCTTTAAAGAAGAAACTGAAGACGTCCCTAAAGATCAGGTTGAAGCTCGTTTAGATGCAGAGTTCGCACTGATGTCAGCGGAAATAACCACGCTGTTAAACTTCCTTCGAGATACATTGAAGCTGAATGACAACGACCTGTAGTTTTTATTAAGCCCTGATTACCCCCAACGACGCTTATTGGGGGTAATGTATTATTGAGGGTAGTGTATTATTGCCATAAATCGAGTCTCACCTGCATCATCTCTGTAAGCATGCGCCTGATCTGCCGCTAATACGCATTGCTCCCCTGCTTTTAGCGTTTCCCACTGACCGTTTTGCATCACACTTAACACGCCAGAGATAACATGAATACGCTCAGTTACACCTGCTTGGTGAGCTGTGGAGTGTTGCTCATGGTGTTGAGATAATACCAGTTCAAACACCTCAAATGACGTCAGTGGATCAAAGGGGAATAAAGTGACAACCTGCATATTAGGGTCGGCAATCAACTCAACCTGCGGTTGCAGTACACTGGTTTCATTACTGGTTTCATTACTGGTTTCCTGGCTGCTTTCTTGGCTGTTTGCGCGTGTTGCTGCAGTGCTGCCCAAGAACGAAGAAAAAGAGCACTGTAGTCCAGTGGCTATTTTCCACAGCGTAGCAATGGTTGGACTCGACTCCCCTCTTTCTATCTGCCCTAACATGGCCTTTGATACGCCGGTTAACTGAGACGCACTATCGAGTGATAGCTTTCTTTCGCCCCTTACCCGCCGTAAATTTTGCGCCACATTATGGGTAATTTTACTTCCGCTGCCTTCCAACATACCTACCTTATTGCCAAGAAATCATTAAAACCTTTTGGCTCAGTATACGTTATTTTTGCACTTGTGCGCTATAGCGCACAAGTGCTACTCTTGCCCCACAAACTTTGTGCGCTATAACGCACAACATTTTAGTAACGGTAATCATTTTTCAAAGTGAAAACAGTAAATACTGTTCAAACAAAGGCATGGACAATGAGTGGATTTTCTTTACGGCATATTAGCGCGGGGGTTACCGCTGTCATTGTTGGCTATAGCAGTGCCGTTGTCATCGTTATTGACGTCGCGAAGCGTGCCGGCGCGTCAGACGCTATGGTGGTAAGTTGGCTACTAGCCTTAGGGCTTGGCATGGGAGTAACGTGTATTGCTTTTTCATGGTTCACTAAAGTTCCCGTGGTGACGGCATGGTCGACACCAGGTGCCGCATTTTTACTTACCACAGTAGAACAATACTCCTACAGCGACGCTATCGGCGCTTTTATCGTTTGCGCTTGTTTATCACTCATAACCGCGCAAAGCAGACTTCTGCTTAAACAAATTAGCCGCATCCCACCCGCCATCTCAAGTGCGCTCCTTGCAGGTATTTTACTGCCCCTGTGCCTCGCTATTTTTAGTGATGTGAATGAGTATCCCTACATCGTTGCGTCATTTTTAGCGGTCTATATAGCCGGAAGTCGACTTTTTCCCCAGTATTTAATGTTGGTGCTATTAATATTATCTCTCATAGTGACCGTTTTCATGCAGAGCCAGGCCAGTGATTCAGGCTTCACGTTTGTGTTAGGCGCCCCAACCCCTGTGTGGGTTACCCCCACATTGTCATGGTCTGCTGCCATCGGTTTAGGCTTACCACTATTTATCATTACAACGCTATCGCAAAACTTACCAGGCATTGCCATTCACCATATCCACGGCTACTTTCCAGACCATAAACCCATACTTTCTGGCATTGCTGTTGTACAGGGAATACTTGCCCCTTTTGGCGGTTTCACGTTTAATCTTGCCGCGATTACTGCCGCAATTTGTATGGGAAATGAGGTAGATAATGATAAGCAGCAACGTTACAAAGCTGCAATAGCTGCAGGTATTGCGTATTTGATAGTGGGCCTTTGTGCATCGGCCATTGTGTCATTATTTGTCAGCATGCCTAAGGTCATCATTCATCTATTGGCAGGGCTGGCTTTGCTAGCAACACTTCAGGGAGCATTTTCCAAAAGTATGGAAACGCAGTCTCATCGCGCACCAGCACTGTTAACACTGCTGTGTACGGCATCTGGATTCAGTTTGCTTTCGTTACCCTCTGCGGTGTGGGGGCTTGGACTTGGGCTCGGATTACTTTTTGTGCAAAAAAGGGAGGGGAAGCCTTCTTAAATTGTTCTTTTTCAGTGAACTTCAATATAAATAAAAAGCCAGCACGTAGTTGGGAATAGACAATTTCTACCACAAAAATGTGTGCTGGCTTTCTTTCAATTCAATACCTTGTAAATAAGGTGCTAAGGCCTTAAAAACATACGCTTTACATGAATATTTGTTTCGCTGAATTTGACAGCTCTGTAAACTCGTCGCTGTGCAATACGCTAATATCGTCAACCACGTTCCGCTGCATGGCTAAATTGAGTACGGCATCTTTTTGATTATCCATCGCGCCAGATAGGGCTGCGCCCACGCGAACAAAGTCAATATAGTCTACGTTTTCAGGAATAAAGCTTAGGTCTTTCCAGTGCTGTGAAACGTTAACAAAGGTCTCGCCAAATCCCCATTCTTTCATAATGCTCGCGCCCACTCGACCGGATAGTTTGTCTATCGCTACATCGAGGAACGAGGGATTGGCAAAGACTTCTGGGTGGCGCTCGGCTTCAGTTAATACAGGAAGCACACCAATATTATGAACTAATGCGGCTAGCGTCATGGTATCCAGACTCATCTCACGCTTTTTCGTTCTCGAAATGTAGAGCTGCAGCACCGCCATTGAGTTTGCAACGATATCAACGGTACGCACCCATTCTTTTTGCAAATAGCGCGTGACGATGTCATTTTTTGACACAAACAGCTGTTCCATGGCCAACGCAGTAGAAATATTTTTAATTTGGCGCAGACCAATTCGCGTAACGGCTTGGCCAATCGACGTTACTTTTACGCTACGCCCCATGTATGCACTATTCGCAATTTTAATCATGCGGGCGCCTAGTGATGGGTCTTGGCCAATAACGTCGGCCATTGCATTGAGGTTTATATCAGGATCATCAGCCGCTTTTCTTACTTTTAACGCAATTGCTGGAAGCGTAGGCAGTACAAGCGTGTCATTATTTATTTTTTCAACAAGAATAGTTGAGAGCGCGTTCTGTGTAGACATAGTTCTACCCTTAGACTTTTTATGGCTTGTTCAAGCCAATCACTTACTAAAATATTAATATCGTTTATGCAGTAAAGCGCGATTCGCTAGCGGCATAATCGATAGTTGTGCGTTCGACTTTCATTTTCAATACAGCATCCCTTCATATTTTCAGCGGGACAGGCTTTTTATAATAGTATAACTTTAACCATACTATCGCAGTGTTTCGATTTCGACCAACTAAATATACAGGCGAACAAGCCACCTATTACAGTATAGATAATAGACGAGAAAATACTTTTGATTTCAAACAACAAAGTGAATAGTAGAAGCTATTTGCCTTTGATGTAAAATCAAATTAATACGATTAATAAAACTAACGACAGACGGTAAAACAACCAATGAAAAAAATAATAAGAACAGGTCTATCTCCTGTAGCAGCGGCACTTGCCGGTGTATTTATGTTAGGCGCATGCAGCCAACCCACAGATACTAAATCAGCAAACACAGCACTTGAAGACACGGCGGACACAGAGCAGACTCTGCTAGTGGATGAGTCAAGACTGACTATTTATCACCCAGTGGACCTTACCGCCAATTTAGACCATCTCAGCGATAATCAGCATAAGATGCTATCGCTTCTCATTGATGCATCAAAAATAATGGATGAGCTATTCTGGCAACAGGCATTTTTTGGCAGCAAAGCCTCATTTTTGAGTGGGATTAAAAGTGAAGAGGTACGTCACTTCGCTTCAATTAACTACGGTCCATGGGATCGTTTAAATGGCGATACCCCCTTTATCAGTGGCTTCGATGCGAAATTCGCTGGAGCACAGTTTTACCCCCATGACATGGAAAAGGCTGAATTTGCTACCGCAGAGTTTGCTGATAAGCAGGGGCTATACTCCATGGTTAAGCGTGATGAAGCGGGAAATTTGTATTCCGTGCCTTATTCAGAAGCGTTTAAAAGTGATTTGATGGAAGCCTCTGATCTTCTTCTTGAAGCGGCCGAGCTTGCTGAAGATGAGAGTTTTAAGGCGTACTTAACATTGCGAGCAGATGCACTGTTAACCGATGACTACCTTGCCTCTGATATGGCGTGGATGGACATGAAAACCAACCCTATTGAGTTAGTGATTGGCCCCATTGAATCCTATGAGGATCAGTTATTTGGCTACCGCGCCGCGTTTGAAGCTTATGTGCTGGTGAAAGACTTAGCATGGAGCGAAAAGCTTGCTAAATATGCAGCGTTTTTACCCGAGTTACAGCAAGGACTGCCAGTAGCAAAAGCTTATAAAGCCGAAGTGCCGGGGTCTGACGCCGACCTAAATGCTTATGATGTTATTTATTATGCAGGTCACTCTAATGCGGGCAGTAAAACCATCGCCATCAATCTACCCAATGATGAACGTGTACAGTTAGAGAAAGGGACTCGTCGACTACAGCTTAAAAATGCTATGCAGGCAAAATTCGACAATATCCTCGTGCCTATAGCAGATACACTTATTGTTCCTGAGCAGCGTCAGCATATTACCTTCGACGCCTTTTTTGCCAATACCATGTTCCATGAAGTGGCTCACGGTTTAGGCATTAAGAATACCCTTGATGGTTCAAGCACCGTTCGCCAGGCGTTGAAGGAACACGCATCCGCATTAGAGGAAGGCAAAGCCGATATTTTAGGTCTCTACATGGTGCAAAGTCTTCTTGAGAAAGGTGAGATTACAGAGGGTTCACTAGAGGATTACTATGTCACCTTTATGGCCGGCATATTCCGCTCGGTTCGCTTTGGTGCAAGCTCAGCGCACGGTAAAGCAAACATGATTAGGTTTAACTTTTTTGCACAGCAAGGTGCGTTTGAGAAAACTGAAGACGGACTGTATCGTGTCAACATGCGAAAAATGGGCGCAGCCGTGGAAGCGTTATCAGAGTTAATTCTTACCCTTCAAGGTGATGGTGACTATGATGGCGTTGGTGAACTTGTCGAGACAATGGGCGTTATTAAGCCGCAACTAAACTCTGACTTAGCCCGTTTAAGCGATGCTAACATCCCAGTGGATATACACTTTAACCAAGGTAAAAAAGTGCTGGGATTACCCGAGTGATCGCAGTTTGATTTTTAATTTTTGCTTTTATAAAAAACGCCGCGTTATTGCCAATAACGCGGCGTTTTTCATTATTTCACGGCTTTGTAGGCTGCTCGCTATTCAACGTGCTTTTTCATATCTTCTGTGTACGGAGGCCATCCTAACGGTTTCCCAGCCAGTACATGAAGGTGAATATGGTAAACCGTTTGGCCACCAAACTCGTTGCAGTTCATGACAGTTCGAAAGCCTTGCTCGGCAACCCCTAAATCGCTGGCCACCTTCGCCGCCACTACTGATAAATGACCAACCACTTCCCTGTCGTCAGCTGTAATATCGTTGATTGTGGCAATGGCCTTTTTTGGAATAACAAGAAAATGGACTGGAGCTTGGGGATTAATATCCTTAAACGCCAACGCCATGTCATCTTCGTAAAGAATGTCCGCGGGGATTTCTTTATTAATAATTTTGGTAAAAATAGTGTCCGACATCCTGTTGCTCCTTTTATTTACACTGTAATCTGACGCGCCTTAAAACGTTATGCCATTCTGGCGCACTGCTTTTTTACAAAGCGAGCTCTACAAAGCCAAGCTTGACATGTCTGCCTTTCAAATTTGGCTTTTTAATCTCGCTCTCTAGCTGTTTTTTCTATTCGGGCTTTTCTGTTCAAGCTAAGCTTTTCAACCACAGGTTAAGCAAAGACAAACCATAAAAGTATTGCACCAAGCGCGAGGCGGTATATCACAAAAGGAAGCATCCCTATGCGCGCAATCCAGCTTAAAAATAGGTAAATGCAAAGGTAAGCACTCACAAAAGAGAACATAGCGCCGTACATTAATGCTTGCCAGTCCACCGCCTCGTTGGCTTCAATCAAATCGTAGGTTGCCAATAAGCCTGCCCCCAGTATCACTGGAATAGACAATAGGAAAGAAAAACGGGCGCATGCTTCACGCTTTAAGCCAAGCATCAATCCTGCGGTCATGGTTATTCCCGAACGGGACGTACCGGGTATTAAAGCTAACACTTGCGCCAAGCCAATGAATATCGCTTGTTTCATGTTAAGTGTATCAAGCTCGTGCTTTCGCTTGGCGGTCGCATCGGCGTACCACAATACCAGGCCAAAAATAATAGTTGTTGCGGCAATAACCAGCGCCGTTCGGGCGTTGTCTTCAATCCAGCCCTTCATAAGAAAACCCACAATAACCGCAGGAATGGTCGCAATAATGACGTACCACGCCAGCTTACTGTCAGTGGACTGCTGTTTACTGAACCCTTGCGTACACCATGCGACCGTCATTTGCATAATTTCTTGGCGAAAATAAATCATTACGGCTAACAAGCTGCCCACATGAACCGCGACATCGAAGGCCAAACCTTGGCTTACCCAGCCAAAAAGCTCCGCCGGTAACAGTAAATGTCCCGAGCTACTAATAGGTAAAAACTCCGTTACCCCTTGGATAATAGCTAAAATTATAATTTCAAAAAGTGTCATTCCCTTGCTTAGCTCCAGGTAAAGTCAACAGGCCAAAGTCGCTGCTTCTGCTTATCGAAAGACGCCCACATGTGGGCATAGGTTTGTTGTGTTTCAGGATGAATACTATTGGGTACCAGCTCTGCCAGTGGCCATAATACAAAGGCATTGTGACAAATCTCTTCTCTTGGTAACACAACGGGTGAACGAGTCACGGTGTCATCATAGGTAAGAAGGTCTAAATCCAATGTACGAGCACAAAACTTTTTGTCGGTATGAACCCGCCCATTGTCCCGCTCAATGTTTTTCAAGGTTTCGCATACGTGTTCTATACTCAGTGAGGTATTTGCCTTAGCCACTAAATTATAAAATGGACTGCCGTTAAACCCTACCGCTTCACTTTCGTACACTGAAGACAGCGAAACGTCTTGAAAGTGCTTTTTTAACGCAATAATTGACTGTCGAGTGTAATGCTCACGCTCAATATTAGAGCCTACACTAATTAAAATGGTGTGTTGAGACATTAACTACGCTCTCGGCAAAGCTCGACTGCCACCGTTTGTGCATTGGGTAAAATATTCGGCTTTACAATTTTAACGGTGATAGCGGACACGGCAAAAGCGTCAAGTACCGATATCATTACGGCGTTGCCAAAGGCTTCTAATAGTTCAAACTCGCTACGCTGACCAACGTCAACAATACACTCTGCCACTTTTGCATAGTCAATGGTGTCGTTTACATCATCGCTTTGCATGGCTGCGTTTAGGTCTGCGGTTAGGGTTACGTCTAAAAGCAGCGCAGTTTGCTGTGTGCGCTCCCAATCGTAAACCCCAATTAACGTATTTACCGTTAATCCAGTTATATATATTTTACCCATGAATTCTTTCAACTTATGTGTTTACTGGTCTTACTACTGCGAATTGACTTACATAAATGCAGGCCAAAGGTGGTATATCGTATTTGGATGAAGTAGCGTTATGCTGATGCAAAGCTTACCGCAGTAAATGATGCACAACTATACCGCTGTATGGCAACACGGGGCAACTGAGGTTTTCATATTTAACGAAGACAAAAACGTTACATGAGACTGAGAAACCTTAGTTTGAACAATGAGGGTCGCGGCTAGCAGTTAAGCACCTAATAGCGTTTTAACAATTAAAACGTTAGGAAAATGAAACGCCAATGAGTGAAAAAATAAACTAATGATTTCCTTAACAATATTAATGATTGCCGTTGCGTATCTTTTTGGTTCGCTGTCGAGTGCGGTACTCATCAGCCGAGTATTTCTTCTTCCAGACCCAAGAACTGCAGGCTCTAAAAATCCAGGCGCTACGAATGTATACCGGCTCGGTGGACGTGTACCAGCCCTACTTGTATTGGTTATGGATATTTTAAAGGGAACCATCCCCGTTTATGGCAGTTACTTTTTAAATATTGAACCTGTGCTATTAGGGCTAATTGCAATAGCCGCATGCCTTGGTCACATTTTCCCACTGTACTTTGGTTTTAAAGGCGGAAAGGCGGTGGCGACCGCTTTTGGTGCCATGTTGCCAATAGGTCTAGACTTGGCAGGGCTTCTCATTGTGAGCTGGGTGCTTGTGGTCTTTATCACCGGCTATTCTTCATTGGGCGCGCTTGTTGCCGTAAGCCTAGCGCCCCTTTTTACTTGGCTGGTAAAACCGCTCTATACAATTCCAGTGGCCATGTTATCCATACTCATTATTATTAGGCATAAAGACAACATTGTACGGCTTTTAAGCGGCTCTGAGAGTAAAGTGTGGGATAAAGGGTCTATCAAAGAATGACTCGCCCCCAGTGTTAATGTTTCTGCACTAATGTTTCGATGTTAGTGTTCCAGTGCTTATGTTTCAAAGTGAATGCACTAGCCCTTGATTGAGTACGTCAAGTTTGCCATCTATGGGCGTGAACGGGGCTATACCCATTATTTTAGCAAGGGCAGGATAAACTTCTAAGTTACTGAACACCGGCAGCGTAACCCCTTCTTTGAACGCAGGGCCTGCAGCAATAAAAGTGGCGCCCATATCTGGCAGCGTATTGAGGTAGCCATGACCGCCTTTGCTGATATGACCTGTTGCATCATCAATAAAACGCGCTGGGGGTGCCACCTCTAACAGGATGTCTCCCGTTCTACTCCCCTTTTCAAATTGACGTATTTCTCGCTGAGCATCGCTAAGCACAACGAACTGTCCCTTATACCGCTCATTAGAAATAGCAGATAAACGGTTTGTCTCTTGCAATATCACTTCTTCACTCGCGTCTTTAGGGGCGTAAATATGAACTTGTGCGCCCTCGTTTTCTACCGAGAATGTATCTGGGATAGACAGTGCTGACACATCAATGACCTTATTGCTATCTACCGGAGTCATACCGTGGTCCGATACAATGACCACATTAACGTTTATATCTAATGCTTGAATTCGGTCATACAACTCACCCACGAGGGCATCCACTTGCACAACTGCATCTTTGGTTAAGGGCGAATAAGGCCCTTCGTCATGACCTACCGTATCGGTTAGCGAAAAGTAGCCAGTGACAAAGCGAGGTCGAGATACTTCAGGCAAACTTAACCACTGAACCATCTGGTCTATTCGCTGTTGATAGCTTGTATATTTTGAATAAGGAAAGTGATAGGTGGGAAGCGCGCCGCCAATTCGTGCATCAGACTCTGGCCAGAAAAAGGTTGCCGCTTTAAGCCCGTTTAGCTCGGCTAAATTCCACAGTGGCGTTGCCGTAATCCAGGTACTGTCTGTCTTTCCTTTGCCCATACTGTAGCGAGCATAGCCCTCTTTCATTGGTCTTGTTTTATCAAAAAAACGATTATTCACAATGCCATGATGTTTAGGTAATAACCCTGTAATCAACGACAGATGATTAGGAAACGTATTTGCTGGGTAAACCGGTGTCATGCTTGATGCGCGCACGCCCTCTTTGGCTATGCGAGCTAGATGAGACGCGCCGTGTAGCTCAACGTAATCGTGCCTAAAACCATCCAGTGAAATCAACACGACGTACTGAGTCTGCTGCGTGGTCTCTTCACTCGCACTTGCGGTCTGAGATAACACCAGTAACATCCATGCAGATAACACAGCGGTCATTAATTTAATCATGTTCTTATTCCTTATTGCGAACACATTAGGCGCACATCAAATAAAGATGACGCGTTCCCCGTCTTAGACGCGCGCCTGCACCTAATGCCTAAACCTAATACCCAAACCTAATACCTAAACGCTTGAGTCTATACCCAAAACCTAACACCCAAACAGCAGTATCTAAACTGCAGTGAGCGTGTCTAGCGGCCAGCGAGGCTTGGCCTGAGAGCTTAGTTCAAGGACTTCGTTTGCTTTTAATCTTTGCATTCCGGCATAGGCAATCATGGCTCCGTTGTCAGTGCAGTAAGCTAGGCTGGGGTAGAATACTTCGCCGTGTAGCTCATCCATCAATACCTTCATTTTTTGCCTCAGCATGTGATTAGCGCTGACACCACCGGCAATAACTAATCGTTTCATGCCCGTCTGTTTCAGCGCCCGCTTACATTTGATCATAAGCGTGTCCACCACAGCCTCTTGGAATGCAAATGCAATGTTAGCTTTAACTTGGTCGCTGCCATCAGATGCTCTAATTGTGTTTGCAGCAAAGGTTTTGAGGCCGCTGAAGCTAAAATCTAAACCTGGCTTGTCAGTCATAGGCCTTGGGAATTTATAATGACCGGGCTCACCCTTTTCCGCTAATTTGGCAAGCAATGGACCGCCTGGATAATCTAAACCGAGAAGTTTCGCGGTTTTATCAAACGCTTCACCTGCAGCGTCATCGACTGACTCCCCAAGTACTTCGTATTGACCGATGCCTTTTACATTCACCAACATTGAGTGGCCGCCAGAAACAAGCAACGCCACGAAAGGAAATGAAGGCGCATTGTCTTCTAACATCGGTGCTAACAAATGGCCTTCCATGTGATGCACACCAACCGCCGGTACATTCCACGCATAGGCGAGTGAACGCCCAACGGACGAGCCCACAAGTAACGCACCAATTAAGCCTGGCCCCTGAGTGAAGGCAACGCCGTCAATATCCTTTGATGTTGTATTTGCGTCAGTCAGCGCTTTTTCGATAAGGGGAATAATTTTGCGGACATGATCGCGAGAAGCCAACTCGGGAACGACTCCACCATAATCGGCGTGCAGCTTAACTTGGCTGTATAACTCATGAGATAATAAGCCCTGCTCGTCATCATATACTGCAATGCCGGTTTCGTCGCACGACGTCTCAATTCCTAAAATTCGCATTAAGCGCTCACCTTTTTACAACAAAAACCAATAATATTACTAGCGATCTGCGGCGATCATCTTTATGATCCGCCCGTGATTATCTTTCTAACCCGAAATTCAGAACCCAGATACGCTCTAAAAAGGCAGCGTTAGGGGGATGAAACTGGGTAGCTTATGTTTCTTAGGCGCAGAGTTTACCTGTAAACCTGCATTCATGGAATGCTAGCAAAGGAGTAAATGCACGATATTGGCTATTTTTTAGCAATTCATCCTTTACTTTCTCTGCAGAAATGATTAGAATTTCGCACCATTTTTAACCCGGGTGGCCTTTTTAGCGCACAATTTTACCCGGATATACACAGTAAAGTTTTGAGGTGAGTGTTTAAATGCCTATCGTTAAAGTTAGAGAAAACGAGCCGTTTGATGTGGCGCTGCGTCGTTTTAAGCGTTCTTGTGAAAAAGCAGGTGTTCTATCTGAAGTTCGTCGTCGTGAATTCTTCGAAAAACCTACGTGGGAACGCAAGCGCAAGAAAGCTGCCGCTAAAAAGCGTCATCTTAAGAAGCTAGCTCGTGAAAACGCACGTCGCGTAAAACTCTACTAAACTAGGGTTTAATTACGAGTACGAAAGGTGTTGCTATTGCAGCACCTTTCGCGTTTCTGAAGTATCAAAAAGATCCTTATTTGGATCTTTTTTTGTATCTGTTTGCTTTTAATATGAGGCCAAAGTACCAAGCTAAGTATAAAGAGTAGTCCTAAACCCTAGTATAAAAAGTAATGCTAAGCCTTAGTATAAAGAACCGTGCTAAGCCGCAGTGCAAAGAGCAGTACGCAGCAGCTGGCGCATATCAATTAGCCTTTTCTGATAACCAATCCGTTTTACAATCGCGCTATAATTAAACTCGTTATCGAACCATCTACATTGAACTCTATTTTTCATCCTTTTTATTTAGCGCTTATATTTCGTCCACCCATTTTTTAGACTTCTCATTGGGCCCTTTCGCTTATAAAGCTTCCATTTATCTTTCTATTGATTATCCTATTGCCCATAACGTTATATCCAACAACGACTCGCTAACAAAGGATACGGAAACTATCATGGCATTAATCGATGATTTAAAATCTGCCCAAAAAGATGCAATGCGCGCGAAAGAGAAGCTGCGTTTAGGCACTATTCGAATGGCCCTTGCGGCAATTAAGCAAAAAGAAATAGACGAGCAAATCACGCTCGATGACCCTGCTGTACTTGCGGTACTCACGAAAATGGTGAAGCAACGCCAAGACGCCGCGGCTCAGTTTGATGCAGCAGACAGAGACGACCTTGCAAGCAAGGAACGGGAAGAAATCACCTATATTGAACACTTCTTGCCTCAGCCACTTACTGATGAAGAACTCAATGGGTTAATTGATGACACCATGGCCTCAACGGGTGCATCGGGTATGCAAGATATGGGGAAAGTAATGGGCGCATTAAAACCAAAGGTACAAGGTCGCACCGATATGGGCGCACTTAGTGCAAAAATTAAAGCCCGTTTAAACGCCTAAGAATGTAAGCGCAATAGTCACCGATTCGAAAACCATTAGTAGAGAGTGCTGACTATTACCAATTACCGCAACCAACAAACTTGGGTGCGGTAATACATTCTCATTTTTCGCTATCCCTGTTAAAGTAACCACCGTTTTATTTATACGAATCCCTCATGGCTGGAAAAATACCCCGCGACTTTATTGATGATCTTCTTTCACGTACCGATGTGGTAGAAGTGGTCGATAGCCGAGTAAAATTAAAAAAAGCAGGCAAAAACTATCAAGCTTGCTGTCCTTTTCACAACGAAAAGTCGCCCTCTTTTACTGTCAGCCAAGATAAGCAGTTTTATCACTGTTTTGGTTGTGGAGCCCACGGCAACGCCATCTCTTTTATCATGGAATTCGACCGCCTAGAGTTTGTTGAAGCCATTGAAGACCTCGCTAGATATCACGGGCTAGAAGTACCACGAGAAAAGGGCAGCCGCCCTGCCATGAGTGAGGAAAAGAAGCAGCAGCTGCAAGACGACTACACGTTAATGGAGCAGGTGACACGCTTTTTCCAACACCAGCTTCGCCAAAACGGAAACAGTAAAAAGGCAATCGATTATCTTAAAAATCGCGGTTTGAGTGGCGACATTGTCAAGCAGTGGGAAATTGGATATGCGCCTGATGGCTGGAGCGCATTGCTGGATACATTTGGAAAAAGTCCTCAACAAATAAAGCAGCTTATTGATTTGAGATTGGTTAATAAAAATGACCAGGGCCGTACCTACGATTTTTTTCGCGACCGCATTATGTTTCCTATTCGAGACAAACGAGGGCGTGTGGTTGGCTTTGGCGGACGAGTATTAGAAGACGGTGGTCCCAAATACCTTAACTCGCCAGAGACCCGTATTTTCCATAAGGGCAACGAGCTATTTGGCTTTTATTCTGCGCGCCAGCAAAACCGGCAGCTAGACACAGTTGTAGTCGTAGAAGGCTACATGGACGTCGTGGCGTTAAGCCAGTTCGATATTAATATTGCCACCGCAGCCCTAGGCACAGCCACGACCTTAGAGCATATCCAAATGCTGGTTCGCGCAACATCGCACATTGTGTGCTGTTACGATGGTGACCGTGCAGGTCGCGAAGCGGCCTGGAGAGCGCTAGAAAACGCGCTACCCGCATTAAAAGACGGCGTGCGATTATCGTTTCTATTTCTACCCGATGGTGAAGATCCAGATACCATGGTACGCCAGGTGGGCAAAGATACCTTCTTAGGCATGCTTAACGAAGCTATGCCGCTATCGCGTTTCTTTTTTGAGAACCTACTTAAGAGTCATAATGTGGGCACACCTGAAGGAAAAATAGCCCTTAAGAAAGCCGCAATGCCTCTTATTGAGTCAACGTTAGGCGCTGATCAGAAAAATATGTTGCTTGAAGAGCTAGCTAAGCACACCGGAGAATTTGACCGATTCAAGCTTCAGCAAGACATCTCAAAAGCAAACCAAGGCAGCAAAAAAGCCTACTCCCCAAATCTAACTCAGGTAAACAAACCCAAGTTATCACCCCTTCGTATGCTTATTCGCTTACTCTTAGACTCACCAAAACTGGCCGCGACTTGTGACGATGTGCAAATTGGCATTTTTACCGGTAGCGCAGCGGCGGGCATGGATTTGCTGCGCGATGTACACGCATTTTGTTTGGCTAACCCAGAGGCTAAAACCAGTCAGCTTGTTGAAAACTTCCGCGACCATCCCCATTCTTCTACTATCGCAAAACTATTGTTGCAAGAGCACTTAGTTAAAGATGAAGACGCAGAACGGGTCTATAACGATAGTTTTACGCGTTTACTTGATGCTCACCTTGAAAGCCGAATAGAGACATTACTATCGCGCTCTCGAGTGCAATCACTAAGTAGAGCAGAGAAAGAAGAATTAACGCTGTTAATGAAAGAACGGCAAAATAGTTAGGGCGTATTGAACTTCGCTGCAAAAATGCACAGCGAAAATCAGCATACCCTGTAAATTTCAATTGCAAATGATTGCTGTTTAAAAAATCAGCCAGTAATCTGGTAAAATCACTGATTTTTCTGTTATACTGACTAATTCGCTGTGTTCAATCGCAATACATACAGAGCAATTACTGCCTGGCTGCTATGTGAACGAAAAAACAGCAATGTGAGTAAACAATATATAGCCGATAACACGGGCAAAACCAAACTCGGGCGGATGCGCATCGCACACATAAGCGTCGCATTGGGCACAAACGGCATTGATACGAACATCAGTACTCCAGCAGATAAGATGGAACATACGCCAGCGTATGGTGTCTTGTCTATTGCAAACTAATTGAATGTGAGAAGTGTAGGTTATATGGCGCAAAGCAAGCAGTCTCAGATTAAGCTCCTGATTGCAAAAGGTAAAGAGCAAGGTTACTTAACCTTTGCAGAAGTTAACGACCACCTGCCGCAAGATATTGTCGATTCTGATCAAATAGAAGACATTATCCGCATGATCAACGACATGGGAATTCAAGTTTCTGAATCAGCACCTGATGCAGATGAACTTCTCATGCAAGAAGCAAATGCAGACGAAGATGCAGCAGAGGCTGCAGCGCAAGCACTTGCAACTGTAGAAAGTGAAATTGGCCGTACTACAGACCCTGTCCGCATGTATATGCGTGAAATGGGAACCGTAGAGCTTTTAACACGCGAAGGCGAGATTGAAATAGCCAAGCGTATTGAAGATGGCATAAACCAAGTTCAGTGTTCTGTAGCAGAATACCCAGAAGCAATTACTTATTTGCTTGATCAATGGGACTTATATGAAGCCGAAGAAATTCGCCTAAGCGATATTATTTCTGGCTTTGTTGACCCTGATGACGATCAAGATCTTGCTCCAACGGCAACGCACATCGGTTCTGACCTTTCAGAAGAAGAGTTAAAAGATGAAGACGATGACAGCGATGACGAGGACGAGGAAGAAGAAGACACTGGCGTAGACCCTGAACTTGCGAGAGCGCGTTTCGACGAACTTCGTACTCAATACATCAAAACGCGTGATGTCATTGAGAAGAAAGGTCGTTCGCACGCAGAAGCACGCAAGCAGATCAACGCATTAAGCGACATTTTTAAAGAATTCAGACTTGTTCCTAAGCAGTTCGATCGCATGGTGAAAAACATGCGTCATATGATGGACAAAGTTCGTATTCAGGAACGTCTTGTCATGAAGTTTTGCGTAGTTAACGCAAAAATGCCAAAGAAAGACTTCATTAAAGCGTTCGCAGGAAATGAAACATCAACAGCGTGGCTTTTTGCTGCAGTGAAATCTGGCGCTCCTTATGCCGACGAACTTGCTGTACATCAAGAAGAAGTAGAGCGCTGTATTAGCAAGATGAATCAAGTTGAGCAAGAAACTGGCTTGGTTATCGCAGACATAAAAGACATCAATCGTCGTATGTCTATCGGTGAAGCGAAAGCCCGCCGTGCGAAAAAAGAGATGGTTGAAGCTAACCTTCGTCTTGTTATCTCAATTGCTAAGAAATATACCAACCGCGGACTTCAGTTCCTCGACCTTATTCAAGAAGGTAACATTGGTCTTATGAAGGCAGTTGATAAATTTGAATACCGTCGTGGTTACAAGTTTTCAACGTATGCAACGTGGTGGATTCGCCAGGCTATTACGCGTTCAATCGCCGACCAAGCCAGAACAATCCGTATTCCTGTGCACATGATTGAAACTATCAACAAGCTAAACCGTATCTCTCGCCAAATGCTTCAAGAGATGGGCAGAGAGCCAACGCCAGAGGAATTATCTGAACGCATGCTAATGCCGGAAGATAAAATCCGTAAAGTGCTTAAGATTGCAAAAGAGCCGATCTCTATGGAGACGCCAATTGGTGATGATGAAGATTCACATCTTGGCGACTTTATTGAAGACAGCACCATTGTGCAGCCTTTAGACTCGGCGACGGGCGGAAGCTTGAAAGGTGCTACGCAGGAAGTACTTGCTGGTCTTACAGCCCGCGAAGCTAAAGTTCTACGTATGCGTTTTGGTATTGATATGAATACTGACCATACACTAGAAGAAGTGGGCAAACAGTTTGACGTAACTCGTGAGCGTATTCGTCAGATTGAGGCTAAAGCGTTGCGTAAGCTTCGCCACCCTAGCCGCTCTGAGCAGCTTCGCAGCTTTTTAGACGAATAGCATCCTAGCGGTAGCTTCACAGGCGAAGCTACCGCTAGGCATTAGTTTGAGGTGAGTTTGAAATTAAAGACTACATCAATCTAATAAGTGCAAAACAAGCTAAATAAAAAACAAAATCCCTGGCGAGAGCCGGGGATTTTTTTCGCTATGATTTTTTGCTATGAACAGCTGGCCACTTTATCTAAATGGTTCTGGCTTATATAACTGAGCATTAAGAGTAAAAAAAGCCTCCGCAAGGAGGCTTTTTAGTATGGATGAATTTAACCGTGTCGCTATACGCGGAACTGTTTAGCTATAGACTCTAAGTGCTGCGCTAAGTTAGCCAGTTCATTACACATGCTTCCCAGCTCTCCAGAGCGTGTTGCCGTTTGTTCCGTGCGCTGATGAATTTCATCTACGTGGCGGACAATATCAATAGCAACAGTACGCTGATCTTCAGTGTTGTGGGCGATTTGCTCGTTCATGTTGTTTATACGGCCGATGGTGCTCGTAATTGTTTCGAGACTACTACCGGCTTTGTTTGCCGTTTCTACACTATTAGAAGCTTGTTCAGTGCCCTTAGCCATAACCTGTACCGCTGATTGAGCCGCACTTTGAAGCTGTTCAATGGTGTTTTGAATCTCTTCTGTTGATTGCTGAGTGCGCGACGCCAACGTTCTCACTTCATCGGCAACCACCGCAAAACCACGACCTTGCTCACCCGCACGGGCGGCCTCAATCGCTGCGTTAAGTGCCAGCAAGTTTGTTTGCTCCGCTATTCCTTTAATTACGTCTAATACAGAGCCCACTTTATTTGAATCAGACTCTAGACGACCTATGACATCAGCAGTTTCACGAACATTGTCCGCAAGTTGTTGAATACTCGTCACGGTTTGCTGAACAATTTGACGGCCTTCGCTTGCAGCGCTGGTGGCTTCGTTAGCATCACTTGCTGCTTGTGCAGCACTTTGCGCTACACCGTCAACCGAGCCGCTCATTGTATCAACTGCTTGTTTTGCATTAGTTGCTGAACGCTGTTGTACATCGATAGTGCGCTGCGTTTCTTCCGTTACGCCGCGCAAGTTTTGGGCTAAGTTTGACAGTGGGAGGCTTGCCTCAACAACGTCTTTCACCACGCCCTGAAGTTTGTCCATAAATTGATTGAACCAGTGAACAAGCTCACCAATTTCGTCTTCGCTGTTCGTTTCAATGCGAACCGTTAAATCGCCATTTTCCTGTGCAATATCTTTTAATGAGCGAACTACATCGTCGATACTTTGCTTTATACCGCGAACAATAGGGATAGCGGTTGCAAATAATAATATGGAAACCACTATCGCTAACACAACGCCGGTACTGATAAGTGACGTATTGGCCGAGTCAGTATTTTCAAACGCTTTTTCAAAGGCATCTTGCTGGTCGTCTCGAAAACGAGTCATTGCCACAATTACACCGTCATAAGACGAATTCATTTTGCTAGATAGCTCGCCTAATCGACTAAAGTCAGCTGTGCCGTCAACCATTGACTGAGACACATTAAAAGCGACTTTAAAATAGTCGTCAAAACCGGAGGAAATTTTAGCCATGTCAGAGCGAAAGTCAGGGCTAATACCCGCAATTTGATTCATTCCGCCTTTAGCTTCTTTTGCCAATTCTTGCGCAGCAACGAGGGTATCTTGATCGCCTGTAGTCACGGCGCTAGACAAGGTATCTCGTACCTTTTGCATTTCCACGAGTGTAGAGGCTGATAGTTGCAGTGCTGGAAACTGCACTGTTTGGACTTTTTCTAAAATAGCGCCATTGTTTAACGCAGTATAGACAGTGATTAGGAGGTAAATAACGAAACTTAAAACAGCAATTCCTGGGATCAGGAAGATTTTAGTCGCTATTGGCATTTTTTTAAGAAAACTCATCTGCTATCTCACTATTTTTATTATCGTCCAACTACTGCTCAGGAATACCTGACAAGACACTACTACTGTAATATATCTACAAGATTAACGAAAACTTTAATAAATAGTTGACGCTCGGCGCTCTAGGTACTTATCCAGTATTCGCGCCGAGCTTCATTAGCGTTTTAGAACGTGTAGTTCACGCCGACTTTTAGCAACGTTGCGTCGTTTAAGTCGTTAAGGTCATCGCTATACCAAGTGACATCAGCCTTTAGCGCCAAGCCAGGCTCAACATCATAACGAAGGCCAGCAGTTACCGCAGACACGTCAAGGTTCTGCTGTGCAGCAATACCGCTAGCTGCTTGATAAATGCCAGACCAAGTTGCATCTGTTACCGCATCGCCAGTCGCGATTGTTGGAGGAAGTGCTGCAACTAAACCAAGCTGCGCGCCATTGTCTGCCTCTTCAACTTCATAAGTAATATGCGGGGTAAATTTCCCAAAACGTAAACCGGCAGTCACATACCATGCTTTGTTGTCAGCAATAACAGAACCATCTACTTCTGTTTGAGTGTATTCTGCACCCACAAACCAATCGTACTTATCTACACCAACGGCTACTTCAAAGAAGGTTCCGGTGTCTTCTTCTACGCGCAAACCAGACGCTAATGCCGATGCACCAGGAACCACTGCACCAAACTGACCAGCGCCGTCTACAAACGCATCAAACTCTGGGTTTTCTGCACTCGTTTTACCGCGTGCTAGCAACGTACGTGCACTAAACCAATCTCTTGTTACTTCAAACGATACCGCTAAAACATTATCTAAGGTAAGTGCCGCAGGTGTTCCAGAAATGGTAGTGTCAGCTTGAGCACGGCCTGTAGTGAACTGTGCGCCATATTCCCAATCACCAGAGTAGTTAGAGTAATCAACTCTTACACCATCAATGTTGTTAAAGTCGATGCCGTATACCGAGTCAGGTGGCGTTAACCAGTGATAAGAATAACCAACATCTAACGATGCAGAGTATTTGAATAACGGCATCCGAATGCGGCCCGCACTAATGCTTGTAGTATTAGACACGTTATATGTCATATACGCCCATTCGAAGTCGGCGTCGTAATCGTCTCTACCACGACCTACAACCTGCGCGGTAGCAGACAACTTGTCACTGATTTCACCGCGAACTTGTAAACCAAATACACTGGCTGGGTCGAAGCTAAAATCGCTGTCGTAGTCGTAAACAGATTCGTTGTCGTCAAGTGTCATTCCGCCAATAAGGTTGGCGAAACCATTAATTTGAACTTCGGCGATAGCGGGTGCAGCCACAAGGCTAGCCATTGATAAGATAGCAAGTTTCTTTTTCATGCTTGTTCCTTTAATTCAGTCTAATACGGTAAAATTAAAACGTTGCTACTACGCGGACGCTATCGTTCACAGCACCTGCGTCTACAAAGCCTATGGCGCCGGGGTTTGATGCAACTTCAGCAATCACTTCTGCGTCAGAGCCTAATGATTTTGGCGGCTGACCTTTACCCGTAAAGACAAGCTTCGACCAGAAGGCCGTTAATTGAGACGCTGTTTTGTTAAGAACTTTACCGTTAAATTCGTCGGTTACAGCCTGACCTTCTTCAAGTGCTACAGGTTCGGCCTGAGTACCGCTAGGAAACGCCTTAGCTTTATTGAGAAACAGACGCGTGATGGTTGCTTTATCAAGCGAATCACTATTACTTGGGTGCACAACAACCGCTACATCAGCAAATGCCATGTTGCAACATAATGCTGCTGCAAGAATCCATTTTTTCATAAGATATCCTCTTAACTAATTCACGGTGTCGTTCACCGTATTTGTCGAAATCAGCCTGTGTTTAGTTTGTCACTCACCTCAAACGTAGTGTGGAAAACTGGTTCATCCAGTCACAATTCGACAACCGCTTAAGTATTGGTCACAAATGCCATTAACGCCAATTAAGTCGTTAAGTTTTAATAACTAAAAATTAGTAACTTAGGCACAACAAGCTGTGATGGCGCGCAGTGTATAGGGAAGGGATTATTTGACAACTAGACTAAGGACTAAGAAGCGACGATGGTGGTACGATCAGTATTAACAAATTGAACACATACTAAGAAAGTTTAAAAAATTAAAAATAAAAACAATAACTTAACGAATTACGGACAAAAGCTAAGCGCATCAAAACCAATATCAACGTATTAAATAACATACTTAACAAAGTGAACCTAGAAGTCTTGATTCGGTGGGCATAGGGCGAGCAGCCCTAGTTGGACCAACTCGCACTAACATTAACTCAGTTAAACGTCGCCTTTTTTATAAGGAATATCGCTATCGAGCTTTTCAATTTCCTGCGTTCGTTTAAGGGGTGAGTCTGTATTTCTTGCTAACCAGCTGTACGCCGTCGGCACGACATACAGCGTCATAAAGGCCGATACCAACACGCCTGAGAATATCACCATGCCAATCACCATACGACTTTCGGCGCCAGGACCTGTCGCTAGCACCAAGGGCAATGCACTGAATACGGTTGTAAAACCAGTCATCACAATGGGGCGTAATCTTTGTGTGGCTGCACGCTTTAACGCCTCTTCAAACTCCATACCACTGTCTCGAAGCTGATTGGCGAACTCCACAATGAGAATACCGTTTTTCGCCGCGAGACCTATTAGCATGACCAGTCCAATTTGGCTGTAGATGTTTATCGTCATCCCTGAGAAAAATAGACCAATATAGGCACCAACAAGTGCTAAAGGTACCGTTAGCATGATAACGAGCGGATGTACCCAGCTTTCAAACTGTGCCGCTAGAATAAGATAGGTAATTGCCAGCGCAAGCATAAACACATAGATAAACGAGCTGCCAGCCTCTTGGTACAGCTGTGACTCACCTTTGTAGTCTATAGATACGTTGTCAGGCAGCTCAGTACGAACAATCTCTTCGAGATATGTCAGCGCTTGGCCAAGGGTATAGCCCTCGGCTAGGTTTGCTGAAATTGTCACTGCCCGCATTCTATTGTAGCGATTTAGTCGTGAAGACGTAGCTTGCTCTTCAAAGGTAAGCAGATTATCCATGGGAATGAGCTCACCGGTTCTCGCTGAGCGAACATACAGGTTTTCAATATTATTTGGGCTTCTAAAGTCATCTTCGATACCCTCTAAAATAACATCGTACTCCTCTCCCCTATCAAGGAAAGTCGATACTCTGCGCTGTCCAAGCATTACCTCTAGCGTTCCACCAATATCACTTATGGACACACCTAAATCGGCCGCCCTGTCGCGGTTAATATTCACTAAAAGCTGAGGTGAGGTTTCTTTATAATCTGAATCTAATCGGATAAGCCCCGAGTTTTCAGCGGCTTTTTCAAGCACGGTATCCCGCCAGGCAACCAGGTTTTCATAGGTGTCGCCTTTTAACACAAACTGTACAGGACGCCCAAACCCGCCACCAGACACACCGCTTCGCATAATGGAAAACGCTCTTACATCAGGCACTGCGGTGAGCTTTTCGCTTAGCTCATCCATAAGCTCAAAAGTACTGAAATCTCTTACATCCCAATCAGCCGAACCCACAATCGCAATTCCTGCGTTGCCACCAAACCCAGGCGTTCTCACCAATAGCCGATTGATCTTCCCATTCTCGCGGTAGGGCATAAGAATGTCTTCAATCTGTTTGAGGTTGTCTGCGTTACTTTCAAAGCTCGCGCCTTCCTGCGCATTCATCAGAATAAAGAAATTACCCCTGTCTTCTTTGGGCACAAACTCGCTGGGCACTTTTTCTGAAAATTGAATAATAGCGATAACGGCAAATACCAGCAGCAACACCATGAGAATGGGCTGATGCAGGGTTTTGCCTAAACTCGAAAAATAACGATTTTCAAGCGCGGAAAAGCGCGAGTCCATCCAGCTTCCAAAGCCAGAGGCGCGCTCTCGCTTTTTCAGGATTTTAGAGGCCATCATTGGCGTTAGCGTAAGAGCGGTAAAGCTAGAGAACGCTACGGCAGCGGCGATAGCCAATGCAAACTCAGTAAACAAGCGGCCAATATTCCCTTCTAAGAATACCAGCGGAACAAATACTGAAATAAGCACGAGTGTGGTCGCAATGACTGCAAACCCAACTTCTTTTGCGCCTCGATAAGAGGCCAAAATGGGCGGTTCACCCATTTCAATTCTGCGATAAATATTCTCAAGTACAACAATGGCATCATCAACCACTAAACCTATCGCTAACACCATTGCTAACAAGGTAAGTAGGTTGATTGAAAACCCGAGTGCGTACATCACCACAAAAGCGGCTATAAGCGAGACTGGTACGGTAACCGCGGGAATTAAGGTTGCGCGAATATTACCAAGGAAAAGATAAATCACGATAACAACCATAAGCATAGCAATGCCAAGGGTTTCGTACACTTCATCAATAGAGGCTTCAATGAACACGGAAGAATCGTAGCTAGGCACGATAAAAATGTTATCTGGCAGTGAGGCCTCTATTTTCGCTATTTGTGCTTTTGCGGCTCTCGCCACTTCTAGCGTGTTAGACTTGGACTGCTTGATAATACCAAGCCCAATCATATTAACCCCGTCGCCACGAAACTCAGTTTCATCGTCTTCTGCGGTTAATTCTACGTTGGCAATTTCGCCTAACCGCACTAAATACCCGTTTTCGCCCACTGCTACGGTTAATGCCGCAAAGTCTTCGGGTGTCAGGAATGTGCGCGCGACTCGTACTTCGAAGTCTCTATCTACAGATTCTACTTCACCCGCCGGTAACTCAACATTTTCTGCTCGAATGACTTGTTCTACATCGGCTACGGTAATGCCTCTTGCAGACATTGCCGTTCTGTCTAAGAATACCTTCATGGCGTAGCGACGTCCGCCGCCTATCTGAACTCTTGCAACACCATCGACAATAGAAAGTCGGTCGACGAGGAAGCGCTCTGCATAGTCGGTGAGCTCCATCGTATTAAGGTTAGTGCTTCGTAAGTTGTACCACACCACTGCACTTTCATCGGAGTTGGCTTTCGATACTTCAGGAGGATCGGCTTGATCTGGCAAATTATTTAATGCTCGACTGACCCGCTCTCGCACATCGTTGGCAGCGGCATCAATGTCCCGAGTGAGTTTAAACTCAATAGTAATGTCAGACCTGCCGTTTCGAGACGTTGACGTCACGTTCTTAATGCCTTCGATGCCGGAAATTCTGTCTTCTAACAGTTGGGTTATACGGGTTTCAACAATGTTGGCCGAGGCACCAGCATAAGTGGTATTCACCGATACAATAGGCGGGTCGATATCAGGGTATTCACGTAGCGACAGCATGGAAATAGCAACCACACCGAAAATAACCAGTAGCAGGTTGATAACGGTAGCAAATACCGGGCGTTTAACAGAAACGTCAGACAATAACATAGCGCTGCGCTCCCTTATCGATTCAGAACATTAACGGGAGATTCATCACGCACCCGCAATGTACCTTCAGTAATCACTTCGTCGCCCTCACTAATACCTTCTATGATTTGCACTACACCAGGTCTTCTCTCCCCAATGCTTACTTCGGTTTGGTGTGCTACATCATCTCTTACTACGTAAACGAATTGCTTGTCTTGTACTGGCACAAGGGCTTTTTCAGGAAGGACAAGTGTATTGAGTACACGCTTTTCAACCGTAACGGTAAGCAGCATGCCGGGACGCAAGCGATTGTCTTTGTTTTTTATGGTTGCGCGAACGTTGATAGCGCGAATAACAGGGTCAAGGCGAGTATCCACATTGCTAATCACTCCCTCAAACTCTACCCCAGGGTAGGCAATGGAAGAGGCGGTAAGTCGCTGTCCTGTAGCAACGCTGGCAAGGTGAGTCTCCGCCACACTAAAATCGACTTTCACCACGCTAATATCATCAAGTGTGGTAATAGTATTTCCAGGCTGAACAAGCGAACCTTTACTGATCATTCTATTGCCCAACAAACCAGTAAACGGCGCGCGAACCTGTAGGTCGTTAAGCTGCGCTTTGGCAATATCTAACTGCGCTTCTAACGCTTTCACCCGAGCGTTTTGCTCGTCGAGTAATTGCTCTGATGTGGCGTTTGTTTGGCGCAAGTCTGAAATACGGGTGAATTGACGTTTAGCTTCGTCAATATTTGCTTTTAATTCTTCAACGCGAGCACGCTCTTCAGAGTTATTTAACTGAACTAACAGCTCACCTTCTTTTACCTTATCGCCGTCTTCAAAATTGATGCTCGCAATGGTTTCTGTCACTTGCGCCGTAATATTTACCGATTCATTGGCCACCGCGGTTCCAAGGGACTCTATTGTGATAGGCAGCGCTTCAATACTGGCAAAGGCGGTTTTGACGGGAGTAGCACGCTGACCACCTTGCTGCTCGACATTATCCTCTGGCAAATTCAAATACACGACAATACCTGCCAACAATGCAACGCCAATTAACAATGGTGATAAAGAAAAACGTGAAGACATAACCTTTCCTATAGGTAAAATAACAACCCGTGATAGAGTAGTCATCAGGCAACTATTTATAAAAGCGGTGCACAAAGAGCAAAGACATCTACGGGTATTCCGTTTACTACGTTTATTGTGTACAGCACTATTATTTATTGATTTTATTTTGTTAAGAGTATTCTACCTTTTTCAATGACTTTCTTTTTTCGCTTATCACCTATTTTGGCAGTTTTAACGCTTTTGGGCTGTTCTCAACACTCACCAAGTGACCCCCTGTGCCGACAATCTGCGTTACTTGAATCGCAAGCTGTCGATCAACGCCAAAACAATAACGACACCCAAGCTGCTGCGTGCCTTATCAAAACCCAAGATAAAGCGGTGCTTATTCGCCATCGATTAAGCGGAAAACTCGATTTTCCCGGCGGAGGCGTGAATGAGGGTGAATCACTATCTTGCGCTGCACATCGAGAAACATGGGAAGAAACCGGCTTTAATGTACTGGTTCGAAAGCAATTAGGTAAAACATCCAATGGACTAGCCCTATTTGCCTGCGACTTAGACGCAGGTATCGACTTACTGCCTGAACATTTTAGTCCGCCTTCATGGGCAGCGCTTGAAGTGATTGCAATTGAAAAGGTGGACCCGTTTTTACTTAATCATAAGTCGCTGCGCTATGCCGATGACCTTATTTCGCTTCGCGATGGGTTTATAGCGTTTGACACTAACTAATAGCCATACCAGAGTGAGATTTAAATCTCACTTTTGATACATTGTAATAAGCGGTCAAAGTGGCGAGCCGTGTCTCATCGCGCTATATAAAACAATAGAATAGAAAGAACAAAAGAGACAGACCGCCCCGATTTTTTTTAATATTAAGGAGTAAAGCGTGTTTTCATTGCCGACACAGAGCCTTAAAGGCACCGTATCAGAACAAGAATGGCAAGCCCGTGTCGACTTGGCAGCGTGCTACCGCCTTGTCGCGGATATGCGCTGGGGCGACTTAATTTACACGCATATATCAGCCAAGGTACCGGGAACGGAGCATTACCTTGTTAATGCCTTCGGGTTAACGTTTGACGAAGTGACCGCGTCGAATTTAGTGAAAGTAGACCTAAACGGCAATATTCTTGATGATACGCCCTACGGCATAAACCCAGCTGGCTTTACTATTCACAGTGCAATTCACGAAGTACGTCATGATGCAGAATGCGTCATTCACCTTCACACGCTGGCCACTATCTCAGTGGCATCGGTAAAAGGCGGTTTAAAACCATGGAGCCAGTACTCAATGTTTTCACTGCCCTCTTTGTCATACCACAAGTATGAAGGACTTGCCGTTGACGACGCTGAGCGAAAACGACTCCAGGACGATTTGGGTGATACTAATCACATGCTGTTGCCCAACCATGGCGGCCTTACATTAGGCCCTACGGTGGGTGATGCGTTTATGCGCTTTTACGACCTTCAGCGAGCATGTGAGATACAACTTGCATTAATGCAGTCTAATGAAGAGGTCATTGAGATCCCCCAACCTATCATTGACGGTATCTATGAGCAGGCCAAGGTTGTGCATAGCGGTGCAACCGGCGGGCAAAAAGCATGGCCTGCTATGTTGCGCAAGGCGTACAAATTAGACCCAGGATTTTGTGAATAACATGACTACGTACTTGTGATCACAGCCACCTGCTGATGTTTACAATGAAACGGTAAAGATTGAAATAAATAACGGAACTGAACCTATATTATGAAAGTGACCAAAGTAGAAATATTCGACATCGAATGCCCGAAGCGCCCTCAGTGGAACCCTGTGTTTGTCAGAGTGTATACCGATGAAGGTATTACCGGCGTGGGCGAGGCGGGTCTTGCCTACGACTGGGGCCATAGCGCCGCCGCTAATATGGTAAAAGAGATTGCCGAAGCCTTACTGATTGGCTTTAACCCCTTTAATACCGAACTTTTATGGTCTCGCATGCTGCGCGAAGGCTTCTGGGGACTAGGTGGAGGCCCGGTTTTCTATTCTGCAATGAGTGCTATCGACACCGCGCTTTGGGATATTAAAGGCAAAGCCCTCGGCTTGCCGGTTTACGAACTTCTTGGTGGTAAAACTAACGGTAAACTTCGCAGTTACGCCAGCCAGCTTCAGTTTGACTGGGATACGGAAATCACCAAACTCAACGACCCTGCCGACTACGCTCGCGCTACTGAAAAAGCGTTAAAAGATGGCTACGACGCGGTTAAAGTTGACCCAATCGTTTACGACAAAGACGGCAACACCCATTTTGACAGAACCAAATTGTTTACTAAGCCGGAGCTCAAACTGTTTCGCGCACGTTTACAAGCAATGCGTGACGTTATGGGTGAAGACGGTGATATCATTTTCGAATGCCACAGCTTGCTAGGTGCCTCTACCGCTATTCAGTTAGGCAGCATTGTAGAAGACATTGGTTGTTTATATTACGAAGAACCAGTGAACTACTTGAACTCTAAGCTACATGACAAAGTAGCGAAAAACGTGAAGGTGCCTATTGCAGGTGGCGAACGTTTATACCATCGCTGGGACGTACGGCCTTATCTTGAAGATCAATCCATCGACGTACTACAGCCTGATGTGGGTCTTTGCGGTGGCTTTACCGAAGCGAAAAAGGTGTGCGATTACGCGGATATTTACGATGTGCGTATTCAGGCACATGTATGTGGTGGCCCTGTGGCAACGGCAGCAAGCCTGCACCTTGAAACAGCCATACCAAACTTCCTGATCCACGAGCATCATACCTATGCCACTAAAGCGTGGAATAGAGAATTGTGTATTCAAGACCCTCAGCCAGTGAATGGCTTTATTGAGGCACCGGACACGCCGGGAATTGGTATCGACTTAAATGACGACATTGTGTATCGCTCTCCCCACATGACGGTAACTGAACTGAAATAGCGAGTGATATAAGACTAGGGCACCGCAAACAAGTAAACGATTCTACTTTTTTGCGGTGCTTTTTTATTAGGGTTTTCCCCATCAGCTTGTACTCCAATAACTTGTACCTCTAAAACTGATACCACTTGTATGCATTTTTATAACGCAGCTTCTCTGCATCATCCTTGCTGAGACAAAAAGCCGTAGAGGCTGTTTGAGACTGCATACGATTGAGCATGTCGTCATACCCTTTTAGTAGTTGAGCGTAAGGCATTCGCCAGGTACACAAGGGAAAATTGCTCGCCAGCATAATGTTATCTATAGGAAGTATATCAAGAGCGGTATTAAGCAATCGCTCAACAGAGGGCCACGTCCATTGTCTGTCCTGCATCTCCATACCTGAAAATTTAAATGCCATATTGCCGCATTGCGCCAGTGCACGTAAATTACGCTGCCATTTTGTGTAAGCAAGGCTGGAATAAAAGTGCCTGCTTGAATTAATGTGATTGCTAGAGCCTTCAGCGGGTAAGGAGCCTTCAGCGGGTAAGGAGCCTTCAGCGGGTAAATAGCCTTTAGCGCATAAGGAGCCTTCAGCGGATAAGGAGCCCTCAGCAGTCAGAGTCTCTGCTGGTAAAACATCAGCTAAAAAAGGCGCAGCGGCGACATGATTAACTATTACCACCAGTTCTGGAATACGCTCAACCACATTTAATAACGCCCTGACGCTTGCCGTATCGGTAATATCGAATTGCGCATCAAAAGATAGGTTATTGACCGCCATGTGTTTCAGACTATGCAGCACCTTAGGGCTTCGCAAAAGGGTTGCTGCATTATCATCGAGAATATGACGAAGCCCAACTACAGAGCGAAACCGTTTTAATCTATCAATGTCTGATAAGGAGGTAGACGACTGCAAGTCGATATTAGCAACACTGCGAAACGGTTTTGTGCAGTGCTGCTCTAAAAACGCTACCTCTCGCCACGGTTGCCCGTTATCAAAACCTGCCTCAATATGCACAAACCCGCTCAACGCTGCGTGATTTCCTTTAAACAAATCCCTTTCATCTACGCTGTGTGCGATGACAGACTTGTCCCGCCAATAGGGCGGATTATTAGGCTTTAGCCAGTCGTAATGACCGTGCTGAAGGGCAAAAAAGTGTATATGAGGGTCAATCCAGTTCATGTTTTTTGGTCCACATCGTTATTGCGCCGTGTACCCACCATCCACAGCATGAAGACTTCCAGTGATAAAAGACGCTTTATCGCTACAAAGGAAATAGGTGAGTTCGGCGACGTCTTGAGGTTGACCTAGCCTGCCAATGGGCTGGGCTGCCGCTTCTTCTGCTATAACGTCATTTTTATTTGCCCCAGAACGCGCGACATAGTTGTCAATGGCATTGTGAAACAATGGGGTTTCAATAGTGCCAGGGCACACTGCATTCGCCCTTATATTAAAAGAGGCATAATCAAGGGCGGTACTTTTAGCTATGGAGGCCAATGCAGATTTTGTTAGTCCATAGGCGAATGAGTTTTGTTTACCCACATAGGATTGATCAGAGCCCATCACCACTATCGCACCTGATTGTTGTGCTTTCATAATGGGTAACGTATTTTTTATTGCGGCGTAAGCCCCTTTAATATTTAGGCTTATCATACTGTCGAGTAACGCTTCGTCAGTATCTTCGATAGTGGCTGATACGTGTTTGCCCGCATTGCACACCAACGCATCAATACGCTTATAGTCTTGTGCCACAGACACCAGTGCTTTTTCCACCTCGCTCACGTTGCTGACATCACATTTTATCCACTCACAATGTAGGGGAGCGACGTCAAAGTGCCTAATGTCCAGATTCACCACGCGATAGCCGTTTTCAGCGAAGGTTTTGCATACGGCAAGGCCAATTCCTAAACTGCCACCCGTTACCACGCATACTGGTCTATCATTAAGCTTAACGTCAGTATTAACACTTACGTCAGTATCAATTTCGGTATTCGTTGTGGTATTGGTCATCGCTCACGTTACCCCTAGTCTATTTCTGTTTTCTCTGTGCTTTCTTTATGATTGCGCTAGCTTCTGTGGCGTAAGCATGCCAGCGAGCAGGATAAATGCAAGGAAAAGCCAAAAGGCCATAAGTAATATTTAACCCGAGTCTTGTTTAAGAAACGGGATACAGGTAATTAATTATTAACTTTGAGTTAACGGACTACTCTGACCACTTGTTTTATGGCTATAATAGAGAAATTAAAACACTTGTTTGAAAAAGGAGTCATCCATGCCTCTACACCATGCCCCTACCGCTGATTTTCAGTTTCTTTTAAAAGAATGGCTTGGACTTGATGCCCATTATGAAAAGCTCGGTATCAGTGATTTTGACAGCGACCTAGCGAATGAAATTATTTCGCAAGGTGCTAAATTTGCACTAGATGTTGTTGCTCCATTAAACCGAGAGGGCGACGAAGAAGGCTGTAAGCTTGAAAATGGTCAGGTTACTACACCAAAAGGTTTTGCCGACGCCTATCAAGAATATGTGGCCAACGGCTGGAATGCCATGCTTGGCTCTGCTGAGTACGACGGTCAAGATTTGCCTTACACCATGGCGGTACCGGTTCACGAAATGTTGAATGCCGCTAATTTAAGCTGGCGCTTAACGACTATGCTCACCGAAAGTGCGACGCTTGCGGTCACTAAGCATGCAAGTAAAGCGCTTAAAGATACGTATCTTGCAAAGCTTATCAGCGGCGAGTGGACAGGTACGATGAACCTTACCGAGCCTCACGCTGGAACAGACTTAAGCTTACTAAGCACTAAAGCGCAGCCTCAAGACGACGGCAGCTTTAAAGTAACAGGTAACAAGATATTTATTACTGGCGGCGATCACGACTGGAGTTCTAACGTTATCCATCTAGTGCTGGCTCGCCTACCTGATGCGCCCAAAGGCGTTAAAGGTATTAGCTTGTTCTTAGTACCCAAATTTCTACCTGACGCGAGCAATGAACCGGGCGAAGCAAACAGCCTGTCAGTAGGCAGTATTGAACACAAGATGGGTATCAAAGCCAGCCCTACCTGTGTAATGAACTTCGACGGTGCCACCGGCTGGTTAGTGGGTGAGGAAAACCAAGGGTTAGCTTGCATGTTCACCATGATGAACGATGCTCGCTTCCAAGTAGGTTTGCAGGGCTTAGGTGCTGCTGAAGCGTCTTATCAAGGTGCCCTTACTTATGCACGCGACCGAGTTCAATCTCGCGCACCCCAGGGCATTCAAAACCCTGAAGGTAAAGCCGACCCAATCGTATTTCAGCCCGACGTAGCAAGAATGCTGCTAACGCAAAAATCGTTAATCGAAGGTTGTCGCGCTCTTTCGCTTTTCTACGCCAAATTTATGGATATCGAAAAGCACACAGAAGGCGAAGCAAAACAAAACGCAGAGAATGTGCTTCAGTACTTAACACCTATCTGCAAAGCCTTTATGACTGACATGGGTCTTGAAACCACTAACATTGGTGTACAGGTATACGGTGGTCACGGCTTCATCCGCGAATGGGGAATGGAGCAGCTGGTGCGCGATGTGCGAATTGCCATGCTGTATGAAGGAACCAACGGTATTCAAGCCCTCGACTTAATTGGCCGCAAGCTCACCCGAGATGGCGGAAAAATGATGGAGTCGACCTATACTGCATTTAGTGAACTGGTTAACGACATTGAAGATGGTGAGAACAAAGCACTAGCACAAGGTCTATTAGATGACTGGCGCGCTTCTTCTGCCGACTGTTTAGGCATGGACCCAACCACAGCTGCATCAGCGGCATGCGACTTCCTAAATTACAGCGCATACTCGCTAATTGGCGTATTGTGGTACAGCATGGCTGATAAGGCGCAGCGCTCAGATAATGCGGTATTAGCAGCTTCTAAAGTGAAAACCCGAGACTTTTACATGCAGCGTATTTTACCTCGCCGCGACGCACACAAAGTAGCGTATAAAGCAGGGCCAGATAGTACACTAGCGATTAGCGGCGACGAGTTCGACTACTTGTAATGCTACTGGCTATTGCCTGTTAAGTGGTAGGTGAAAGGTGGTAGGTGAAATGTACCTACCACAGGCCATTGGCTTCGAAAAAGCTGTGACAAGGTGCTCGCTAAAAATATACGCGAAAAGGACTTGTTAAAAGGTACTTTCTAAAAGTACTTGTTCAAAGGTACTGGCAACAAAAACAAAAAGGTCGGCTAGAATTGCATAGTTAACGCTATGCACTCAAGCCGACCTTTTTTTGCAGTTTTCCATGTACTTTTAAATCTTATTAGCCTTCGTTCTTTAGGCTTTCAGTGTCTGAGAACGTATCGTCAAACCAATCATCTAACATGGCCTTTTCATAAAAGAGGTTTTCATTTCTCATGTTTCGGATATTGGTATCCATAAAGCCCATGTCTTTAAGCTTGAAGTCATCTTCACTTTTCAGTACTTCGCCACTGCTATCGGTTAACGAATAACTGAACGTCATTCTTGGTATATCAACACGCTGTATTACACGCACGTCTGCGCCCATGTTGTTGCCAAAACCAATAAATTGACTGGGCCACACTTGGCCGGCTAAATCGATATTGGTAACAACCATCGATAGCGTGTGAGATTTCGGCAAAGATGCGGCTAACTCAACTAAATGGGCTTCTAACGCCTTAAGGGTGCGTTCACGAAAACGAGCTCGAGACTCATTTGAAGGGCGCACATCGGTAAAAGACTTTGGCTCTTTCCACGTTACTTTTAGTTCGCCAGCATGAGATGGCAATACGACGGCAGTGCTTAACAACACCGTACATAAAGAGGCTGCTATGGTAGACAACTTTTTCACGTTTACTCTCCTCGGTTCGGTCTTCTCGCAAACGTTTTCGGCGTTTCTAGATATTAATCTGGCTTTCGCATTAGAGAAGACTGCGTAATAGTATGGCAAAGTTGAGCGCGTTTGGTTCCCGAAAAGTTGGGGTTTATATCGTCCTTTTCACAATAATTCGCATAAAACCGCTTAACACTATCTGTAGATACGGTGATTTTTTCAACATAGTTTTGTTGGTAGGGCTTTAATGGTTTTAGCTGTGTCGTGATATCACTACGTAAACTTTCTAGCGCGCGCTGCTCTGGCAGCGTAGAAAGTGAGATGAACCAATCGGATACAGAGTTTTGAATGCCTTCAAACAAGTATTGAACAAAGGGAGAGCGCAAGATTAACACAAGCACAATAATTTCAGCAGTAATGATAAAAAACCGTAGCATAACGTATTACATAACCTATCTTAATGGCGGCTTTTAATAGCTTTGATTAACGCTGACATGTGAATGACACCTCTTGTAAATGCGTTCAAACTAACGCTACTTTGCGCGCTATGGTGTTTAACGTGTTACTAAAATCAATTCTAGATACTTGAGTCGTAGTAAAGCATATACGCTGATATTACACTATTGTGATTACTTTCTAGTACACAATTAATAATACGTCAGTATGCGAATGCGCTTTTTATTATTGGATATGGTTTACACTTTGTAGATTATTCACCTATATGAAAACTTACTTTCTGAACTTTCAGTATTGACTGAAAGTTTAAAAAGTACGATCATAATGAACATTCTTGATCTACATTAATCATGACAATCCTGTTGCTGGTATACTCCACGCGCCATTTAAGGATGTTAGCTAAGGTTTATTTATGAACGAACAAATACCGGTCAAAAATGTCACACCGGTAAAAGTGCACAAACCAAAGGGAGACGGTCAAGGTAAACGCCACGACTCCCGCAGTCGCATTTATGTACGAGCCGTAAAAGGGCCGCTGGAATCGTTCCGCCGATTTTTTGGGCTTATTTTTCTTGGCTTGTTCGCCATCATTCCTTGGCTTCAATTTAACGGCCAGCAGGCCGTCTTACTCGATATTGGTGAGCAGCGCTTTACGATATTTTCGCTAACACTTTGGCCTCAAGACCTTACGCTATTAGCCTACATATTTATTGTGTCGGCTTTCGCCCTCTTCTTTGTTACCACTTTTGCAGGTCGAGTGTGGTGCGGTTTTATGTGCCCACAAACCACCTGGGTATATATTTACACGTGGTTTGAAGAGAAATGTGAAGGGCCCCGCAATAAGCGAATTAAGTTAGACGAGCGTCCAATGGATGCCGATAAATTTATGCGTAAAACGGCTAAACACACCGCATGGGTGGGTGTTGCTCTGTTAACGGCGCTTACTTTTGTTGGGTATTTCACGCCCATTGGCGCGTTATTTGTCGACTTTTTTACTTTCAACGTAAGCTTCTGGGCTGGCTTTTTTGTTATTTTCTTTGCCGTGTGTACCTACGGCAACGCAGGTTACATGAGAGAAATTATGTGTACTCACATATGCCCTTACGCTCGCTTTCAATCTGCAATGTTCGATAAAGATACCTTTACCGTATCTTATGACGCCAACCGCGGCGAAAAACGAGGCCCGCGCCCACGCAAGCTTAGTCACGAAGAGGTGAAAGAAAAAGGGTTAGGCGATTGTATCGACTGTAACTTGTGTGTACAGGTCTGTCCTACCGGCATCGATATTCGAAATGGATTGCAGTACGAATGCATCAACTGTGGTGCGTGCGTTGACGCGTGTAACGGTGTCATGGACAAAATGAATTACCCCAAAGGACTCATTAGCTTTACTTCTGAAGAAGAGTTGGCTGGCGGTAAAACCCATATTATACGACCTAAGCTCATCGGCTACTTTGTGGTACTTGTGATCATGATTGGCCTGTTGTTCGCCAATATCTACACTCGCAGCCCTACAGAAGTCGATATTATTCGCGATAGGAACTCTCTGTATCGCGAGACTAACGAAGGACTGATTGAAAATGTGTATACCATCAAGGTATTGAACAAGACACAGAAGCGTCAATCCTACACCATAGAAATAAAAGGCCTTCCTGATTATGAATATATTGGAAAGCAGGAATTTTTCGTTGAAGGTGGCGCGGTGTATTCAACGCCGATATCGGTTGCAACCGACGCCTATAATCTGGAAGATACGGTCACTGACATATTCATTAGTGTTACCACCACCGTAGACGGTGATATTGTAACCATTGATGAGCCAACTAAGTTTCTTTATCGATGACAGATTTTTCTTTCTCGGGCTTAAGCCCAGATACGATACTAGATGCCCTGGAAACCCAGGGCATTTTTCTTCAAAGCGGTCTATTAGCGCTTAATAGCTACGAAAACAGGGTTTATCAATTTATTGCCGAAGACGGCAAACGTTATGTAGTTAAATTCTATCGACCCGGCCGTTGGTCTGACGAACAAATCCAAGAAGAGCACAACTTTGCTAAGGAATTAGCCGACAACGAAATTCCCATCGTCGCTCCCATGGCCGTTAATACAAAGACGCTGCACCATCATAGCGTTGGAAGTACGGACTACCGTTTTGCACTGTTCCCCTCGGTGGGAGGTCGTCAATTTGAAAACGACAATTTAGACCAGTTAGAATGGATGGGACGGTTTATCGGGCGCATTCATCTTACGGCTCAAGCCTCTGCATTTTCTTCTCGCCCTGCAATTGATGTTGAAAGCTACTTATTAGAACCTCAACGGGTTTTAGAGCAAAGTGAGCTATTGCCTGAAGGCCTTAAAACGGCATTTTTCGCTATTCTCAACCCAGTGATTGAAGCTACACAAAAAGCGTACAAAAACGTGTCTTCCCCTATTCGGCTGCATGGCGACTGCCACCCTGGCAATATCTTATGGCGCGATGGGCCTACCTTTGTTGACTTAGACGATTGCAGAATGGGGCCCGCCATTCAAGACTTGTGGATGATGTTAAGCGGAGACAGGCAGCAGCAATTACTTCAGCTAGACACATTAGTAGAAGCCTACGAGGAGTTTCAGCCATTTAATAAAGCGGAGCTTTCGTTAATAGAACCCTTAAGAGCCATGCGAATGGTACATTATATGGCGTGGCTTTCTCGTCGTTGGTCAGACCCTGCGTTCCCTCGTGCATTTCCTTGGTTTGCAGAGGATAAATACTGGGAAGGACAAATTTTAGCGCTCAAAGAACAAATGTCTGCATTGCAAGAGCCGGCGCTAAAATTAGGCATGTAGTTTCGCCACATTATTCCACTAGCTACATGCATCAATACTACTGCGGCTGTCGTAAGTCGCCGTTAAAGCCTATATACTCGCCCCCGCGTAGGTGCACATGAATCGGCCTTGCTAGCTCATAATAGCCCACTTTAGCCAATAAAAAGGCGAGACCAAGCTAAAAAATAGAGGGCAATAAAGGGCAATGCCGATAATTGTGTTAAACGGGAAATCAGTTAAATGCTGATGCTGCCCCCGCAACGGTAATCTCAGTACTACATAAGTGCTATATCAGTGCTACATCAGTACTTCTTTTTTACACGCCACTGTCGCTAAGCCAATGTGATCGTTGACTTTTTCGATGGGAAGGCAAAAGAGTGTCAGTCTCATAGCTATACGCTTAAAAACAATGAGCAGATGACGAGAAAGCCCGGATACCGGCCTGTGCTTCACGGCCCGTGCACTATCAATGAGTGTACGGTGCTTTCGCTTAATCATGTGCTCGGGCGGAGCGCATAAGAGACTATTATTGATTATGGAATTATCTTTACTACAGGCTGCTTTTACTAAGACTGCAACGGCCGCTGCAATCCTAACGTATATCACTTCAACTTCTGTTTTTTCTCAAGAACGTTCTACAGACACCAACGACGTAGAAACCCTCACCGTAACAGGCACTCGCCTACCGATAACGCTTACAAAGCTACCGGGTGCGGTATCGGTATTAACCGAGAGCGACATAAAAGCCTCAGGCGCGTTGCAACTTACCGAACTTATACGCGGGCTTCCTGGCGTCAGCTTATCTCAATCAGGAAGCCCAGGTGGTCTCACCGAGGTAAGAGTGCGAGGCAGTGAAACTAATCATCTTTTGGTACTTATTGATGGCGTTATTGCTAATGATATCGGCCAGGGTAGCTTGATTGATTTAGCCCATTTAACCGCTGCAAATATAACACGCATCGAGTTATTGAAAGGCCCACAAAGCGCACGTTGGGGCAGCGGCGCTATTGGTGGTGTATTAAGTATTACCACTAAAGCCGGTGCTGAGGGTAACGTCACGCCTCAGCTAAGCATGTCGGCAGGAGTGGGTACGCAAAACACCTACAGAGGAAGCGTAAACACATCATCACAACACGACAACCTCGGCGTGTCGGCGTACGCAAGCTACATGCAAACCGATGGCGATAATATTGCAAGAACGGGGAGTGAAGACGATGGTTATGACAACCTTACCGCTGGACTGAACCTTCGATTTGACGCCAATGATGAGCATACGTTTTCTGCCTACCTGCGTACCGTAGACTACGAAAATGAGTATGACGCTACAGACTTTGCTACCACGGGATTGCCCGCAGATGCAGACAACGTTACAAAAGGGGTTCAAGTTAGCTCGAAACTGAAGTGGGATTACCAAGCTAAAAACAGTGACTATCGCTCAGCGCTTACTGCACAATACAGAAAAGATGAAAATGACAACACGACGTCCGGCGCTGACGCAGGCGGCACTACCGGTGAACGTATTGAGCTAAATTGGACCAATTTCTACAGTGTAAATGATTGGCAGTTAGCCGCAGGAACTGAATACCTTCAACGTTTGTTTTCACAGCGTGGGCCTGTGGTTTTCGGCGATCCTAACCAAGACCAACGGGATGATACCTACAGCGTTTTTACCGAGGCTACTGGAGAGTTAAGTGATAAGGTTTTCACCTCGCTTAGCGCACGCTTCGATAATAACAGTGAATTCGACAATGCATCTAGCTATCGCGCCGGACTTACCTGGCAGCTTGACCGTCATATCGCTTTATTCACCAGCTACGGAAAGGCAGTTAAAACCCCCACCTTCACCGAACGCTTCGGATATACCCCAGCCAGCTTTATCGGCAATCCTGATCTTATTCCAGAAAAAAGTGAAGAGGTTGAGGTAGGCGTTAAAGGTCGTTGGCAAACCGTGACGGCACAAGTCAGTGTTTACAATACTCAGCTACAAGATGAAATAAATGGCTTTGTATTCGATGCGCAAAGCGGCGCATTTACCGCGGGCAATGTAGACGGTGAAAGCCAGCGAGACGGTGTAGACGCAGAATTTAGCTGGCGTGGCGACTTTGCTGATATTACTGGCTCTTACAGCTATCTTGATGCCCAGCAAACCAGTAATGCACAAAGCGCCATTGAGCTTAGACGTGCTCGGCATCAAGGTGCTATTACGGTAACGTCAGATTTTGGTCTTGAGAAATTCAGCTTTTACACAAAGCTTGCCTATACCGGCACACGCTTTGATACGTTTTTCCCTCCATTTCCTGCGCCTTCAGAAACCCTTGCGCTATCTGCTTACACACTGACAAGCGTTAATGTGAGCTACCAGCTTAGCAATCAATGGCAATTGTCACTAAAAGTGAATAACCTGTTTGATAAAGAGTACGAAGATATCATTGGGTATGTGGGGCAAGAGCAACGCGCCCTGCTTTCAATCAGTTACACGCGCTAGATCACAGGCATGGTATTACACAACAAGACACACGTTTAACTGAATGTGTGTCTGGACAAGCTCATTGAATAGCGCAAATAAGAAGTAGTGCCTATCTGCACCAGCATGGTTAACCATGTTGGTGCTACTTTGTTTACCTTGCGTGTTATTCAACTTACTTGGTGTGCAATTTCTGTGATGCGCAATTTCTGTGATGTTCAGCGGGGATTAAGCTTTCTACTGTATCATTTCGTTGTGTTTTTTAGCTTGCTGGTCGTTGAAGTTAGGGCGTGTTGAGCTTTGCTGTGCATTTTTGCAGCGGTCTGTGAGCTATTTGAACAAGGCGAATGGTTGAAGGTCTAGCGGGCTAAATCGAAACCATTCAACGCAGAGTAAATAGCTCACAGGCGCTGCCCGAAGGGGGCGTTATGGAAGCATTTTACTCTTTGGCACAGCCCTTTGACTTAGCCCACTAGGCCTACAGGACTGTTTCGCGATTAAAATGCTTCCATTTAGCCCAAAACTTGCACAGCAAAGCTCAACACGCCCTAGTTAACGCTCAAAGCCTGTGATAATCTTTTGCCGATAAAAATCTTAAATATAAAGGAACTTATTCCATGAAAAAGTTTGCAGTAATGTTTGTCATGGCAATGCTTTTGCCATTAGCCGCTTGTGCTCAAGAGTCAGGCGCAAAATGGAAAGAAGGTACGCATTATAAAGTGGTTAATGAAGAAGCTACTGATAAGCCAGTAATTACTGAATACTTCTCGTTCTGGTGCCCACACTGCTTTCAGTTTGAGCCAATTGTTGAACAAATAAAACAGAAGAAAAGTGACGGTACTGCGTTTAACAAAGTACACGTAAACTTTATGCGCTTTACCGGCCCAGACGTGCAGGATGCAGCGACAAAAGCGATGCTTATTGGCCGTGCAATGAAACAAGAAAATGCGATGAATGGCGCAATCTTCAATTACATTCATAAGCAAAAAGCTTCTATTACTAATTTGAAAGACTTGCGTAACATCTTCGTCGTAAACGGCGCTGACGGTGAAGAATTCGACAAGCTTGCCAAAAGCTTCGGTGTTAACAGCATGCTGCGTAAAAACCAGCAGCAAATCGACGCTAACCGCGAGTTATTAACCGGCGTACCAAGCTTCATTATTAATGGAAAGTATCAGCCTACTTTCACATCTGACATGTCTTATGATGATATTGCAGATTTAATTGTATGGCTGTCTGAACAAAAATAGGTCTGAGCAAAATAAGCTTGTAATGGGCCTGCCCAGTCGCTATTGCTGAGCAAGGCACGAGGCAAAATACGACCAACGAAAATGGGCGCTTTCAAAGCGCCCATTTTTATTAAGCCCGGCTTTTTATTGAACCAGCTTTCTAGGGCAAGACCTAGTGAACAAGGAACCTTATGACACCAGTAGATTCGTTTGCAGACTTTATATGTGAACTTGATAAGCTAAAGGCTGTTAAGCGAAAAATTACGCTTCCGGCCGATAATGATCGGGAAGAAAACTCTGCCGAGCATAGCTGGCATGTAGCGCTTATGGCCTCAATGCTAAGCCAATATGCTGCAAAACCTATCGACATCCAGCGCGTGATACACATGATCCTCATTCACGATGTGGTAGAAATTGACGCGGGCGATATGTTTGCCTTTAATACGCAGCAAGACCACGCGGCTCAGGCTGAAAAAGAAATAACAGCGGCCAAACGAATTTTTGGCCTTCTTCCGTCACCGCTTAATAAAACGATGCTGAAGCTGTGGCTTGAATTTGAGGACGCAGCAACACCTGATGCCGAATTTGCTAAGGCGATGGATAGGGTACTTCCCGTATTTCAAAACATGAAAAATCAGGGCGGAAGCTGGGCGACCCATAAAATTACTCGCCAGCAGATAGAAAAGCGCAATGCACACCTTAAAACCTGTGCGCCGGCCCTCTGGGATTACGTGAGTAGACAGCTAGACATTGCCGTGGCCAATGAATGGTTGATAGGCTAACCCAAGCTACCTACCAAACGGAAGGCTAGCTTTTTCACGCTGCTGCCAAAGTAGTTTGGCTTCTTCTATGGCGTCGTTTACCTCAATACTGCGTAGCAAAACGAGGTAACTTGCCAACGAGCTAATAATAGCTTGCTCACCGTAATCGCTTTCTGCTTTGCCATGCCACACCTCTAGCATATCGCCCACGGCCATGGCCTTATCTTTTAGCGCCCAGCGCTTGGCAATAACAGGGAGAACATATTCATCGGTCTTGCCACCACGGGTAACAAATAACTCTGTTTCCCGCTCGCCATTTACTTCAGGATCGCCGCCGTCACCGCGAAAACACAGTGCATCTATATTGTCGTAGTTTTCGTTCACTCGGCAATGTTTATGATCAAGGTGCATGTGATACACCCCTTGCACACAATACTTGGCGCCAGTGGGGTTTAGCAACCGAGCCAGCGTATTGGCACAAGAGCGCAATCCAAACACCTCTCGCAGTTTAATAATATGGTCTAGCGCAGGCAGCAGACACGAAAGGTCGAGGTAAGTCACCAAATGTTCATCCATCTGGGATTTAGCTTGTGTCACTGTATTCATTGCTGGCAAACCTAGCGTTGGCAACACCGTGCTTGCATATAATCGCCCCGAACCAGGCTCATGGGCGCCGTGCAACATAACTCGCGTACCTTTTTTTACCAGCACCGCCACGGCGAGTAAGTACCACGGAAGTTGTCGTCGCTTTCCTGCATAGCAACCAATATCTAGCACAGGGGCTAGTGTTTGCACCTCGGGCTCAATAAGCTCTCGACAAGCATCCACAAAGCCGATTACTTCTTCGGGCGTTTCTTCTCGGGTACGTAGCAACATTAAAAAGGCACCACGTTGATCGCCGGTAACCTTATTGGCAAGCACCATTTTCATGGCGTGGTACGCCTCTTCGCGCGTTAGGCTTCGACCGCCCCGCTGGCCTTTTCCAATAATTTTTATGTAGTCACTAAATGGAAGCTGCATGGTGTGTTAGGAACGCTTTTTATTAAGTCATTAATGCTATTCACTCTATCATTTTTAAGAAAATAAGGGGAAATAAACCTGCGTTCAGTAACTCATTAATTTCGCCCTCTCGCTTAGTAAGTAAAAGCCTCCTAAGCGCACCTTAGAGTTTAATCTCGCTCATGTTCGCGCTTATGTAGACGTTGAAATTCATACTTATATTCACACCTGCAAAAGTGCGTTTGCATAGATACGTTTACATTGCTAACTATAAGAAGCTTGCCACGCTCTTGCCTTTTACCCCCATTGTTGGATGATTCAGCGGTATAGAATTTTCCTAATCATTACTGGTATAAAAACAAAAATAAGGAATTTGCGATGTCTAATTGCTTACATCTTGCTATCCCTGCAGGCGACTTAGAAAAAGCCAAGGTATTTTATTGTGACGTATTGGGCTGTAAAACGGGTAACAGTGAGGACGGGCACTGGATTGACATTGATTTTTGGGGCAATGAACTCACGTTGCATGAAAGTACCGAACGGTTACCTTCAGTACGTCATGAAGTAGACATGGGTACGGTTTCAGTACCGCATTTTGGTGTTCATATGAGTGAAGATGAGTTTCAAGCGTTGAAGAAGCGTATTGAATCGGCTGGTTTACAGTATTTAGATAAACCCTACCGCCGCTTTAAAGATACAGAGTTCGAACAAGAAACGTTTTTCATCGAAGATCCTAACGGCAATGTACTAGAAATGAAAACGATGACTAACCCTGAAGTTTTGTTTCGCACTACCAAATAAAGCGCTCACACGTAACGTGCCAGCGTATTGCTCGCTGGCACGTTTATTTTAGTACTTAGGTTGTTGTTAACCGCAATGTATAAGAAGAAAACCTAGCCGAAGAAGTTGAAGCATATCTTGTTACCGTCAAAGTCTCTCACGTAAGCCGCATAAAACTTTCCCGGTACTCGTTGTCCTGGCGCGCCATCGCATGTTGCCCCAAGAGACAGTGCTTTTTCATGCATTTTATCTACTTTCTGCTTATTGCCTGGTGCAATTGCAAACATATTGCCGTTGCCCGGTGAAGGCTCTTTCTCATCCCACGGAATACACACGGCAACCATTGGCTCTTTCATCGATTTACCAATGTATTTAATCCGGTCCATATTCACTAACCGCTTAACGCCAAAATCTTCCAGTAGTGACTCGTAGAATGAGGCTGATTTTTCTATATCGCTCACGCCCAAGGTTACGTAATTAATCATCAAGCATTCCCCAAAAATTAGGTTAGAAGTAGGTTAGAAGTAGGTTAAAAGTAATTTGAAATTTACTGTGTGATAAAACCTACGGCAGGCGATACGAAATAGCTCAGTGAGGAATATTTAATAAAAAACCGCACTAGTATGCACTAGTGCGGTTTTGTGTTTTTCATGTCGCTCTTAGGTCCCTGCTTGCAAACACCTTGCGCTAAGACACTAGACGACCATTTTAATAGAAAGCCTTAGGCAAGCTTATCGGTAGCAACGCGATAACGAGGGTCTTCGTTAACGTTAATTTCTACAAACTTATCGGCTTTACGCAGCAAGCTGCGACACTCGTCGCTGATATGACGTATATGCAGCTTCTTGCCCTGCTCAAGGTATTTATCTGCAAGCGTATCTAGGGCATCGATACCCGACGAATCCCAAATACGAGACTCTCTAAAGTCGATAACCACATCTTCTGGATCGTTGGCAATATCAAACAAATCTCTAAAATGAGTTACCGAGCCAAAGAACAGCGGCCCTTCTAACTCATATACCTTCCAGTTGTCATCGTCGATATGCGATTTCACGGCAATATGGCGTGCGTGCTTCCAGGCGAATACAAGGGCAGATACGATAACACCAACAACGACGGCAATGGCTAGGTCGGCAATAACAGTAACGCCAGTTACCAAGAAGAGTACAAACGCATCTTCTTTGTTAACACCACGCACAATGCGGAACGATGCCCATTCAAACGTCGCAATAACCACCACGAACATAACGCCAACCAGTGCGGCTAATGGAATCATTTCAATAAGTGGTGCTGCAAAAAGAATGAAGCCAAGCAGTACAAGTGCAGCGCTTATTCCTGATAACCGACCACGGCCGCCAGAATTGATATTGATCATACTCTGACCAATCATGGCGCAACCACCCATACCACCAAAGAAACCGTTAACAGTGTTAGCAACGCCTTGCCCAACACACTCTTTATTGCCGCGACCACGGGTATCGGTCATTTCATCAATAAGCGATAGGGTAAGCAGCGATTCAATAAGACCAACCAAGCATAAAATAATAGATGTTGGCAGCACAATCATTACCGTTTCCCAAGTGAAAGGCACCATTGGAATCGCAAAGGTTGGCAACTCACCCGCCAAGGTGGCGCTGTCTTTTTGATCAGCCGGTAGTAAATCTCTTACAAAGTCGATAACCGTGCGCGCTTCTAAATCTAATCCGTGTACTAAAGCGGTAACCGTTACAATTGCTACCAACGACGCAGGTACCGCCTTGGTAAGCTTTGGCAGTAAATAGATAATTGCCATGGTAAGGCCCACAAGACCTAGCATCCAGTACAGCATTGAACCCTGCATCCACTGCAGTTCGCCAAGTGAATTGACTATTTTAAATTGTCCTAGCTGCGCTAAGAATATAACGATAGCAAGCCCGTTAACAAAACCTAGCATAACCGGGTATGGCACCAAACGGATAAACTTACCGAGCTTAAACACGCCGCAGAGTATTTGCAGCAGTCCCGCTAAGATGACGGCCGCAAACAGGTATTGCACCCCATGCTGCGCCACAAGTGCCACCATCACAACGGCCATGGCCCCTGTTGCACCTGAAATCATGCCTGGGCGACCGCCAATGGCAGAAGTAATCAAGCCCATCATAAATGCAGCGTATAGACCAATCATAGGTTCTACACCTGCAACAAATGCAAAGGCTACGGCTTCAGGAACTAGCGCTAAGGCGACAGTAATTCCCGAAAGCACGTCATTTTTTACGTTGCTATCTTTACTGGTTATTAAATCGAACATGTTTTCTCAGAATATAAAGCGTGTTAAACAAAAAGCCCCATTGGCTAAAAGGGCTTACTGGAGAATTGTTGTCGATTCTATCACCATTGCAGCTTAAAATCTTTTAATAGAATGTTAACCATGCAGGCGTGTTGACACGTATTGAAAGCTTATCTGCTAATCATACAGCTAGACCAAACTTTGGACATACTGGCGATATTATTTGTTTAGGCAGCCGAAAGAATCGACCAAACCACTAATATAAGAGCTGGCATAAAATCTGACAATCTGACATAAAAGCTGACACAGGCGCTATGACATGGCATCGTATCGGGCAAAATTAGCTGCTTATCCTTAATTAATTTCTTATCGCTCAAATCCTTTGTAGTCTGTCGGCTAGTAAACTGCGCAAGAGAAATACACAGCAGTGTTTGTTTAATATCAATATCAACAAGAATATCAATTAGGAGTTATTGTGGTCCCGTACATCCTTACTATTTTATGTGTGCTCGTAGCAGGCGCAATCCATTGGGTTTCGCCAAAGGCGTATTGGAAAGCGACTTTTATGTCTACCGCCGTTATTTTACTTTTCTCTGTAGCAGCACTATTTATATTTAAAGCGTCGGGAATGCTTGTGAGTGAAAAAACAGGCGCTAACGCCGACTTTTCCGGGCAGCTTTTAACAATCAACATACTAGTGGCTTTTTTCGGATTTCTGATTTCGTTGTTTGTCGGATGGTTTCTACGCGTAGTGAGAAATTAAAGAGATAAATTAAGACTTCACTGTAAGCGTTGGCCAAATCTCACACCAGCGCTTGTTTTGAATCCGCTTATTAAATACGTCTGGCCGCGGGTACTTCGGGTTTATACTTATGGTGCCTGCAAAATTAGCCTGTAAACCAAAGGGCGCGAGTATCTCAAACGGCCCTGCGGTTTCAAACGACGAGCGTAAGCGAGCACTGGCACTGGCACTAGCACTAGCACTGGCACTGGCACTGGCACTGGCACTGGCACTGGCAGGTAAAGCTACGCTGTCTGCGGTTGATAACGCTATAGCCACACAGGTTTCTTTCTCAATCCAGTATGAAATAGCCTCTTCGCAGTTTTTATAAGGCGCATGTCCGTGCAGTACATGCATACGCGACTGATTTTTTACCTGCCACTTAACCTGCGGTAATACCTCATTTAACTGCATTTCATAGAAGGTGTCTTTGGCGCGATGTGTGTTGTTTGCATCAAAATAGATAACGTCAACGTCGTTTAACGGCGTGGGTGTGCTCTTGTTGTGTAAAAAATCCCAAATAGCGTTACGAAGAAAACCTGCACCTAGGTAACCTTGTGGCAACGCGAGTTGTTGAAGCGCATGTAAGCACGACATGCGCTGAGAGTCTGCCTGTATAATTTCGCAAACGCGCTGATAAAGTTTAAGGCGTTCGACATTGCGCAAAGGGTCTTGCATTGACCTTACTGGCGTTTTGATTGCTGTGGCTCACTATTGTGAATATGCAGCTTTTGCTTCCATTTAATAGTGTAAAGGCATAGCGCCACAACACTGCCACCAGCAAACCAACCTCCAATCACGTCGCTCGGCCAATGAACCCCTAGCATCACTCGAGATAACCCTATGCAAAACACCAATAATGCTGCAGTTGAGTATATCCATGTGCTGACCGCCTTTTGGCCAGAGAAATGGCAAATAAGGTAAGCAAGGTAGAAGTACACCAAGGTAGACAGGGTTGCATGAGCAGACGGGAAACTGTGGGTATACACATCCACATCGTGCTGACTAACCGGTGGACGAGGTCTCGCGATCCCCGCTTTAAGGGCAAAGGCAACAAATAGCCCCAACGCTACTGCCAACACAAAGGTATACGCCTTATTGCGCTGGTTGTGCATGGCGAGGCCAACCGTAACGGTAATAGCCACAAAAAGCAGCACAATATTACTGCCAAGCGCGGTAACATCTCTTAATGCATCTGATACCCATTTAGGCGTTGAAGCATCCAGTCTAAGGGCTTGAAATAATGCTTCGTCCATCGGCTGCGCAACACCTAAATGTACAAATAGCATAACCAATACAAAGCAGGTTCCAAGAAGCAGAACCTGAACTGAAGGGGTTTTAAGCATATTGATATAGTGACCAACTTCACTGTTTTGTTTCATGACTAACATCCATTTGTTGCATTTTATTTCACTATCTGTGTTTTATATCACAAGGAAGTGCCGACCTAGTCGTGCTTACTTCCGCCAAGGCACTTAGGTGATGACAAAGGCTCCCCTCCCCTTTTTACCCACTCTTCAGGGGTATAAGTGTGAAGCGCCAACGCGTGAACAGGCCCCTCTAAGGCCGGTGCTGCCAATGCGTTTATTTGTCTATGTCTGCCAATTAAACGCTGGCCTTCAAAGGCTTCACTCACTACCGTTACTTTGAAATGACTTTGCGCTCCCTCGGGCACATTATGCATAAAGCTTTCATCAACGACCTCTAAGTAGCTTGGCGCAATAGCATCCGTGATGACTGTTTCTAGGAAATCTTTTACTTGCATACCGCTTACTTGCATATCGTCTACCTGCATATCTTTTACCTCAATCTCTTTTATTCGCGTGGCTGGCGAACCCATTGAAATTTTTAAGGTGAATTCGCGACTATTAATCGTCTGAAAGTGAGGTTTATTCTACCACCTATCGGTTTAACCGTCTTCGAAATGCCGTGTAAATAATGGCTTTGTGTAGCCCCAGCCATAACCAAAAGACTGCCGTGTTCGAGCAAGTGCGTATAGCGCGCCTTCGTTTCTTTATGCTTAAACACAAAAGGACGCGCCTCTCCCAACGTTACAGAACCAATAACGGGGTTTGGCCCAAGCTCGGGTTCATCATCAGCGTGCAGGCTCATGCTGTCTTGACCGTGTCGGTACCAATTGGCAAGGACACTATTAAAGCGGCTGCCGCATGCTGCGCTACAACAATCCCGTATATCAGCTAAGGTTGATGTCCACGGGTTAGGCACCATGGTCAGCCCTGAATAGGTATAGGTGCACTGTGGGTCGCCATGCCAGCTCTGTAACCGGGGGATGGGAATAGATTTACCAAACATGCGCAATGAGTCTTGTCTCCACGGCAGTTCGCTTTGCAGGTTATCGAAATACGTATCGGCAGTAGATTGACTGAAAAAGCGAGGATAATACACAACATCCCCCTCAGGCAGTGGCAGGCGTTGAGGCGCCTGCTTTTGTTGCTCGGGCGCTCCCTGTTCAGGTTTTAGCTTATCAGGTTGATTAAAAAGTGAATATTGCATGTCTTCGCCTAAGTCGCTCTCTTATCCGATTTTATTGGGTATAGCTTTGTTGAGCATAATTTTTTCTTTGCCAAGGTTATTTACGCGCATTGCACCAATCTGATCATGCTCTTTTTGCTCGCGAAATGTTACCCTACGCCCATTGCTAACTCCAAAGCACGCCAAGGCATGACACACGTCATCGCTGTTGCCGTCAGAATTTTCTCTAATGAATACAGAATTTATCTTTGCAGACCGAAACTTGTCTCTAATTCGCTATCCTGAAAAGCATCAACATGTGAGCTTACAGGCATGGGACAGCGCCGATGAGTTGCTCATCGACCATGTAGAATCACTGCTCAACGACAATGTGGTCTCTACAGACACTGCCCAGTCTCAGCTTATGATTTTTAATGATGACTTTGGTGCATTGGGGTGCTGGTTTGAGCATTTGAATCCGCTTTGGGTATCAGACTCTTACATATCTCGACGCTCTTTGCTGGAAAACTTAGGGCGTAATGCAATAAGCGCAGAGACATCGGTAACAGAAACGGCCCCCGTCAATACAATGACCAGTGTGGACAGCTTAACGTTTTCTCCGCAAGCAGCACCGGCTATTGTGGTACTGAAGGTACCAAGAGCACTTGCGCTTTTAGAGCAGCAGCTTATTGATTTGAAGCGTTATATATCTGCTGACACACAAGTGATTGCCGGCGGCAAAGCAAAAGCTATTACCAAATCGGTACTGGGATTGTTTGAAAAGTACATCGGCCCCACCACCACCTCTCTGGCAAAGAAAAAGTCGCGACTGGTGTTTTCTCGTCCCGACCTTACCCTTCCATCGTACCCGTCGCCCTACCCAACTCGATGGGAATGCAAGGGAACCACAGGCGCCAAAATGACGTTAGACAACGAAGCAAACGTGTTTTCACGTCAGTCATTAGATATTGGTGCCCGTATTATGATGAAACACATGACGGTGAGCAGCAATGATACGGTTGTCGATGTGGGATGTGGTAACGGCGTTTTGGGTATTAACGCGCTGACACTTGCCCCAGACTGCAAGGTCATTTTTACCGATGAATCTTACATGGCATTGGAAAGTGCACGTTTAAATGTGTTGACTAACCACCCAGATAAAATAGACCAATGCACCTTTATTGCTACCAACTGCTTGGAAGGCCTTCTTAACGAGCCGAACACGCCGGCGGTCACGAAGGTGTTGTGTAATCCTCCTTTTCATCAACAAAATGTGATCACCGACCACATTGCATGGCAAATGTTTACCGACTCTCGCGATTTATTAGTACGAGGCGGACATCTTGTTGTGGTAGGAAATCGTCACTTGGATTACCACATAAAATTGAAAAAACTGTTTGGTGGTGTTGATATACTGTCAAACGATAAAAAGTTCGTTATTTTTAGCGTCGCTAAACAGTAAGATTATTTGAAGGATTTACTATGCTAAAGAAGATAAACAACATTCTTTCTAGCCTATTAATGGTGTGTGTTTTTTTGAGTGTTAGCCCCCTTGTTGCTGCGAAAAAAGACGATGGCTCTCAAATACAGCCTGACAACTATTATCCTCGCGTAAAAATTGAAACCACCATGGGTGATATTGTGGTGGAGTTAGATAGAAGACGCGCTCCTATTACCGCGAATAACTTTTTGCGCTATGTAGACAAGCAGGCTTACAACGACACTATTTTTCACCGCATTGTACCGGGATTTGTGGTGCAAGGTGGCGGCTACACCTCTGATTTCAACGGTAAGTCGAACTTTCCCGATATATTTAACGAATCGGGCAATGGGCTTACTAACGACTTACATACCATTGCACTGGCACGTCAAAACGGCCCTCACACCGCTAACCGTCAATTCTTCTTTAACGTCAATGACAATGAAAGTCTGAACCCTGGACGGGACTGGGGCTATGCGGTGTTTGGCTTAATCGTAGAAGGGTCAGATGTCGTTGATGCAATGTCTGAAGTGGAAACCGAGTATTCAATTCGCTTAAACGCGAACAACGTTCCCATTGAGCCCATCGTGATCAAAAAAGTCACTGTGCTTCCACCGCTGTAGTCACACTTTTGCATTAAACGCGCTGCATTAAACACGCTGCTTTAACCGTGTCTGTAGCCGGTTTGCAGTAGTCTTTAAAATACATATGCCACCGCTTTGGTTATGCAACTTTCCAAGGCTGGTGGCGTGTGAAGCGTTAATTATCAAAGTGCCATCAAAGCCCCGTCAAATTCCCGTAAAGACGTTATTCATTAGATACACGCCAATTGATAGACACACCAAGCCTAACGTGACCATCGGTATCATCATTGTCGCAACAACTTTTGCCGTTTCTTTACTCGTATCGTTTTTCTGTTTAGTCATGTCTTAGCCCTCACGAAGTAGGCCTTAATTATACGTGATCACGACCTGTAGCCTTAAGCGCTAAACCGCTGATTTTGAGACAATAATTTTTAACTTTTGTTTATGAAATGTTAAAGGTAATCGGCTAGTTTTTCTGACAAGTGCTCATTACTGCCATAAAGCCTACGGAAAAGTTGTTATTTTATTAATTGCCCATAAATCTGACAGATGAAAACGACGTCACTCAAAAACAGCATATTAATCACCGCATTCGCCGTGGGGTTTATTTGGTGCTTTAAAGCTTTTGAACTCAACTTCAACGTCGACCTAAGTTGGCTCGGAGTTTATCCTTTAGCGCTGCATGGTTTGGTTGGAATTATAACAGCGCCCCTCATACACGGCTCATTAGAGCACATTTTCAACAATACATTGCCCACGTTAGTCCTTGGCTCATTTCTCATCTATGGTTACCCAAAAACACGTTGGCGTGTGTTAATAACAGTGTGGTTACTATCTGGTATTGGTGTGTGGTTGTTTGGACGCGAAAGCTATCATATTGGCGCTAGCGGTTTAACTCATGGTGTATTTTTTTATTTATTCGTGGTGAGTATATTCCGCAGAGATAAACGTTCAGTCGTGCTTATGATGGTTGCTTTTTTCATGTACGGTGGAATGACGATGAGCATATTTCCCCGCCAAGAAGGGATTTCTTTCGAATACCATTTATTCGGTGCTTTAGCTGGTGTTCTTTGTGCCTGTTTATGGCATTCGCTAGATCCAAAACCGACAGTTAAGGCATATTCTTGGGAAGTAGAAACTAAATCGGAAGACCCTATTATCGGTGATCAGTGGCGTCTTGATGGACAAGCTGAAGACAATGAGGGGAATATAAAAACTGTGCCGAATGAAAAGGAAAACATGAATGACCAACGTTAAGCCTAATGCATTTGAATTACTGCTAAGAGTTCGATATGCCGAATGCGACCCTCAAAATGTTGTTTTTAACGCACGATATGCTGACTACGCGGATTTAGCCGCCACTGAGTTTATGCGAGCGCTAATAGGTGGGTATCAAGCATTAACAAACCAAGGCTTAGATAATCAAGTCGTCAATCTCAATATATCATGGCAAAACTCAGCAAAATTCGACGACATTTTGTGCTTGTCGGTGCATGTAAGCAAAGTTGGCAATACATCTTTTACGATACAAATTGACATGCTGAATTGGCAAACTAACCACGCTGTAGCATCAGCTGAAATTGTCTATGTGATGGTCGATTCACTGACATTTGAAAAGAAACCCGTGCCCCATGAATTTAAAGCAACGTTATTGAAAGGGGCCCCAGGAAAAACGATCAACCTGGCAGGCATTGAGCTTTAGTTTTGACGCTTCAACATTAGCTTATCTCCCAGCGCCCTAAAGCGACAGCCAGTAAAGCGCCTGAACAGGGAATGACTTATCAAAATACCATCCTTGTTTTTCATACCCTAATTTCGTCAGCAGAGCCTGGGAGCGCGTGTTATCTGGGTGAGTCATTCCCGTGAGAAAGCGATAACCTTGATTTCTTGCCCAGTGAATCACGAGTTCACAGGCTTCTTGGCAAATGCCTCGTCCTCGCGCTTCTGGCAGCAGGGCAAAACCTAAATCCGGGCAGGTGAATGCAAAGCGATTAAACAGCCCGCAGACTCCTAAAGGAAGCCCAGTCTCGCTGTCCTCGATAGCCAGCAGTCCGTAGCCCCATTCTTTGCATTGGGCATTAGTACGGGCAATATAGTCGCAGGCATCTTCAAGTGAATCGACTCCGCGACTTCCAATGAACTTTACCCACTGAGGATCTTGCTGCAGTGCTAACACCCACTCTTTATCGTCAAAGCTGAGCGCCCGCAACCGAACCCGTGTTCCCTGAAACCCTGTATTCATCTTAATGACGCCCTAACCGTTTATTACAGGAAAGAAGTTAAGATAGTAGATTATTCGATAAGATGGTGTCTATTTTGTCTTGTATGGTCTTATCTACGTTGGCAGCCCGTGGATATTTAGGCAACGCTCTGTCGTTAACACGAGGGTGATCCCACAGTGAGGTATGCGTCACAAAATCCGTGGCGGCCTTTTCGCCTGCGTGCTCTAAGCATCCGGCTAAACAAGTATCAACATAAGTTTGGCTTACCGGGAACTGATCATTCGCAGGGCTACAGTGCAATGTCTCACATACCCATAATGTCCGACCGCTGAGGGCTTCATAAAGGGCTGTTTCGCTATTTATGTCCATTGTAGCGTCGAAGGCAATTTGCTGTGGCGACACTTGCGTAAATCGATAATCTTTTTCTCGCTCTTGCAGCGCTGGATTGAGCTGAGCGGGGATCAGTTGCGCATTCAGCTTTTTAGCGGCGTTTTTGATTGCCCCAACGTAGGTTTGCTGCTCTTGAATACTTCTTGTTACCCAGGCACGCTCGAACCCATCTACCATTACAGGAATGCCGTAGGTTTTTATACCCGAAAAGCGCTCTCTGCTGTCGCGGCTTAACAAACTTCCATAGCCAAGAACGATATGAGACTCATCGAGCCCGTTTAAATAATTAACAATGTCATGTGCAGAGGGTGCATCAGCGTTGTTCACACTATCTCCTGTATGATTTTATGATGTGGCTATTAATAACAGAATTTACTCGTTCGCAATTTAAGTTTACAGCCTCATAGCCCAACATGCATGCTCTGATTCATTAAGACGAGGTCATAAAAAAAGGCGGTACCCTTTGAGTTTATCTTAATGCGATAACCTCAAAAAGTACCGCCTTCACAGCGCCTACCTTATGGCATGTTGCTGTTATTTAGCGATAAACTAAAAACAGCCCATCATTAATGATTAGAACAAGGCTCTTACACCCACACTGATATTTCTACCTGGTAGCGTCGCTTGGTCTTTAAGGAAAGACGTGTGCACTCGCGCTTCTTCATCAGTCAAGTTATCACCTCGAGCAAACACAACCCAATCGATGCCTTGACTCGCAAATTCATACTGAACGCTGGCGTTTAACAGGGTGTATCCGTCTGTAGCCGTTTCAAAAGACGCGGTATCAGTTTGGTCGTCAACCCAAGTAAAACCAGCATCTGCGCTAAGCCCGCCGTTAACGTAACTTAGCTCACCACCAATTCGCATTGGCGGAGTACGTGGCAAATTGTCGTCTTCTATTTCTGCGCGAATATAATCGGTAAATACGGTCAAACGGAACGCATCATTAAGGTCGAAGTACGCTTGCGCTTCAAGTCCCCAAATGTCGGCGTCGGCTTGCTGGAAGTAGTACACAGGCAAGCCTTCATCGCTGTGCGACTCATGACCTTCTTCATGTTCACCTTCAAGTTCTCCCTCGTGCTCTTCGTCGTGTTCATCACCATGTTCTTCATGCTCAGATAACGCGATTAGGCCCGTGTTAGTTTGGAAAACATAGTTGTCGGCTTGGTTGTAAAACAAAGAAACGCTATAGCCCCAATCGCCAGTAAACTTACGGAAGGTAACGTCTAAATTAGTGCTAACTTCTTCAGTCACCCCTTTTAAGTTTTCTTCAATATGGCCTTCTTCGACTAGGTCGAATACAAGTCCAACTTCATAACTTTCTGTTGCCAAATGCTGACCGGCAGAAAATAGCTCCTGCTGACTCGGAGCACGTTCGCTTCTAGAAAGCGTAATCGCTACTGACTGGCCGTCGGTGTACTCCCAGTTCGCACCTGCAGAAAGGGATACTGCTGTGAAGTCATATTCTGGGAACGTAAACTCTGTGCCGTGAGCTTCATGCTCTTCGCCTTCATGTTCCTCACCTTCGTGTTCTTCGCCTTCGTGCTCTTCACCCTCGTGATCTTCGTCATGATACACATCAAGCTCTACTTCACTGTCTGCAACATCAATAGAGGTTGATTCTAAACGACCACCAATTTCAAACGTTATGTCGCCCACTTTCTTTTGCTCAATGAGGTACAGCGAGAAGCTGTCTGTCACGTTAGCTGGCGTAAACGCCTCTTCACCCACAGCGGTGTAATCGCTTGATGTAAACTGTAGACCAAACACACCGTGCCAGCCTGCCACTTCTTCATGATAAGCCGATAGGCGAATATCAGTAGATTCGTTGGTAAACACAGTTCCCGGCATGCCGTCTTCTATTTCAGCGTGCTCGTAATCGGTGTAGGCAGCGGCGAATTTCAGGTTAGTTAGCCCTTTAATTGGCGAGTGCCACTCACCTGCGGCTTGGTAACGAGTCATATCGACATCGAGCAGCACACCTTCTTCTTCGTGCATGTGCTCTTCATCGTGCTCTTCATCGTGAGAATCGTCTAAGCCTTCATCATGGTCCTCGTCATGATCTTCATCGTGTTCGTCGCCATGACCGTGACTGTGGCCTGGAACACCATATTCGTTATCGAGCTTTTCAACGGCGAAACCGAAATAGCCTTCCTCGGCAACGTAAGAAAGCCCAGCAACAATGTTAGTTGTCTCCATGGCACTACTTTCTAATTCGCCGCTTTCCTCGTCATCATCTGGCTCTAGAGATGCAAAACCCGGAATGTTTGCGTTTTCTGTATCACGGATAAAACCGTCAACGTGCCAAACAAAGTTACCTTGTCCGCCAGTTACGTCACCACGGGTATATTTACCTTCGTTTACGGTGCTGTAGCTTGCTTCGACTTCCCCCTCAACACCGTCTACTTGGTATTGCGGTATGCGCTTATCAACAACGTTAACTACACCGCCAATTGCACCACTTCCATACTGAAGTGTTGCCGGGCCGCGAAGCACTTCAACCTGAGTCGCACTTGCTAACGTGGTGGCCACGTTGTGATCTGGACCAACGCGAGATACGTCAGATACATCTAAGCCGTTTTGAACAATTTTTACTCGCGGGCCATCGTTGCCGCGAATGATAGGGCTGCTTGAAACAGGGCCAAAATAGGTACTGTGTACCCCTGGAGTATTCTTAAGCGTTTCACCCAGAGTAGGCGCTTCAATTTTGCGAAGTTTTTCAGCACCAATAACAGTAACAGGCGTTACTGACTCAAGAACAGATGACTGCAGCGCTGTTGCCGTCACTACAATGTTTTCTACCGACGCAGGCTGTAACACAAAGTCAGCTTTTTGATCGCTACTTACATCACCAAGGTCGTTATCGCCATGAATGTAGTCGCTTGAATAAACATGTAAATGGATATGAGGTTGCTTTACATCGTTAAAACGATAGATGCCGTTTTCATCGGTAATTGCTATGCGGCGCGTGCCTTCAATTTTAACTTCCGCGCCTTCTACTGGCTTACCTGAAGTATCTGTAACAGTTCCCGTCACTGTGGTTGCTAAAACCGGAGCGCTGAGTAATCCCGCTATCGTAATGCTTAGTAACGAACGCATTTTCATTATTTTCCTCTACTGAGTGTCTTTAGCTGTGATTTTACCGTTTCTACGGCATTGCCAATGTGTGTGCTTGAGCAATATGTGATGTTATAACATTTTTCAGCATACGGGTTATAAAGTCAACAGCAAATAATCGCAGCGAAGCAGCCATTAACCGATGAAGCGTGTTGAAGTGTTTACGCATAGGTGAGGTTTCTTAGTAGTGATTTCGAAAGAAGCAGCACTAGAGACGTCATTAGCGGAGGCAATGGACGCAATAAGGAGAGCACCTCAACAAGACCAACTTATGCTTGAGTGGGAGAATGAATGACCAAGGATTAGGAGACTGTAGTGTGTAAGCCTGTGCTTTACTTTATTTTGCTAGGCGCGGCTAACGGGAAAGTTAATGACTTCTTGAATGTGTGAGGCGCCGATTTTCAGCATCAACAGTCTGTCTATGCCAAGGGCAACGCCTGCGCACTTTGGCAGACCCGACTCTAGCGCCTGCAAAAAGTGCTCATCGATAGGTTTTTCTGGCAACCCTGACAACGCGCGCTTTTTATTATCTTGCTTAAACCTCTCTCGCTGCTCAGCGGGTTCACTCAGTTCATTGAACCCGTTAGCTAGTTCAATACCTTTAAAATACACTTCAAAGCGCTCGGCAACGCGACTGTCATAAGGACTTATTTTCGCCAGTGCTGCTTGGGAGGCAGGAAAGTTATAGACAAAACACGGCGCTTTCAGGCCTATTTTAGGCTCAATGCAATAGGAAAACAGAAGCTGCAGCTGGCTATCTCTTGATAGACTCTCTATGCCATCGATATCAATACCGCATTCGAGCATTTTTTGATGAATTGAGCTCGTTGGGCTGGTGAGCGGGTCTATGTCAAGATGAGCGATAAACGCGTTTTGGTAAGTGATCATTTCACTATCAGTTGTTGCGCCTAACACCTCATGTAAAAGGGCATCCACTTCTTTCATAAGCATGAAGTGGTCAAAACCTGGTCGATACCATTCCAGCATGGTGAACTCAGGGTTGTGCCACCGCCCTTCCCCTTCGTGACGAAATGCTTTGCCAATTTGGTAAATGGCACCGCTTTGTGCACACAACAGTCGCTTCATTGCATATTCAGGCGATGTTTGAAGAAACAAAGAAACGAGCTTTCCAGTACTAGCGTACAAAAATTCAGTACTAAACCCGTCAATGTGCTCATCGGTAACGGTTCCGGCAGATAGCACTGGGGTTTCTACTTCAAGTACGTCACGGCAATGGAAAAACGCCCTTACTTGACGAAGTAATTCAGCTCTCGCCACTCTGGTTTTGTGAGTGGTGGTAGGTTGCCAAGATTGCTCATGTTTCATAGTCGCGCCAACGCTTTTAAGAAGAAGATGAAAGCCATAAATTAAAAAACCGGTACGTGAACATACCGGTTTTTGAACCTTGCTAGTAACACGCTTTTTGGCAATGTTACTGATTATTAAGCGATGCTTTTTTAAGCATGACTTATTTAAACGCTACTTATTTTTGAACTCGTGACACGTATTCGCCAGAGCGTGTATCTACACGGATAACTTCGCCTGTTTGAACGAACAAAGGTACACGTACAACGGCACCTGTAGTCAAGGTTGCAGGCTTACCACCGGTTCCAGCAGTATCACCCTTAAGACCTGGGTCAGTTTCGGTAATTTCTAACTCGACAAAGTTAGGTGGCGCTACCGTAATTGGGGCACCGTTCCACAACGTAATAGTACAAACGTCATTTTCTACCAACCACTTAATATTCTCACCCACTGCTTTTTCATCAGCCGCAATTTGTTCGAATGTATCATTGTTCATAAAGTGGTAGAATTCGCCGTCGGTGTATAGATAGGCCAGCTCAGTATCCATAACGTCTGCGCCTTCTACGGATTCACCAGAGCGGAACGTTTTTTCTAAAACTTTACCTGAAATAAGCTTGCGAATTTTTACGCGGTTAAACGCTTGGCCCTTACCAGGCTTTACGTATTCGTTTTCTAAAATGTTGCAAGGTTCGCCATCCAGCATGATTTTCAGGCCGCCTTTGAACTCGTTAGTGCTGTAATTAGCCATAATTCCTCTGTCTAAACATAAGGTGCAAAAAGTTTCGTGGAACAAATAATACCTAAAAAAGCGATTTCTGTAGAGCATAACTGGCAAAAAGAATTATCAAGAAGCTTTACGGACCCCTCGAAGCTGCTCAGTCATTTGCATTTAGATGAGAAAAAATACGTACAGCACATAAAAGCACGGCGCTTATTTCCTATGCGTGTTCCCCGTCATTTTGTGGAATTAATGGAAAAAGGGAATCCAAGCGATCCACTGCTCCTGCAAGTTATGCCGCTGAGCGATGAGTTTTTAACGTCGCCTCACTACAATGAAGATCCACTTGAAGAACATGACACAGCAGGCAAAGGGCTGTTGCACAAGTACGACTCTCGCGTGCTGCTAATGGTTCGCACCGGGTGCGCAGTAAACTGTCGATATTGCTTTAGGCGTCATTTCCCTTACGCAGAAAATGCCGTTAGCAAAGCGCAGTGGACAGACACATTATCGTACATTGCCGATAACCCAGACATTAACGAAGTCATTTTTTCTGGTGGCGATCCATTAATGGCAAAAGACGAGCACCTAGCGTGGTTGGCGTCAGAAATTGCAGCAATCGACCACGTAAAACGCCTTCGAATCCACACGCGATTGCCTGTGGTATTACCCGAGCGAATTTGCAGTGCCTTTGAAGATTGGTTTACCGAGCTACCCATTCAAAAGGTATTAGTGCTTCACGCGAATCATGAAAACGAAGTCTCCGATGAGTTAGTCGATGCACTGGCACCGCTTAAAAGCAAAGGAGTAACCCTGTTGAATCAGTCTGTATTGTTGAAAGGGATTAATGACAGTGCTGATGCCATTTGCGCGCTGAATGAGCGGCTTTTTGAAGCAGGCGTATTGCCTTATTACTTGCATGTACTCGACAAAGTGCAGGGGGCGAGTCATTTCTATGTGAGTGATGACGATGGAAGGGCTATTATGGAGCAAGCGATAAAGCGCCTGCCGGGATTCTTAGTGCCCAAACTCGTGAGAGAAATTGGGGGACAACCCGGCAAAACGCCTATCGACTTACATTTGCATCCCTGACCTACGCGAAAGTATCAATATTAGCGCCTAACGCGGGGTTTGAAGAGGATGCTTTTGGTACGTCAGCGGCTGATTCCAGCAACTGAAGCGACGCTTTTCCCTCTTGTTCTTGTTGGCCTTTTGCCAACTTAAGAGAAGCCAATTCAAGCGAAGCACCGGACGCTGCAGAGGCGTTTGCACCTTGTAGTTCCATACCGTTTTCCTTTGTTGCTTGTAGCAAAGTGAAAAAATGGGCAAAATTGCCCACCTCAAGGTGTATCGGCAAAAACCGTCGAAACTTTAATCAGTTTTTGAATCAATTTCAAAATCAAATTTACATCAAGCAATTAAAGGCGTTTTCATGCAAGAAATGCAAACCGTAAACCAACAACTTCAAGAGACCATGCAAACTCTTTACCGAAAAGCCGTGGATGCCGACCAAGCATTAGACGTGTTGCAGCAGGATAAGAAAGGTAAATTTTCAGCCGTATTTGCCTCTGACAGTGGATTTACAACGTCGTCGAAGCGCTTTGTTCCCTATGTAGAAGAAATAGCGTTAGATTGGCAAGCCATGAAAGACATGAACGAAGAGCAAACAAAGGCAGCACTTGCTCCGCTAGTGAAGAAAATAGAGTTAGCGCTTATCACCGTTACCCAGTTTCAACAAAGCCTAGCCAGTAAGCCTCAGAACTAACGCTTAGCCGAGTCAGCTCGGCCTAAAGCTTATTCCACGCCTATCTTACGCTAGCCTTGTGGTTCTCTTATACTTCTCTAGTGTAAGAAGTGAGCGCTAATTAGCATAAAGCGGGATACGCTTTATGCGCTGCTTTAGCCTTTGTACTTCACGTAAATACGCGTCGCTGTCCACACGACCATATTGCTCGGTAAAAGCTTGTTTACTGAGCCCCTCTGGCACATCGTCAATCGCGGGGATAATGTCACTCTCACTGCGAATACGGGCAAGGGCATTTTGAACCTTTTCAGCGTGCGCTGGCGATGCGGCGGTTTGGGCAAAGGCCGTGCCGGACATATCAGCAACTAAATCAACAAAGCTGTATCCAGAACCGCCAGCCCCGCGGTCCATCAACTCTTTAAACTCCCCGATAGCAAAGGACATACTTTGCTCTGATAGCAGCTCTAATGCTGCAGAAATAATAAAGTGTCGCGCCAAATCATTGCGATTATGCAAAACTGCGCCAGAACGAGGACGAAGGGCTTTGTCTTTATCCGGCTGAATGTCACCCACAAGATGCCCAACTCGGTGGTGCCCCACATAGGCGGCCAGTGCGAGTATTACAGCCTTATTGTGCAATACCGCTTGTGCTGATGATGTACTTTGTTCACGGGCTCTGGCCATGCCTTCACGCAAGTATTCAGTCAGGGATACAGGACTTGCAGATAAGGCGATTTCCCTACCCGAAATATACCTGAGGTAGTAGGCGGTAAGTGTTTGCAGCTCGGTTTCTTCGTCTACGGATAAGTTAGATGCTACTGTGTTTAGCTCTACGAGCAGCGTGTCTAAACGCCCTACCTCTAACGTGAGTTCACCCTGCTGCATAGATACTTTTTCTACGCGGCTAAGGGCTATAGAGGCAATTTCTGTATCGGTGTAGCTATTGACAGCATATTCAATCACGTCGAGTAAGAATCTTCCGGGAATACTCAAACTCCCCACCTGCACATGTTCTATGCGCAGGCTATCGCCGGGCAACACTAAGGCAGAGGCGTTAAAAAAGTAGCCAGTATCTTTTAGTGCGTAGGTGACGCTTACCGTTCCGCCCATTGAGGTTATATTAACTTGCCCTTTAAACTCTGGCAGCGCGCGCTGCAACACGCCTACCAGGCTCTCTACCTGTGTTTCGCTTAAGGTCAATTGATGGCCTTCTTCTCGGCGGGAAAAAGCGCGTTGTAGCTGGCTGAGCAATGCATTCACACTGTCGGCACCATCAAGTTGGCTTGATGCACTACTTGAAACCAGCGGTGTAGTTTGAACGGCCATTACAGTGAGCGTTGTCGCGCCTACAAGCGCAAGAAAAACAACTACAGCTAAACCAATAAAAAACCATTTTAAAAATCGCAAGATCATATTCGTGGTAGTAAACCTTTACTAATCGTGACACGGGGAGCTGACATGTAATGCATCTGAATCAATGGAGTAGAGCTTGCTTCATTGCAGGCAGCAGTTGATTGCTATACGTTACCATACAAGCGTTTTTTACACGCGGTGATAAATTCCTTTTTTCTGATAATATCAAAAATTATCGCATCATTTTATTTGCGCGCCTCTTTATTTGCGAGCTGCTCTATTTACGCACTAGTGTATTCGCGCACTACTTTGCCCATTATTAAAACCTATTTTGAGCGCTGTGTATCAACAAATAACGAGCTAATTCGTAACGCAATGTTACCAGTTTGCTGTAATAGTGGTATGGCCCTGTAAATCGCTCCCGCTAATAGTTTTGTTAGTAACCCACCTTGATAGAAGAGGCAGCTCGGTGAGCGATAAAAAACCTTCGCCGAAGCGCAAACTGAGTAGCAATGCCTTTGGCAGCGTGGCGTCGCAATTAACAAAAAGGCCCAACGCGTTAGCGTCAGGCCTTTTACTCAGTATATCTATGTGAGTTTTAGTCTTAGTAAATAGGCAGTACCGAAACCGATTCAGGTGCAGTGAAAGACGCACTGTAACTAGGCGCGATATCGCCTGAGTCTGCGTTCAAGATATTATCGAATCGCAAGATAGCGCCGTTCGATTTTTCTGCCACATACACATGTCCGTTGCTTAGCATTAAATCAACGGGGTTCCCAAGCATTGACGATGGGCCAGCGATATTTACCGAAACGTCAGTAATGCCGTCTGCCGATTGCGCACCTGAAATAACATAAAGCTTGCCATCGGTAGCGTCGGCCGCACTGCCAACATCGGAGATGACCAAGCTATCGCTTTGGCTGTCATAGTCGATGCCATGAATGTTAGTAGGCGCTGAAAACGCAGTACCACTACTTGCCGGTACAATGAGTCTGTCTTCACCTGTTAGTACAGATTCACCACTGTTCAAGCGTCGTACTACTTCTTCAAACACAGCAACCGTACCGTTTGTTAGCGCTAGGTAAGCGCTGTCAGTTGCTGGGTCATAATCTACATCCCATGGGCGAGCGCCATTTGATGCTTCAAGGGTTAACAGTGGCGCTACATCACCGGATGCGCAAGGTGAAAACACGCGTACAGCAGGTGTTGTCTCATTCACATCGGCAACAAATACAAGGCCCTCTGTTGATGCAATATCAAGTCCTTTAGGGGCAATAAGCCCGGTATTCGCGCCTGCGATCATATGATCGTAGCTATCGCTGTACATCATGCCATCACGACTTGAGGCAAGTCGATTTACCACTAACAGCCCGCCTGTTGATGTATCTGGGTTGTCGAAGGTAATAACGCCATCGCCTTGCGAAGTATATGACGCACTTTCTATGCTCATGCCGCTATCAAAGCTGCGTAATTCGCTGCCTAAAAGTGCACTAAGTTGTGCAACCTGCCCAGTGGTATCGCCTTCTGCAGATGGATTACTTGATACAGAAAGCCCTGAGATTGGCATGGTGGTTATACCGTCATCCGATGCATCCCACTTCACTATTGCGTCAGTAAACTCAACAAGAGACTCTGGCTTAACAGATGGTGTAGAAAGCGTTGGCGCAACATCGCCACTCGCACCGGTGAAGATATTTGAAAATACTAAAATTGCGTCATTCGATTTTTCGGCAACACGAAGGTCAGAGCCCGATAAAATGATATCAACAGGGTTACCTAATTGCGTGCTAGCGCCGCCCACTACTCGTGTGGGTACTACCATGCCATCAGCAGATGCTGCACTTTCAATGACAAACAATTGCCCATCGTCAGCCACACTTGCATCACCCACATCTGACACCACGAGTCGATTAGACATTGCTTCATACACAATACCGTGAAGATTGATTGAGATTTGGTTGCCGTCGGCGTCTGATGGAACAATCGTTCTGGTTACCGTTGGCGCAAAACCAGAAGAAGTGACATCGTCATACACGGCAACTGTGCCGTCAGTTAACGCCACAAACAAGCGATCAGCGTCTTCGTCAAACGCTAAATCCCAAGGTCGAGCAGAGGTCATAATTTCGGCAATAGGCTCTACGTTTCCTGCAGCTTGACCACCGAAAACACTAATTCGTTGACCATTAAAGTCGGCAGCCATGACAAGGCCGGCTTCTTCAGCAAATACGATACCTTTTGGGTTTACTAGGCCAGTTTCTGCCCCAGTGATGTCATGACCAAAGTTTGCATCAAAGTCGCTGTTTCCTGTAAATGAACAGAATGAGCGAATAAGAGGAAGGTCGCTATCTCCTGCTTGGAACAGCGTATTACTTTGGGATAACGCAACGCCTTCATTGGCGCCGGTTGATACTGTGTTAATAACACTGGCGTTTTGATCTACCGTTGATACGGTATTGCGATTGCTATCGCCATTATTAGCCACTAAAAAAGTCGCAGCTGCAAAACCTGGGCTTCCGTCTTGTCCTGGCGCGCCGTCTTGACCATCGGCGCCATTTACGCCGTCAACGCCATCTGCACCATCATCACCGTTACAGGCTGATAGAGAAAACACAACTGCCGCTGCAAGAAGTGAAAGTTTGATATTGCGCTGTGAAGTATTTGATAAATCCATAACCGTCTCCGTTGTCTTTTTGATGTAGTGACGTTGTACAACTCACGTCCTGTTCAAAAAGCCAAACGACCGAAGATAACGATTGGATGCAACAGATATTAAAAAAAAATAAAAAAGATAAAAAAAGAAAGCACATCACTGTACTTTCTTTTTTTAATGCACGGAAACAAGGGCGTGTTGATCTTTGCTGTACAAGTTTTGGGCAGCAAAAATCAACACGCCCTAGAATCTACAACACTACTTCAGCCATATTCCCCTTGCTTTCAAGCCATGTTTTTCTATCGCCTGAGCGCTTTTTCGCTAACAGCATATCCATCAATTCCATCATGTCTTCAGCGTCATCAATAGTGAGCTGAACAAGGCGACGGGTATTAGGGTCCATGGTGGTTTCGCGAAGCTGGAGCGGATTCATCTCCCCTAGCCCTTTAAAACGCTGTACGTTTACTTTGCCGCGCTTTTTCTCTGCTTCAATACGATCTAATATGCCTTGCTTTTCACTTTCATCCAGCGCATAAAACACCTCTTTGCCCACATCTATTCGAAACAAAGGAGGCATAGCAACGTAAACGTGACCTTGGTTTACTAGCGTTCTAAAGTGCATTACAAAAAGCGCACATAGCAAGGTAGCAATGTGCAGTCCATCTGAGTCGGCATCTGCCAGGATACAAATTTTACCATAACGCAACCCAGACAAATCTGTTGAGTCTGGGTCGATACCCAAAGCCACCGATATGTCGTGAATTTCTTGGGACGCCAACACCTGAGAAGAGTCGACTTCCCAACTGTTAAGAATTTTACCTCGAAGGGGCATAATTGCCTGGAATTCACGATCACGAGCTTGCTTGGCAGAGCCACCCGCAGAATCCCCTTCCACCAGAAACAATTCTGAATGGTTAATATCTTGTGATGAACAGTCGGTAAGTTTTCCGGGTAATGCGGGGCCCTGAGTCACTTTTTTGCGCGCGACTTTTTTAGTTTGACGCAACCGACGCTGAGCATTATTAATACACATTTCAGCAAGGGCTTCGGCAACGTCCGTATGCTGGTTTAGCCATAAGCTAAACGAGTCTTTCACTACGCCAGAAACAAAAGCACTAGACTGGCGAGAAGACAACCGCTCTTTCGTTTGTCCTGCAAATTGAGGGTCCTGCATTTTTGTGGATAAAATATAGGCACAGCGGTCCCAAATATCATCAGGGGATAGCTTTACGCCACGTGGCATCAGGTTTCTGAATTCACAAAATTCGCGCATCGACTCCAGCAGACCTTGGCGCATTCCGTTGACGTGAGTACCACCTTGAGCTGTAGGAATAAGATTCACATAGCTTTCTGTAATAAGGTCACCGCCTTCTGGCAGCCACATCACAGCCCAGTCAGCCCCTTCAGTGTTGCCTTTAAAGCTACCGACAAACGGGGTATCAGAGGGTAGCGTTTCGAATGCTTCAACCGCTTGATAAAGATAATCTTTTAAGCCATCCTCGTAGTACCACTCTTGGCTTTCTTTTGAAATTTTGTTGTCAAAACGAATGCGAAGACCTGGGCTTAATACGGCTTTAGCCCGCAGGTTGTGCAGCAATCGACTGACAGAAAACTTGGCAGAATCAAAGTATTGGGAATCTGGCCAGAAGTGTACCCGAGTACCTGTATTGCGCTTACCGCAGGTATCGATAATCTGAAGATCTTCTACCTTGTCGCCATTTTCAAAGGCAATTTGATACACGTTGCTATCACGGCGAATAGTGACCTCTACACGATGGGACAGTGCATTGACTACCGAGATACCAACACCGTGTAACCCGCCCGAAAAGGCATAGTTTTTATTTGAAAACTTACCACCTGCATGCAGCTTACACAGAATCAGCTCTACCCCAGACACACCTTCTTCAGGGTGAATGTCTACAGGCATGCCGCGACCGTCATCAATCACTTCTAAAGACTGATCTTCATGCAAGATAACTTTGATATTAGACGCATGACCAGCAAGCGCTTCATCCACACTGTTATCGATAACCTCTTGCCCTAAATGGTTAGGACGTGAAGTATCGGTGTACATACCAGGGCGGCGTTTAACCGGGTCGAGGCCATTTAAGACTTCAATAGCATCTGAATTATATTGATTTGACATAGTTATGGTTATTATTTAAGCCAGAAACATGAGTAAACGTACGCAGAGTTCATCTGCAACGCAAGGTAAAAAGATGGTAGCAGGGCGATTTAATCCTGGCAACGACGTTGACCTGTTGCCGCCCCTACCCTCTATTCATATATCTTAATCGAGAAGGAAATCTGCAATGCCAGGTAAATGATTTTCATAACCCACAAAGCTGTGTTCTCCCCCTTCCTCTATGACTAATTCGCTTAGGGCGTACTTTGCGGCGGCCAATCTATAATCGAGGGTTTCATCATTGGTTTGCAGCAACACCTTATACGCTTTTTGCTCGTTCAGTATGTTGGCATCTAGTGCTCTAATCACATCAATATCGGATGCTTCAATAGTAAACTTTTCACCGCTGTAAGGATTAACATGAGGGCCGATAAATTGCTGAAGCAGTTCGTAAGGTCGCACTGCTGGGTTAATCAACACAGCTTTTCCTGAATATTTTTCAATTAGAAACGTGGACAAATAGCCGCCCATTGAACTGCCAATGACTTTAAGGCCATTGGTTAAAAGCGCTGGCGTTTGCTCAATTAACGCGGTGAGCTGTGCTTCTACCTTACTCGGAAAATTAGACAGAGCAGGAATATGAACCTGAACGTCTGGATGATGGGCAGCAAAATAATCTTTGGTTGCCTGCGCCTTAACCGATGATGGAGAACTTAGAAATCCATGAAGATACAATATGTGCTGCATGTTGCGTCCCTGTTTGTACAATAAAGTGGTGTTTTTGAATGTTATTTTTAAAATATGCTTTGGTAAAAGGCCGTCTTATGTAAAAGACATACTCTTTTGTATTCGATTAACTCAGTCTTTTAATACTCACCGAGGCCTCGCCATCGTCATAAAGACAAATGTGATGATACCCAGGCTGTTCGTTACTTACACCGAAATCAGCTTGCATTGCCCATTGCCAGCAGCTTGAGGGGCACCCGAAACTATTAATGTTGTCTCTGCCTACTTGCTGCCTAAGTGGAGAGTGCACGTGCCCGTGAATAATATGGTTTATCACCTTCACACTATCTAGCCACTCAATTAAACGTTCTGCATTCACTAAGTTATGCTTATCCATCCAGCTATTTGACGGCAAAATATGATGATGAAGGGCAAGCAAATGATGTTGATGCGTGTGAGCGCTAAGCGCGCGTTCAATACATGTGAGCTCAAGAGTGTCTATTTCTCCCTGCGCTCCTTTGGCCATTTGCTTTGGCCGAGTATCTAGGCCGTGAATACACCAGTTTCCAATGTGAAGTGGAGAATCAGCTAACAGCATGTGTGGGGCTAAATATTCGTCATAATGGGGGTTTGCGTCGTGGTTACCAGCAATGACATACCAAGGTACATCCACAAAGCGTTCCATTAAATCGAGAAAATGGGTATAGCTTGCAGGGGAATCATCGCCACTAATATCACCGGTAATTAACACCACATCAGCCACATCAGGTGACACTTTTTCCGTATTGCCGCTTTGGGCTAACTGCCTAAGAAGGCGTTCTAGCGAATGATAGGGAGAAATACCGCAATAGCCCTTTCTTGAAGTGTCTTGCATTAAATGGCAGTCGCTAAACTGTATTACTGTTTTCACGCTTCAGAGGTTACCTTTGGAGTGTGTTTTAAACAAAAATCTAACCACTCAGCCAAAAATATGTTCACCATCTGCTTCTCGTTTCGCTGGCGCATCTTCAAATTAGGATACTCATAAGAAGGCTCCAGCGCGCCCGTATTTTGGCTATTAATCACTTCAGCCAGTCTGGCGTCGTGGTACAAACGCACTGTCATCGACGGAGTTAAGTAATCCGGCATGTCTTTTGTGGTTTGCTTGATACTTAACGAGCTGGTGTAGCGAGATGACTCAACTATTTTAATTTCGTACGCCAAATGCTTACCAATCGAGAAACGATAGCTCAAATCTTCCGTGTCGCAATCGGGCAAAATACGCAGAATGTGCGCATAGTTCACCTCGCATACTGCCTGCATGGTAGGAAGATGAGGAATGTATTTTCGTTGTGTACGATAAGTCACGGTGTTTTCCACTGCTCTAGAAGTTGAGTTTTATGCATGAAGAACCATTGTAGCGCAATTAACGCCGCAGCGTTGTCTATACGACCAGTTTCCAGCCATTCAAGTGCGGTATTTTCTTTGACTCGATGCACCTTGATATCTTCAGACTCAGTCTCTAAGCCGTGTATACCCTGTGCCTTAGTGGCATCGGTCTTCGCTATAAAAATATGTAACCTTTCTGTTGTGCCGCCCGGGCTCGATAAATAACTTAATGCTTTAGTGAGGTTATCGAGCTCTATTCCCGCTTCTTCCATCGATTCCCGATGGCAAACATTTTCTTCAGTTTCCCCTTCGTCAATCATGCCGGCAATAATTTCTATTAACCAAGGGCTTGAAGACGTTGGCAATGCCCCAATCCTCACTTGTTCAATGAGTACAAACTCTTGGGTTATTGGATCATAAGGCAATACACCCACGGCATGACCACGCTCAAAAATTTCGCGGCTGACCAAATCGCTCCATTCGCCGTTGAAGCATTTGTGCCTAAAAATGTATCGATTCATGGTGAAAAAACCGCGGTAAACAGGGCTAACTTCGGTAATTTCAACGTCATTTGAGGTAAACGAAAGGATTTCCTTGCTCATTTGCTGACACTTATGGTTCAAATAGATTTATCATGTAGTCTACATTTGCACACCACACATGTATACGCGTGAAAAACGCGACAATTTAAATGTTTAAATAACAGAAAACTCAAGTTACAAGTCGTTTATATAAAAATAATGAGCGTGGGTAGATCACATATTCTGTTACAGTTAAAGCAATACTGTTACGAGTTTGGACTTTTGGTTTGTGGTTGAATTTTCATACACTTGGTTTTAACTAGTCGGCACTATCGGGTACAGTAGGTAGGGTGAGCCGACACAACTCGAACACTACAGGAAAACGTAAGCATGAAACGAACACTTCTATCGCTGGTAATCGGCATGTCGATAACCACGGGCGCGATCGCTGATGACCTAATGCAGGTTTATCAACAAGCACTCGCCAACGACCCGCTGGTAAACCAAGCGAAAGCGCAACGCAATGCAGCGTTCGAAGGGATAAGCATTAGCAGAGCTAATCTTCTTCCTCAAATTTCAGGCTCAGTAGCCTACAACACCTCAACGTCTGAGCGCGCTCAAACCTTAGGTTCGAACGCTGATAATTTACAAATTGTTGTGTTTGAAACCGACGTTGATAGCTACAGCTATGGGTTACAAATGTCGATGTCGCTGTATGATCATGCGAATTGGCTTGGTTTAAACCGCGCTGAGAAAGTTGCGGAACAAAGCGATGCACAGCTTGCATCCAGCATTCAAGACGTTATTGTTCGTACCGTTACCTCTTATTTTGGCGTGCTGCGCGCCAGAGACAACGTTGAATTTGTTGGTGCAGAAAAGCGCGCTATTGAGCGTCAGTTAGAGCAAACTCGCCAGCGCTTTGAAGTTGGATTAACGGCAATTACCGATGTTCACGAAGCACAGGCAAACTTTGATCGCACAGTAGCGCAGGAAATTCAGGCTAAAAACGAACTTGAATTTGCATTAGAAGCTCTTCGCGTCATCACCGGTAAATACCACGATAAGCTGTTTGGCCTAAACACAGAGAATTTCTCTGCGACTATGCCAACGCCAGCTAATGTGACGAACTGGCTAGAAACTGCTGAAGAGAAAAACCTTGCGTTGCTTGTAAATCGCTTTGCAATGGATATCGCAAAAGAAGATATTTCCATTGCTCGCTCAGGACACCTTCCAACGCTTTCGTTATCTGCGAATGCCACAAGAAGCAAAGATGAGATTGAAAACCCGGTATTGCAGTTTGAAACGCCATACCTAGACAGCCAGTCAATCAATGTGTCGCTTAACGTACCTATTTACCAGGGCTCAAGAGTAACCTCTCAGACAGACCAGGCTAAATTCAACTACGTTGCAGCTAGTCAGGCAACAGAGCAGACTTATCGTCAGACCGTACAATCAGTTCGTAGCTCGTTTAACAACGTAAAAGCGTCTATTTCGACCATACGCGCGCTAGAACAATCTGTTGTGTCTGCAGACAGTGCCTTGAAAGCTACCGAAGCAGGATTCGATGTGGGTACACGTACTGTTGTTGACGTACTCGATAGTACTCGTAACTTATTTGATGCACAGCGTAACTTGGCTGGCGCTCGCTACGACTTTGTACAGTCAGTGATTACGCTTAAGCAGGCAGCGGGAACGTTAACAGCAGAAGATGTTGAAATGATTAACCGCGGCCTTAAGCCTATGGACATGTCATCAGACAGCTAAAGTACTTGTGCTTGTCGGGTTTGAAATAGTCAATCGTGGTAACAAGAGCCCCCGGTCAGCAATAGGACTGGGCGGTTAGCAAGACAATCGAGGGTAGCGATATGCTACCCTTTTTAATGCCTTAAAAAGCACTGTGTCATTTCAAACCTAATATCGGTGCTACTAAGACGACCTAGCAATGTTAAGCCATCCTAGCAATTTTTCTTGCAACACAGGTCTCACATCATCCATGATACTGCCCGCCTTATTTTCGATGGATAGATAAAGCGACTTATATAGTGCTCCCGTTATTGGCTCGCCCAAGTTGGCGCATTGCGTAACATTAAGCGGCGAATATAAGCACTAAAACTAGCCACTAATTAACTTTAACTTTGTTTTACTTCGAGTGATTTTTAAAGATGCAAGCCTCTGTACTACAGAATAAATTTGAACGCATAAGAGCCAATAAGTGGTTCGAAATATTTGTTGTTAGCGTCATTGTGGTTTCAGCCCTTTTGGTAGGCGCTAAAACCTATGAACTGCCCAACGGCATGGCCTCAGTCACGGTTTTTCTCGACTGGTTTATTAGTGCGTTTTTTCTTACTGAAATTACCATTCGCTTTCTTGCAGAAAAGCGAAAAATGCATTTTTTTAAAAGCTTTTGGAATTGGTTCGACACCCTAATTGTCATCATTAGCTTAATACCTGCCGATGACGCAGAGCTTGCGCTTATCGCACGTTTAGTCAGAGTATTTAGGGTGCTTAGGATGATATCCATCATTCCAGAGCTGCGTATTCTTCTTGTGTCGTTAGTTAAAGCGCTACCCCAGCTTGGTTACGTTATGCTGCTGATGTTTATTATCTTTTATATCTATGCAGCCATCGGCAGTACCTTGTTCGAAAACATTAACCCCGTGTTGTGGGGCGATATCACCATATCCATGCTCACCTTATTTCGGATAATGACCTTCGAGGATTGGACCGATGTAATGTACGAAACTCAAGAAGTGTATCCACTAAGCTGGATATTTTACCTCACGTTTATCTTCTTCACGGCCTTCGCTTTTCTCAACATGGTCATTGGTATTGTGGTGAACGTCATGGAGCGAGAAAACGAAAAGGCGCGAGCAGAAAAACAAGCCGAGCTACTCGCCGAGCTAGAAGCACAAGGTAATGTTGAGCCAACCCTAAAAGACGTCATGGCCGAACTTAACGAGATTAAGGCACAGCTCAAACAGGGTGACAAATTGTAAAGGTTGGTTGTAAGCGGGTTATTACTTGTGATTTTCACCGTTAGCCTTACTTATTAGTAAGAGACAAAAAAGCCACGTTTATTACGTGGCTTTGTTAACTAGCGTGTTTAATTAGCAATAATTCATTTAATTATTCGTCAAGGTTAATACCAAGCTGGGCTCTTAGTGCCTTTGCGCGTTGCTTTGACGCTTCACCCTTAAACTCTCTTGCTAGCAAACGACGCTTCGCCAGTGTCGTTTTATCAAGTTCTGTAAGAAGTTCGACGTGGTTCAAGTACACCTCTTCATTGGCAATCGGTCGCGTTGCTATTTCCTCATACAAAGAAAGCGCAGCGTCATTGTCGCCTTTAGCGATGTAAATCTGGGCAAGCGTGTCTACGGCATCAGCGTTGTCACTGCGTAAGGCCACGGCTCTTTTCGCTAAGGTTTCTGCTCGAGACAAATCATTATCTTCAAACGCTAGGTAGGCAAGGTTATTCAATACCACAAAATTATCGGGGGTTTGCGCTAAAATGGCTTCATAGGTTGCAAGCGCACTTTTTCTGTCTTGCCTAATTTGGCGTTCTGCCAACAGCATACTGCTTGAAATATCATTCGCATTTTCTGCTACATGCTTTTCTAAAAGGCTAAGAGCTTGCTCGCCTTTACCTGACATTTCGTAAGACGCCACTAGCAACATGGCATTGTCAGAGTTTGGCGTGGCGTCGTAGGCAGCTTCAGCATGACTAACGGCTTGCTCTGGCGCTTTATCAATAAGGTGTAAGCGCGCAATAATTCCCCGTACAAACGGCAGCTCTTTCACACCGTCAGCGCTTGCATTGATAATATTCCACGCGGGCTTACTTTGGCCTATGCGACTGTGAAAATAGGCTTTTAACAAACTAATCTGTGCATCAGGTCGCTTTTCTAACACTCGACTTGATAACGCCAATCCTTCGGTAAACTGTCGTTGCGAGTCTAAGATTAACAACTTGCCTAATACAGCACTTTTATCCTGCGGATAGAATGACAACCATCGGTCGAAAAAGGTGTCTGCGGTTTTCACATCGTTAGCAGCAATGAGCGCCTGCCCTTTTATATTCCAAAACGCCATAGGCGTTTCTTTATTTCCTTCAACGTTAGCAAGCAGCGCTACCGTTTTTTCTATGGCGTTATTGAACGCATAAAGCCGTGCAAGTAGTAAACGCATTTCAATAAAGTTTGGCGCCTTATCAAGCTCACTCTTTACATGATTAATGACCGGCTGCACTGCTTTTTGCTCGGCGGCCAATGCGTACCACATCGTTAACGCCCTTAAATCTGCCGGATTGTCATCTATAAAAGCGCGAATAAACGCCGTTGCAGATTCATTGTCGCCTTGTGCAATAAGTAGTTGAGTGCGCGCGTAAACGAGCTGTTCTTTAGCCCCTTCCCGAGTGCTTGCATCATCAAAATAAGACGCTGCTTTAGTGAAGTCGCCTTCTACCGTTGCTATTCCACCTAAGTAAACTAGCGGAAGCGCTTCATCTGGGGATTGCTCTACCCATTTTGTTGCCGCTTCTTTTGCTTTATCTAACTGCTGGGTAGCAATGTAAGCCCGCACTAGCGTGCTTTGTGTAGTGGCCGACTCTGGCGCTTGATTTACCGCTTCTTCCAAATTAACTAGCCCAGCCACGTCATTCAGCGATAGTTGTAAAACGCCTAAACGAGCGAGGTCTTCAGCTGAGGTACTAATTTCTTGTGAGCGCTCAACCATTTGTTTCGCGCCCACCATGTTGCCGTCGATAAGTAGCTGATAGCTTGCCTTAGAAAAAAGCGCTGCGTCTGAGTTTTGCTCACCCTCAACGCGCTCTAAAATTTCTAACGCATTATCGTTTTCACCTAATTGCAGCATGCTGTCTGCCAGCATACGAAGGCCAGGATGGTTATCAGGTAAGCTAGAGGCAATCATGGTGAGGTGGCGCTGAGCTGATTCAAAATCTTGTATTTGATATGCACTGAAACCTGCTATCAAGCGCACAACCTGATCGCTTCTGCCGTTTTGCACGGCAATTTCCAAGCGCTCTAACGCTTGTGCATAGTTCCCCTTAGCAGATTCAATAATACCTTTAAACGTATTTAGCAGCGGGTGACTATCGTTAAGCGCGAGCAATTCTTCTACTACGGGCTCTGCGGTATCAAGCGCTCGCAATTCAATCAACAGTGCTGCATAGGCAAATTTGCTTGCCGTATCGTCTGGATAGCTTTTGAGGTAGTCCCCATACACTACGGCAGCTTTCTCAGGCGCACCGCTTTGTAAATAAAGCTTCGCAAGTTGCTGCAACACGTCTTTATTGGTGGGAGCCTGTTCTCGTAATGCTTCTGTAGAAGCAATGGCAGCTTCTACATCATTGTTGAGTACAAATACGTAGCTATCGACAAGCCCTTTGTACACTGAGCTAGTATCGATAGTAGATAGGTCGGCAATTAACGCTTCTGCCTCTTCTCGTTTATTAAGCTGCAGCAACGCCTGTAGCTTATAAAAACCCACTTCGACAGACTCAACCGCCGTCATGCCCTCTGCGCGATAATCCACCTCTGAAAGGGCATTTTCTGCCCCCGACTGCTGATAGGCAACCGAAAGCAATGGAATGACTTCGCTGGCGGCATAACCAAGCTCCATGGCTTTGTTGAGTTCTTTTTCAGCTGCGACAAAATTATTGGTTTGTAGATACAGTTTACCGAGTTCGAAACGAGGAGCGGCCGCATTAGGAGATTTCTGAATTGCATTTTTATATTCGACTATGGCGGCATCAGGCTGCTGCTCGGATACATAGTTGCGGGCGTCAGCCAAATGGCTTTCCATGGATTTTTCACTGCACCCTGACAATAAAGCTGTTAGCAGGAGCACTGCTACAGAAGAGCGTTTAAATATTTTATTTGAATTGTTTTTACTCATGGTAATTCCTTGCCCTATTTCGAAAATTCTTCAAAAACTTTATTGTTTTTCTGCCGCCACCCACAAAACCTGGTCATTATTTCAGCATTATTGTGCAATTTCATGGCAACCTGACCATTATTCGAATATAATATGTTTTTTTGCAACACTGCAGGCACACTTCAACGTTTTTCAGGCGTTACTCTCGTATGCCGCACCCTCCTTACTAATAACATCAGGACCCTTAATGACAACAACTGTCGACATGACATTTAAAGACCTAAATTTACCAGAACCTCTCTTACAAGCCATTGAAAAAGTTGGCTACGAGAAACCGTCACCTATCCAAGCTGAGAGTATTCCACTTTTGCTTGAAGGTCACGATTTACTCGGTCAGGCACAGACAGGGACAGGAAAAACCGCTGCGTTTGCCCTGCCCATGTTGGCAAATATCGATCCTGAGCAACGTAAGCCGCAATTACTGGTATTAGCCCCAACTCGTGAATTAGCTATTCAAGTTGCAGAGGCATTTCAGGTTTATGCGAGCTTTAGTCAAAAAATTAAAGTACTTCCAGTATACGGCGGTCAGTCTTACGACAACCAAATTCGCCAGCTTAAGCGCGGCGTTCAGGTTGTAGTAGGTACTCCAGGTCGTATCATTGACCATATTAAGCGCAAAACATTGGATTTAAGCGAACTTAAATTCCTTGTGCTTGACGAAGCTGATGAAATGCTTCGCATGGGCTTTATTGATGATGTAGAGCTTATTCTAAGCCATGCACCTGCCCAGCGGCAGACGGCGTTATTCTCAGCAACCATGCCTGGACCAATCAAGAAGATAACACAGCGTTATCTCAAGGATCCAAAACACGTAAAAATTGCGTCAAAAGTTAGCACGGCGAGCACCATTCGTCAGCGCTTTTGCCAAGTTGCTCCTCATCATAAACTTGAGGCGCTTACGCGTATTATGGAAGTCGAAAAATTCGACGGCATGATTATCTTTGTTCGCACCAAAACAGCCACTGTTGAATTAGCAGATAAGCTTTCAGCACGCGGTTTTGATGTAGAGCCACTGAACGGCGATATTCCACAGTCTGCCCGTGAGCGAACTGTTGATAAGCTAAAACAAGGCCAGATCGATATTTTAGTAGCCACTGATGTTGTTGCACGTGGTCTTGACGTTGAACGTGTTAGTCACGTTATTAACTACGATATTCCGTATGACAGTGAATCTTATGTTCACCGTATTGGTCGTACAGGTCGTGCTGGTCGTCAGGGTGATGCGATTCTGTTTATCTCTCACCGTGAAAAACGCTTGTTGTTCTCTATTGAGAAAACGACGAAGCAGGCTATTGAAGCAATGCCTATTCCTTCAATTAGCGAAATCAACCAGACCCGTCTTACGCGCTTTAAGCAGTCGGTAATGGAAGCAACGCAAGACGATAGCATTGAATCGTTGATGCCAATTGTTGAGATGATCAAAGAAGAAAATGAAGCTTCTCCGGAAGTGCTTCTTGCTGCAATGATCAAAATAGCTCAAGGCGATGAGCCACTGGTGCTTAAAGAATCTGATCGTCCAGACCTTAACAGCAAGCCACCTCGCGATAGTCGTGAGCGCAATGACCGTGGTGGACGTGAAAGTCGCGACAGAAAGCCAAGAGCCCCTCGTGGCAATCGCAAGCCAGATGAAGGTATGCAGCGTTTTCGCATAGAAGTAGGCCATGTACACGGTGCTAAGCCGGGTAATATTGTTGGCGCTATTGCGAACGAAGCTAACATTGACTCGAAGAACATTGGTGCTATCGAGATATATGACAACTTCAGTACGGTTGACTTGCCAGGCGGCATGCCTAAAGAAACCCATTCTACGCTTCAAGCGACAAGAGTGGCGGGGCAACGACTCAACCTTCGCGAGTGGTCGGATACACCGCCACCAAAGCGTGAGCGTGGCGACAACCGTGGTGAAAACCGCAGTCGTGATAACCGCGCACGTCGCAAGTCGTAAGATCGAAATAAAAGCAACTTCCGCCTTTATATAACGTTGTGGAATATAAAGGCTGATTTCGTTGTTTCTAATTAAAAAGAATTAGCGCAAAATAGCGTTAGTTCTTTTTTTTTATGTGCCCCTTGATGGATTACTTTCCCCTATTTTTAGATGCTCGTTCGCTAAACTGCCTTATTGTTGGTGCAGGTGAAGTGGCTGCTCGCAAACTTGAACTGATCATGAAAACGCCGGCAACCATTACCGTGGTGGCGCCGTGGGTATGCGATACGGTAAAAGCCCTTGCAAAGAGTGACAAGGTGACTTTAATAGAACGTGAATTTATCGATAGTGACCTAGCGCATAAAGACATGGTGTTTATTGCTACCGATAAACCCGATGTAAACCAATACATTCACGACCTAGGTCGCGAGCAGAAGGTACTGGTGAATGTGGTTGATAACACCCCCTTGTGCCAATTTATTACACCTTCCATCGTAGACCGTTCACCTATCATTATTGCTATGAGTAGCGGTGGCGTTGCCCCGGTCTTGTTACGCTATTTACGTCAGAAGTTAGAAACCGTTTTGCCCGCCAATCTCAGCAGACTTGGTTCATTTTCTGAGAAGTTCAGAGACAAAGTGAAACAGGCCCTAGATGGCGTCACTGCCCGTCGGTATTTCTGGGAAGATGTGCTAGATGGCGACATTGCCGAGATGGTTGAAAAAGGGCAAGACGAAAAAGCAGACAAGGCCTTTGAAATAGCCTTGCAAGCAGCCGCAGAGAATAAGGAAGTGACTGGGCAAGTGTACCTTGTGGGAGCAGGCCCTGGCGATCCGGACCTACTCACCTTTCGCGCACTGCGCTTAATGCAAAAGGCCGACGTGGTGGTTTATGACCGCTTAGTATCACCTCAGATTTTAGAACTGGTACGCAGAGACGCTGAAAAAATCTATGTGGGAAAAGCCATGAGCAATCATACCCTCCCACAAGATGACATTAATCAGTTGATGGTGGATGAAGCGAAAAAAGGCAATCGTGTTGTCAGATTAAAAGGCGGCGATCCGTTCATATTCGGGCGCGGCGGTGAAGAAATTCAAACTCTTATTGAACACGGCATTGAGTTTCAGGTAGTACCGGGTATTACCGCGGCAAGTGGCGCTTCAAGTTATGCAGGCATACCACTTACCCACCGAGATCACGCTCAGTCGGTGGTGTTTGCTACAGGTCACTTAAGAAACGGTACCATCGACTTGAATTGGTCTGCATTAGCGCACAAAAATCAAACCGCAGTATTTTACATGGGGCTAACCGGGCTACCTATTATTTGCGAAAAACTTATAAAGCATGGCTTACCTGCTACTACGCCTATCGCTTTGGTACAGCAGGCAACAACCGATGACCAACGTGTGCTTATTGGTACACTAACCGACATATGCGCTAGGCAAAAAGAAGCGCAGTTAAAGCCGCCGACGCTGGTTATTGTGGGTACCGTAGTAAACCTGCATAACGAGCTTAACTGGTTTCAACAATGATCCTAACGGGCGGCTGCTCATTTAAATAGGCTTGTATTTTCTGGCATGAACGACATACTCAGTAAACGAGAGTAATACTCTGTTTCTTGAATGTGTCGGTTATGGCGGAGCAATGACAAATTTATATGGCTTTTTATCTGTGTCTGTTTACCCCCGCGTGTTAGTCACGCTAAAGCTGCTCTTGCTGTTTGTTGCTTCGGTTACCGTCAGTGTGAAAGCCAACGCCGAGCAACTTGATTTTAGCATCACAAATAAACAAGACAGCGTGCGTTTTGACTACACATGGACAGACAGACAGCAAACTATTCACTCAATTAGCTTTGCACTTCCTCGAGAAACGATTAAACAAAACCCCACGCTGCAACCAAATTATAAGCCCAAAATAGCCCAGCGCTACGTAATGGTGGCGCTTCTAAAAGAAACCCAAAAATTAAACCCTAAAGAGGCCCGCGTTAACCTTAAGCGCCAGCAAGATGCCATCAACATTGAAGTCAAATCATCAAACCCAGAAAAAGCTGCTGAGGTACTCGATAACTTAAAAACCGTGCAGCAAACGGCGTTTGATGACTACCTTGCCGCTCACTACTTTACTCGCTTCACTACCATGTTTAATCAAAGGGCGGTTAAACCCGACCATTTGCGCTATATCAACGAATCGGTGAAGCCAATGGTGCCCGTATCTCAAGCGTTTTATGAAAAGCTAGCACCGCAATCTAATTCACGAGACTACTTTGCGCTTCTGCTCAGTTGGATCCAAAGTATTCCTTATAACGCCATGGACGACAGAGTGGCCAGTAATGGTTCAGGCTTTGCGCCCCCCATCGGTTTATTGATGCAAAACCAAGGCGATTGCGACAGCAAAGCTGTGCTGGCATCGTCTATGGTAAGAGCATTTTTACCCACAACGAAAATGATCATGGTGCTTTTGCCTGAACATGCTCTTCTTGGCGTGGCACTGACTCCCATGGCTGATGACGAAACCATTGAGTTTGAGGGAAAAGAATATGTGCTTTACGACCCCACAGGACCCGCGCAGATCCCTTTTGGTGAAGTGTCTGACAGCACTAAACAGTTTATTGATACCGGCCGATTTCAAATAGAATTAGTGGAATAGCGCATCGGTATTTCCGGTGCGCTCTTTAGCTATAAGTAAAGGTTTAGACAAGGTGACGGGCACGCTTGTCTCTAAGAAGCCTGGCAATGTAAGCAGACTGGTATAATACTACAAGTTCTCTTCCGCAAAGCTTGCAAGGCGGCTTCGTACCACACCATCAAGGTTAATGGTGGCGCTACCTGAGAAGTCTTTAAATTTTTCGACTAAATAAGTTAAGCCTGACGTCACAGCGCTAAGGTAGTTACTGTCTATTTGCGCAAGGTTGCCACCTACAATCAGTTTTGTACCCTCACCACAACGGGTAATAATGGTTTTAAGCTGCGATGCCGTTAAGTTTTGCGATTCATCTAGAATAACGATGGCGTTTTGAATACTGCGACCACGCATAAAGTTCACCGATTTATACTGAATATTCGCCTTCTCCATAATGTAATTCATAGAGCCTTTCGTATTTTCATCATGCTTGTGCAGCACTTCTAATGAATCGGTAATAGCGGCTAGCCAAGGCAGCATTTTCTCTTCTTCCGTTTTCCTAATTTCCACGAGTTCGTTGTCAAAAATAAAGTCGATTTGAATAATACCATTACACTTCGTTCTTATTTATTTTCAAAACTCCTTATTTCAACTTAAGCTGTTTACCACTTAAGTGATCGGTTTAGTCTAAGTTCAGTTTGTCATGACTAAGTCTTTTTTCATTTTGAGTTAATTGCAAAATTCTACCTCATATTTTGCAATGATATAGTAGGCGGCTAAGAAGCGACGAAGTGTTATTATTTTTAACTGTTAAATATATAGGAAAAACCATGTGGAGAAACGGATACCTTACACAAAATTTAGGTCGAGCTATCGTTAAAGAAATGCTTAAGTCAAAGACAGTGATGTTGGCAGAAGCACAAAATCAGTTTGAAAAGGAGCAGATAGATCAAGTTAGAAGAGATATTAATCGTAGTCGGGTTGGAAAAGACGCACTTACTTACGCTCTGTTATTTGAAAAAGTTTATGTGGACGAATCATCCATAGGTGGACTTGAGTTGTCTGCGAGTGATGACAAAGAAAACCTTGATTTCCGACCAATACTTGAAATCTCCAACCATAGCACAACTCAACACTGCTTTTTTACTAGCTCGATAAAGAGATTTTACACGCCTTCAGACAATAAGCTTGAAAATACAAACTTACTAGCCGATGGCTTTCAACTAACACCGCATGAAACAGTGAAAATGTTTAAAGCATTTGAGCCTTTTGTATGGCAACGGATGCGAGTATTAGGAAAAAAAGCGATTAATCGAAACTTATTAGGTGAAATTATTGAAACACTTGTTAAGTACCCTGATATTTTGCCATCCATCATTTACAACGAAGATGACACGGATTTAGATTTTTTGAAAGCCACACTAGCCCCGTTTGGTCAAAACTTCCATCTAAATGAGAAATGGCTAAATTATTTCCAAACGATAATCAAATTACTGCACACTAAAGGGACTGTCGCTTTGTCTTACGTGCGAGAATCACAACGACTCAACGCGGCTATGCCCTTGATGCAGCTTCCTGCTAAACCCAGCGGAAAAAGAGACTTTCAATATATAAAGTCTCTAAATAAGCACGAAGAAATTATAGCTTCTGTAGATGTGTTCTTAGACGAAATAGAGTTTCTACCGAAAATACGATGTTTCTCTGAAATCGCAGAGCTTCGTCAGAAGAGCGAGTTTGTAGATTTCAGACATGTCATGGCGCAATGGGTTGAGGCTTTTCAAACAGGTGATATAAAAAAAGAAAAAAGAATTAGACATCAAATCAAATTAAGTAATCGAGCACTAAAACGGGCTGCAAACTACGACCGAATAGGCAAATTTTGTACAGCTATTGGTCCTATTTCATTTTGTGCAGATTTCATTGCAAATGCGCCGCTATCAATAGTTCCTACTTTTTTAGGGATAGGTGCTTTGCAGCTTGCTGAAGACGAAAAAATCAGAAATAAGTGGATTCTTATTGGCAGGAATTAAATTAAAAAGCAACTAAATTAGATATTTCTTAGCTTTAATTCAGTCTTTTTAAGTCTTGTTTAGTTCCCTTGTATGACTTGATGTGGATTAGTCGCCAGTTAATCATACACTCACAGGTAGAGTTGATTAATATCTGCGATCAAAAATGTCACGTTAAGTAAAGAACTAATCTGCGTATATGATGTGACCATTGGGTATATTCCTTACCGTAGTACACCTTATCCCGTCTATATCTCTATGACTATTCTCTGGATCTCATCCTTGTAAGATTCTATTTTTACATGGTAAACACCGTCTCCAGATAGTCCTACAGTGACACCTGCACCCGGATTTCCATTCATGAAGGTTTGATGTCTAACAGGTAAGTAAAAGTGCTTGTTAGAATCGTCTTGAAAGTTTCCTTTTATATATGATTCCTTTATCGCCGGAAGATGTCCTCTGTAGTCCAATTCTCTTACCGTTCCATTTGCGATTAATTCACCGATTGAGGAATGATTATCATCCAAAGAAAAGGCTTCTGCTGGCCAGCTATCCTCCTCTTCATTTGAACAAAATCTCTCTCCTGTGCTTACAACTTCAAACATTCGACTCTTCGCTTCAAATTCTTCTTTCTCTCTCTCGTCCTCCATGGATACATACCAAGGATCACAAATCATTATTGAGGCAGTGTCAACAGCGATTGCACCAGCATATCTTGTTTCTAAAGCTGAAACAGGAACATCGACATAGTCATTCATTCCTTTGTCCCAAACAGTAATGTCGCTCGTGAAAGCTTGGGCTGCCTCAACTTTTCCCCTCAAATTACGTAGCTCTTTGTTTTTCTGCTCTATCATCTCAGAGTGATCTTTATTATCTGACACGAGTCTAGCAAGCTCTTCCTCTCGAACCTTAATTCTGTCACTCAGTTGTTTTTCGATGAATTCAGGTGTGCGACGCTCAAGCTCGATAGCTTTGTCCTTCCAAAGTTTTACATTTTGCTGGGCAACTTTTAGCTGAGAGTCTTTAAGCTCGTTAATGGAGCGCAAATTTTTAATGTATCCCAGATAGATGAAGCCTATAACGGTTAAGGCTCCAAGATTCGAAACCAGCGCAATTATTTCAACCATAATAGATCCATTGTTGTATTTTTATACATACTACAGATGTGTCAGAAGTAAACAAGGCGTCAAATCAGTATGTTATGTCAAAGGGCGTAGGCGTAATTTTTTTAGATTATTGATAATAAGATTTCGGAATATTAAAATTGGGCAAATTCATTTAAAGCACATTAAGCGAATGTCTGCTTCTTGTCTTTTGATGCCCATCAAGGCTCTCTGTAGGGCAGCTCAGTACGTATAGCAGACGTTTTGTTTTTTCCTTTGAAAACGCATAGCATGCTTTTCTGTAGAAACGGGTGCTACAATATAATTCCAGTCATAAACTGTTCAGGCCATGAGATCTTTTTTAAACGTTACCAAGTGTGAAAACTCCCTACTATCTGAGAAATTCTCGTTTCTGTTGAAGTACAACGAGGATTGTACAGCCGATGACTTTTCTTGGGCTGCAATAACGGTGTTTGACCATTGGCTGTACGAGACGGATTCATTCAAAGTGATAGAAGAAGCCTCATGTGCAGAAAAGCAAGGTTGGAACAACGCTATTAAGCTTTTCTTGAAGAAGTTAGTAGAGCTGGAAGAACCACGTAAGTATAAATATATCGGCCGCAATTCAAATCAGAAGCTTCAGTTTTCGTACTATATTAAAAACGCGAGTATGGCTGAATATGTGGCAAAGCAGTTTGACGAGGTTTACTCTCCAAATTTGGTATTCAATCGACTAGGTGTAGACCTGTGGTTTGAGGATAACTGGACGATTCACTTCAAGTATAAGTCGCAACAGGGTTGTCTCGAAATGCTCAAACTAGCTTCAGAGTTAGGGCTATTTATATTACCCGCATACTGCGCCGACCATCTAAATAACTATGAGGTACTCTCTGACTTCATGAGAAAGAACGGCCTTGATAAGTCACTTCATCGTGATTTTGTGGCAGCCGCTTAATAATGCATTGAGTGTCCGCTCCTTGTCTGGAGCGGACTTGCGAGTCAGAGTATCAAATGTCCGCTTTACGC